>NZ_JACYUK010000001.1:0-784872 GCF_014841725.1 Pseudomonas sp. CFBP 8758 | reverse complement strand
TGGCCAGAAACCTGAACAACTTCAAACACTTGACTCGCTTCGATCACTCGTCAGCGGGAGGCGAATTCTACAGCATTTCAAACCGCTGTCAACTGCCTTTTTCACCGCTTCCGACCTTGACGATCGAAACCCTTCCGAACCTTCTAAAACGGCCAACTCATTGATTAACAAGAGGTTTATCGTTTCGGCTGCGCCGGAAGTGGGGCGAATTATAGAGTGATTCCGGCGGGCGTCAATAGCCAATACGGAGAAAGTTCAGCAAATATAAAAATGGGCAATATATTGCTCATTTCATCCGCCTTGGCCATGATACGCCGCACGCATGCCTTTCACACCTGCCAAGTAGCCGACACATGACTCCGCCTTCGCTGACTACCAAGCTCTACCCTATCGCTCTACTTCTTATAGCCATGGCGTCCATCCAGACTGGTGCCTCGCTGGCCAAGGGCATGTTTCCGTTGATAGGTGCACAAGGTACGACCGCCTTGCGTCTGATCTTCGCCAGCCTGTTCATGCTGGTACTGCTGCGCCCATGGCGCGCCAAGCTGACCTGGACAACGCTGCAGACGGTGATGATCTACGGTATCGCTCTGGGCTGCATGAACCTGCTCTTCTATATGTCGCTGCGCACCGTACCGCTGGGGATCGCCGTGGCCCTGGAATTCACCGGGCCGTTGGCGGTAGCCATTCTGGCTTCGCGCAAGGCTGTGGATTTTGCCTGGGTTGCCCTGGCAGTCGTCGGACTGCTGCTATTGATACCCATGGGAGAGGCGCAGGCAGGGCTCGATCCGGTCGGCGTCTGCTATGCGCTGGGGGCTGGCGTGTGCTGGGCGCTGTACATTCTGTACGGGCAGAAGGCCGGTGCCGACAATGGCGTGCAGACCGCCGCACTGGGTGTGATGATCGCTGCGGTGTTCATCGCGCCGATCGGTATTGCGCATGCGGGCAGCGCCTTGCTCGACATGGCATTGATACCAACTGCCATCGCCGTGGCAATCCTGTCCACGGCGCTACCCTACAGCCTCGAAATGGTCGCACTGACGCGCTTGCCTGCGCGAACCTTCGGTACGTTGATGAGCATGGAGCCGGCCATCGGAGCGCTGTCGGGGCTGTTGTTCCTGCATGAAGTGCTGAGCACTACCCAATGGCTGGCCATAGGCGCGATCATCATGGCCTCAGTCGGAGCCACTCTGACGATTCGTGCCGAACACGCCCCTGCCGTGGCCGCCGACTGATCTGGCTCTTCACACGGGTAGAGTGCGCTCGCGCAGCCACTCCAATGAGGCGCCTGCCAGCAAGGGCGCCACTCGCCGGGCCACTTCGGCATGGTAGTCGTTGAGCCATCGGCACTCAGCTGTCGACAACTCGTGAACATCTATGCAGCGCGTATCGATGGGGCATAGGGTCAAGGTTTCGAAGTCGAGGAACTGGCCAAAGTCGCTTTTGCCGGCTTCGCGGGTGAGGACCAGGTTCTCGATACGCACACCCCAAGACCCAGGACGATAGGTGCCCGGTTCGATCGATGTGATCATCCCCGGCAGCATGGCCGTCTGCGGTGTCGTCGCGGCTTGATAGGCGATGACTTGCGGCCCTTCGTGAACATTCATGAAATAACCCACCCCATGGCCAGTGCCGTGCCCATAGTCGACCTGATCGGCCCAGATCGGCGCGCGTGCGATGGCATCGAGCAAGGGTGAAAGGATCCCCTTGGGAAAAGTGGCGCGTGACAGGGCGATCATGCCTTGCAGCACCCTGGTGCAATCCGCTCGCTGTTGCGCCGTGGGCGCACCGACCGGAATCATCCGGGTTATGTCGGTAGTGCCACCTAGATACTGGCCACCGGAGTCGATCAACAGCAGACCGTCACCCTCGATCACGGCATGGGCCTGTTCGGTGGCGCGGTAATGCGGCATTGCACCGTTGGCGTTGAACGCCGCGATGGTCGAGAAGCTGAGCGAGACGAAGTTGGGTCGACGCGCGCGCGCAGCCGTCAGCCGCTCGTCGATGGTCAATTCGGTTATACGTTCGCGGCCCCAGGCACCTTCCAGCCATGCGAAGAACTCGCACAGTGCCGCCCCGTCCTGCTCCATGGCATGGCGGATATGTTCCGCTTCGGGTTCGGTCTTGCGCGATTTGCTCAGGGTGGTTGGATTGAGTGCTTCTACCAGGGCCACACCCGTCCCGAGGTTTTCGATGATGCCAACGGTGACGCGGGCCGGGTCGAGCAACAGCTTTTCGTCTACCGGCACAGCGGCCAGCGCCGATGCGATGTCGGTGTAGTCGCGAACCTCGATGCCGTCCTGCTCCAGGCTGTCGCGCACGCTGCTATCGACCCTGGACAGCGCAGTGAACAGCGTGGCCGAGCGCTCGCCGATCAAGGCGAATGCGACGAATACCGGGTTATAGGGTACGTCCGACCCGCGCAGGTCAAACAGCCAGGCGATGTCGTCAAGGGTTGCCAACAAGTGCCAATGGGCGCCATGCGCCTGGATCTGCTCGCGCAGCGTCTTCAGTTTTTCGCCGCGCTCGCGCACAGCGTAGGGTGCGGCATGTGCGTAGATCGATTGCGCAGGCAATGCCGGGCGATCGAGCCAGACCTGAGCGAAAAGGTCGGTATCGGTACGCAGTGACGCACCTGTCTGCTGGAGCTTTTCTCGCAACTGCCGTGCGGCGGCGATTGCCATGACCGCGCCGTCGACTGCAACCGTGCCGCCTGCGCGCACCTGAGTACCCAGCCAATCCAGTGGGCCCGGTTGCCCGGCGATCAGCTTGACCAATTCGATGCCGCTGTCGGCGAGTTCGACCCGTGCCTGCTCCCAGTAGCGGCTGTCGGCCCAGAGACCGGCGAACTCGGCGGTCACGATCAGGGTTCCGACCGAGCCCTGGAACCCGGACAACCATTGGCGGGCCTGCCAGTGCTCCGGCAGATATTCGGATAGATGCGGGTCCGCCGAAGGTATCAGCAAGGCATCTATGCCCTCGCGGAGCATGAGCGCGCGCATGTCGCGCAAGCGCTCGGCAACGGGAAAGCGGGCGGAAGGTGTCAGGCTCATTCGGGCTCCGGTTCGGGTGCTGGATCTTTTAGGCAGATGTTGGAGGCAGATCGTGTGGACGGATAATGGCGAAGGCAGCAGCGCGGGGCAACCTCGAGAAAGGACGCTTCGCACCTGCTCGACGGCGTTGCGGTCACCTTGCAGCCTGGAGGAGTTCAGATGACGACGTTACGTACGAAGCGGACAGCCGTTTCGCTGTCGTTGCGGTACGCGTAGGGCTGATTGCTCGGGTAGACGAAAAACTCGCCGGCCGCGAGTTCGCGGGTGCGGCCCGCCAATATGATGGTGAGGCGTCCCTCGCAGACGTAGATCTGCTCGCTCCACCCTTCGGCGTCCGCCTCCGATGCATAGGATTCGCCGGGCTGCAGCAGCCATTCCCAGAGTTCTACCTCCTTGCTGGCCACCGTACTGGCCAGGAGTACAGCCCTGCTGCCCGGCAAGGTGCCGACCCACGCCAGCTCGTTGATACGGCTGGGGTCGCGGTTCTCGCCAGGCTGGATGAGGTCGCTGAAGGCAACCTCCAGCGCTTGCGCGACGCGATCCAGAGTGGTCAGGCTGACGTTGTTGTCGCCGGCTTCGATGGCCACCAGCATGCGGCGACTGACACCGGACTGTTCCGCGAGAGCCGCTTGGGAAAGTCCGGCGGCCTGACGCAAGCGCCGCACGTTATGGCTGACATGCTGAAGCACCGAAGCTTTGGAACTGGGGTCTTTGACCAAAGGGTTTCGCGCTCGCTGTGAGTAGTCCCGCTGATCGACGCAATCCTGGCGGAGCTAACGGTGGTAAAAATTTGTCATAAAAAAACAAGTCGTTACAGCATGCCTGTACGATTCTGCCACAGCTTGCGGGTTGGTGATCACCCAGTGACCCCGTATGATCGTTTTCAATATTCCTGCAGATTAGAAGCCTATGTCCTTGATAGTACTATTGCTTCTGCCCTTCGTAGGCAGTTGCGTGGCAGCCATTCTGCCGCACAACGCGCGCAACGCCGAATCGCTTCTGGCTGGACTGGTAGCCTTGGTCGGCACGGTACAGGTAGCCATGCTGTATCCGCAAATCGCCAACGGCGGTGTGATACGCGAGGAATTCCTCTGGCTGCCCAGTCTCGGGCTCAACCTGGTGCTGCGCCTGGACGGGTTTGCCTGGCTCTTTTCCCTGCTGGTGCTGGGCATCGGCACGCTGGTCGCGCTCTATGCGCGCTACTACATGTCGCCGCAAGATCCAGTACCACGTTTCTTCGCCTTCTTCCTGGCCTTCATGGGCGCCATGCTAGGCCTAGTGATCTCCGGCAACCTGATCCAGATGGTGTTCTTCTGGGAATTGACCAGCCTGTTCTCCTTTCTTCTGATCGGTTACTGGCATCATCGCGCCGATGCACGCCGCGGCGCCTACATGGCGCTCATGGTGACCGGCGCAGGTGGCCTGTGCCTGCTGGCCGGGGTGCTGCTGCTGGGTCATATCGTCGGCAGCTACGACCTGGACAAGGTGCTCGTGGCGGGCAACGTCATCCGCGCGCACGGCCTGTATCCGGTCATGCTGACTCTGGTCCTGCTGGGTGCGCTTACCAAGAGCGCACAGTTTCCGTTCCATTTCTGGCTACCCCATGCGATGGCCGCGCCTACACCGGTTTCCGCTTATCTGCACTCGGCAACCATGGTCAAGGCCGGGGTGTTTCTGCTGGCGCGGTTGTGGCCATCGCTTTCGGGCAGCGAGCAATGGTTCTGGATAGTGAGTGGGGCGGGAGCATGTACCCTCGTGCTGGGTGCCTATGCGGCGATGTTCCAGAACGACCTTAAAGGCCTGCTTGCCTACTCGACGATCAGCCACCTGGGCCTGATCACCCTGCTGCTGGGGCTCAACAGCCCGCTGGCAGCCGTGGCGGCGGTGTTCCACATTCTCAATCATGCGACGTTCAAGGCGTCGCTGTTCATGGCAGCGGGCATCATTGACCACGAGAGCGGCACGCGGGACATACGCCGCTTGAGCGGGCTTTTCCGTCTGATTCCGTTCACGGCCACGCTGGCCATGGTCGCAAGCGCGTCCATGGCCGGTGTGCCGTTGATGAACGGCTTCCTGTCCAAGGAAATGTTCTTCGCCGAAACGGTGTTCATAAGCTCCACCGCCTGGGTCGAGATCGCTCTGCCCGTGGTGGCGACGCTGGCCGGTATCTTCAGCGTCGCCTATTCATTGCGCTTCACGGTGGACGTATTCTTCGGTCCGAAAGCGACCGATCTACCCCATGTGCCCCACGAACCACCGCGCTGGATGCGTGCGCCGGTTGAGTTGCTCGTGCTGACCTGCCTGGTGGTCGGCATCTTTCCCGCGCAATCGGTGGCGCCGTTCCTTGCTGCTGCAGCATTGCCGGTAGTGGGCGGCGAGCTGCCCGAATACAGCCTGGCTATCTGGCATGGCTGGAACGCGCCGATGGTCATGAGCCTGATCGCAATGGGCGCGGGGGTGCTGCTCTACGTACTGTTGCGCAATCAGTTCCGTCACGGTCGCCTGCGTTATCCACCGGTGATCGAACGCTTCAATGGCAAGCGCCTGTTCGAGCGTTCGCAGGTGGTGATGATGCGGCTGGCGCGAAGGGCGGAGCTGCTGTTGACTACCCGACGCCTGCAGGCGCAGTTGTTCATGCTGGTGCTGGTCGCCGTACTGGCGGGGATGGCGCCGATGCTCTACAGCGGCCTGAGCTGGGGTGATCGACCGAAAATTCCAGGTTCGGGCGTGTTCGTGATTCTCTGGATGATTGCCATTGCCTGTGCGCTGGGCGCCGCCTGGCAGGCGAAATACCACCGGTTGGCTGCGCTGACCATGGTCAGCGTGTGCGGGCTGATGACCTGCGTCACCTTCGTCTGGTTCTCGGCGCCTGATCTGGCGCTCACTCAGCTGGTGGTGGAAGTGGTCACCACGGTATTGATATTGCTGGGCCTGCGCTGGCTGCCTCGGCGGATCGAGGAAGTCGCACCGTCACGAGCCACTCTCGACCGCGCCAAGCTGCGGCGCCTGCGCGATCTGGTGCTGGCCCTGGTCGTGGGCGGCGGCATGGCGCTGTTGTCCTATTCGATGCTCACCCGTGCAACACCCAACTTCATTTCCGAGTTCTACCTGAGCCGTGCCCTGCCCCAGGGCGGCGGGACCAACGTGGTCAACGTCATGCTGGTGGATTTCCGCGGTTTCGACACCCTGGGCGAGATCACGGTCCTTGCCGCCGTGGCACTGACCGTGTTCGCCCTGCTGCGACGCTTCCGCCCACCCAAGGAGAGCATGCAGTTGCCTGCGCAGCAGCGCTCGTTGGCACCCGACGTGGTCACCGACCTCATCAACCCACGTGGCGCGGACGATACGGCCCTGGGTTTCATGATGGTTCCAGCGGTTCTGGTCCGCCTGTTGCTGCCGGTGGCCGTGATCGTGTCGATGTACCTGTTCATGCGCGGACACAATCAACCGGGTGGGGGCTTCGTCGCCGGCCTGGTGCTGTCGGTGGCGTTCATCCTGCAGTACATGGTGGCAGGCACGCAGTGGGTCGAGGCCCAGATGCGACTGCGTCCCTTGCGCTGGATGGGTACCGGACTGCTGTTCGCAACCGTCACCGGATTGGGTGCGATTGCACTGGGCTATCCATTCCTGACGACGCACACCGCGCACCTGCACTTGCCGCTGCTGGGTGACTTGCACGTGGCCAGCGCGCTGTTTTTCGACATTGGTGTATTCACCGTGGTAGTGGGTTCGACCCTGCTGATCCTGACCGCCCTGGGCCACCAGTCGGTGCGTGGTCATCGCCCGTCGAGCCTGCCCAAGGGCATCGCCCCCAAAGGAGCCGTCTGATGGAAGAAGTGATTGCAATCGCGATCGGCGTCCTGGCTGCGTCAGGTGTCTGGTTGATCCTGCGTCCGCGGACGTTCCAGGTGGTCATGGGCCTTTGCCTGTTGTCCTACGGGGTGAACCTATTCATCTTCAGCATGGGCAGCCTGTTCATCGGCAAGGAGCCGATCATCAAGGAAGGTGTGCCGCAGGACCTGCTCAACTACACCGACCCCCTGCCCCAGGCACTGGTGCTGACGGCCATCGTCATCAGTTTTGCGATGACTGCGTTGTTCCTGGTGGTGTTGCTGGCATCGCGGGGCCTCACCGGCACTGACCACGTAGACGGCCGGGAGCCCAAGGAATGAGCTGGATGCCCCATCTGATCGTCGCGCCCATCGTGCTGCCGTTGTTCACGGCAGCACTGATGATGCTGCTCGGAGAAAAACACCGTCCGCTGAAAGCGCGGATCAACGTCATTTCCAGCATGCTGGGACTGGCAATCGCCTGTTACCTGATGTGGTGGGTACAGGATCAAGGCCAGGCCAGCTCGATTGGCGTGTACCTGCCCGGCAACTGGCAGGTGCCATTCGGTATCGTGTTGGTGGTGGACAGGCTCTCGGCATTGATGCTGGTGCTGACGGGCATCGTCGGGGTCTGCGCCCTGCTGTTCGCCATGGCGCGCTGGGATCGGGCCGGCGCCAGCTTCCATGCGTTGTTCCAGATTCAGCTGATGGGGCTCTACGGAGCGTTCCTGACGGCTGACCTGTTCAATCTGTTCGTGTTCTTCGAAGTGCTCCTGGCCGCGTCCTACGGCCTGATGCTGCACGGCTCCGGCAGGGCCCGAGTATCGGCAGGGCTGCACTACATCGCCATCAACCTGCTTGCCTCGTCGCTGTTCCTGATCGGCGCGGCGATGATCTACGGCGTCACCGGCACCCTGAACATGGCTGACCTGGCGTTGAAGATTCCGCTGGTGCCCGAGGCGGATCGCGGCTTGCTGCATGCCGGTGCGGCCATTCTGGCGACGGCCTTCCTGGCCAAGGCCGGCATGTGGCCGTTGAATTTCTGGCTGGTGCCGGCCTATTCCGCCGCCAGTGCCCCGGTTGCGGCCCTCTTTGCGATCATGACCAAAGTGGGTTTCTACACCCTGCTGCGGCTGTGGACACTGTTGTTCTCCGGACAGGCCGGGGCCTCGGCGCACTTCGGTGGCCAGTGGTTGATCTACGGTGGGCTGGCGACCATCGCCGTGGCCGCAGTGTGCATCGTTGCCGCGCAGCGCCTAGAGCGCATGGCCAGCCTGAGCATCATGGTGTCGGCCGGTATCCTGCTGGCGGCCATCGGTTTCGGGCAGAGTGGACTGATCGGCGCTGCGCTGTTCTATCTGGTCAGCTCGACATTGGCGCTCAGCGCCCTGTTCCTGCTGGCCGAGTTGATCGAGCGCTCGCGCTCGGCCAACGAAATCCCGCTGGAGTACGATGCCGACCCGCTGCCAGCAGCAGTCGAGGCCTTGCATCCACCCAAGGGCATCAACCTGGATGACGAGCAGAAAGCCGTGGTGGGTCAGGTGATCCCATGGACCATGGCCTTCCTGGGTTTGAGCTTCATTGCCTGCGCACTGCTGATCATCGGCATGCCGCCGCTCTCCGGCTTCATTGGCAAGCTGAACCTGATTTCCGCACTGTTCAACCCGCAGGGTCTGGGTGTTGCCAGCGAGCAGACCCTGAGTGCAACCGCATGGGCCTACCTGGCGTTGCTGATTCTCTCCGGGCTGGCGTCATTGATCGCGCTGGCACGGGTCGGCATGCAGCGCTTCTGGACGCCCCACGAGCGGCCTTCGCCGTTGCTGCGGCTCAACGAATGCGTGCCGATCATGGTCTTGCTGGGGCTTTGCGTCGTGTTGGCGATGCGCGCCGAGCCACTGTTGCGGTACACGGCGGACACGGCGGCGATGCTCGACGATCCCAAGCAATACGTGATGACCGTGCTGGGCGCTCAGCCAATACCCAGCCCGACTGCTGCCAGCCTGGAGGGTGAACCATGAGCCGCCTGTTCCCCGCCCCTCTTTTGTCCATTGCCCTTGCCGCACTATGGCTGCTGCTCAATGTGTCCCTGAGCGCCGGGAACCTGTTGCTGGCCGCGCTGCTTGGGTGGCTGGCGCCGTTGCTGATGTCGCCCCTGCGGCCTCAGGCGGTACGGATCCGTCGGCCCATGGTGGTGCTGAAACTGCTGCTGCGCGTAGGTGGCGGCGTGCTGGTTTCCAACCTGCAGGTATTCTGGCGGGTGTGGACAATGGACGTTCGCGCGCCCCGCTCGGCCTTCATCGAGATTCCGCTGCAGTTGCACAATGCCAACGGCCTGGCCGCCCTCGCGGCCGTCGCCACCGTCATTCCCGGCACCGTGTGGTCCGAACTGGCGCTGGATCGCAGCGTCCTGTTGATGCATGTGCTGGATCTGGATGACGAGGCGCAGTTCATCAAGGAATTCAAAGACACCTACGAACGCCCGCTGATGGAGATTTTCCAATGAGCGCATTGCTGTCCAATGCCATTGTCGCGAGCCTGTTCATCTTTGCCCTGGCCATGTTGCTGACCCTGGTGAGACTGTTCCGGGGGCCGTCGGCCCAGGATCGGGTACTGGCCCTGGATTACCTGTATATCCTGGCCATGCTGGTCATGCTGGTGCTGGGTATACGCTACGCCAGTGACACCTATTTCGAGGCAGCGCTGCTGATCGCCCTGTTCGGTTTCGTGGGCTCGTTTGCGCTGGCCAAATTCCTGCTGCGCGGAGAGGTCATCGAATGAATTCGGTACAGATACTGCCGTTCTGGGTGGAGGTGGCCACAGCGGTATTGCTGCTGGCCAGCAGCGTGTTCGCCTTCACCGGCGCCTTGGGGCTGCTGCGCTTCAAGGACTACTTCCAACGCATGCACCCGCCCGCGCTGGCGTCGACATTGGGCGCCTGGTGCGTGGCGCTGGCTTCGATCCTGTACTTTTCCTGGCTCAAGCACGGGCCAGTGGTGCATGCCTGGCTCATCCCGATTCTGCTGTCGATCACCGTGCCAGTGACCACGCTGCTGCTGGCTCGGGCCGCGCTGTTCCGCAAGCGTACCGCGGGGGAAGCGGTGCCTGCCGAAGTCAGCAGCCACCGCAGCGACAGTGGTCACTGACTACTTGAGGCTGGCGCTGACCTTGCTGGCGACCTCTTCGGGTAGCCATGCCTTCCACACGTCTGGATGATCTTTCATGAACGCCTCGCTGGCCTGGCGAGGCGATGTGCGGGCTTCGCTCATGTCGGCCAGGGCCTTGTTCAGGGGATCGATGGGAAGATCGACCTTGGCGAAGAAATCGACCAGCTGCGGATACTCTTGCTGGAACGCCTTCGACACCCCTATGGACAACTTGGAAGGTAGAGAGCGGCTCGGCAGCGGCGCAGGGTTGTCGGCATCGGTCAGAGTGCTCCAGGCCTTGGCATCGAACGGCGGTTCTTCGAGCTGGATAAGCTTGTAACGCCCCAGCAGCGGCGTCGGCGACCAGTAGTAGAAGAGCACCGGTTTGCCGCGACGGATCGACGACGCGATTTCGGCATCCAAGGCAGCGCCGGAGCCCGAACGGAAATTGACATAATCGTCAGTCAGCTTGTAAGCCTTGAGTTTCTGCGCGTTGACGACTTCGGACGTCCAGCCGATCGGGCTATTGAGAAAGCGGCCCTTGTCGGGACTTTCCGGGTCCTTGAAGACGTCCTTGTAGCGCGCCAGGTCGGCGACGCTGCGCAGCTCTGGCGCGAGCGGTTTGATGCCCTTGGCGGCGTCACCCTTGACCACGTATTCGGGAACGAACCAGCCCTCGGTGGCACCCTTGACGGTATCGCCCACACCGATGACCTTGCCCTCGGCTTCGGCCTTGACCCATACCGGGCTGCGCCCCGCCCACTCTTCGGCAATGACCTGGATGTCGTTCTTGGCCAGGGCCGTTTCCAGGGTGATAGTCGTGCCGGGCTGGGTGTCGGTGGGCAGCTCGTAGCCCTTCTCGACGATGTAGCGCAGCAGTTCGGTGATGAAGCTGCCGCTTTCCCAGTTCAGATCGGCGAAGTGTATGGGCGCCGGCTGCGCGTGAGCCGGGATGGCTGCAGTCGATAGCCAGAAGCCGGCGCCACAAGCGGCCAGCCAGGCACGTAGTCCTTTCATGCGGGGTTCCTCGGTAAACAGTCGATGACTTGGGTAAGTCAACTTACTGTAGCGCAGGTTCCCCGAGGCGTTACTCGCTGGCCTTGAAGGCCAACTCACCCTTGCGCCACTTCGCCGCCTTGGCGGTTGCCGCCTTCAAGGTCTTGCCGAGGTTTTCCTCGATGCGCTCGTGGGCGGCGAATACCAGCATCACCGTCTGGCCTTCCTTGAACACGATGCCCTCGCCCTGCGCCATGCTGACGAAGGCATACTCGCCGAGCCCGTAAACGGTAAGCTTGATGTCGCGAAACTTGAGTTCGAACTTGCCACCTTCGCGACTGGGCAAGACCGCGGCGCGAAAATGGTCGCCTACTTTGAGTTCGAGCCTGGGCTTGTCATCGACGACCAGTGCGGACTCGGTATCGAGTTCGGCCATATAGATGCCTTCAGCGCTTTGTTCGGTGACATAGACGAAACGCGACTGAAAGAGTTTGACCAACTTCGCACGCAAGTCGCCGAGCACAAACAGTGCGTGCATATCCAGATTACTTACTGCCAATGAAGAATCCTCAAATCGAAACACAGACTACCGAACGCTGTTCGCGTGGTAATAACCTGAAGACGCGGGGAGCGCCGAACGGTCGGCGGCACGTGCAATGACTGCCACCGACCTGCTAACGAAAGACTAAAGGATCGAACCTTGATCCGGGATGCGCAGCGTCGACCCTGCTGCAGGGAAAATTGCCGATGACCGCGAAGGAAAAAGGCAGGCCTGGCCATGTGTGGCTGAGCGGCGCCGGAGCTGCATCGAGCAGCCGGCGACCAACATGATCCGAGCGATGATGCGCATGACGGTGATCTGCCGCGAATAGTACCGAATCGAACCCCGCCGCGGTCAAGAAGTTTGTTGCATGGCTGCGGCCTGGGCGGAAAACGGTGCACAGGCCAGTGCTTCTGTCCGTCAGTACTGCAGACAAATCCGGCATCGCATGCGAACTCTGGCGAGGGCCTCGCCTCAGATACTGGGTAACCTTTCAATCATGGCCGGAAACGGCCGCAGAGGAGTCATCATGGATCTGCCGAACCCAAGCCTTACTGGCCTTTTCGATCAACTGGGCCTGGCCAGCGACGAGGCCGATATTCAGAAATTCATTGCCGAGCATCAGCTGGATCAAGACACCAAGCTGATAGATGCGCCCTTCTGGAGTGAACAGCAACGCAACTTCTTGAAAGAAGAGCTGCACAGCGACGCAGAATGGGCGCCCATCGTCGATGAGCTCAACGTGGCATTGCA
The DNA here is from genome assembly GCF_014841725.1 of Pseudomonas sp. CFBP 8758. Classification (NCBI taxonomy): domain Bacteria; kingdom Pseudomonadati; phylum Pseudomonadota; class Gammaproteobacteria; order Pseudomonadales; family Pseudomonadaceae; genus Pseudomonas; species Pseudomonas sp. CFBP 8758. Next base: position 772,556 of record NZ_JACYUK010000001.1, on the reverse strand, counting down.
TCCGCAGGCGTAAGAGGTGCCTGCGCGGGCGTGATCATGCCTGACGCTGATGCTTGTCGATCTGCTCGTGGCGCTCTTGCGCCTCGATGCAGTATTTAGTGGTGGGGCTGATCAGCAGACGCTTGAGACCGATCGGCTCGCCACTGTCGTCGCACCAGCCGAAGCTGTCGTCGTTGATCCGGCCCAGGGCCATTTCCAATTGCGGCAGCAGGCGCTGGTCGCGATCGATGACATTGACCAGCCAGTGGCGCTCCTCTTCCACGGAAGCGGCATCGGCGGGATCAGCCGGCGTATCCAGGCTTTCAATGGCTACACGGCTTTGCTCGATACGCTCTTGGGTCTCGATCTTCATGGCCTGCAACAGCTCGGTGAAGTAGGCCAGTTGCTCGGCGTTCATGTAGTCATCAGCCGGCATGGCCAGCAACTTTTCCTTTGTCATTGATTTCTCTGCAAACGAATAATGCGCTAGGGCAAAACAGGAAGCTCGCGACGCCGGAAGCGACGCAGGCAGAATTCTTCAAGCACCACAGGGCACATGGTCAAGAGGGGCGGCAGTCTAAGGCCGGTTTTGACGCGCAGCAACCCCAAATTTGGCGCCCGCCCGGGTGATGACGTGCCGTCGCGCGCATAGCCGCGCCACGGGCGGCGGCGGGCAGCCGGGCAGACGTCTTTTCGCGCGGCTTTTATAGCATACTGGCCGTCTATGATTGCCTGCGATGATTGCTTGGGGTTTCGCCATGACCGACGTTGAAACAAACGCTTCCGAACCACTGCAGCTCGATGCCGTCGAGATCCGCGTGCTGGGCGCACTGATCGAGAAGCAGGCCAGCAATCCGGAAACCTATCCGCTGACGCTCAATGCGCTGGTACTGGCCTGCAACCAGAAGACCAGTCGCGAGCCAGTGAGCCAGTACACCCAGGGGCAGATCGGGCAGAGCCTGCGCGCTCTGGAAGGCCGGCAGATGACCCGACTGGTGATGGGCAGCCGTGCCGATCGCTGGGAACACCGGCTGGACAAGGCACTCGAGCTGGTGCCCGCCCAGGTCATCCTGATGGGCCTGATGTTCCTGCGGGGACCGCAGACCGTTGGCGAGCTGCTGTCGCGCAGTGCCCGCCTGCACGACTTCGAGGACAGCGAGCAGATCTTGCATCAACTCGAGCGATTGATCAGCCGCGGTTTCGCGGTGCATGTGCCGCGCCAGGCAGGCCAGCGCGAAGATCGTTACTCCCACGCCCTGGGCGATCCGGCTGCCATTGACGCAATCATGAACGCCCGTGCTGCGACACCCGAACGCGGCGGTTCGCGGCCTGACGATACCCGCCTCGACGAGCTGGAGGCACGCATCGCCGTACTGGAAGAGCGCTTGTCGCGGCTGGAATGACGCGCTGATCAGCTGCGGGCGTACTCGGTGGCCAGACGCAGTTGCTCGGCCGTTGGACGCACGCCGGTGTAGAGCACGAACTGTTCAAGGGCTTGGATGGCAATGACTTCCAAGCCTGTGATCACCGGTTTGCCCAGTTCGCCCGCGGCCTTGATCAATGGTGTCTGCCAAGGCAACGCGACGACATCGAATACCCGCTGCGCCGCTTCTATGGCGGCGGTTTCAAACGACAGCTCGTCGGCCTGCTCGCCACCGGCCATGCCGATCGGTGTGACGTTGACCAGCAATTGCGGGCGCGAATCGCCCAGCTCGGCCTGCCAGGGATAACCGCAGGCGTCGGCCAACGCGCGGCCGGTTTCGTAGTTGCGAGCGATGATCAAGCCATTGCGCAGACCAGCGTCGCGAAATGCCGAAGCCACGGCCTTGGCCATCCCGCCGCTGCCACGCAGGGCAAAGGTGGTTTCGGAATCGACGCCGTGCGTGTCGAGCAGTTGGCGGATGGCCAGGTAGTCCGTGTTGTAGGCCTTGAGATGGCCGTTGTCGTTGACGATGGTATTGATCGACTCGATGGCCGCTGCCGACGCATCCAGCTCGTCCACCAGGGGTATGCAGGCTTCCTTGAATGGCATCGACACGCCGCAGCCACGGATGCCCAGGGCGCGCATGCCGCCGATGGCGGCTGGCAGGTCGCGCGTGGTCATGGCCTTGTAGTAGTAGTCGAGACCCAACTGGTCGTACAGGTGATTGTGGAAGCGCACCCCGAACGTTCCGGGACGCGCGGCGAGGGACATGCACAGGGTGGTATCGCGGTTGGGAGAAATGGACATCGGTGGCCTCCGGGCGGCGTGTGACGTATGAAAGCGGGCTGACGACGCCATGCCCTTACACAAAATTTACCCATGGACAGGGACGCTTTCGACTGATTTTTTGTCATAGTCGTGTTCCCGGCGAAATGCTTTGGACCTATCGCAGGTTCGAACGCCAGGGGTGCGAAACACGAGGAATCTATCATGATGCGTCAACTTCCCAAGATCGCTCTGTTGATCGGCTCGCTGGCGATGGCCAGCCAGGCCTCGGCGCACGGCGGCGGCTGGCAGGGTGCCGGGCCGGGAATACTGGGCGCGGTATTGGGTGCGGCCGTGGTCGGCGCGGTGGTCACCTCCAATGCACCGCAGCGGGTCTATGTGGAGCAGCAACCGGTGTATGTGCAAAGCCCGCCACCGGTGTATGTTCAGCAACCTGTCTATGTACAGCAGCCGGTGTATGTCCAGTCGCAGCCGGTGTATGCACAGCCCTACCCCGTGTATGCAGCACCACCGCCGCCGCGTGGTTACTACGGGCCACCGCGCGGCTACTATGGGCCTCCGCCGGTCTACTACGGCCCGCCGCGCTGGTGAGTCGCGCGGTGTGAGCGCGATAGGGATTGTCGATGGTGACTATCGAGCAAGGTGATTTCTAAGGTGCGGGTCGATTTCGTAAGGTGGTCGGCAGGAACCACGGAGGTCTCTCATGCCTGTATTAAGAATCATGTCGGTAGTCGGCAGTGCAGTCCCGGAAAAGTTGCGCGATCTGGGCCTGCTGGCGTGCTGGTACGTAGTGCGCGACGGCGAGGCAATCAGCGGCCCCCTGCCCTCCCTGCCCCACGCCAAGCAAGCGTACGCCACACTCACTGCGGCGCAGCACCCTCAGTTGGCCTGAGTCATTGCGCTTGCGACAAAGCCCCGCCTTGCGGGGCTTTTCATCGGACATCGAGCTGGATGAGCTTTTCTTCACGCGGTGCATCCCGACAAGCGCGACAATCGGCAGGCGCTTTGCCATACTTCCGACGTGTGACATTCGACACTCTCGACCCCGCCTCGATCATCAGCCCGATCTACCTCTTTTTCAGTGAGCGCTCCGCGTGAAGACCCCGCTATCTTTTTTCAGCCTGTGGCTGGCCTTGACCACCTTTGTCGTCGCCCCGAACCTGCAAGCGGCGGAAAAAGCCGCCATCCCGCGTGACCCATCGCAGTTGCACCTGGCCTCGGGCAGTGCCCTGCTGATCGATCTGCAGACCAACAAAGTGGTCTACGAGAACAACGCCGACCATGTGGTGCCCATCGCGTCGGTGACCAAATTGATGACGGGCATGGTGGTGCTGGATGCCAAACAGTCCATGAGCGAAGTGATTTCGGTGGACATCAGCCAGAACAAGGAAATGAAGGGTGTGTTTTCGCGGGTCAAGCTCGGCAGCGAGCTGAATCGCCGGGACATGCTGCTCATTACTTTGATGTCTTCCGAGAACCGTGCGGCGTCGAGCCTCGCGCATCACTATCCGGGTGGCTACGGTGCGTTCATTGCGGCGATGAATGCCAAGGCTCGCTCGTTGGGCATGACCCATACCCGCTATGTCGAGCCCACCGGGCTGTCTACCAGCAACGTCTCGACCGCACGCGATCTGACCAAGCTGCTGGTGGCGGCGCAGCAGTATCCGCTGCTGAGCGAGCTGAGCACCACGCGGGAAAAGACCGTGGCGTTCAAGAAACCCAGCTATACATTGGGCTTCCATAACACCGATCACTTGATCAACAAGGACGACTGGGACATCAAGATCACCAAGACCGGCTTCACCAACATGGCCGGCCACTGCCTGGTGCTGGTGACGCGAATGGGAGGTCGACCGGTGGCCATGGTGATCCTCGATGCTTTCGGCAAGTACACCCACTTTGCCGACGCCAGCCGCCTGCGCAAATGGGTGGAAACCGGCAAGAGCAGTGCACCGCCGGCGGTGGCGATGGACTACAAGGCGCAGAAGAAGCAAATGCGTCAGGCCGCGGACTGACCGCGCCGATCACGAACGCCGAGCGGCCTGCTTGCGGGCATACATGGCGCCGTCGGCATCGGCCAGCAGACGCTTTACGCTGTCGTGACGCCCGGGGTCGTACTCGATGCGACCCACGCTGTAGGTGATCGAGTAGCGCCCTTGCAGCTCGGCGTTGGCGTCTGCCAGGGCTCGGCCCAGGCGCTCGATGACCGCATCGCCTGCGGCGGCATTGGAGCCCAGCAGCAGCGCGACGAATTCGTCCCCGCCCATTCTTCCGACGATGTCCATTTCCCTGAGCACTCTGCGCAATACCTGGGCGAACGTGACCAGGGCGCGGTCGCCTTCGGCGTGGCCAAAGGTGTCGTTGATGACCTTGAAGCGATCGAGGTCGAAGAACAGCAGCGACGCTGGCGTGCCCATGCGCCTGCACATGCTCAAGGCATGCTCGGCCAGGGCTTCGAACCCGCGCCGGTTGGACAGCTGGGTGAGGTCGTCGATGCTGGCCAACTGCAAGGCGGCGATCTCGCGCTCGGCCATGCTCGCCAGGTCCAGCAGCAGGCCGCGTTCCTCGGCGTCGAGGACCCTCGGCCGGGTATCGAGCAGACATAACGTTCCGACGTTGCTGCCATTGCCCACTTTCAGCGGGCAGCCGGCATAGAAGCGGATCCTGGGTTCACCGGTCACCAACGGGTTGTCGTGGAAACGCTCGTCGCTGCCGGCATCGGGGATCATGAGGATCTGGTCGCTGAGGATGGCATGGGCGCAGAACGAGACATCTCGCGGCGTTTCAGTGGCGGCCATGCCCTGGCACGACTTGAACCACTGGCGGTCGCTGTCCACCAGGCTGACCAGGGCAATGGGCACGTCGAACAGCCGCCTGGCCAGGCGGGTAAGACGGTCGAAACGCTCCTCGGGCCGAGTGTCGAGAATGTTCAGCGCATGCAGGGCGTGTACGCGCTCTTCTTCATGCACAGGCTTGGCAGGCGCCAGCATTGGGGAGCTCCTCGGTGATGTCTGCCCCTAGCCTAGCTCATGGACCAAGGGTTTATAAGTAGCCTGGGGTGGACGTCAAGCCGTGGTACTGACCATGGAACCGGCGGTGCTGCTGCCGGATTGCTGCATGGCCTGAAGCAGCCCAGCGGTGGCGGTCTGCAACGCCGCAGAGGTGGCGACCACCTGCGCCTGGATGGCGGCCACGGAGGCTGCCTTGCTTTCTTCGCTTTGCTGGCTGGCCTGGATGCGGGCCATCTCCTGCTGCTGTTCCTGAAGCTGCTTCTGCAACTCGGCAATCTGCTTTTGCAGCGCCTTGATCGTGTCCGATGTACCACTGCTGCCCTGGGCTGCGCCCGCGCCGCCAGCGCCACCGGCCGGCGCGCCTTTCTCGGTATCGGCAGGCGCGGCAGCGGTCTGCGTCGCCTCGCTGTCGGCGACCGCCGTGGGCGCCGGCGCGGCAGTGTTGCTCGGGGCAGACGGGCGAATGCTCAAGGTGCTGGCGATGTTGTTCAAGGCGTTCATGACGAGTGCGTCCCTATAGGCTGTGACCGTTGCATCGGCCGGAAACAACCAGGCTTTAGCAACCTGCATAGCGAACGTGCTATCCGTCGGCCTGCGGCCTCGGAACTGCCTTGGGGTTACCCAGAAAGGAGGAGGTGGCGCAAGATGAAAAAAACTTCAACGAGCCGTGCGCGGATTGTTGTCACAATGCCGCCATCCTCAGCAGACATCATCGGGTAGAGACCAACATGACGCGCGTACTGACCATCGAAGACGATGCCGTGACCGCCAGGGAGATCGTGGCGGAACTGAGCAGCCATGGTCTGCAGGTCGACTGGGTGGACAACGGCCGCGAAGGGCTGGTCAAGGCGGTGAGCGGCAACTACGACGTGATCACCCTGGATCGCATGCTGCCCGAGCTGGACGGCCTGGCCATCGTGACGACCCTGCGCACCATCGGCGTGAGCACGCCCATTCTGATGATCAGCGCGTTGTCGGATGTCGACGAGCGCGTACGCGGACTGCGTGCCGGTGGCGATGACTACCTGACCAAGCCGTTCGCCTCGGACGAGATGGCGGCTCGGGTCGAGGTGCTGCTGCGCCGCAACAACCCCGTGGCCGCCGCCGACAACACGCTGCGCGTCGCCGACCTGACCCTGGATTTGATGACACGCGAAGCACGCCGTGGCGAACAGGCGCTGAACCTGCTGCCCACCGAATACAAGCTGCTGGAATTTCTGATGCGCAATGCCGGGCAGATCCTGACGCGCATGATGATCTTCGAAGAAGTCTGGGGTTATCACTTCGATCCGGGCACCAACCTGATCGACGTACACATTGGCCGCTTGCGCAAGAAGATCGACCCACCGGGCACCGCACCGTTGATCAAGACCGTGCGAGGCTCCGGCTATGTCATTGCCGAACCTGTCTAAAGGCTGGCGTTCTTCCAGCAGTCGGCTGCTGGCGCTCTACAGCTTTCTGTTCGTGGCCTGGAGCAGCATCCTCATGGGGGTGTTGTACTACGAGGTCTCGACCTACCTCGCCGACCTGGCGCGGCACTCCCTGATGCAGCGTCAACATCTGTTCTCGCGGTTCCACGGTGAAGCGCTGAACGAGGCGCTGGCTGCCAGCGAAGCATTCGATGATCGCACCTTCGATGCCTATGGCCTGTTCGACCTGCAACTGCGGCCGTTGTCCGGCCAGCTGCTGCAAGTGCCGCGGGGCCTGCCGCTGGACGGTCGCATCCACGACCTGGACAGCTGCCTGGACAGCGCCAACCCGCAGATGCCGCAGAACAGCTGCGACGCGGTGGCCATGCGTACACTCGATGGTCGCTGGCTAGTGCTGGTACGCGACAACGGTTCGTTGTTCGCGGTGACCCACATCATTCTGCGCGCACTGCTGTGGGGGATTTCGCTGACGATCATTCCCGGGATCGCCGGCTGGCACCTGCTGCGACGCAGGCCATTGCGGCGCATCCGCGCCATCGAGGCCCGTGCCGATGCGATCGTTGCCGGTGATCTGACCACTCGCCTGCCGCTCTCGGACCGCCGGGACGAATTGGACATGCTGGCGGCGATCGTCAATGCGATGCTCGAACGCATCGAGCAACTGATGATCGAGGTCAAGGGCGTCTGCGACAACATTGCGCATGACTTGCGTACTCCCCTGACCCGCCTGCGCGCCCAGTTGTATCGCATCCAGCAGGAGGCGCCTGCCGATTCACGCCAGGCGTTGCAGCTGGACGACGTGATCGCTGAAGCCGACACGCTGATGGCGCGTTTTCGTGGGCTGTTGCGCATCTCGGAAATCGAAGACCACCGCCGACGTTCCGGCTTCATTTCCTTCGACCCGCAACCGCTGCTGCACGAACTGCACGACTTCTATCTGCCTTTAGCCGAGGACGAGGGCATCAATCTGCGTCTGGACGTGCCCGACACGCTGCCGATGCTGCATGGCGATCGCGCGCTGCTGTTCGAAGCCGTGGGCAACCTGCTCAGCAATGCCATCAAGTTCACTCCGGCGCACGGTCTGGTGGTGCTTGGCGCCACGGCGGAAAACGGCGCCACACGTTTGGAAATCAGCGACAGCGGACCGGGTATCGCACCAGAGGAGCGCGAAGCGATCTTTCAACGCTTTTATCGTTGCGAAGCCGACGGCCAGCACAGCGGCTTCGGCCTGGGGCTGTCGATCGTTGCTGCGGTGGTCAAGCTGCATGGGTTTACCCTCGAAGTGGGCAGCAGCGAACAAGGTGGCACGCGGATGACCCTGTGGTGCCGACAAAGCAAGGCATTGGTGTGAACATGAACCTGCTCTATATCAGCGACACGCCCGACAACGCCCTGCAAGGCGCATTGGCGGAACACGCCACAACGCTGCACACGGTCGATACGGCCACAGCAGCGCAGGCGCTTGTGCCAGGCCAATATGGGTTCATCGTGCTGGCACTGGAACGCTCTGGCCAGGGCGCGCTGGAGCACTGCCTGGCACACCGGGGCAGCGCTGCACTGATGGTGCTGCTGGCCGGCGACGACCGTCAGGCCCGTATCGCCGCCCTGCGCGCCGGGGCCGATGCGTGCCTGGCGCAGCCGGTCGCCACAGCCGAGGTGCTGGCGCGTCTGCAGGCACTGTCCCGTGCGCGGCCGCGCGCCCCTGCCCTGCCGCCTTCACGCCTGTGGTTGTCGCCATCGCGGCTGATGGTCGGACGCGGCAAGCGCCAGCAGAGCCTGACCGTCAGCGAGCATCGCTTGCTGGCGATGCTGGCAAGCAACCCTGGCGCGGTCAGCCGGCAGTTCATCGAGCAGCAATTGTGGGGCGCAGGCCAGGCGCCGAAGACGGCGCTGATCGAGCGACACGTGTGCAACCTTCGTCGCAAGCTGGCCCAGCTCGATTGCCCCGAAGCCCTGCAGACCCTGCGCGGCTTTGGCTACAGCCTGGCCGAGCCGCTGCTGCTGCGCGCCGACTAAGCAAACCCGGGGCCCTCAGCGGGCGCGCAGCATGCAGCGGGCGTAGCGCTCGTCCACCCGTTGGGCAAACCAGGCCGTGGTCAGGTTGCGGGTGATCTTCGGGCTCTGCAGTTTGATACCCGGAAGAATCGCCCGCGGAACAGGCTTGCCGGCAGCCTTGTCGGCCAGGGCGAAGGTACGCTCGAAGAGCGTGGTCTTTTCGAAATCCAGGGTTTCACCTTCCTCGAGGGCACGGCGAATGTCGCGGTCGTTCATGTTCAAGCGGTTGCCAAGATTGCGTACCGCCAGCTCGGTGTTGCTGGCGGCGCTGGAGTCGTAGCGGATCAGGTCGCCGTCGAGCGCCAGACGGCCGCCGGACAACTGGTTCACGGCATTCTGGAACGCCGCGTTGCGGCTTGCGTACCAGCCGGCGTTGAAATCGGCGAAGCGGTACAACGGACGTTCGTAGCTGGCCGGATAGCCAAGCAGATGGGCAATGCCGAAATACATGCCGCCGCGCCGGGTGAACACTTCGCGGCGAATCGAACCGTCTACGGTGTAGGGGTAGCGCGCGCGGTGCTTCTCGGCGAAGTCGATGCTGACCTGCATCGGTCCGCCGGTGCGGACTGGGTTGAACGTGCCGAACAGCTGCCTGCCCAAGGGCACCATGCCGGTGAAGTCGTCGAAGATTTCGCTGAGCTGTTTCTCCGAGCGCGCAGCCTCCAGCCGTTGCGCATAGGACTTGCCGTCGACCGAGCGAATGCCCAGCGCAGCGTCGACGAGAAAGCCCGGTACATGCACCCGACCGGCGCGGCGGTCGATTTCCTGGCGGGCGATCTTGCCCAGCCCCGGCACGCTGGGGTCGACCTGGAAGGTGGACTCCTGCTCGGCCACGGCCAGCACCGCGCACAGGTTTTCATCGCTGCCCGGGATGCCCTGCACGTTCAGGGCCGTTTCGATATCGGCAGCCCAGCCCTCGCGGTCGGTGACCTTGGCGGGCAGCAGCTGCACGAGCTTGGCACGCACCTGTTCGGGCGAAGGTGCCGGGGGTTGGTTGCTGCGTTGACTGGAACAGGCGGCGAGCAATACAAGGAGGATGCTCAGTGCGCCATGGCGCACGGCGAGCCGGCTTCTGGACATGTAAGGCCTTGGGAACGGATGGATTTGCGCCAGTATGGACGAGGCCCCGGCATGTCGACAGCCCCAGTGCAAATACCCCGCAGTCTGGCTATGCTTGCGCTCATGACCATGGCCCCTGCCACTCGCCAACCCTGCCCACCCGGCGCTTGCATCTGCGAGCGCGAACGCCTGCACGCGGTTCCCGATGCCGACCTGCGCATCCTGCGCCTGACCCGCGATGAAGAAAAGCGCCTGCTCGAACGGCTGGAGAACGTGGACAGCCTGGATGACCTGCGGCGCTTGCAGCAGCGTATCTTCGACCAGCTCGGCCTGCGTGTCGAAGTCACGCCTGGCTCGAGCACGGTGCGCAGCATGCGTGGCATCGCTATCCACCTCGACGCGCTGCCGGGACTGTGCCGCAAGACGCGGCAAGCGATCCCGGCCGCTATCCGTCGCGGCCTGGAAAAGAACCCCCAGGTGGCCTACCGGCTGCTCGACGCCCACGACCTGCTGGGCGGCTGAAGGGAGCTGGCACGGAATCTGCTCCGGTCCAGTTCATCAGTGTCGAAACGCCATGTTTTCGTCACTCTTTCCGAACAGACGGGGTTGGCATGGACACACGTTTTTCTTGCACCGGTTGTGGCAAATGCTGCAGTGACCATCACGTACCGCTGACGCTGTCCGAGGCGCGCCATTGGGCGGAAGACGGCGGCCAGTTGATCGTGTTGCTCGAAGCCTTCCTGGAAAACGGCCCCGGGCTGCACAGCCTGAACCTCAGCCACGCGCAACAGGAACATGCCAGACGGCGTTCGCTGCCCGTGCTGTGCGGCAGCGCGCCCGCCTACGTCTCGATCACCTTCGCCGCCTACAACGTCGGACCTTGCCGCAACCTGAATGCCGACAATCGCTGCGGCATCTATGCCGAGCGGCCGCTGGTGTGCCGGATCTATCCGATGGAGATCAACCCGCACATTCCACTGCGTCCGGACATGAAGGATTGCCCGACCGAAGCCTGGGCCACTGGCTCTGCGTTGATTGCCGGTGGGCATTTGGTCGACGCGCCGCTGGCGGCGTTGATCGAGCAGTCGCGCCAGGCCGACCGTGACGACATCGCTGCCAAGGCGCAGGTGTGCGCGCAGCTGGGCATCCACACTGCTGCGCTCAAGGGCGATGGCTTCACCACTTACCTGCCGCCGCCTGCCGCTTTCCTCGCGGCGCTGCGCGAGGTCGACACCATGCCGATGCTGACGAATAACTTGTTGACGCGCTGGGACCTGCACGTCCCGGATGAAGACCTGGCACGGCGCCTGGCCGAAACCGGCGCGATGATCGCCGCCATCCTGGCTGACGACGCCATGTTCATTTCGCTGCGCCGGGTGGCCTGAGCAGCGCAAACGCGCAGATGGGAGATGCACGTCGCGAATCATTACGTTATATTATAACTATAACATAATGGATCGTTGCACATGCGCTCACCTCGTTTTGCCCCCATGGCCGGCCTCGCCTTCAGCGTACTGGGGATGCCCTCCTACGCTGAAACCTCGCCCGAAACCCTCGAACTGGAAGCCATCAGCGTTACGGCGGGTGGCGATATGGAAACCGCGACCGGTCCGGTCACCGGCTACCGCGCGACCCGTTCGGGCAGCGCGACCAAGACCGATACCGCGATCAAGGACGTTCCCCAAGCGGTCAGCGTGATCCCGGTCCAGGTGCTTCAGGACCTGGGCAGCAGCAATGTGGAACGTGCCCTGCAATACGCCGGGGGTGTGTCCCAGCAGAACAACTTCGGCGGCCTGACGCTTTACGAATACAGCGTGCGCGGCTTCAGCACCTCGGAATTCTACCGCGACGGCTTCAGCGCCAACCGCGGCTACCCTGCGACCCCGGACGTTTCCAGCATCGAACGCATCGAGGTGCTCAAGGGCCCGGCTGCCAGCCTGTACGGACGTGGCGATCCCGGCGGCACGGTCAACATCGTCAGCAAGAAACCACAGGCCGAATCCTTCGCGCGCCTGTACGGCAGCGCCGGCTCCTGGGACCGCTATCGCACCAGCCTGGACCTGAACACCCCGCTCGATGCCGAGGGCCAGGTGCTGAGCCGGGTCAACCTGGCGGTGGAAGACAACCATAGCTTCCGTGACCATGTGCAGAGCAAGCGGGTGTACGTGGCGCCTTCGCTGAGCTGGCAGCTGGATCCGGACACCTCCTTGCTGGTGGAGGCCGAGCTGGTGCGCCACCAATCGGTGTTCGACCGCGGGGTGGTAGCGCCAGGCAATGGCTGGGGTGGAGGCTCGCGCCGGACCTTTCTCGGCGAGCCGAACGACGGTTTCATCGACAACGACAACAACCGCATCCAGGCCGCGCTGGAACACCGGCTCAGCGACGACTGGCAACTGCGCGTGGCCAGCCACTACAAACAGGGCGAGCTGAGCGGCGATGCCAGTGAGGCACGCGCGCTCAACGCTGACGGCCATACGGTCAATCGGCGCTTTCGAGAGCGCGACATGGATTGGCACGACAGCATCAGCCAGGTCGAGCTGCGCGGTTTCCTCGACACGGCCAGCGTGCAGCATGAACTGTTGATTGGCAGCGAATATGAGGATTACCGCAAGAACGAACGGGTGACCGCCACCGCAGGTGCCTACCGAATCGACATCTTCGACCCGGTGTACGGCCAGCCCAAACCCACAGGCGCGCGGTCGGGCTCGGATTTTCGCGAGCATGTGCGCAGCCACGCGCTGAACCTGCAGGATCAACTGGTGTTCAGCGACAAACTGCGCGGCATGCTGGGCATGCGCTATGAACATTTCGAACAGCGCATCGCCGACTACACCACCGGCAATCGCAACCTGCAGCGCCAGGATGCTTTCACCCAGCGCGCCGGGCTGCTCTACCAACTCACGCCGCAATGGGGGCTGTTCGCCAATGCCTCGACGTCGTTCAAGCCCAACAGCGGGCTGGATGCCGGCGGCAAGTCGTTCGACCCTGAAGAAGGCATGGGCTACGAGGCGGGGCTCAAGGCCGAGTTGTTCGACGAGCGCCTGAGCGCGACCCTGGCGGCGTTTCACATCGACAAAGAGAACGTGCTGGCGCTGGACCCGGCGAGCAACCTCAATCGCGCCATCGGCAAGGCACGCAGCCAGGGCGTCGACTTGCAGTTCAGTGGCCAGCTGACCGACTCACTACGCGTGATCGGCGCCTACGCCTGGATCGATGCCGAGGTCACCGAGGGCGACGCCAGCGTGCCCAAGGGCAGCCGCCTGCTTGGCGTGGCACGCAACAGCGCCAGCCTGCTGGGCGTCCATGAGTTTCAGGACGGGCCGTTGCGCGGTTCCGATATCGGCGCCGCGTTCACCTATGTAGGGGATCGGTCCGGCGAGTCGGGGGGTCGTTTCGAGTTGCCCGCCTATCACACGGTCGATTTGCTCGCGCATTACAAGGCCAGCGACAAGGTCACCCTGGGGGTCAACCTGAACAACCTGTTCGACGAGAAGTACTTCGAGCGATCCTACAGCAACTACTGGGCGATGCCCGGCGAGCCGCGCAACCTGACCTTGAGCGTGGCGGTGGATCTGTAGACAGCGCTTGCCAGGACGACGGCCTTATCTCTCAAGGCCGCCCTACCGGCGCATGCTCAGGCGTCAGATACGGAAACTGCCAACCAATTGCTTGAGGCGCAGCGCCTGCTGTTCGAGGTCGGCGCATGCACGCAGGGTGGACTGCAGGTTTTCCACACCTTCCTGATTGAGCGTGTTGATCTCGGTGATATCGACGTTGATCGATTCCACCACGGCAGTCTGCTCCTCGGTAGCGGTGGCCACCGACTGGTTCATGCCATCGATTTCGCCGATGCGCTGGGTCACGCTGACCAGACGCTCACCGGCCTGATTGGCGATGGTGACGCTGGACTCGCTCTGGCCTTGGCTTTCGTTCATCAGGATGACCGCCTGGCGTGCGCCCACCTGCAACTGCTCGATCATGCCCTGGACCTGCTGGGCCGATTCCTGGGTGCGGTGCGCGAGGTTACGGACTTCGTCGGCGACCACGGCAAAGCCCCGCCCGGCTTCGCCGGCGCGCGCCGCTTCGATCGCCGCATTGAGCGCAAGCAGGTTGGTCTGCTGTGAAATGCTGGTGATCACTTCCAGGATCTGACCGATGTTGACGGTGCTGGCGTTCAGGCTTTCGATGTTGCTGCACGAGCCGCTGATCTTCTGCGACAGCACGTTCATGGCGCTGATGGTCTGGCCGACCACCGCCTGGCCATCGGCGGCCAGGTTGCGCGCGGCACTGGAGTGCTGCGAAGCCAGGGCGGCGTTCTGGGCAATTTCCTGCGCGGCGGCGCCCAGTTCGTTGATGGCGGCGGCCACGCTGCTGGTGCGGTTGACCTGCTGATCGGAGTTGAGCATCGAGGAGTTCGAGGCACTGACCACGCGCAACGCCACTTCGTTGACCTGGCCAGTGGCCGAGGCTACCTCGCGGATCGAGTCATGGATGCGTTCGACGAAACGGTTGAACGAAAGCGCCAGGGCGCCGAACTCATCGGCGCTGTGCAGGGTGAGCCGACGGGTCAGGTCGCCCTCGCCTTCGGCGATGTCGTGCATGGCCCGGCCCATTGCGTGCAAAGGCTGCATCAGCAGGCGAATGAGCATGCCAAGCAAGGCGATGGTAAGGACCACGGCAATGACCGTAGCGATCACCGCCGAGCTGCGAAACTGGCTGAGCATCGAGTAGGCCTTGGCCTTGTCCATGCTCAAACCGATGTACCAGTCGACCGAAGGCAGCCCCTCGACCTTGGCGAAGGTCACGATGGACGGACGGCCATCGCGTTCGACCTCGGTGACGTCGCTGCCGATGCGCGGTGTGTGCTGAGGGTACACGTCCTTGAGTGACTTCATCACCAACTGGTTGTCGGGGTGGACCAGGATCTTGCCGTCGGCGCTGACCAGAAAGGCGTAGCCACTGCCGTCGAAGTCCAGCGAGTTGATGGTCTTGACCAGCGTCTCGAGGCTCAGATCCCCGCCCACTACACCGACCGGCTGACCATTGGCGCTCAGCGATGGGGTGGCGATAGTGAGGATGGTCTTGCCGTTCGCGGCATCGACGTAAGGTTCGGTGAGGATGGTCCGGCGCGCGTTCATGGCGTCGGTGTACCAGGGACGGGTGCGCGCATCGTAGCCTTCGGGCATGGTATCGGGCGGCTCGAGGAAATAACCTCCCGAGACATTGCCCAGATAGGCAAACTCGAAGTTGGCCAGCAAGGTCTTCTGCTTGAGCAACGCGCCTATGGCCTCGGGACTGGGGTTGAGGGCAACGCTCTCGGCCAGGGTTTCGGCCAGCAGGATGCGTCCCGAGAGCCAGTGCTGGATGTTCGTGGCAGTGCCACTGCCCATTTCGTGCAGATAGCTTTCAAGGTCGGCACGAATGGCATTGCGCTGCAGGTAATCGTTATAGAACGTGAACAACGCGAAGGCTGCGGTCACGATGAGCGAAGCGGCCAGGAGAATCTTGTGGCTGAATTTCAGGGTTTTTTGCATGGCCGGTAGGTCCGCTGTGATGTTGCACGGGCTATCGGCAAATATGTGACAGTATTTAGCGTGGATCCAATAATAGCCTGATGCCACTAGTCATTTCCGACTGTCGGTAGTTATTTCCATAACACGATGTGTCGGATTGACTGACGGTTGGGCTTTGACAAACAGTGACACCGCCCGGGTCGATCGGTCCAACCGGGCACTGCAGGTGACTGTCACGTATTGAGGAGTAAGTGCATGGCTATCGAACGCTATAACGGCTTTGCCCAGGCCCTGCATTGGCTGACGGTCGCTGCGCTGTGCCTGGTGCTGCCGTGCGTGTGGGTAGCGGAGAATTTTCCGCCCGGTCCGGTACGGGTGCTCTGGTACCTGGCACATGAATCCATGGGCATCAGTGTCGCCCTTCTGGTGCTGATCCGGCTGACCTGGCGCTGGCGCCACCGGGCGCCAGCCTATCGAGCGGAGATCGGTGCCGGTACGCGGGTATTGGCCCATCTGAATCATGGCTTGCTGTACGCCGTGTTACTGACCATGCCAGTGACCGGCTACCTGATGGCCGGCAATGGCCAGGACGTGCCGTTTTTCGGGCTGGTGTCGCTGCCTGGGTTCGTCCAGAACGAGGCGCTGGGTAAATTCGCCAACACCGTACATGTGTGGGGGCAATTCGCGCTGTACGGATTGATCATCATGCATGTCGCCGCCACGGTATGGCACGTGGCGGTGCGCCGGGACGGCATGCTCGAGCGGATGCTGCCGCCGCAACGCGACTGACGCGTACGGCGGCCGCCTGCCGTCAGCGCTGACCGATGCTGCTGAACTGTCCGAGCATCTGCGCGAACTGCGACAGGGGCATCTTCTGGCCGTTGAAATCCACCACGGCATCGCTGTAACGCAGGCTGGCACGTAAATGCTCGCCTTCGTCCTTGACCAGCCCGAGCATCTGCCCCAGCCCGGCGACGGTAGCGCTCAGATCCCGTCCGGCCTGTTCCACACGGGCCGGGTCCGTCTGCCCCTGGAGCCTGGCCTGCAGGCTGCCGACGTCTGCCAGCATCGGCTTGGACAGTTGCAGATCCGCCTGCACATTGGCGATGAGTGCGGGCCAATAGGCTGGCGAGCCAGGTTTGGCCGGCGCGGGATTGGCCAGGCGAGCCGTCATACTCAAATGACTTTCGCCGTGGTCGGTGGCCAGGCTCAAGCGTTCCAATTGCAACTGGGGCTTGGCATCCAGCAGCCTGCCGATGAGCGTTTCCAATTGTTGCCGCTGGGCAATGCTCAAGCGCAAGGGTGGCAATGTTCCATCTGGCAAAGGTGTCTGCCACTGCGGCGCGATGACCGTTCGATAGAAATCACCGAATTCCCGACTGGCAACGATATCGAGGTTGGCCAGCTTGATGCTCATCTGCAGCGCGCCGACTGGTCGGCTGGCATAGTTCACGGCGCCGATACTGTAGCTGGCCTGGACGTCAAGCTTGCCCTCCACTTCCTGCATCAGGCCGGAAGCGGCAAGGTTTTCCACCTGGACGGGTGCGATCTCGGCGCCCTGCAGACTGGCCTGGGCCAGTTTGAGTTCCGAGTGCCCCAGGTACAGGCCAGAGGTACCCAGGGTGCCGCCGGTATCGAAGCTCAAGCCTTTGAATTGCGCCTGCAGGCGACCTGCCTGGCCTTCGATGTCGGCCAGCAGTTCTTCGCTGCGGCCGGTCAGGCTGTAATGGCTGGCGTCGGCGCTCAACACCAGGCGGGCGTTCAAGCCGGAAAATTTCACGGTGTCGTTGCCCTCGCGGGCGTCGAGCGGCAACAGTTGCAGGCGCGTGTCACTGGCACCGTCGTAACCGATGCTGGCCTGACCGCGCAACGGCGGCTGCTCCTGACTCATGGCAAACCAGGCTTGGGTGTCGGCGTTGCGCTCGAGGGCGAAGTTGCTCGCGGCCATCACCGGCATCAACCTGAACGTTTTCAGGTGTGACCAGGGCAGCGGCCCGTGCTCGATATGATCGATCAGCAACAACTCGCGGTTTTCGGGCCCACCCTCGGCCTGCATGCCGTGAAGTCTGAGTCGGTAGTGCGCGGTGCTGGTGAAGAAATACCGCTCCAGGGACAGCAATTCGATCTGCATGCCCGGCTGGCCGTCGACGCTGAAGGAGGCAGCCAATTCGCGATTGGCCTGCTCGATGGCATTGCCGAGGACCGGCTCCAACTGGGTGCCAGTATACCAGGCGCCACCCAGGGTGGCGGCCGCAGCCATGACGACGATGCCGGCGATGATGCCTGTTGCTTTGTTCATGATCGGACTCATTCGAAAGAATACCGCTGCACCCGCAGCACTGCCGCCCAGGGCGCTAGCAAAACGGCCACGGCGCAGCGCCGGGCCGCAGGTTAGCACCTGCGCTTAGTCACCGGCCAGCCAGGCAGTGGCTCGTCCGACGGCAAATTGCTACCGATGATGACTTTGGTCGCGGCCGCGGAAACGCGCCGTTTTCTTTGCATATCCGTAACTTGTGCGCAACAGTTTATGCCCTTTCGTCAGTCTTTTTTTTAAGGCACAGAACCCTTGCGCGTTGCGTCAGTCGACTGTTCAGACGCTTACGCATCATTGAAGGGACGCCCCCATGACTACCGCCTCTATTCTAGTCCTTGAAGATGAGGACCTTATCCGCCTCCTGCTGACGACGGTGCTCGAAGATGCAGGTTTCGAGGTGACGGCATTCGCAACCGCCGACCAAGGCTACGACTTTCTCGAGACGCATCCGGGAGAAGTCAACATGGTCGTCAGCGATATCCGTATGCCGGGGCATATGGACGGCTACGACTTGAGCAAGATGGCCGCCGAGCGCTGGCCTACCCTGCCGATTCTGTTGACCTCCGGTTACTCGGGTCGCGACCTGGATCTGGGGCCGAATGTTCAGTTTCTGCCAAAGCCGTGGACCAACGAACGGCTGTTGAGCAAGGTGACGACCTCACTGCACATGCATTGATGGGTAAAGCACCTCAACATGGCTTGCCTTGCAGGGCATCCCTGGCGAATGTCGCTGCCTGGCGCGTCATTTGGTCGAGCTGGCGGTCACGTTTTCGTTCGGCCTCGAGCATGGCTTTACGCCCATGCTGATTGAGCAGATAGGCATGAATCTGGCGGACCTCCAGCGAAGCGTAGACAGGTGCGACATCCAGCACGGCAATGGGTTGGTCGGTTGCCCCGCCATCGCTGCTCAGCTTGACCTGCGGGCCCTGCGCGCCGATCACCTGAAAGCCCAGATTCTCGAACCAGGGCACCTTGCCCAGTACGCACGCCAGTTCGACGTGGGCATGACGCACCCGGATGGCCTCGACTAACGGCCGCGCCACTCCCTGCCTGCGCCGCGCCATGCGCACTGCCATGTAGGCCACCGTGCACACTGCGGGGTCATGGGCGGCTCGCAGGAACAAGGCGAAGCCGTCGAGCGTTTCCGGTTGCGCAGGGTCGAACGCCAGCACCAGCTCCGGTATTACCTCACGCCCTCCGGCCATCGCTTCCAGGTACAGATGCACTTCATAGCCGACGCCGTACTGGTACAGCTGGTACAAAGGGTTGCTCGGGGTGATGCCCAGGCTGCTGATGTCGGTAAGGTAGTCGACCACCATCTGCAGCAATTGGCTCTTGACGTCTTCGGACGGCGCGCAGGTGGAGTGATGGATCAGTGACATCGGTAGCAAGGCTCCGGCAGGACGTACACAGGTGAAAGTGCACGAATGATAAACCGTACCTTGCCTGGATCGACAGTGGCACGTGCCCGCCAGCCAGGCGACGGGCTGGTAGAGCGCACTTCAGCCGCGGCCAACGAACGGCATGTTGGTAGCCATGACGGTCATGTTGAGTACGTTGGCCGATAGAGGCAGCTTGGCGATATAGCGAACCGCGTCGACAACGTGAACCATATCGACCATGGGTTCGACGGCGATGTCGCCATTGGCCTGGCGAACACCCTTGGTCATGCGCGCCGACAAATCGGTGAGGGCGTTGCCAATGTCGATCTGGCTGCAGGCGATGTTGAACTCGCGACCATCGAGCGCAAGGCTTTTGGTAATGCCCAGCACGGCGTGCTTGCTGGCGGTATAGGGCATGCTGAAACTGCGTGGCGTGTGCGCCGAGATCGACCCGTTGTTGATGATCCGGCCACCTTGCGGCTGCTGTCGGCGCATCAACCCGAACGCCGCGCGACAACACAGAAAAACCCCGGTGACGTTGGTCTGCAGTACGTCGGCCCATTTGGCCACGTCCAGCTCGTCGATGGGCACTGCGGGCGCGCCGATACCGGCATTGTTGAAGATGACGTCAAGGCGCCCGTAAGTCTCTTCGACCCTGGAGAACAACGCGTCCACGCTGGCACTGTCACGCACATCGGCCGCCACGGCCAGGGCTTCACCGCCCTGCTCGGCGATCTTCCGAGCCACGGCCTGCACGGTCTCCAGACGTCTGCCTGCCAGCACCACGCAGAAGCCGTCGGCTGCCAAACCGAGGGCCGTTGCCTGGCCAATGCCGCTGCCGGCACCTGTCACCAACGCTATCTTCTTCGACATACTTGTCTCTCCGGTTTCGGGATCAGTTGCTGTCCGCTGCGCGCCCCTTGCGTTCCTGGATCATCTGCTCACCGCTTTGCTGGCGCTGCTGCTGGAGCATATCGCCGCCTTCAGGCGATGCCGAGGGCGCAGGCCTTGGGATCGTACTCGAACTTCGAGTGGCCGGCGCGCGATTCATGCCGCTGGAGGGTTTGCGCGTGGTGTTGGCCTGGGGCTGCGCAGTGCCGGGTGTCGAGGCGGTGCCAGGTGCCGGGGCCGTGGTGCTTGCGGGGCTGGCAGCGGAACCCGGCGCCGGGCTCGAGGCACTGACGCCCGGCGCAGCCCCCACACCGCACGAGGCAGCGAAGAGCATTCCAACCAGGCCGGTGTACTTCAGGGCATGCAAGAGCGCTTTCATGGATGTCTACCTCGGGCAATGACGTGATGGGTTTCCTGTTGTAGCTGAGCCCGTTGGCCACCTGTAGTTCCCTGGGTGCGCCGAGCGTGCAGGCGGTTGTTGGCTTGCAGGCGCGCGGCTGGGTTACCCTTGCAGGGATGAACTTGCACTTATCAATACGTTTCAACAAGGATCGAAGCAATGTCCGAGCCGGCGAAAAACCGCGCCCCTCATCAGGCCCACTGCAAGGACTGCAGCCTGGCGCCGCTGTGCCTGCCGCTGTCACTGGAACTGGCCGACATGGATGCGCTGGACGACATCATCAAGCGCGGCCGCCCGCTGAAGAAGGGTGAGTTCCTGTTTCGCCAGGGGGAAGCCTTCGCAGCCGTATATGCCGTGCGTTCCGGTGCCTTGAAGACGTTCAGCCTGAGCGACAGGGGTGAAGAGCAGATCACCGGATTTCATTTACCCAGCGAACTGCTGGGGTTGTCCGGGGTGGACCGCCTGGTGTATCCAGTGACCGCGCAGGCACAGGAAACCACGTCGGTGTGCGAGATTCCTTTCGAACGCCTCGACGAGCTGTCGGTGCAACTGCCGCAGCTGCGTCGCCAGCTGATGCGGGTGATGAGTCGCGAGATCCGCGACGATCAACAAATGATGCTGCTGCTGTCGAAAAAGACCGCCGAGGAGCGTCTCGCGACCTTCCTGGCCAATCTGTCGGCCCGGCACACTGCACGCGGCTACTCGGCGGTGCAGTTTCGTCTGAGCATGTCGCGCAACGAGATCGGCAACTTCCTGGGCATGGCGATGGAAACGGTGTCGCGGGTGTTCACTCGGTTCCAGCACGGTGGGCTGCTCGAAGCGCACGGCAAGGAAGTACGCATCCTCGATGCGCAACGCCTGTGCGCCGTGGCCGGTGGCACGGTGCTCGAATGAGCACGGCAGGTGGGGCAGTACTGGCCACCACTGAGGGTTATACTGCACGACCCCTGCCCTGCCAGAGCTACGACCGATGGTTTTCGACGAACACAGCTTCAAATCCCTGATCCGCCCTGTGCCGGATTTCCCCAAGCCCGGCGTGGTGTTTCGTGACATCACCCCGCTGTTCCAGTCGCCCAAGGCTCTGCGCCTGGTGATCGACAGTTTCGTGCACCGCTACATCGACGCCCCGTTCAGCCATATCGGCGCCATGGATGCGCGCGGTTTTCTGATCGGTTCCATCGTTGCCCACCAGCTGAACAAGCCGCTGATTCTGTTCCGCAAGCAAGGCAAGCTGCCCGCCCATGTGCTCAGCGAGGGTTACCAGACCGAATACGGCGAAGCGTTTCTGGAAGTGCATGCCGACAGCCTGTGCGAAGGCGACTCGCTGGTGCTGTTCGACGACTTGATCGCCACCGGCGGCACCCTGATCGCCGCGGCCAATCTGGTTCGGCGCATGGGGGCCGAGGTGTTCGAGGCCGCCGCGATCATCGACCTGCCCGAGTTGCAAGGCTCGCAGCGTCTGCAGGACGCCGGCGTGGGCACCTTCTGCCTGACCCGCTTCGCGCTCGACGACCGCTAGCGCTCGTTGCAGCACCACTGCGACGTCGCACCACAGGCCATCCGATGCAGTCCCCGGCGGGATGTTGCGGTCCACATCCACAGCATCCACTCACACCTGGAGACGACATGACTCATTCTGCATTGGTAGTAGGCGCAAGCGGTATCGTCGGCAGCGCGACTTCGCGACTGCTGCTGGATCAGGGTTGGCAGGTTGCCGGACTGGCGCGCAAGCCCAACGTGGCCGAAGGGGTTACCCCTGTGCAGGCCGACCTGATGGACCCAGCCTCCCTGGCCACGGCACTGGCCGAGCTGAAGCCCAGCCACGTGTTCTTGACCACTTGGGCTCGCCAGGATACCGAAGCGGAGAATATCCGTGTCAACGCCGCCATGGTGCGCAACGTGCTCGATGCGCTGCGCGCGGCGGGCAGCGTCAAGCATGTAGCCTTGGTGACCGGCCTCAAGCACTACTTGGGCCCGTTTGAAAACTACGGCAAGGGCAGCCTGCCACAGACGCCCTTCCGTGAAGAACAAGGCCGCCTGGACGTCGAGAACTTCTATTACGCCCAGGAAGACGAAGTGTTCGCCGCCGCCGAGCGCGATGGCTTCACCTGGAGCGTGCATCGCCCCCACACCATCACCGGTGTCGCGGTGGGCAACGCCATGAACATGGCAACCACCCTGGCGGTGTACGCGTCGATCTGCAAGGCCACCGGGCGGCCGTTCGTGTTCCCCGGTTCGCGCGTGCAGTGGGACAGCCTGACGGACATGACCGATGCTCGCCTACTGGCCAAACAACTGCTGTGGGCCAGCACGACGCCTGCCGCGGCCAATCAGGCGTTCAACGTGACCAACGGCGACGTGTTTCGCTGGAGCTGGATGTGGCAGCAGATCGCCGACTGGTTCGGTGTGCAGGCTTCGCCCTTTCCGCAGCAGGTCACGCCCCTGGCCGAGCAGATGGCCGACGATGCGGCGGTGTGGCAGCAGCTGGCTCAGGAGCATGGCCTGCTGGAAGCCGATATCGACCGCCTGGTTTCACCTTGGCACACCGACGCCGACCTGGGCCGGCCCATCGAAGTGGTGACCGACGTTTCCAAGAGCCGCCGCTTGGGCTTCAAGGAGTTCCAGGCGAGTGACCAGGCGTTCTTCGATGTGTTCGAGAAGCTGCGCAGCGAGCGTCTGATTCCCTGAGGCGACGTATGAGATATGCTGGCGGTCTGCCTCACTGATTCGGACCCACGCAATGAACGTTCTCAAACGCGCCCTGCTCGACCGCAAGCTGAAGAAGGCCCTGGCGGCACTCAAGTGTCGCCTTGACTGCGGCAGCCGGGGCCTGCGCAATGGTATCGAGCTGACCCTGGAAGAAGGCGTCAAGCTGCATGACGTCAAGCTGTTCGGGCAGCGCCTGAGCATTGGTGCACACACCGCCATCATGAGCGGTGCCGAGTTGCACGAGGTGTCCGAGATCGGGCGCTACTGCTCGATTGCGGCCGGCACGGTCATCGGTCACAGCCGCCAGTCCCACCCGCTGGGCTGGCTGTCTACCCATAGCAAACTCTTTTCCCTGCGGGCGGCCCGTACTCCCGAAGTGGCCGGCTACTACGTCAGTACCCCGACCACCTTGGGCCATGACGTGTGGATCGGGCGCGACGCCATGCTCATGGACGGCATCAGCATCGGCACGGGTGCCGTGGTTGGGGCTCAGTCGCTTGTGAACAAGGACGTACCGCCTTACGCCATCGTCGCCGGCACGCCGGCACGGGTTATTCGCTACCGCTTCGACCCCGAAACCATCGAGCGGCTGCTCGCCAGCCAATGGTGGGAGCTGCCGCCTGAGGCGTTGGCGGAACTGCCCATGGAACAGCCCCAGGCGCTGCTCGAGACGCTGGCCGACACGCCTCCAGCCAGCCTGAAGCCGCGCAGGATCAAGCTGCACAGCGCAACATGGCGCATCGAAACGCTCTGACCTGCGGCAGCTGCCGGCTCTCATCCATGAAGAATGATTGAATCCCGGCTGTGACGTGCCTGTCTCAACTGCACATTCATTGCGCGAACGAGAGGCCGGTATGGACCTGGGAATCAAGGGGCGTGTGGCGCTCATCACTGGCGGCAGCGGCGGCCTGGGCCTGGCAACTGCGAGGCTGCTGGGCGAGGAAGGCGTTTTTGTCGTGTTGAGCGACAACGATGCAGACAAGCTCGAGCAAGTAGCCGCCCTGTTGCCCGAGACAGTGCTGAGCGTGGTAGCCGATGTGACCGACCAGCAGCAGGTCGACCATCTCGTGGCTCAAGCCGAAGCACGCTTTGGCCAGATCGACATTGTCGTCCACACCGCTGGCGTCACCGGGGCCAAGGGCGACCCACTGGCTTTGTCCGACGCCGATTACCAGGAAGCCTGGAGCACTGACTTCTTTTCCGCCGTCCGCGTGGCGCGGGCCACCATTCCGAAAATGCGTGAGCGAGAGTGGGGACGTTTTGTCTGCATTACCTCGGAGAATGCGGTGCAACCGTACTGGGAGGAAGCGGTGTACAACGTGGCCAAGGCTGCGCTGGCGGCGTTCGTCAAGAACCTGTCCTACAAGGAAGCGGGATTCGGCGTGCTGTGCAACACCGTCGCGCCTGCCTTCATCGAGACGCCCATGACCGATGGCATGATGGAGCAGCGCGCGCAGCAGATGGGCACCTCATTCGAGGAGGCGATCGAGAGTTTTCTCGAAGAGGAACGCCCTGGCATCGTGCAAAAACGTCGGGGCAAGGCCGAGGAAGTCGCTGCGGTGATCGCGCTGCTGGTGTCGGAGCGAGCGTCATTCGTCAATGGCAGCAATGTGCGCGTCGACGGTGGCTCGGTGACAGCCGTGCAGAACTGAAACCTGTGATGAAAAAACCTCCCGGCAGGCGTACTGCAGGGAGGTTTTTTCTTGCGGCGCGATAGCCGAGCGGCAATCAGGCCAAATCGTTTTGCGCCTTGCCAGAACCCAGGTCCGCGCCGGTAACCGGGTTGGCGTCCGGATCGGACTCGGTACGCAACTTCAACGCTTCCAGCACCTTGGCATCCTTGGCGCTCAATACCACCGACGCACTGCCGTCACCGCCGTCCACGGCCGGTTCCGGCTCGGCCACGAACTCCCACTCTTCACCCTGGTTCCACGGGCCGCGTACATTGGGTTCGCCGGACATATTGAAGTACTTGTTGGTGAACTCCGGCATGCCTGGCAACTTGCCTTGGGGAAAGTTGGGTTGAATGGCATGCAATGCGTTTTCGAATGACAACTGGTGGGCGATTTCCCGAGTCATCAAGAATCCCAATGCTTCTTTCACGCCTGGATCGTCGGTGACATTCATCAAGCGCTCGTAAACAATCTTTGCCCGTGATTCAGCGGCAATATTGGAGCGCATATCGGCAGTCGGTTCGCCGATGGTATCTATATAAGCAGCGGTCCAAGGAACGCCTGCGGAGTTCGTCAGGGGAGCACCGGCGCCATACAGCGGGCTGGTGATATGGGAATCATTGCCCGCACCATTGATTGCACGGTACAACTCGCCTTCTTCCTGAACACCTTCTGCCAACTGGCCTTTTGCGCCCTTGTTGAGCATGACGATGATCGAACCGACGATCTCCAGATGGCTGAGTTCCTCGGTGGCGATGGACATCAGCAGATCCTTGCGGCCCGGATCATCCTCGGCCAGGGCCTAGGTAAAGTAACGTGCCGCCGCGGCCAGTTCACCCTGGGCACCGCCGAATTGCTCCAGCAACAGGTTGGCCAAACCTGGATTGGGTGCCGCGACACGCACGGTGTATTGCAAACGCTTGTTGTGCAAGAACATTGTGGTTTCCTCAGGCTGATCTAATTATGAACCGGCACACGCTCGCTTCCGATGGAGAGGAGACTTCGGAACAGCACCATCATAGGTAGGAAACAACAACACCCGGTTAATCCCATTTAATTGTCGCTACCGGATCAATGGTTGTATGGGCAAAGAATAACTACTGGCCTATTGATTTGAACAACAGCACTCATAGTTTGCGTGCGATATATATTAAATAGTTTAAAACTTACACCTATACCACGCACCAATACCGACCCTGTAGCAGCGGCGCAAGCCGCGTCAGCGGCCCACACGGTGAGCCGGGAGCACACTGTCGCGCCCAGACTCAGCATGCCCCGCCGCCACGATGACATTCGATCAGTCAGTGGGATGTCCCGAAGAGTTTCTTGCCCAGGCTTACCACTGCCAATACCGCGGCGCCGGTAAGAATGCCGGTCAGCGCGTCGACCAGAGTGCTCGCCACCGTGCCCATCAGACCACCGCCAGCCAGCGCCACCGCCGCCTCACTGAGGTGATGCACGAACGGCAGGCCATGCGCGATGATTCCGCCGCCCACCAGAAACATGGCAATGGTGCCCAGTATCGACAGTAGCTTCATCAGCACGGGCGCCAACCACAGTAGCCCGTTGCCCAGCGCCTGACTGGCCGCGCCGGTCTTCTGCTTGAGGTAGAGGCCAACGTCGTCGAGTTTGACGATGCCGGCCACCAGCCCATATACACCTACGGTGATCAGCACAGCAGTGATCACCAGCACGCCGACCTGGTCCAGGAATGGCCTGGTGGACACCACGCCCAATGCCAGCACGATTATCTCCGCCGAAAGAATGAAGTCGGTGCGCACCGCACCTTTGATCTTGTCCTTCTCGAACGCCACCATGTCGACCTTGGCATCGGCCATGGCGGCCTTGCGCTGCTCGAGGTCGGCTGCCGAATCCTTGTGCAGGAACTTGTGCACGACCTTCTCGAAGCCTTCGAAGCACAGGTACGCGCCGCCGATCATCAACAGCGGCGTGATCAGCCAGGGCGCGAATGCGCTGATCAACAGCGCTGCAGGTACCAGGATCGCCTTGTTCAGCAGGGAACCCTTGGCCACCGCCCAGACCACCGGCAGTTCACGATCCGCCTTGACCCCGGTGACCTGTTGGGCATTGAGCGCCAGATCGTCGCCCAGCACCCCGGCGGTTTTCTTCGCGGCCAGGGAAACGTCGTCGAGCAGAGTCGCGATATCGTCGAGAAGCGTCAGCAAATTGCCTGCGGCCACGGGGAGCATCCTCATGAGTAAGTTAGGTGGCTGACGCACGGGGGTCGGCTAAGTTCCCTGCCGGGCCATTGTTGAGGGCCCGGCAACGCCGGTGCTACCATCGCGGACCCTGCAGCACAGCCGGGGTCCACTGCGCAGAAACAAGGACTTTTGCCCACCATGAGCAGTATTCGCGAGCGCAACAAGGCACTGATTCTGCGCGCGGCCAGTGAGGAATTCGCCGACAAGGGTTTCGCCGCCGCCAAGACCCACGACATCGCCAGCAAGGCCGGCGTGCCCAAGCCCAACGTCTACTACTACTTCAAGTCCAAGGAAAACCTCTACCGCGAGGTGCTGGAAAGCATCATCGAGCCGATCCTGCAGGCGTCCACGCCGTTCGATACGGCAGGCGAGCCGCAGGAGGTGCTGCGTGCCTATATCCGCTCCAAGATCCATATCTCCCGCGCCCTGCCCTTCGCCTCGAAAGTGTTCGCCAGTGAAATCATGCACGGCGCGCCGCACCTGAGCGCCGATCAGGTGGAGCTGCTCAATGCCCAGGCCCGGCACAACATCCAGTGCCTGCAGAGCTGGATCGATCGCGGCCAGATCGCCCCGGTCGACCCCCATCACCTGATGTTCAGCATCTGGGCCGCAACCCAGACCTACGCCGACTTCGATTGGCAGATCGCTTCGATCACCGGCAAGGCGAAACTGGACGACGCCGATTACGAAGCCGCCATCGACACCATCACGCGCCTGGTGCTCAAAGGCTGTACGCCGGATTAGCCCAGCCTGGGCAAGGCTTGGCGCACGGCCTTGCACCTGCGCGGCAAAGCTCCTACGCTGTGCGCCTCTTCGGGAAGCACCTTTCTATGACCACTCTGCGTGATCGCCTGTACGTCGTCGTTTTTCAAAGCGACACCCCTGCCGGACGGCGCTTCGACAAGACCTTGTTGCTGATCATTCTCGCCAGCCTGCTGGTGGTGATCATCGACAGCGTCGAGACCGTCCACAGCCAGTATGCCGACCTGTTCGCCTGGATCGAATGGGGCTTCACTTTCATCTTCGCCGTCGAATACCTGCTGCGCCTGTACTGTTCGCCCAAGCCTCTGCGCTACGCGTTCAGCTTCTACGGCCTGATCGACCTGCTGGCGATCGTGCCCGGCATCCTGGCCATCTACTACAGCGACGCCCAGTACCTGATGATCGTACGCGTGGTGCGCATGCTGCGGATCTTCCGCGTACTCAAGCTCAGCCCTTATCTGAAGCAGGCCAACTACCTGCTGGCAGCCCTGCGCGGCAGCAAGCAGAAGATCATCGTGTTTCTGGTCAGCGTCAGCACCCTGGTCACGGTATTCGGCACTTTGATGTATGTGGTCGAAGGGCCGCAGAATGGCTTCGCCAACATTCCCACCGGCATCTACTGGGCCATCGTCACCCTGACCACCGTCGGCTACGGCGACATCGTGCCTACCACGCCGATCGGCCAGGTGCTCTCGGCCATGGTGATGATCACCGGTTATTCGATCATCGCGGTGCCCACCGGCATCTTTACCGCCGAACTGGCCAACGCCATGCGTGGCGAGGGCCTGCAGCACGAGTGCGCGGTGTGTCACAAAGGCAGCCATGAGCAGGCAGCGTCCTTCTGCTCGCAATGCGGCAATGCCTTGTTCAAAAAAGCGCTATAAGCACAGCAGTTTTTGATCTAACCGTGCCCAGCCTGTCGAGGCAGCGGCGCAGGCATAATGCCGCCTATTTCCAAGAACGCTCGAAGAGGGAACTGCAGTGAAGAAATTGATCGGTGCCTCGCTGTTGGCGGCAGGCTTGACCCTGACCGGCCTGGCCCAGGCCGCGCCCAGCCTGCTCAACGTCTCGTACGACGTGATGCGCGACTTCTACAAGGACTACAACAGCGCCTTCCAGAAACACTGGCAGGCTGAACACAACGAAGCGATCACCGTGCAGATGTCCTTCGGCGGTTCGAGCAAGCAGGCGCGCTCGGTGATCGACGGCCTGCCGGCCGATGTCATCACCATGAACATGGCCACCGACATCAATGCCTTGGCCGACAATGGCAAGCTGGTGCCTGACAACTGGGTCACGCGCCTGCCGAACAACAGCGCACCATTCACCTCGGCGACCGTGTTCATCGTCCGCAAGGGCAACCCCAAGGCGCTCAAGGACTGGCCCGACCTGCTCAAGGACGGCGTGCAGGTCATCGTCCCCAACCCCAAGACGTCCGGCAACGGCCGCTACACCTACCTGTCGGCGTGGGGCTATGTGCTGAAGAACGGCGGCGACGAAAACAAGGCCCGCGACTTCGTCGGCAAGCTGTTCAAGCAGGCGCCGGTACTCGACACCGGCGGCCGCGGTGCAACCACCACGTTCATGACCAACCAGATCGGCGATGTGCTGATCACCTTCGAGAACGAAGCGGAAATGATCGCCCGCGAGTTTGGCCGCGATCAGTTCGAAGTGGTCTACCCCAGCGTGTCCGCCGAGGCCGAGCCGCCGGTCAGCGTGGTCGACAAGGTGGTCGACCGCAAAGGCACGCGCGCCGCAGCCGATGAATACCTGAAGTACCTGTGGTCGCCCGAAGGCCAGGAGATCGCCGCCAACAACTACCTGCGCCCCCGCGACCCTGCGGTGTTGGCCAAGTACACCGACCGCTTCCCAAAGGTTGAATTCCTCTCGGTGGAGAAGACCTTCGGCGACTGGCGCAGCGTGCAGAAGACCCACTTCAACGACGGTGGCGTGTTCGACCAGATCTATACCGGCCAGTAACGGCGGTCAACGCTGGCTGGCCTGCTTCACGGCGGCTAGGGTTCAGGGATGCTTGCGGCCCAATCCGGCCGGCACGCCGGTGGTGTCGGTGGCTTCCCAAGGCCCCTTGGGACTGGTGGCCCAGCTCCAGCCATCATTCCACCGGTAGTAGGTACGCTGCCGGTAGTAGGTGTCGGGCTGATCCTCAAGCACATAGACGCCCAGGCTCGGGTCCCAGTGACTGGCACCACCGGGCGGCGGCGCGAAGCTGGCCGAGGTGCGCGGCAGGGGCTTGGGTGCAGGCGGTGCGGGCGGCGCAGGCGGGGTCGGCGCCGTGTTCGGTCCGACTGGTGGCAGGGTCTGCACCGGCGGCCGGGGCTCCGGTTCGGACGGGCGCTGCACGGCGCAGGCACTCATGCCCAGGGCCAGGCCGATCACGGCCATTCGAGCTAAACGGTTCATGGCATCTCTCTAAAGGTCGGGACTGTCGATCATCAATTGCTGCACGGCGGCGCTGTCACTGGCAATCGGCGCACCGCGTGCCAGCCATTCGCCCTGAGTGGGCTGGCCGGCCCTGGATATCCGGGCGATGAGTTGGACTTCGGCAAAGTTCGACAGTTTCAGCTGTGGCATCATCGCGTCGCTGTCCGCCAGCTCGACCTGCGCCGGGAGGTCAGCGACCGTCAGGCGCTTGACCGCCAGCGGCATTGGTGGCCCGGACACCGCGCGAGCAAAGACGAACACGCTGTCACCCGGCTGCACCTTGGCGACCAGCGCGGGCGCCAGCGTCACCCGCACCTTCAACCCGGCGCGCGCTGGCGTGGGCCGCGAGGCTGGCGGTGTGTCGGCGGACGCCAGTTGGCTACGAGCGCGCGCGATTCCACCCTGCAATGCCGTGCGTGCCGGGTCCGCATCCGGCAACGTTGCCAGCAGCCGCTCCCAGTAGCCGATGGCTTGTTCGAAGCGCTGGCTCTCGAAGGCGGCGATGCCGAGCAAGCCAAGGCTGGTTGGCTCCTTCGGATCGCCCAGCAGTGCTTCGTCGGTCAACGCCTGGATGGGTTCGGACCACTGCTTGCCCGCAGCAAAATACAGCGCCTGCGCCCACTGCCCCAAAACCTCGGGCTGCCGCCCGGCCAGGGACGCCGCACGCTCGAACAGCGCGGCTGCTTGCGCTGGGCGATTCTGCGCCATGTAGGTTCGTCCCAGGATGTAAATGCCCTCTACGGCCTCTGGCTGCATCTGCACCGCCTGCTCCAGGCGCGCCTTCATCTGCGCCACGGACGTGGGCGGCACGGCGAACTCGCGGCTCAACTCGACCTGGTCGCTGGCGCCGTAATGCAGGTACAGCACCAGCCCCACGACCGGCACCAGCAGCGCCGCGGCCAGCGGTACCGCGCGGCCCAGGCGGACATCCGACGCCGTCTGGCTGCCGTCGGTATCGGTGAGCAGCTCACGGGCCGCTTCCGCCTGGCCGCTTTCCAGCTGTGCGGGAGTCAGTACACCCGCCCTTTGCTGGGTGTTCAGCTCGGCCAGTCGCTCTTGGTACAGCGCCACGTTGAGTGCCGTACGGTCTTGCTCGGGCTGCTCGCGACGAGCCCGCAGCAACGGCACCAGCACGAAACTCAGTGCAACCAGCAGCAACAGCCCGGCAGCGAGCCAGAAATCGATCATGGGTGGTCTTCATCCAGCGGTTTTTGGGCAAGCAAGTCAGCCAGGCGAGCCCGCTCGCCCGGGTCGAGATCGCGCGGGCTGGTGGCCGGTTGCCGACGTCGGCGGCGCACCGTCACCGCGATCACCCCCACGCCGGCCACGAGCAACGCCGCCGGGCCGAACCAGAGCAGCGCGGTGCGCGCGGTCAGCGCCGGTCTGTAGCGGACGAATTCGCCATAGCGGTCGACCATGAACTCGATGATCTGCTCGTCGCTCTTGCCTTCGGTCAACAGCCGATGGATCTCCCGGCGCAGGTCGCCGGCAATGGGCGCATTGGAATCGGCGATGTCCTGGTTCTGGCACTTCGGACAACGCAACTGCTGAGTCAACTGGTGAAAGCGCTCGCGCAAGTCGTCATTGGCGAACCTATAGGTGTCGATGGCGGCGTGCGCCGCTCCGGCCAGGCTCGACAGCAGCACGCAGGTCAGCAGCCAGCGTTTCAGGTTCATGGTCGGGCCTCGTCGAGCAGCGCCTGGTACAGCGGCGCCAACTGCTCGCGCCATACGGTCTGGTCGATGACACCTACCCACTTGTGGCGAATCACCCCGCGGGCGTCGATGAGAAAGGTCTCCGGCGCGCCATAAACGCCCAGATCAAGGCCCAGAGTGCCGTCCTTGTCATTGATGTCCAGCGCGTAGGGGTTGTGATAGTCCGCCAACCAGCGGCGCGCGGCTGCGTTGTCATCCTTGTAGTTGATGCCGTAGATCAACACGCCCTGCCGGGCCAGCGTGTTGAGCAGCGGATGCTCGACCCGACAGGCCACGCACCAGGTGCCCCAGACATTGACCAGTGCGGGCTTGCCCAGCAGGTCGGCGCGGGTCAATGTCCGTTCGCCCGGGGTATCGGCCAGGCTGAACGCGGGAAACGGCTTGCCGATCAGCGCCGACGGCAGCTGTGCCGGGTCCAGGTGGAGGCCGCGGTAAAGCAGCACCGCCACTATCAGGAATGCGCCCAAGGGCAGCGCCAGCAGCCAACGCTTCATGCCGGGGCTCCTTTGCCGAGTACGTCACGCACGCGCGCTTTGACCTTGAGCCGATAGCGCTTGTCCAGCGCGGCGAGCAATCCCCCCAGCCCCGTCAGCAACCCGCCCAGCCAGATCCAGCGCACGAACGGCTTGACGTGGATGCGTACGGCCCACGCACCGTTTTCCAGCGGTTCACCCAGGGCAACGTAGAGGTCGCGGGTAAAACCGGCGTCGATGCCTGCCTCGGTCATCACCGATTGCTGAACGGTGTACAAACGCTTTTCGGGATGCAGCAAGCTGACCTGTATACCCTCGAGCAGGACCTGGATGCTGCCACGCTGAGCGGTGAAATTCGGCCCGCGATGAGACTCGGCACCGTTGAAGATGAATTGATAGCCACCCAGTTCCACTGCATCGCCCGGTGCCATGCGCAGGTCGCGCTGGGCACTGTCGTGGCTAGACAGCACCACGCCCAAGGCACAGACGGCGATGCCCAAGTGGGCCAGTTGCATGCCCCAGTAGCTGCGCGGCAAGCCAGCCAGGCCTCGGCGAAAGCCCGTGTGACGGGTCTTGTCGTGCAGGTCGCGGGCACCGGCCAGCAGCACCCAGGCAGCCAGCGCAAAGATGGTCAATACCGGCCAGGCAAAATCCCCCAGGCACCACGCTGCCAGCGGCGCCAGCAAGGCACTGCCGATCAACACAGGCACCAGCATGCCCCGCAACCAGGCCGTTGGCGTGTGTTTCCAGCGCACCAGCACACCGACCGCCATGGTCAGCATCAGCAGCGCCATCAAGGGCACGAACAGCGCATTGAAATAGGGTGGGCCGACCGACAGCTTGGCGCCGGTCAGGGCATCCAGGGCCAGCGGATACAACGTACCCAGCAGAATCATGGAGGCGGCCACCAGCAGAATCAGGTTGTTGCCCAGCAGCAGGGTTTCGCGCGACCACAGGCCGAAGCCCACATGACTCTTGACCACCGGCGCGCGCAGCGCAAACAGGGTCAGCGAACCACCTACCACGAACAACAGGAAGATCAGGATGAACACCCCGCGCGTTGGGTCGGACGCGAACGCGTGCACCGAGGTCAGCACGCCCGAGCGCACCAGGAAGGTTCCCAGCAGGCTCAGGGAAAACGCGGCGATGGCCAGCAGCACCGTCCAGCTCTTGAACACGCCGCGCTTCTCGGTGACCGCCAGCGAATGGATCAGCGCGGTACCCACCAGCCAGGGCATGAACGAGGCGTTCTCCACCGGGTCCCAGAACCACCACCCGCCCCAGCCCAGTTCGTAGTACGCCCACCATGAGCCCAGGGTGATGCCGATACCCAGAAAGCTCCACGCCACCATCGTCCATGGACGTGACCAGCGTGCCCAGGCCGCGTCCAGCTTGCCGCCCAGCAGCGCGGCAATGGCGAAGGCAAAGGCCACCGAAAAACCGACGTAGCCCATGTACAGCATGGGCGGGTGAACGATCAGGCCGATGTCCTGCAGCAAGGGGTTGAGGTCGCGGCCGTTGGCGGGAATCTGCGGCAGCACCCGAGCGAAGGGATTGGACGTCAGGATCAGGA
Organism: Pseudomonas sp. CFBP 8758; assembly: GCF_014841725.1. NCBI lineage: Bacteria > Pseudomonadati > Pseudomonadota > Gammaproteobacteria > Pseudomonadales > Pseudomonadaceae > Pseudomonas > Pseudomonas sp. CFBP 8758. The sequence goes on along the minus strand of NZ_JACYUK010000001.1, from coordinate 738,744 downwards.
ACAGCAGGAAGCCGACGCTGATCATGCCCATCACTGCCAGCACCCGTGCCAGCATCACCTGCGGCAACTGCCGCGAGCCGATCGACACGGCGAAGGTCCAGCCGCCCAGGATCAGCGCCCACAGCAGCAACGAGCCCTCGTGGGCACCCCATACCGCGCTGAACTTGTAGTACCAGGGCAAGGCGCTGTTGGAGTTTTCGGCCACGTAGCGCACGGAAAAGTCGTCGTTGAGGAAGCTTGCGGCCAGGCAGGCGAACGCCAGCACCAAGAACGTGAACTGGCCCCACGCAGCCGGCCGCGCCAGGCCCATCCACAGCAGGTCGCCGCGCCAGGCACCAACCAACGGCACACTGGCCTGCACCAGGGCCAGACACAGCGCCAGGATCATCGACAATTGGCCCAGTTCGGGCACCAGCAGCGCAGCGATCATGGCGAAGCTTCCATTCGGCCGGAGTCTTTCAAGGCTTTGGTGACTTCCGGGGGCATGTATTTCTCGTCGTGCTTGGCCAGTACCTCGTCCGCCTGCACCACGCCGGCAGCGTTCAGGGTGCCGAGGGCGACGATGCCCTGCCCCTCGCGAAACAGGTCGGGGAGGATGCCGCGGTAGGTGATGGTGACGCTGCGCTGGAAGTCGGTAACCACGAAGCGGACATCCAGCGAGTCGCCGGAACGCTGCAGCGAGCCCCGCTCGACCATGCCGCCGGCGCGAATGCGCGTGCCCACCGGCGCCTCGCCATTGGCGATCTGGGTCGGCGTGTAGAACAGGTTGATGTTCTGCTGCAATGCACCCAGGGCCAGGCCCACGGCAAGCGCGACACCTGCCACCAGGGCGAGGATGAGCGTCAGGCGTTTTTTGCGTAGCGGATTCACGGTCGACCCTCCCGGCGCAGACGTCGCGCTTCCTGTTGCAGGTGACGTCGCCGAGCCAGCAGCGGTCCGGCCACGTTGACCACCAGCACCAGCAGGCACAGGCCATAGGCCGACCAGACGTAGACGCCGTGGCGCCCCATGCTCAGAAACTCGCCGAACGAATCGAAGCTCATGGCGCGGCCTTCGTTTTCAAGGCACCGGCCAGGTACTCCCGGACCCAGCGGCTGCGAGCTTCACGTCTGAGCACTTCCAGGCGCATGCGCAACAACAGCACGGCGCCGAAGAAACAGTAGAAGCCGAGCACCGTGAGCAGCAGCGGCAACCACATCTGCGCGGGCATCGCCGGTTTTTCGGTCAGGCTGAACGTGGCGCCCTGATGCAGGGTGTTCCACCACTGCACCGAATACTTGATGATCGGAATGTTGACCACGCCGACGATGGCCAGTACCGCACAGGCCTTGGCCGCGTTCTCGCGGTTGCCGATGGCCTGCCCCAGGGCAAGCAGCCCCAGGTAGAGAAACAGCAGGATGAGCATGGAGGTCAGGCGCGCATCCCAGACCCACCAACTGCCCCACGTCGGTTTGCCCCAGATGGCGCCCGTGGCCAGCGCCAACACGGTCATCCAGGCGCCCACCGGTGCGGCGCATTGCAGCGCGATGTCGGCGATCTTCATCTTCCACACCAGCCCGACCACGCCGGCCAGCGCCATCATCACGTAGCAGGACTGGGCAAGCATGGCTGCTGGCACGTGAATGTAGATGATGCGAAAACTGTTGCCCTGCTGGTAATCCGGCGGCGCGAAAGCCAGCCCCCAGACAACGCCCGTGCCGATCAGCAGTGCCGCCGCCGCGCTCAACCACGGCAGCAGGCGTCCGCTCAGGGCATGGAATGCCTTGGGCGAGCCGAGCTTGTGAAACCACGTCCAGTTCATCACCTTGTTTTTCATGACCCCGTATCCAAAAGCATGAGCCAGACGCACACGCGGCCTGGCCCGTTCATTCGCCGACACTGATCTTCAGCCCCGCCGCGATGGCGAAAGGCGCCAAGGTCACCGACAACGCTGTCAGGCTGCCCAGCCACAACAGGTAACCCGTGGCTGGCAGCTGCTGCAACGACGCCTGCAGGGCGCCACTGCCCAGAATCAGCACCGGGATGTACAACGGCAGCGTCAGCAGCGCCAACAGCAGGCCGCCGCGCTTGAGCCCGACCGTCAACGCCGCCCCCACTGCGCCGAGCAGGCTGAGCACCGGGGTGCCGAGCAGCAACGACAGCAACAGCACCGGCAGGCAGCGCTCGGGCAGCCCGAGCATCAGCGCCAGCAGCGGGGAGACGAGCACCAGCGCCAGCCCGGAAAACAGCCAGTGCACCAGCACCTTGGCCAGCACCAGCAAGGGCAGTGGATGTTCGGACAATATCCATTGTTCCAGCGAACCGTCCTCCAGATCGCTGCGAAACAGGCCGTCGAGTGACAGCAGCACGGCCAGCAGTGCCGCTACCCATACCAGGCCGGGGGAAAGACCTTGCAGCACTTGCATCTGCGGACCCACGGCCAGCGGGAACAGCGCGATGACGAGGGCGAAAAACACCAGCGGGTTGGCCAGCTCGGCGGGCCGTCGACACAGCAGCCGTGCTTCGCGCTTGAGCAACAGGACGAAAACACTCATGCCGCCTGCGCGTCCAGTTCCAGCCGCCGGTAGCTGCCGGGGGTCTGCGCCAGCAGATGGTGGGTGGTCAGCACGACCATGCCGCCTCGCTCGCAGTGTCCGACCAGGTGCCGTTCCAACTGCTCCACTGCCTGTGCATCGAGTGCAGTGAACGGCTCGTCGAGAATCCACAGCGGCGGGCCGGGCAGATGCAGACGAGCAAGCGCCACGCGGCGCCGCTGGCCGGCTGAAAGCCGGTGACACGGCACGTCTTCGAAACCGCGCAGGCCGATCGCCGCCAATGCCGCCCAGATGCGCTCGCGACTGGCCGGAGTGTGCAGCGCGCAGAGCCAGGCCAGGTTTTCCTCAGCGCTGAGTGTCTCGTTGATGCCGGGCGCGTGACCGATCCATACCAGCGGGCAGCCACGTTCGCCCCGGTGTGCGGTCTGCGTCTGCGCCGTCAGCGCGACCTGCCCTTCAGCGGGCTGCATCAACCCGGCCAGCAGGCGCAGCAGGCTGGTCTTGCCACAGCCGTTGGGGCCGCACACCTGAAGCATGTCGCCGGCTGCCACCTGTACCTGCAGACGCTCGAACAGCAGCCGCCCATCGCGCTCGCAGGATAGATCGATGGCGTGCAGGTATGGGGTCAAGACTCGGCCTTATGAAATCGGATCGCACGTCACGGCGTCGAGCCGTGTTCAAGTTCTGCAGGGCATGGCCGCTATACTTCCATGGCACTGTATAGCAGAGCCGGCCGCAGTGGCCGCGCATTATACATGCGCAGCTCACGCCCAAGGGCGCAACCGACACAGGTTTCATCCATGCCTGACCTGATCAGCAACCTAGCCGCGCTGCCGTCTGCCAGCGGAGCCGCGCGCGCCAGTGCCTCGAACACCGAGATGGTGAAGATCACCCAGCCACTGGACAACCTGCTGGCCCTGGGCGAGACAGTCGACGCCGAGGTGGTGTCGGTCAAGGCCGGCGCCCAGGACTTTCAACTGCTGCTGCGCCTGAGCCTGGCCGGTGGCGGGGTGGCGACGATCACCGCCAGCAGCCTGCAACCGCTGCCCCAGGGCACTGCATTGCTGGTTTCGCACCTGGCCGGCGGCGCGGCCCTGGTCGCCACCCAGGAGCGCGGCAACGGCGCCCCGCTGACCCTGACCCGCATCGACACCCAGGCATTGCCGGTGGGCACGCTGTTGCAGGGCAAGGTTAGCAGCAGCCAGATGCTGCCGCAGATCGCCGGGCAGCCGGCGGTGTATCGGGCCATGGTGACCCTGCTCAACACCGCTCAGGCGGGCAATATCCTGGCCATCGAGAGCCCTCAGCCGCTGCGCCTGGGCAGCCTGCTCAGCGCCCAGGTGATGAGCGACCGCAGCCTGAATTTCGTGCCCTTGAGCGGGCGCATGGACCAACTGGCCGTGGCCCAGCAATTGGGCGCCCAGCAAGCTCGGCAGGGTTCCTTGGACAGCCTCCTGAGCGCTGTGCAGAGCCTGCGGCAGAACCCGGAACTCGCGCCACCGACGCGGGCGGGCCTGGAGCGCCTGTTGGCCAGCTTGCCGGACATGCAGCAAATGGTCGACCCGAAAACCGTTGCACAGGCCGTGGTCGCCAGCGGCGCATTCCTGGAAGCCAATCTGCTCAACGGCCAACCGGCACCCGATCTCAAGTCGGCGCTGCTGCGCCTGATGGCGCAGATCGCGCCTGCTGCGGTGCCCAATCCGGCGGCGCAACCGGCGGTGGCGGCCAATGTGCTCGCTCAGGTGCTGCCGGGGCGCGTGCGCAATGCCCTGAATGCCTGGGGGCAGGTCAGCGAAAAAATCGTCCCGGCAAGCTTTCCCCTGCCCGCCCGCACGGCGCAGAAAAGCGAAGGCGAAGACGATCTCGAACACCTGCTGCGCCTGGCCGGTGCGGCGGTGGCGCGCCTGCAGAGTCATCAGCTCGCTGGCCTGGAACAGACCGGGCGTACCCCAGATGGCGCCACGCAGACCACCTGGCAACTGGAGATCCCCATGCGCCACCTGCACGATTTCATCCCGCTGCAGGTCAAGGTGCAACGCGAAGACCCACCACCGGACCAACAGCCCCACGACAAGAACGAGCCCAGGCCCGCCCAGGAAAAGATCTGGCGCCTGGACCTGGCCTTCGATCTGGATGCACTGGGCCCGCTGCAGGTGCAGGCGCAACTGGCTCACGGCAGCCTCTCCAGCCAGTTGTGGGCACAACGGCCTGCCACCGCCCTGCTCATCGAGAACCAGTTGGACAATCTGCGGCAGCGCCTGCAGGCCAGCGGTTTGAACGTGGCCGATCTGCAGTGCCATCAAGGCACCGCCCCCCAAGGCGCTCGTACGCGACTGGAACAACGCTGGGTGGATGAAACCGCATGAACGAACGAGCCCCACGCCAAGCCATCGCCCTGCGCTACGACGGCCAGAAGGCACCTACCCTCACTGCCAAGGGCGACGATGAGCTGGCTGAAGCGATTCTGGCCATGGCGCGCGAATACGAAGTACCGGTGTATGAAAATGCCGAGCTGGTGAAGATGCTGGCACGCATGGAACTGGGCGACAGCATCCCCCACGAGTTGTACCTGACCATCGCAGAGATCATCGCCTTTGCCTGGCACCTGCAAGGCAAGACCCCTTCCGGCTTCGAACTGGCGCCTGCGCCGGCCGAGCGAGACATCACGCCCAAAGCCTTGTAGCTCCTGGACCAGAAGGCTATTTCCCACCCCTCGAATCGAGTCTACGGCGATCGCGTCGATAGACTTTACCGGGCCGGTTTGCTATCGGCACCGGCGGCGGCCGCCCTAAACCGCCCTAAATAGTTACCACGTCCACCCGATGCGCCGAACGAATCATGGCCTGGCACGACTTTCCGTGCTCTGAAAGGAATACCGCCATGACTTCCCGATTCATCAGCCCGCAGGGTGTGCAAGCCGTCCGCGACGCCCTCCAGGATTACCCCAGGCCTGATCGCGCCGCTGCCGATGCGGTACGCAAGTGGGCGTCGAAACAGGGCCTGGAGCTGAATCCGGACAAGGTCGACGCCGTTACCCTGCACTATCAATTCAAAGGCCAGCGCTGCATCGCCAAGGTCGTGCGCAAGCTGACCATGACCCAGGCGCTGCTGTCGAACTGGCAGGGCGAATCGAACAATGATCTGATCGGCGCCGCCCTGCATGCTGCTTGGGCCGGCACCCCGCCGCCCTACTCGATCACCCTGGTCGACCATCTGGATGAAAAGGGTTTGTTCGACTATGGCAGCGAGTACCTGGTGTACAACGGCCTGTACCGGCAGACATCGTCGGCGGGCTACGACCCGGCCAACCACGTACGCCTTCCTGCCGAAGAGTTTCAACGCTTCATCTGGCACATGGACTTCCAGACGCCCTACAAGCACATGCTCAAGGGCTACTGGAAAAACGGACTGCAAGCCTACCGCGACGCGGCCAAAGTCAATTTCATCGCGGCCTGCAACAGGCAGACGAGCCACGCGAGCCTGAGCGATGCCGGTCGGATTCTGGCCTGGCAGATTGCAGGCCTGCTGCCGCGGCCCCATGCCGTACACGTCGCCTGCCTGAATATCTACGGCTATGCAGCGACCAATCTGCTGTGCCTGAAAAACACTGCGACCGGGCTGACGGTGCTGTACATACCCGGCAACAGCTCGCCGTTCCACGAATTCACCGACGAATCGTCGATGAAGCGGTGGGTGGCCAAGCACTGCAAGCATCCACACACGCGTCGAGCGCTCGAAGCACACTTTCCACCCGGCGACGAAGCCGACACGCTGGGTTTCAGTGGCCTCGCCACCGCGCTTACGGGTCTGGGCCTGTACCCCGCCTACCACCATTTCGATCCCGACAGACATCCCGGTTTCGCCACCAGCGGTTTGTGGGTACCCGAGGATACGGTCAACTACCGGACGAGCCACTACAGCCCGCCCATCGAAGGCGACCTGTTCATGGCCATGGCCCGCCAACAGAAGAAACGCAGCGAGCAGGACGCCGCGTTCATCATCGACACCGACAGCTCGGTAACCCAGGAAAAGTGGCGCGGCTACTTCACTTCGGCCATCAACACCCTGGCCCCGATCGCGATGGTGGTGCCGGAACTGGCGCCAATCTTTGCCCTGGGCGGCCTCGCTCAACTAGGCCTTGGGCTGGATCGGGCAATCAACGGGAAAAACCTGGAGCAGCGCGCCGCCGGCGCCGACGATGCGGTCTGGGGGATGCTCAATGCAACACCACTGCTGCACCTGCAGATTCCCCAAAGACCGGCAATCTTCCGCTTCAAGCGTGCCGAGTTCGTCATCCCGGCACGCATCAACGGCCAGCTCGGCTATCCGCTGAGCCCGGTGCAGGCTCCGCACCTTGCGGCCCTGGAGCCGGTTCTGGAGACCGCCTTCAGCCTGCCGCAATCGGTACAACCCGTGGCCGGGGCGGACCAGGCGCTTGGCGATGCCATCATTCGCGTGCCCAGCTACAGTGGCAGGCACGACCTTCTGGAATGTGAAATAGACGGATACGTCGCTGCCGTTCACTACGATGTGGAGCACGACGCCTTCGTCCAGAGCACCGACCTCAACGAGATCGATCCGCCGTGCTACGTGGCGCCGCAGCCTGGCGGGCGCTCGCTGTCGCGGTTGCCGAACGTCGCGCGGCCCGTCACCGACGCCCAGCGCGCGCAAACCCTGCGGGCGCTGGGGGTCGATCTGACACTGCCGCTGAGCCTTGGCGAACTGCGCCCACCGGTCATGAAAGCCATTGCGAAGAAAATCTCCTGCCTCTGGGTCGGCGACAAGGTCATCAGCGCTGCCTTGCTGGAAAACGTAGGACGCAATGCCGCCCTGCTGCGCGACAGCAGTTACCAATACCGCCTGTTCCTTTCCACGACCTCACCGCAAGCCTATGCGCGCAACGTCGAGCTGTTGGCCCAGCATGCGCCCTCGCTGCGAGTCATCCCGCTCGAACCGCATCCGCTGTACACGGCGTTCAAACGCAGTCGCTATTTTCGGCAATACCAGGCGGCCATCGAAGGCAACGGCGGCATCGCCACCAACTACGCTTCGGCATCCGACGTGCTGCGCTATCGAATTCTGAAAAGCGAAGGCGGCCTGTACATGGATATGGACGACAGCATCCTCGCACCCGGAGAGAAAACCCCCATGGGGCAGCTGGCCGAGCCCATCGACAGCGTACCGCTGCGCACGTCGGACCGAGGCCTGATCCTTTCGGTGCCCCTGTCCAATGAAACCCTGGGCATGAACATCCAGTTCGGCAACAGCATGATCGGCAGCCACGCGGGCAATCCGACCCTGGATGCAGTGTCGCAAACGATGCTGGAGCGCTTCGAGGCGCAGCCACGGTTCTACGATAGCCGTCCGGATCGGGCGACCGATCCCGAAGGCTTCCAGCGTTATGCCATTACCTTGAACCACATCAGCGGGCCCGGTGCACTCAACCACACCATCAGCCAGCGGTTGCTTGAGCTGGCGCAGTACCGCGAAGCGTGGAACCTGGCGGCGTTGCCGATCCGCGACATCAACGGCGTCCTCGACTGGTCGGGGTTCAACGATGCGTATCGGACACTCACGCCACTCAACCGCTTTTCGCGGGTAGGCAGCAGCCTGAGCTGGACCCACACCTGAGTGACACCGCCGGATGCTGACGAGCAACAGACACTAGGCGATCAGCCGCGGTGCAGTTTGCTCATCAGCTCGGCCTCGGCCTGGGTGAGGCCGCAGGCCTGGGTCAGCTCATCCACCGACGCGCCCATGGCCACCAGCTTGCCCGCCTGGGCAAACGACAGGCTGCCGGGGTCGCGTTGCTCGAGCTGGGCCAGCTTCTCCGGCAATGGCCCAACCACCGCGCGCAACTCGTGCAGTGCTTCGCCCAGGCGCACGTTGAGATTCTGGTAATCGTCCAGGCGCTTGGTCAGCTCGCGCAGCCGCTGATCGCGCAGCGCATCGCCTGCCGCCTGTTCAGCAGCCAGCAGGCGCTGGCTTTTCTGGTAGGACAGGAACAGCGAGACCGTTCCAACCCACAGCACCGCCAGCAGGACGACTGCAACCTCGAAGATCAATCAGATATTCTCCAGCTCGGACCACTCTTCTTCGGACATCATCTTGTCCAGCTCGACAAGAATCAGCAGTTCGCCATTCTTGTTGCACACGCCCTGAATGAACTTGGCCGACTCGTCGTTACCGACGTTGGGCGCCGTTTCGACTTCGGACTGGCGCAGGTAGACCACCTCGGCCACGCTGTCGACCAGAATCCCTACCACCTGCTTGTCGGCCTCGATGATGACGATGCGCGTATTGTCGCTGACATCGCTGGAATCCAGACCGAAGCGCTGACGCGTATCGATCACCGTGACCACGTTACCGCGCAGGTTGATGATACCCAGCACGTAGCTGGGCGCACCCGGCACCGGTGCGATTTCGGTGTAGCGCAACACTTCCTGCACCTGCATCACATTGATGCCGTAGGTTTCATTGTCCAGACGGAAGGTGACCCACTGCAGGATCGGATCTTCGGAACCTTGGGCGGACGACTTCTTCATGCTACTAACCCCTCAAATGCCATGACGGCGGCGTGTTCATTCAATTCTTGACGATAGCGGTGGTGGCGGCAGGCTTGCCTGGCGCCGAGGCGACTGGACGCAGATGGCGTGCGCCGCCACTGGCGATCAGCTCGGCCAGTTCGGCGACGTCCAGCAGCGCGCACATGTGTTCGATGACGGTTCCCGCCAGCCATGGCCGCTGGCCGCGCTGACTGCGCCACTTGATCTCGTTGGGGTCCAGGCGCAGCGAGCGGCTGACCTGGTGCACGGCCAGACCCCACTCGTAGCCCTGCACCGAAATCACGTACTGCAACCCCTGGCGGAAATCGTCGCGGTAGCGATCGGGCATCACCCAGCGCGCGGTGTCGAGCACTTTCAGGTTGCCACTGTTGCTGGGCAGGATGCCGAGAAACCAGTCGGGCTGGCCGAACAATGGCGTCAGGGTCTGGCCAGCCAATGCATAGATCGAACCCAGGCACACCAGCGGCACGGCCAGGGTCAGCCCGGCAACGTCGAACAGTAGGCACTCGAACGGCTCGGCGGCCCAGCTGGGGCGGCCATCTACGGTTACCGAGAGCGGCTGCAGACTTGCCGACGGCAGATGGACATCGACCACCGGTGCGACCAGCGCCGACTCGGCCGACGGGATTAAGTCGGCAATGGGCGTGGGCACCTGCCCCTGCACCGGCGGCGAAAGCACTGGCACCGGCACTGGCACTGGTACCGGCTGCAGGCTTGCAGCATCGCGCACCTGTTCCTCGAGCACGGCTGCCTGGAACTCGTCGAGTCTGTCCAGGCCGGCGTCGAGATCCAGCGCTTCGAACGCCTCGGTGGCTTCATGCAACAGGCCGTCCAGGTAGGACTGCAAGGCCACCTGGGGCCGTTGGGCAATATCGACGGGACGGTTCATCAGGCTACCTGCGCGACGAGTTGTTGGGCCAGCAAATGCTTGAGCAAGGCCCGGTAGGCGACCACGGCCCGGCTCTTGCCGTCGAAGCGCGAGGGTGTCTGTCCGGCCCGGCTGGCGTCGCGCAGACGCGTGTCGACCGGGATGTAACCCGGCCATATGTGCTGCGGGTAATCGTCGCGCAAGGTGCGCAGGGTGCTCAGCGACGCCTGGGTACGACGGTCGAACAACGTCGGAACGATGCTGTATGGCAGGGCCTGGCGGCGCGAACGGTTGATCATGGTCAGGGTGCTGACCATGCGCTCCAGGCCTTTGACTGCCAGGTGCTCGGTCTGTACCGGGATCACCAGTTGCTGGCTCGCCGCCAATGCATTGACCATGAGCACGCCCAGCAGCGGCGGGCTGTCGATCACGGCGTAGTCGAAATCCTGCCACAGTTGCGCCAGGGTCTTGGCAATCACCAGGCCCAGGCCGCTCTGCCCAGGTTGCTGGCGCTCCAGCGTCGCCAGTGTGGTGCTCGAAGGCAGCAACGAGACGTTGACCTCGCCGGTCGGCAGCAGCAGTTGATGAGCCAGGCCTGGCGGCACGGCGCCCTTGTGCAGGAACAGGTCGTAACAGCTGTGCGCCAGTTCATCGGGGTTGTGCCCGAAATAACTGGTCATCGAGCCATGCGGATCGAGATCGACCATGACCACGCGCTTGCCCGCCTCGGCGAGCAAACCGGCCAAGGCGATCGAAGTCGTGGTCTTGCCTACCCCGCCTTTTTGATTGGCTACTGCCCAGACTCTCATGGTGATAATTTCCCCTCGGTAAACGGCGCACTACCGAGATAGTGAAGCTTTCGGGTTATGGGCCGGGCGGCGGACTTTTGACAGACCCAGGCGCGGACGGCACGGTTAAGGGCGTCTTTGCAGTTTGTGTGCCAGCCCGGCGCAATGCTGCATCCGGCTGGGCGTTGGCGCTGCCAGAACTGGTGATGCTGCGACGCACGTCAAGGTTGCGCGAAATGACCAGCACCACCCGACGGTTGCGCCCTCTTCCATCGGCGCTGGCGTTGTCGGCCACCGGCTGGAACTCACCATAACCGACCGCCGCCATGCGCCGCGGGTCGATGCCTTCCATGGCCATCATGCGCACAATGCTCGCTGCCCGAGCGGTCGACAGCTCCCAGTTGGTCGGGAACTGCGCAGTGCTGATGGGCAGGTTGTCGGTGAAACCCTCGACATGAACCGGATTGTCGAAGGGCTTGAGAATGCCCGCCACCTTGTCGACGATGGCGAACGCCATGTCGCTGGGCATGGCATCGCCACTGCCGAACAGCAGGCTGGACTTGAGTTCGATCTCGATCCACAGCTCGTTGCCGCGCACGGTCAGTTGATCCGAGGCAATCAGGTCGCCGAACGCCTGACGGACATTGTCGGCAATGGTCTGCAATGGGTCGACCGCCTCGCCGATGGCCGCTTCCGATTGCTCGCTGTCGGTGACCAGCGGCTGCACAGGACGGGTGGTCAAGGGTCGCTCCTCGCCGATCGGGATGGGCCTGACGCTGCGGTCCGGGTCGCTGAACACCCCCACCAGCGCCTGCGACAAGACCTTGTACTTGCCTTCGTTGACCGACGAGATCGAATACATCACCACGAAGAAAGCGAACAGCAAGGTGATGAAATCGGCGTAGGACACCAGCCAGCGCTCATGGTTTTCCGGCTCTTCGAGGCGACGACGACGGGCCATGCCATGCTCTCCTAGTCGAGGTAGCCTTGCAGCTTCATTTCGATCGAGCGTGGGTTCTCACCTTCGGCGATGGACAGCAGCCCTTCGAGCAGCATTTCCCGATAGGCCGCCTGACGCTGAGCGAGCGCCTTGAGCTTGTACGCCACCGGCAGCAAAAGCAGGTTGGCGCTGGCTACACCGTAGATGGTCGCCACGAACGCCACCGCGATGCCGTTGCCCAGCTGGCTGGGGTCGGCCAGGTTGCCCATGACGTGGATCAAGCCCATCACCGCACCGATGATGCCGATGGTGGGCGCATAGCCACCCATGCTTTCGAACACCTTGGCTGCCTGCAAATCACGGGTTTCACGGTTGTACAGATCGACTTCGAGCACGCTGCGGATGGCCGCGGCCTCGGCGCCATCGACCAGCAGTTGCAGCCCCTTTCGCGCGTAGTCGTCGGGCTCGGCTTCGGCACTGGCTTCCAGCCCGAGCAAGCCTTCCTTGCGCGAGACCAGGCTCCAGTTCACCACACGATCGATACCGCCGGCCATGTCGATCCTGGGCGGAAAGAGAATCCAGCGCACATTGTGCAGTGCGCGCTTGAAAGCGCTCATGGGTGACTGGATCAGCGCCGCCGCCAGCGTGCCACCGACCACGATCAGCGCGGCAGGACCATTGAGCAGCGCCGACAGGTGGCCACCCTCGAGAAAATTGCCACCGATGATGGCAACGAACGCGAGGATGATCCCGATCAGGCTGAGTACATCCATCAGCCGCACGCCTCGACCAGGTGCCGGCCAATGTCGTCGAGGCTGTAGATGGCGTCGGCCAGGCCAGCCTTGACAATGGCCATGGGCATGCCGTAGATCACGCAGCTTGCTTCGTCCTGGGCCCAGATGTGACTGCCGCCCTGCTTGAGCAGGCGCGCGCCCTCTCGACCGTCGGCGCCCATACCAGTGAGTACCACCGCCAGCACCTTGTCGCCGTAGGACTTGGCCGCCGAACCGAAGGTGATGTCCACGCAGGGCTTGTAGTTCAGGCGCTCGTCACCGGGCAGAATCTTCACCGCGCCGCGGCCGTCGATCATCATCTGCTTGCCGCCGGGTGCCAGTAACGCCAGCCCGGGACGCAGCACGTCGCCATCCTCGGCTTCCTTGACGGTGATCCGGCAGAGCTTGTCGAGACGCTCGGCGAAGGCGCGAGTGAAGGCCGCAGGCATGTGCTGGACCAACACAATCGGCGTTGGAAAATGGGCCGGCAGCTGGGTCAGTACACGCTGAAGCGCCACCGGCCCTCCGGTGGAAGTACCGATGGCCACCAGTTTGTAAGGCTTGCGCCGCGGCGTCGCACTGCTGGCGGTCGGCGCCGGCGCCCGCACCGGCGTCACCGGTGCTGGCGTACGCGTCGGCACGGGCCGCGACGGTGTCAGGGCGGCTGGAGAGGCAGCGGCCGCGAGCGCCGGAGCGGGCGTGGCCATGTGCGCACCCAGCCGGCGGTTGCTGCGCGAGAGTGTGTGGATCTTCTCGCAGAGCATCTGCTTGACCTTCTCGGGGTTGCGAGAAATGTCTTCGAAATTCTTCGGCAGGTAATCCACCGCCCCCGCGTCGAGGGCGTCGAGGGTTACCCGCGCGCCCTCGTGGGTGAGGGAGGAAAACATCAGGACCGGGGTGGGACAGCGCTGCATGATATGACGCACGGCAGTGATGCCGTCCATCATCGGCATCTCGTAGTCCATGGTGATCACATCGGGTTTGAGCGCCAGAGCCTGGTCAATCGCTTCGCGGCCATTGGTAGCGGTCCCGACCACCTGGATGGTGGGGTCCGACGAAAGAATTTCCGAGACGCGGCGGCGGAAAAAACCGGAATCATCCACCACCAGGACCTTGACTGCCATAAACACTCCACTACGATCAGATACGCCGTGCGGCGTAGCGCTTGAGCATGCTCGGTACATCGAGGATCAAGGCGATTCGGCCGTCACCGGTGATGGTCGCGCCGGACATGCCGGGCGTGCCCTGCAGCATCTTGCCCAGCGGCTTGATCACCACTTCTTCCTGCCCGACCAACTGGTCGACCACGAAACCGATGCGTTGGGTGCCGACCGACAGGATGACCACGTGGCCCTCGCCCTGCTCCTCGTGGGCCGCCGACTTGACCAGCCAGCGCTTGAGGTAGAACAACGGCAGCGCCTTGTCGCGCACGATGACCACTTCCTGGCCATCGACGACGTTGGTACGCGAGAGGTCCAGGTGGAAGATCTCGTTGACGTTGACCAGCGGGAAGGCGAACGCCTGGTTGCCCAGCATCACCATCAGCGTCGGCATGATTGCCAGGGTCAGCGGCACCTTGATGACGATCTTCGAGCCCTGGTCCTTGGCCGAGTAGATGTTGATCGAGCCATTCAGCTGGCTGATCTTGGTCTTGACCACGTCCATGCCGACGCCGCGGCCCGACACGTCGGAGATTTCCGTCTTGGTGGAAAAACCCGGTGCGAAAATCAGGTTGTAGCAGTCGGACTCGCTGAGGCGGTCGGCGGCGTCGCGGTCCATCAGGCCCTTTTCCACGGCCTTGGCGCGCAGGACCGCAGGGTCCATGCCCTTGCCGTCATCGCTGATCGACAACAGGATATGGTCGCCTTCCTGCTCCGCCGACAACACCACGCGCCCACCGCGCGCCTTGCCATTGCGTTCGCGCTCTTCCGGCGTCTCGATGCCGTGGTCGACGGCGTTGCGCACCAAGTGCACCAACGGGTCGGCCAGGGCCTCGACGAGATTCTTGTCCAGGTCGGTTTCTTCACCGACCAGTTCCAGGTTGATTTCCTTCTTCAACTGCCGGGCCAGGTCGCGGACCAGCCGCGGGAAACGCCCGAAGACCTTCTTGATCGGCTGCATGCGCGTCTTCATGACGGCCGTCTGCAGGTCGGCCGTCACCACGTCGAGGTTCGAGACTGCCTTGGACATGGCTTCGTCGCTGCTGTTGGCGCCCAGGCGCACCAGGCGGTTACGCACCAGCACCAGCTCGCCGACCATGTTCATGATTTCGTCCAGGCGCGCGGTATCGACCCGTACGGTCGTCTCGGCTTCGCTGGCGACCGGTTTCTCGGCCACCGGTGCACGTGCAGGGGCTGGCTCGACCTTGCGCGGTGCCGCCACCGGCGCGGGCGCGGCCGGAGCAGGCTGCGTCTCGGGCAGGCTGGCGACATCGCTGAACTTGCCCTTGCCATGCAGTTGGTCGAGCAGTGATTCGAACTCGTCGTCGGTGATCTGGTCGCTCGTGGGAGCCTGAGCCTGAGCCTGCGCAGGCGGTGGCGTGACCGCATCGGCAGTGAACGTACCCTTGCCATGCAACTGGTCGAGCAGCGCCTCGAACTCGTCGTCGGTGATCTCGTCGCCAGACGCACCCACGGCAGCCTGCGCCGAAGCGGCTGGCGATGCCGCAGCCGGCGCCAGCGCATCGACCGCGAACTGACCCTTGCCGTGCAGTTGGTCGAGCAGCGACTCGAATTCGTCGTCGGTGATATCGTCGCTGGCCGCGCCGTGCTGTGCAGCAGCGGACGCGGTGGGCGCGGCGGCCTGCGCTTTGGCCGCGCTTAAGGAATCGAGCAATTGCTCGAACTCGCTGTCGGTGATGTCTTCGCCCGGCGTCGAGGCGGGCGCCGCAACGGGCACCGCCACGGACGGCGCAACGACCGCCGCAGCCGGTTCGGCCAGGCGCGCCAGGGCATCGAGCAACTGGGGGCTGGCCGGCGTGACCGGGGAGCGTTCACGCACCTCGGTGAACATGCCGTTGACCGCGTCCAGCGCTTCGAGAACGACATCCATGAGTTCGGCGTCGACCCGGCGCTCACCTTTGCGCAAGATGTCGAAGACGTTCTCGGCGATATGGCAGCACTCCACCAGCTCGTTGAGCTGGAGGAAGCCGGCGCCGCCTTTTACAGTGTGAAAACCGCGAAAAATTGCATTGAGCAAGTCGGCATCATCGGGACGGCTTTCCAGCTCGACCAGTTGTTCGGACAGTTGCTCGAGAATTTCGCCGGCCTCTACCAGGAAATCCTGAAGGATTTCTTCGTCGGCGCCGAAGCTCATGTGGATGCTCCCTGGAATACGTGATTAACGGTCAACACAGTCAGGCGCAGGCGGTGGCCTAGAAGCCCAGACTGGACAGCAGATCGTCGACATCGTCCTGACCGGATACGACGTCTTCACGTTTATCGGCATGGATCTGCGGACCTTCACCCTTGGCGGGATGTTTTTCTTGATCTTTTTCGGCGCGGAGCTGTTCGTGATCATGCTGGATGCCGGCGAAGCGATCGACCTGGCTGGCCATCAGGACCAGTTTGAGCAGGTTGCTCTCCACTTCGGTGACCAGCGCGGTGACACGCTTGATGACCTGGCCGGTGAGGTCCTGATAATCCTGGGCCAGCACGATGTCGTTGAGGTGGCTGGCGACTTCGCGATTGCCCTGCTCGCTGCGGGTCAGGAAGCTGTCGACCCGGCGCGCCAGTTCGCGGAACTCGTCGGCGGCCACTTCGCGGCGCATGAAGCGCTGCCAGTCGGCGCTCAAGGCACTGGCTTCGGCACTCAGCGTATTGAGCACCGGGGTGCTCTGCTCGACCAGATCCATGGTGCGGTTGGCCGCGTTTTCGGTCAGGCGTACCACATACGACAGACGTTCGGTCGCATCGGTGATCTGCGAAACCTCTTCGGCCTGGGGGATGTTCGGATCGATCTGGAAACTGACGATTGCGCTGTGCAGCTCGCGCGTAAGCTTGCCCACTTCCTGATACAGGCCGCGATCGCGGGTCTGGTTCAGTTCGTGGATCAATTGCACCGCGTCGCCGAAACGGCCTTTTTCAAGGCTGTCGACCAGCTCCACGGCGTGTTTTTTCAGGGTCGACTCGAAGTCCCCCAACGTGCTTTGTTTGTGGTCCATTGCGCCCCCATTGCAGACTTCAGCTATTGACGCGCTCGAAAATCTTTTCGATTTTTTCTTTCAGCACTTGCGCAGTGAAAGGCTTGACCACATACCCGTTGACCCCGGCCTGGGCGGCTTCGATGATCTGCTCGCGCTTGGCCTCGGCGGTGACCATCAGCACCGGCAGGTGCTTGAGGCGATCGTCGGCGCGCACCTGGCGCAGCAGGTCGATGCCGGACATGCCAGGCATGTTCCAGTCGGTGACGAGAAAATCGAAGTTGCCGCTGTGCAACATCGGCAAGGCGGTGTTGCCATCATCGGCCTCGGCGGTGTTGGTGAAGCCCAGGTCACGCAGCAGGTTCTTGATGATGCGCCGCATCGTCGAGAAATCGTCGACGATGAGGATTTTCATGTTCTTGTCCAATTAGACCTCCAGCAGTCTTGAACACGCCCAGCCCCTGGACGTGCATAACAATCGAATTCGCCTGAGCCACTTGCCGCTGCAGATCCCCTACCCGCGCTATGTCAGCGGGCCTCTTCACGGCGGTCTCGACCTGTGTGGGAGCGGGCTCTGCCCGCGACAAAGCCCGCACCGGTCTTGCCGTTCCTTCAGCGTGCCCGCCATTCCCCCAGGCGCCCGCGAAGTCGCGCCGCGCACTGGCTGTGCAACTGGCTTACCCGCGATTCGCTGACACCCAGTACCTCGCCGATTTCCTTGAGGTTCAGCTCTTCGTCGTAATACAACGACAGGACCAGCTTCTCGCGCTCGGGCAGGTTGGCGATGGCCTCGGCCAGCGCGCCTTGAAAGCGTTCGTCCTCGAGATCCCGCGAGGGCTCCAGCGAACCGCTGGCGCCGTCTTCGTGCAGGCCCTCGTGCTCACCGTCCTGCAGCAGATCGTCGAAACTGAACAAGCGGCTGCCCAGGGTATCGTTCAGGATCCCGTAGTAATCATCCAGACTCAGACTAAGTTCGGCAGCGATCTCGTGATCTTTAGCGTCGCGACCGGTTTTCGACTCGATTCGGCGAATGGCATCACTGACCATGCGGGTATTGCGGTGCACCGAACGCGGCGCCCAGTCGCCCTTGCGCACTTCGTCGAGCATGGCGCCGCGGATACGAATACCGGCGTAGGTCTCGAAACTGGCCCCTTTGCTCGAGTCGTACTTGGTCGAGACCTCCAGCAGACCGATCATGCCGGCCTGGATCAGGTCTTCCACCTGCACGCTGGCTGGCAGACGCGCCAGCAGGTGATAGGCGATACGCTTGACCAGCGGCGCGTATTGCTCGATCAGCTGATGCTGCTGCGAGTCGCGCGACGCCTTGCTGTACATACGGTATCCGCTGGCACTCATGATACGGGCCCTGCGCTGGTTTGCTGGACCAGGCGTTCGACGAAGAACTCCAGGTGGCCACGGGGGTTGGCCGGCAAAGGCCAGGTGTCTACTTTCTGCGCGATCGCCTTGAAGGCCAGCGAGCATTTGGAACGGGGGAACGCCTCGTACACGGCGCGCTGCTTCTGCACGGCCTTGCGCACCGACTCATCGTAGGGCACGGCGCCGACGTACTGCAGGGCAACGTCGAGGAAGCGATCGGTCACCTTGGTCAGCTTGGCGAACAGATTGCGCCCTTCCTGGGGGCTCTGCGCCATGTTGGCCAGGACCCGGAAGCGGTTCATGCCGTAATCGCGGTTGAGCAGCTTGATCAAGGCGTAGGCATCGGTGATCGAGGTGGGCTCGTCGCATACCACCAGCAGGACTTCCTGGGCGGCGCGGACAAAGCTCACTACCGATTCGCCGATACCGGCGGCGGTGTCGATGATCAGTACGTCGAGGTTGTCGCCCACATCGCTGAAGGCCTGGATCAGGCCGGCATGCTGGGCCGGGCTCAACTGCACCATGCTCTGGGTACCCGAGGCTGCCGGCACGACACGGATGCCGCCGGGGCCCTGCAACATCACGTCGCGCAGTTCGCAGCGACCTTCGATCACATCGGCCAGGGTGCGCTTGGGGGTCAGGCCCAGCAACACGTCGACGTTGGCCAGGCCAAGGTCGGCGTCCAGCAACATGACCCGGCGGCCGAGCTCGGCCAACGCCAGGGACAAGTTCACTGACACATTAGTCTTGCCGACGCCACCTTTGCCGCCGGTCACCGCGATCACCTGTACGGGATGCATGCTGCCCATGTTCGTTCTTTACCTTGTCTAGACCGAGGCCACACGAGTGGCTGCCAGTTCGATTGCTCGAGTGTTTCCTGGCAACCCTACGATGCAGGAAGAGTGTGCTTGCATAACGTTCTTCACCTCAGCCAACTCGCTTGTCGGGGCTGTGGTAGAGACCCGCGAACATATCGGCCATGGCCTCTTCGCTGGGCTCTTCTTGCATTTGCACGCTCACTGCGCGGCTGACCAACTGGTGCCGGCGCGGCAAATGCAAGTCATCGGGAATGCGCGGCCCATCGGTAAGATAGGCAATCGGCAGTTCCTGAGTGATGGCCAGGCTCAGCACTTCGCCGAGACAGGCCGTTTCATCCAGTTTGGTCAGGATGCACCCGGCCAGACCGCAACGCTTGTAGCTATGGTACGCCGCGCTGAGCACCTGCTTCTGGCTGGTAGTAGCCAGCACGAGGTAGTTGCGCGCATTGATCCCGCGTCCGGCCAGGCTTTCGAGCTGCATGCGCAGGGCCGGATCGCTGGCTTGCAGGCCAGCAGTGTCGATCAATACCACGCGCTTGCGCAGCAGGGGTTCCAGGGCCTGTACCAATGACTGGCCCGGATCGACCTGAGTCACCGATACATTGAGAATGCGGCCCAGGGTCTTGAGTTGTTCCTGGGCACCGATGCGAAAGCTGTCCATGCTCACCAGCGCCACGCTCTGGGAACCGTACTTGAGCACATAGCGGGCCGCCAGCTTGGCCAGAGTGGTGGTCTTGCCCATGCCAGCCGGGCCGACCATGGCGATCACGCCACCTTCTTCGAGCGGTTCCACTTCCGGTGTACGGATCATACGCGCCAAGTGCGCCAGCAGCATCCGCCATGCCTGCCGAGGTTCGTTGATTTCACTGGTCAGGCTGAGCAGCTCGCGAGCGATCGGGCCGGACAAGCCGATGCGCTGCAAACGACGCCACAGATTCGCCTGCGCCGGCTTGCTGCCTTGCAGCTGGGTCCAGGCCAGGGAGCCCAGCTGCACTTCCAGCAGTTGGCGCAAACCGTTGAGTTCGGAACGCATGGAATCGAAAAGACGTTGGTCGACGGCAGGCTGTGGCGCCGGGGCCGCCTGCACACGCGGTGGCTCTTCGCGACGCGGCTCGACCAGCGGCTCGGCGGCGGTCAACGGCAGGCCGGCAACCAGCTGGCGGTTGGTGGCCGCATCGCTCTCGCCACGTGTGCTCAGCTCGGCCTGGGCCGAAACGATGCGCGATTGGGTCTTGCGCAGCTCTTCTTCCAACTCGAGGTTGGGCACGCGCGGCGCCAGGGCCGACAGCTTGTAGTCCAGCGCTGCGGTCAGCTCGACGCCGCCGGCGATGCGACGGTTGCCAATGATGGCAGCGTCGGCGCCCAGCTCATCGCGGACCAATTTCATGGCCTGACGCATGTCGGCGGCGAAAAATCGCTTCACTTGCATAACCCACTACCTCAGCCGTTGGGCCCTACTGTCGCAACGATGGTGACTTGCTTGTTATCAGGGATTTCCTGATAGGCCAGTACATGAAGGTTGGGGATCGCCAGGCGACCGAAGCGTGACAGCATCGCGCGGACCGGACCGGCCACCAGCAGTATCACCGGTTGGCCCTGCATCTCCTGCCGTTGCGCCGCATCGATCAGGGATCTCTGCAGTTTCTCCGCCATGCTCGGTTCCAGCAAAACGCCTTCTTCCTGACCCTGACCAGCCTTCTGAAGACTATTTAGCAATATCTGTTCCAACCTTGGTTCCAGCGTGATGACAGGCAGCTCCGACTCAATGCCTACAATGCTTTGCACGATGGCGCGGGACAAACCGACCCTGACGGCCTGAACCAGCGCGGCGGTATCTTGACTCCGATGCCCGTTGTTGGCGATGGCTTCTGCGATGCTGCGGATGTCGCGTACGGGTACCTGCTCTGCCAGCAGGGCCTGCAGGACCTTGAGCAGCGAAGACAGCGAAAGGATGCCCGGAACCAGCTCTTCGGCCAGCTTGGGCGAGCCTTTTGCCAGAACTTGCAGCAATTGTTGCACTTCTTCGTGGCCGATCAGCTCATGGGCATGCTTCTGCAGAATCTGGTTCAAGTGCGTGGCCACTACCGTACTGGCATCGACCACCGTGTAGCCCAGCGACTGCGCCTGGCTGCGCAGGTTGACGTCGATCCAGACCGCGTCCAGACCAAACGCCGGATCCTTGGCGGTGATGCCGTTCAACGAGCCGAACACCTGACCGGGGTTGATTGCCAGCTCGCGATCCGGGTAGATCTCGGCTTCGGCGAGGATCACCCCCATGAGCGTCAAACGATAGGCGCTGGGCGCCAGGTCGAGGTTGTCGCGAATATGCACGGTAGGCATCAGGAAGCCCAGGTCCTGGGACAGCTTCTTGCGTACGCCCTTGATCCGCGCCAGCAGCTGGCCGCCCTGGTTGCGGTCCACCAGCGGGATCAAACGGTAGCCAACTTCCAGGCCGATCATGTCGATGGGCGTCACGTCATCCCAGCCCAGTTCCTTGGTTTCCTGGGTACGCGTCGGTGATGGCAGCAGCTCCTGTTGACGCTGCACTTCGGCCTGGGCCTGGACCTTGACGTCGTTCTGTTTTTTCCACAAAAGGTAGGCACCACCACCGGCGATGGCACCTAGGGTGATAAAGGCCATGTGCGGCATTCCGGGCACCATGCCCATGATCACCATCAGCGCGCCGGAGACGGCCAGTGCCTTGGGCGAAGCGAACATCTGCCGCTGGATCTGCTTGCCCATCTCCTCGGAGCCCGAAGCACGGGTCACCATGATGGCTGCCGCGGTGGACAGCAACAGCGATGGCAACTGAGCGACCAGGCCGTCACCGATGGTCAACAGGGCGTACACCTTGCCTGCCTCGGCGAATGGCATGTTGTGTTGCAGCATGCCCACCAGCATGCCGCCGATCAGGTTGATGAACAGGATCAGCAGACCGGCGATGGCGTCGCCACGGACGAATTTGCTGGCACCGTCCATCGAGCCGTAGAACTCGGCTTCGGCGGCCACTTCGGTACGACGCGCCTTGGCCTGGTTCTGATCGATGAGGCCGGCGTTGAGGTCGGCGTCGATGGCCATCTGCTTGCCGGGCATGGCATCCAGGGTGAACCGCGCGCTCACTTCGGAGATGCGCCCGGCACCCTTGGTGACCACCACGAAGTTGATGATCATGAGGATGGCGAACACCACGATACCGACGATGTAGTTACCGCCGATCACCACCTCACCGAATGCCTGGACCACTTTACCTGCGGCGGCATGGCCTTCCTGGCCGTGCAGCATGATCACCCGCGTCGACGCCACGTTGAGCGCAAGGCGCAGCAGCGTGGCCACCAGCAGGATGGTCGGGAACACGGCGAAGTCCAGCGGACGCAGCGCGTACACGCACACCAGCAGCACGACGATGGACAAGGCGATGTTGAAGGTGAAGAACACGTCCAGCAGCAGTGCCGGGATCGGCAGCATCATCATCGCCAGCATCACCAGCAACAGCAGCGGCACGCCAAGGTTGCCGCGGCCAAGGCCGACGATATTGCTGCGAGCGGTGTTGATTAATTGAGAGCGATCCACCGACATTCCCCACTTCCCCAAGCGAACTTTTGACGCG
Organism: Pseudomonas sp. CFBP 8758; assembly: GCF_014841725.1. NCBI lineage: Bacteria > Pseudomonadati > Pseudomonadota > Gammaproteobacteria > Pseudomonadales > Pseudomonadaceae > Pseudomonas > Pseudomonas sp. CFBP 8758. The sequence goes on along the minus strand of NZ_JACYUK010000001.1, from coordinate 716,332 downwards.
CCAGGCGTCTTGCCAAGGGGTAGTGCAAGAAGGGGTCCAACTTTTGCCGGAGGGGGTTAAAGATTATTGAAGGGCTGCCGAGATGGAGTGAAATCGATCTATCGGGGGCGCGGCCTTCGCGGGCAGAGCCCGCTCCCACAGGGGGCTCGCCGCGGTCTAACTGTCCCGCTGTAGATCCGGCGGGATCGGCAGGTCCTGCAACGGGTCGGGACGCTTGCCTCGCCCGGCCTGGTACTGGCGGATCTGGTAGACATAGGCAAGCACCTGCGCCACCGCCAGGTACAACCCCGCAGGAATCTGCTGTTCGATCTCGGTGGAATAGAAGATCGAACGCGCCAGGGCCGGTGACTCCAGCACCTGGATCCGATGCTCGTTGCCGATCTCGCGAATCTTCAGGGCAATGAAGTCCGAGCCCTTGGCCAGCAATACCGGCGCATTGCCCTTCTCCGGATCGTATTTCAACGCCACCGCGTAGTGAGTCGGGTTGGTGATGATCACGTCCGCTTCGGGAATCGCCGTCATCATCCGGCGCTGCGACATCTCGCGCTGCAACTGGCGTACCCGCCCCTTCACCTCGGGCCGGCCTTCGGAGTCCTTGTGCTCGTCCTTGACCTCCTGCTTGGTCATCATCAGCTTCTGTTTGCTGCTGTAGAGCTGGAACGGCACGTCCACGGCGGCAATCAACGCCAGTCCGCAGGACATCCACAAGGCGCTCCAGCCGACCAGCTGCACGCTGTGGATGATCGCCATTTCCAGCGGCTCGTTGGCAATCGCAAGCAGGTCGGTACGGTCTTTGGCCAGCACCATCATGGCAACGATCAGGGTGATGGCGAACTTGGCCAGCGCCTTCAGCAATTCGGTCAATGCATGCATGGAGAACATGCGCTTGAGGCCGGCGGCCGGGTTCATGCGGCTGAACTTGGGCGCCATGGAGCTGGCCGCGAACAACCAGCCGCCCAGTGCGACCGGGCCGATCAGCGCCGCCAGCAGCAAGGTCAGCAGAATCGGCTGGGTCGCCAGAATCGCCACCTTGCCCGACTGCAGCAGAAAAATGCCCATGTAGCGCTCATCGAGCAACACCTCGCGGCTCAAGGTGAAGTTGCTGCGCATCAGTTCCAGCAGGCTTTGCGCCAGATGGCCGCCGAACGCCAGCAGCGCGCCGCACCCGGCGACCATCACTGCCAGCGTGTTGAGCTCCTTGGAACGGGCGATCTCGCCCTTCTCGCGCGAATCCTTCTTGCGCTTGTCCGTGGGGTCTTCTGTCTTGTCCGCACCGCTTTCGCTTTCGGCCATTGCCTACTCCGCTCGCGCCAATTCGCGCAGCCACTGCAAGGCGTTGGCCGCCAGCGGCTGATACTGGTTGAGAATGTCGCCCAGGCTGACCCACAGGATGAACATCCCCAGCACCAGGGTCAGCGGGAAACCGATGGAAAAGATGTTCAGTTGAGGCGCCGCGCGGGTCATCACGCCGAAGGCAATGTTGACCACCAGCAAGGCTGTGATGGCAGGCAGCACCAGCAACACCCCGGCGCCCAGCACCCAGCCCATGCGCAGCACCACGTCCCAGTAGTGCGCGGTCAGCAGGCCGCCGCCGATGGGCAGCGTGGTGAAGCTCTCGGTGAGCACCTCGAACACCACCAGATGGCCGTTCATCGACAGGAACACCAGGGTCACCAGCATGCTGAAGAACTGGCCGATCACGGCCACGGACACGCCGTTGGTGGGGTCGACCATGGACGCGAAGGCCATGCCCATCTGGATCGCGAGAATCTGCCCGGCAACGGTAAAGGCCTGGAACAGGAACTGCAGTGAAAAACCGAACAGCGCGCCGATGATGATCTGTTCGGCCACCAGCAGCAGCGCCTGGCCGCTGATCGCATCCACCGTGGGCGCCGGCGGCAATCCCGGCACGATGACCACGGTAATGGCCACGGCCACGTACAGGCGCACGCGCTGCGGCAGTACCTGGGTGCCGAAGATCGGCATGGTCATCAGCATCGAGGCCACGCGGAACAGCGGCAGGATGAAGCTGGCCACCCAGCCGCCGATCTGCGCATCGGTCAATTGCAGCAGCGGCTGCATCAGCCGATCACCTGCGGAATATTGGAGTACAGGGTAGTGATGTACTCCATGAAGGTGCGCACCATCCATGGCCCGATGACGATCAGCGTCACCAGCATGACCAGCAGGCGCGGGAGGAAGCTCAGGGTCTGTTCGTTGATCTGCGTGGCGGCCTGGAACATGGCGATGATCAGGCCGACGATCAGGCTCGGCAAAACCAGGATCGCGACCATCACGGTGGTCAGCCACAGCGCTTCGCGGAACAGGTCGACGGCGACTTCCGGGGTCATGGATTCACGCTCCTGTGAAAGGCAAAGTCATACACCACCGAAACTCCCGGCCAGGGTTCCGATGATCAGCGCCCAGCCATCGACCAGCACGAACAGCATGATCTTGAACGGCAGCGAGATGATCAGCGGCGACAGCATCATCATACCCATGGCCATCAGCACACTGGCGACCACCAGGTCGATGATCAGGAACGGAATGAAGATCATGAAGCCGATCTGGAACGCCGTTTTCAGCTCGGAGGTGACGAACGCCGGCACCAGGATGGTCAGCGGCGCCTGGTCGGCGCTGGCGATGTCGGTGCGCTTGGACAGCCGCATGAACAGCTCCAGGTCGCTCTGCCGGGTCTGAGCCAGCATGAAGTCCTTGATCGGGCCCTCGGCACGTGCCACGGCATCCTGGGCGCTGAGCTGTTCACTCAGATAGGGTTGCAGGGCCTGCTGGTTCACCTTGTCGAACACCGGCGCCATGATGAACATGGTCAGAAACAGCGCCATGCCGGTCAACAGCTGGTTGGACGGCGTCTGTTGCAGACCCAGTGCCTGGCGCAGGATGGAAAACACGATGATGATACGTGTGAAGCTGGTCATCAACATGACGAACGCCGGAATGAAACTCAGCGCCGTCATTATCAACAGGATCTGCAGATTGACCGAATACTCCTGCTGGCCGTTGGCACCGCTGGTCATGGTCAATGCCGGAATCTGCAGCGGATCGGCGGCCATGGCCAGGGGCGCCACCAACAGCAGGCCCAGCGGCAGGACAGTGCGCAACACACCCATCACTTCTTATCCTTCTGGTCCTTGCCCAGCAGTTCCATCAGGCGCTGGGCGAATTCGGGTGGGGCCTGGGTGGTTCGGTCGGGTGGCTGCACCGGCGTGCTCATCACGTGCAGCGCGCTGATGCGCCCCGGGCTGACACCCAGCAGGATCTGCTCCTCGCCCACCTGCACCAGCACCAGCCGATCACGTGGCCCCAGCGCCTTGGCGCCAATCACGTCGATGACCTGGCCCTGGCGCGGCGCTGCCTGCTGCACGCGCCGCATCAGCCACGCCAGGGCGAAGATCAAGGCCACCACCGCCAGCAGCCCCAGCACGGTCTGGGTCAACTGACCGGCCAGGCCAGTGCCTCCCGGCGCCGCAGCAGGGGCCACTTCCGGCGCTGCCAGGGCGACCACGGGCAAGAGCAGCAAGGCCCACAGGAACCGGCCCATCACCGCAGCTTCTTGATGCGTTCGCTGGGACTGATCACGTCGGTCAGGCGAATGCCGAACTTCTCGTTGACCACCACCACTTCGCCGTGGGCGATCAAGGTGCCGTTGACCAGCACGTCCAACGCTTCGCCGGCCAGACGGTCGAGCTCGATCACCGAGCCCTGGTTGAGCTGCAGCAAATTGCGGATGCTGATATCGGTCGCCCCAACCTCCATGGAAATGGTCACCGGGATATCCAGGATCACATCGAGGTTCGGGCCCTCGAGCGTGACCGGGCCGTTACCCGATTTGGGCGAACTGCCGAACTCTTCCATCGGCAGGCGGGAGGAACTCGAACTGCCGCGCGTATCGGCGGCCAACAGCGCGTCGATATCGTCCTGCCCGGCATCCCCGGACTCATCCAGAGCCGCCGCCCATTCATCGGCGAGCGCCTGGTCTTCGGCAGAAATTGTCTCATCTTGATCAGCCATCAGTGGTCCTCGACGGGCATCTAAATCATCAGGTCAAACCGATCAGCGACGCTCGATCGGTTCGATAACTTGTAAAGCCAGGTTGCCTTTGTGCGAGCCAAGCTTGGCTTTGAACGAAGGCACGCCATTGGCACGCAGGATCAACTCTTCCGGCAGTTCCACCGGGATCACGTCGCCGGGCTGCATGTGGAGAATATCGCGCAGCTTGAGCTGACGCCGCGCCACGGTGGCGCTCAGGGGAACGCTGACATCCAGGACATCTTCGCGCAGGGCCTTGCTCCAGCGCTCGTCCTGGTCGTCCAGGTCGGACTGGAAGCCGGCATCGAGCATCTCGCGCACCGGCTCGATCATCGAGTACGGCATGGTCACGTGCAGGTCGCCACCGCCGCCATCGAGTTCGATGTGGAAGGTGGAGACCACGACCGCCTCGCTGGGCCCGACGATGTTGGCCATGGCCGGGTTGACCTCCGAGTTGATGTACTCGAAGTTGACTTCCATGATGGCCTGCCAGGCTTCCTTCATGTCGAGAAAAGCCTGGTCCAGCACCATGCGTACCACGCGCAGCTCGGTAGGGGTGAACTCGCGCCCCTCGATCTTGGCGTGGCGGCCGTCACCGCCGAAGAAATTGTCGACCAGCTTGAACACCAGCTTGGCATCCAGAATGAACAGGCCAGTGCCGCGCAGCGGCTTGATCTTCACCAGGTTGAGGCTGGTCGGTACGTACAGCGAATGCACGTACTCGCCGAACTTCATCACCTGCACGCCGCCTACCGCCACATCGGCAGAACGACGCAACAGATTGAACATGCTGATGCGGGTGTAGCGGGCGAAGCGCTCGTTGATCATTTCCAGCGTCGGCATGCGCCCACGCACGATGCGATCCTGAGTGGTCAGGTCGTAGCTTCTGATCCCCCCGGGTTCGCCATTGCCTTCGGTTTGCACCAGGCCATCGTCGACGCCATGCAGCAGCGCATCGATCTCGTCCTGGGACAGCAGGTCCTGTACGGCCATGAGTTGTTCCTACTGCAATACGAAGTTAGTGAAGAGCACCTGGTCGATCACGGGCTTGCCCACTTCTTTCTGCGCCACTTCCTGAACGCTCGCGGTAGCTTTCTGGCGCAGCATTTCCTGGCCGATGGGCGTGGTCAAAGTTTCGAACGGCTGCCCGGAAAACAGCATGACCAGATTATTGCGGATGACCGGCGTGTGCACCTTCAGAGCATCCATGTCGGCCTTGTCCCGCGCCTGCAAGACGATGCTGACCTGCATGTAGCGATCACGACCGTTCTGCTTGAAGTTGACCACGAAGGCGGGTGTGAGGGGCTCGTAGATCGCCGCAGGTTTGGTGTGGGCAGCATCTGCCGTGGCCTTGTCCGCGGGCGCCTCGGCGGGTTTGTGCATGAGGAACCAGGTGGCCCCGACCGACAGGCCGACGGCCAGCAGCAAGCCCACGACCAGCAGGATGATCAGCTTGAGTTTGCCCTTGCCTTCCTTGGCTGCGGGTTCCTTTGCTTCTTCGGTCTTTGCCATGCCAATAATCCGTCACCATTGAGGGGTAAGCGTACCCATGGCGACGATGGAGCAAGGGTTATGCCAACAATCCTGTGGGCTCGATTTCGAGCCTGGCAACCGACCCCTTCAGGCACTGTCAGGCGTAGTAATCCACAGCGCTGGTCCCCAGCACCGTGCCGGAGGTCAGGGGCTGCGCAGCCGCGACGGCGGGCTCGGCGGAATCGAGCGCGTCCGCACCAGAGCGTGCGCCACCCGTGCGGCGGCTCTGTTGCGCCTGCTGCTCGCCTTGGGACTGACGGGACTGGTCGGAAACGTTGACGTCCAGCTGCCCCATGCCCTGCTGGTTGAACATGTCCTTGAGCCGATGCTGCTGGCTCTCCAATGCCTCACGCACGCCGATATGGGCGCTGGTGAAGGTCACTTGGGTCTGCTGGTCCGGGGTGATGTCGACGCGAATGTCCAGGCGCCCCAGTTCCGCCGGTGTCAGTTGGATGTCGGCTGATTTCAAGTTCTGGCTGGACAGGTACATGACCCGGTTGACCAGGCCTTCGGTCCATCCTGACTGCTGCATGGCCAACGGCTGGCCCAGCGGGCTGGCCAGCGGCGCCGCAGTGCCGGTCTTGGCCGTGGTCGACTGGGTCAAGGCCTGCAGGCGGTCGGCGAAGTTATCGAGGCGGCTGTCGCTGGCCGTTGCGTCGGCATCCTTCAAGCCCCCGCCGATCAAACCAGCAAAACCGTCATCGCCGCCCTCACCCGCTTCGCCTGCCGACTCCTTGCTCACCATGGCCGCCAGACCATTGACGAAATTGCCTTCTATACCCTGCTCGCCTGCCTTCGAGGGATCGCCCGATGACGTTTGGCTGGCATGTGCAGAGGTAGTGCCATTATTTTTGGCCGTCTGCTCCAGGGCCAGGCGCAGCGCCGGCAAATCGGCAAGCACGTCTTGAGCTGGATCGAAATCCTCGCCAGCGCCGACGCTATCGCTGTCCACCAGGCTGACAGCGGCCACTGCCGGTGGCGGCACCTGGGCCAGTGCCGGATTGGCAGCGGGATCGGCCGGGATGGGTACCGCGGCAGGATCGACCGGTGCCGCAGCAGCGCTAACGCTGGGATCGTCCTTGGCGGCGGTATCGCTGACCTTGTCGTCGTCCTTGGCGGCAAGCTTGTAGGTTTTGTCGGTCTTGTCGAGCTTTTCAGGCTTTTCAGGCTTGTCGGCCTTGGCAACTGGCAACTTCTTGCCGCTATCGGCAACCGCCGGGTTGGCGCCGGCCGCCTTCGAGGCCGGTGGCGTGGCGGTTTCCCGTGGGGCACTCGGCGCAGGCTCGGTCCGCGGCTTGACCGCGACTTCGTGGTTTTGACGGGCATAGAGATCGGCGAAACGTGGCGCCGAATCGTTCTCCGCTGCACTGGGCCTGGCCGCGCCGGTGACCGATGTGGCGCGAGCAGCGGCGCCCAGTTGCAGCAACAAAGGGTTTGAAGCGACAGCCATGAAGATCTCCCCGGTACGGTGGCGTTAACGCTGATTGCCATGGAGAAAGCAAGTATCGGGCCAGCGAGGAACCAGCAACGTCAACGACGCTCAACCTGCAAAGCGCGCGCGCTCCTGCGAGTACAGTTGTAGGACCAGGACGAACTCGCGGTCGATCCGCTGTACATAAGCATCCACACCCTCCAGCGCGCCTTGTCGGCAGTACTGCTCGAGCTCGCTGCACAACTGCGCCAGGCGCAGGGCGCCCATGTTGCTGCTGCTGCCCTTGAAGCTGTGGGCGGCATGGCCCAGTTCGACCAGATCGCGGGACCGGTGCAGTTCGTTCAAGCGCAGTTGCGAGTCGCTCAGGAAGGTGTCGAGCAACAGAGGGTATTCATCCTCCATGACCTCCTGCAGGGCCTCGAGGGCCGTGGGGTCTACATGGGGCTTTTGCAGTGCTTCAGCCAGGTGTTCTTCAGCCAATTGTTCGATGGGCACTTGTTCACTCCTTGATCAAGCCGATTACGCTTGAGACTCCCAGGTAAATTCTACGTGCGCGCTGCGCCCGTCTTCCGACCAGCCCGCGCTGTGGCTCAGTTGGCGGACCAGATTGACACCACGCCCAGACAGTCCGTGCACGCTCGGCGGCTTCGCCAGGACCTGTTTCGGATCGAATCCCTTGCCGCTGTCTTCGACCACGATTCTCAGGACTCCGCCAACCCCGTGCGGGCGTATCTGCAAGTGTATGCGTATATAGCCCTCTTCCAAAGCCGCCAGGCGATCGTTGCGCAACGCGTAGTACTGGGCGAATCCGGTGGCATCGCACTTGAGCGCGGAATCGAGGCCGAGTACGCCATGCTCCAGCGCGTTGGAGTATAACTCGGCAAACACGCTGTACAGCTCTCCACTCTGCGGACGCAGGCCGTGAATTTCCTGCAGCAATTGGAGGATGTACGGCAAGGGATTGAAGCGGCGCAAGGTGTCGGCACGAAACTCGAACATGGCCGACCAGTCGAGCGGGCTCGACTGGCCGCTGTCGGAATAGATCAGGCTGGCCGGGGGCTGGCGCTCGGCGTCGATCAATGCCAGCTGCACCATGCTCACATCGTCGCGCGATTCACCGCGGAAATCATGCAAAGCCTGCAGGATGCCTTCGAACAGCGACTCAGGGTCCTTGTGCGTGTCGAAGACGCGTTCGAGTCTCTCCACACCGAAAGACTGCTCTTGCGCATTGCTGGTTTCGATGACGCCGTCGGACAGCAGCAGAACTCGATCGCCCGGCGCCAGCGGCCAGACCTCGGTCTGGTCCTCGAAACGGGTGGCCGGCAATACGCCCAGCGGCAGATGACGCGACACCAGCGCGACACGCGCCGAGCCATCCTGGCGGTGCAGGTAGCCGTCGGGCATGCCGCCGTTCCAGACCTCAACCGTGCAACGCTGAAAGCTCAGGCGCAACATGGTGGCGCAGCAGAACATGTCCACCGGCAGGATCCGCTTGAGCTTGGCGTTCATCTCGCGAAGAATCTCGTTGAGCCCGTAGCCCTTCGCCGTCATGCCATAGAACACCTCGGCCAAGGGCATCGCGCCCACCGCCGCCGGCAGCCCGTGCCCGGTGAAATCACCGAGCAGCACATGCATGTCGCCCGAAGGCGTGTAGGCAGCCAGCAGCAGGTCGCCATTGAACAGCGCATAGGGCGACTGCAGGTAACGCACGTTGGGGGCGTCGAGGCATCCGGAATGGGCAATCTGGTCGAACACCGCCTTGGCCACGCGCTGCTCGTTGAGCAGGTAGTCATGGTGGCGGGTGATCAGGTCTCGCTGCTCGAGCACCGTGGCCTGCAAGCGGCGCAGGCGATCCATTGCCTTGATCTTGGCGGCCAGGATCACCTGGTTGTAGGGCTTGGCCAGAAAATCGTCGCCACCGGCGTCCAGACAACGCACCAGCGCCTGTTCTTCGGTCAGCGAGGTCAGGAAGATCACCGGCACCAGGGCCTCACCGGCCAGCTGCTTGATGGCACGCGCAGCCTCGAAGCCGTCCATGACCGGCATCATGGCATCGAGCAGCACCAACTGCGGACGCTGGTGGCGGAACACTTCGACCGCCTCCTGGCCGTTGCTGGCCGTGATCACCGCATGCCCCTGACGTCGCACGATGCTGGACAGCAGCATGCGGTCGGTCATGTTGTCGTCGGCGATCAGGACCGTCAGTGCTTCCTCGTTGGCTGGCTGCATCAGGAGATCTTGAACAACTTGTCGAAATTGGAGATCGCCAGGATCTTGCGCACGTCGGGAGAAATGTTCATCAGTGCGATGTCGGCGTTGTCGCCCCCGGCGTGGTCGCGCAACAACAGCAGCATGCCCAGGGCCGAGCTATCCATGTAGGTAGTGTTCTTCAGGTCGATGACATAACGGCTGGGCTTGCCGGCACGCTCGTCTTCGTAGGCTTCGCGAAACTGCTGGTGCAGGCTGAAATCGAACCGGCCCGAAATGGCCACCGATGACGTATTGCTTTCAGGGTCGAAGGTCTGGGTGACAGAACTCTGGGTTACAGCCATGTATTAATGCTCCTTGGGTGTGCCTTGCAGGCCAGATGTAGCACCGCTCTGCAGAGCGTTCAACGGGGTACTGACAAATTCCGGCTAAAAGTTCTCGTGCCTGGGCAGGCGTTGCGACAACTCGTCGAGCAGCCGCTGTTCCCGCTTGTCCTCCAACTGCCTGGCCTCGAGGATATAGCGCTGCACCAGCTTGCGCAGCCCTTCCACTCGAGCATAGGCCTGTTGCCAGGTGGCGCGCGCATTGTTCAAGTTGTTCTGATGCCACGCAAGGCTCTGTTTCTGCTGGCCGACGGCCGTTTCCAACTGGTTGAGAAAGCGCTGATAGTTCAACAACCATTGCCCGGACACGCCACGACTGCCGTTGCTGATCCACTGTTGCTGGTAGTCGTTGCGGAAGCGTTCGAGCTCGGCCAGCTTGGCTTCGGCCAGGCTCACCTGACCCTGGAAATGCCCCAGCCGCTGGGCAGCCTTGCGCTCGGTGCTTTCGGCCATTTCCACCACGGGCGCCAGGCGCGCCGCACGACTCATCGCCATGGTCGCTTACCCCGGTGCCACGGGCGTGAACACTGCCGCCAGGCGCTCGGCGCTGGCCTGCAGGCTTTCATTGTCGTTCAGACCCTGGCGCAGGTAGCGCACCAGTTGCGGCTGAAGGGCAATGGCCAGGTCGGTCTCGCGATCGCCGCCGGCCACGTAGGCACCGACGCTGATCAAGTCACGGCTCTGCTGGTAGCGCGACCACAGCTGCTTGAACTGCTGGGCCTGGGCCAGATGCTGGGGGCTGACCACGCTGGGCATCACCCGGCTGATCGACGCTTCGATATCGATGGCCGGGTAATGCCCTTCTTCGGCCAGGCGCCGCGACAGCACGATATGGCCATCGAGTACACCCCGTGCCGAGTCGGCGATCGGGTCCTGCTGGTCGTCGCCTTCGGACAACACCGTATAGAACGCGGTGATCGAGCCGCCCCCGGCCTCGGCATTGCCGGCCCGCTCGACCAGCTTGGGCAGCTTGGCGAAAACAGAGGGCGGATAGCCCTTGGTGGCAGGTGGCTCGCCGATAGCCAGGGCGATTTCCCGCTGGGCCTGGGCAAAACGGGTCAGCGAGTCCATCAGCAGGAGGACGTTCTTGCCCTTGTCGCGGAAATATTCGGCAATGCGGGTGCAGTACATGGCCGCGCGCAGACGCATCAGCGGGGCTTCGTCGGCCGGCGATGCCACCACCACCGAACGGCGCAGGCCCTCCTCGCCCAAGGTGTGTTCGATGAACTCCTTGACCTCGCGGCCGCGCTCGCCGATCAGCCCGACGACGATGATGTCGGCCTCGGTGAAGCGCGTCATCATGCCCAGCAGCACACTCTTGCCCACGCCGGTACCGGCGAACAGACCCAGGCGCTGGCCACGGCCCACGGTCAACAAGCCATTGATGCTGCGAATGCCGACATCCAGTGGCTGGCTGATGGGATCACGCTTGAGCGGGTTGATGGTGGGCCCGTCCATGGGGATCCAGTCCTCGGCCTTCATGCCGCCCTTGCCGTCCAGCGCACGGCCGGCGCCGTCGAGAATGCGTCCGAGCATGCTCATGCCCATGGGCAGGCGCCCGGTATCGGCAACCGGGACCACCCGCGCGCCAGGCGCGATGCCGCTCACGCTGCCCACCGGCATCAGGTAGATCTTGCTGCCGGAAAAGCCCATGACTTCCGCTTCGACCTGCACCGGCTGGTCGCTGTCGTCGTTGATGACCACACAGCGACTGCCCATGGCGGCACGCAACCCTTCGGCCTCCAGGGTGAGCCCGACCATGCGCAGCAGGCGGCCTTCGACGATTGGCTGGCGCGGCAGGTCGATGGCCGCCTCGTAGGTGCCCAGGCGCTTGCCGAAGCTGGTGCGATCAAGCTTCATCGGGCTCACCCAGCTCGATGGTGATGTCGGCAGGGGCCGGGTGCATGTTCTGCTCGTGCAGTTGGTCGAACAGCTGGGCAATGGCCTGGGTGATGCGCGTCTCCATGCTGGCATCGATGCGACTGTGCTCGGTTTCGATACGGCAGCCACCGGGCTGCAGCGCGTCGTCTTCCTGGATGCGCCAGTTTTCCTCGTGCTTCTCCCGCAATGACTTGATCTGCTCGAAATCCTGGGGATTGATGAAGATGCGGATGTTGTTGGCGCCCATGGGCAACAACTTGAGCGCCTCACGCAGTACTTTCTCGATCTGGCTGGAATCGGTGACCAATTCGCGGCGAATGACCTGTCGGGCGATGTGCCCTACCAGCTCGACCAGGGATTTTTCGATCTGGGTGTCCTGATCGGCGATGGGCGTCAGCAGGTGCCCCAACAGCCGGTCGAACTGGACGAGCTTGCTGGCCAGTGCGTCCTCGGCTTCCTGACGCACTTTGAGCTGGGTACTGTGAAAGCCTTCTTTTTCGCCGGTGGCGAAACCCTCGTTGTAGGCTTCCTGGCGAATGGCTTCGAGTTCTTCCAGGGTGATGGGCTGGACCTCGTCGAGGGGAACCTCTTCGATCTCCTCGACCGACACCGGCGCCAGCACCACCTCGACGGCGGGCCGTTCGGGATCGAAACTGGGCAACGCCCACAGGTCGGCGCTGCGCGCGTCGACGGCGCGGATCAGTTCACTGACGGGTTCTTGCGGGGGGCGGGACATGGCTTGCGATTCCTGGCGCCTGGGTGCGAAGTGGGGTCGCTCGGAGCCGACCACCCCAGGGTGGCCAGCCTCCACGACAGAGGTCCGGGAGAGGGACGATTAGATCATCTCTTCCCCACCCTTGCCACCCAACACGATTTCACCGGCCTCGGCCATGCGCCGGGCAATGGTGAGCACTTCCTTCTGCGCCGACTCGACATCGCTGACCCGCACTGGCCCCTTGGCCTCGAGGTCGTCGCGCAGCAGTTCGGCCGCGCGCTTGGACATGTTCTTGAAGATCTTCTCGCGCACGCCTTCGTCGGCGCCCTTGAGCGCGACCACCAGTACGTCGGAAGAGACTTCGCGCAACAGCGCCTGAATGCCGCGATCGTCGACATCCTTGAGATTGTTGAAAACGAACATCAGGTCTTCGATCTGCCCGGACAGCTCTTCATCGACCTCGCGTATGGAGTCCATCAACTGGCCCTCGGACGAGCTGTCGAGGAAGTTCATGATGTCGGCGGCGCGCTTGACCCCACCCAGCGTGGTTCGCGTGGCGTTGGAGTTGCCGGAGAACTGTTTCTCCAGAATGGTATTGAGCTCTTTGAGCGCCGCAGGCTGTACGGTGTTCAGCGAAGACACGCGCAGGATGATGTCCAGGCGCGCCTTGTGCTCGAAATGCGCCAGCACTTCGCCGGCCTGGTCGGGGTCGAGGTAGGCCACGACGATCGACTGGATCTGCGGGTGTTCGTAGCGAATCACATCGGCCACGGCGCGGGGTTCCATCCATTTCAGGCTGTCCAGGCCGCTGGTGTTGCCGCCCAGCAGAATTCGGTCGATCAGGCCGTTGGCCTTGTCTTCGCCAAGGGCCGAGGTGAGCATCTTGCGGATGTAGTTGTCGGAACCCACGCCCAGGCCGGTCTGGTCGCCGACCACGGTGACGAATTCGCTCATCACCTGCTCGACCTGCTCTCGGTGCACATTGCGCATCTGCGCCATGGCCACGCCCACGCGCTGGACCTCCTTGGGACCCATGTGGCGAAGCACCTGCGCCGCGTCGGTTTCACCCAGCGACAGCAGAAGAATGGCGGCCTTGTCGACCTTGGTCAGCTTCGGGGTAACGGCTTGTGAACTACTCATCGGCATTGATCCACTCTTTCACGACCTGGGCCACTCGGCCCGGGTCTTCGGCCACAAGACTCTTGATTGCATTCAGTTGGGCGTCATAGCCCTCGGTCGGGCTGGGCAGCAGAATGCTCTGCGGCCCACCCAGGCTGACCCGATCGTTGGCCAGCTCGCTGTCCATGCCCAGGGCGGCCACACCGCCCAGCCCGCCGGCGGCACCAAGTTCGCCATCGCCCGGCCTGGATTTGCCACCACCGGTGATGTTGGTCAGCACCGGGCGCAACACGCCGAACACCAGGACCAGGATGAACAGCACGCCCAGCGCCTGTTTCATGATGTCCCAGAACCAGGGTTCCTTGTAGAACGCAGGCTCGGTGATGACTTCCGCCGAGTTGGGCGCGAACGGTACGTTGATCACGGTCACGCTGTCGCCACGGCTCGCATCGAAGCCCACGGCATCCTGTACAAGACGGGTGAAACGGGCCAGCTCCTGGGCATTCCAGGGCGCCAGGGTCACGGTGCCGTCGGCCGGGTTGACCTTGGCCTGGTCATCGACCACCACGGCGACCGACAACCGGGTCAGGCGACCCTGCTGCTGCTTGGTGTGGCTGATGGAGCGGTCGAGCTCGAAATTCTTGGTCGACTGCTGACGCTTGTCGGCCGGATACGGCGCCAGCATCGGCTGGCCAGTGGCCGGGTCCATGATCTGCTGGCCATTGGCGTCGAGCAGCGGCTGGCCTGGCTGGATCGCGCCAGCGGCTGCCTGCCCCTGGGCGGCATTCTGCGGTGCGGTGGCCGGGCCCGGTGGCTGGTTGCTCAAGGCGCCGGGCACACCCGATGGGCCCGAACCGCTGGAACGTTGCTCGCTGGTGGACTGCTCGCTGCGCAGTGCCGGCTGGTCCGGGTTGAACTGCTCGGAGGTCGACTCGACCGCGCTGAAATCCAGGTCCGCCGAGACCTCGGCCTTGAACCGATCACTGCCCACCACCGGTTGCAGTATGTTGTGGACACGCTGGGTCAGCATGCTTTCCATGCGGCGACTGTAGTCGTACTGCTTGCCGGCCATGGTCAACGCGTTGTCTTCCAGCTGTGCCGACAGCAGGGTGCCCTTCTGGTCGACGACCGACACGTTGGACTTGTTCAGTTCCGGGACGCTGGTCGCCACCAGATTGACGATGGCCGCGACCTGGCCGGCGTCCAGGGTCCGGTTGGGGTACATTTCCACCAGCACCGAGGCGGTTGGCTTGCGTTCGTCACGGACGAACACCGAACTCTTCGGGATGGCCAGATGCACGCGCGCAGCCCGGATATTGTTCAGGCTGCCGATGGTACGGGCCAGCTCGCCTTCCAGGCTGCGGCGGTAGCGCGCCGTTTCCATGAACTGGCTGGTGCCCAGGCCTTGTTCCTTGTCGAGCGACTCGTAGCCGACGTTGCCGTCGCTGGGTGCAACGCCGGCCGAGGCCAGGGCGATGCGCGCACGCGACTGGTCGTCGGCCTTGACCAGCAAGGCGCCGGAGTTGGGTTCCACGGTATAGGGAATGTTGGCCGTGGTCAGGGTGTCGATCACCTGCTTGGTGTCCATGCCCGCCAGGCTGCCGTACAGCGGCCGGTAGTCGGGCTGCTGCGACCAGAGCACCACGGCGAAGCCGATCGCGACGCTCGCAGCCAGGCCGACCAACAGGCCGACCTGACGCAGCATGGTCATCTGCGACAGATTCTGCAGGACAGACAAGCCCATGAGCGGCGATTTGTTGCCGCTCTTGGCAGGGAGGTTATCGGTGGTCGCTTCAGCCATGACTCAATTCGTCCTCAGACCGGCATCTGCATGATGTCTTGATATGCCTGGACCAGCTTGTTGCGCACTTGGGTCAAGGCCTGGAACGAGACACTGGCTTTCTGCGAGGCGACCATCACATCGGTGAGGTCGACGCCGCTCTTGCCGATCTCGAAAGCAGTGGCCAGTTGGCTGGAAGCACCCTGCACGTCCGCGACCTTGTTGATGGCGCCGCCGAGCATGTCGGCAAAGCTGCTGGCGCCGACTTCCGGCGCCGCAACCGCCGCAGGCCTGGCCATGGCGTCCGCCTGCATGGCGCGCATGTCCAGCATCAAGCGGTTGAATTCAATACCTTGGCTCATGGGTGACCCTCTGCGACAACCTGCGTTTTTTTGACACTGCTGCATTCACTACAGAGGTAGTAGCAAGGAGGGTGCCAGTTGCAGTCGCAGGCTTGCGAAACAGATCGATGGCGACGAATCGCCGCAGCCGCTGCCGGTCAGCGGGCGTCCGTCACGAGGCGAACAGACTGGCCTCCACGTCCATTCCGGCATCGCGCATCTGCGCCAGCTTGTAGCGCAGCGTCCGTGGACTGATGCCCAGGCGCTCAGCGGCTTCCTTGCGGCGGCCGCGCTCGCTGCGCAGGGTGTCAATGATCATTTCGAATTCCCGTCGGCGCAGATCGTCCTCCAACGCGCCGGCCGGCAGCCCGACCGGGGCCTGGGTTTCCAACGGCAGTGCCGGGGCACGGGCTTGCACCACCACGCTCAACGGCGGCAACGGTGCCGCGCCTGCAGGCCCGGCGAGGCAGAAGTCGGCTGCCTGGATCAAGCCGCCGTGCTGAAGGATCAAGGCGCGCTGAATGGCGTTGTCCAGTTCGCGAACGTTGCCTGGCCACAGATGATCGAGCAGGCACTGTTCGGCCGGTGGCGAGAAACGCACAGGCGCGTGCTTCATCTTGTCGACATGGCGGGCCAACAAGCGTCGCGCCAGCGGCAGGATATCGGCGCGGCGCTCGCGCAGAGGTGTCCACGCCAGCGGGAAGACCGAAAGACGGTAGAAAAGGTCTTCGCGAAAGCGCCCCGCCGCCACGTCGGCCGCCAGGTTGCGGTTGGTGGTGGCGATGACGCGTATGTCCAGAGCAATGGGTTTGCGCGCGCCGACGCGCTCGACCTCACGCTCCTGCAACACACGCAACAGCTTGGCCTGCAGGCCCAGCGGCATCTCGGAAATTTCATCGAGCAGCAAGGTGCCGCCATCGGCCTGCTCGAACTTGCCCGCCTGCGCCGCGACAGCGCCGGTGAACGCGCCCTTCTCGTGGCCAAACAGCGTGGCTTCGAGCATGTTGTCGGGAATCGCCGCGCAATTGATGGCGACGAACGCCTGTTCTGCGCGCCGCGACTGCTGGTGAATGTAGCGTGCCAGCACCTCCTTGCCGGTGCCTGATTCACCGGATATCAGCACCGTGGAATCACTGCGTGCAACCCGTGCCGCCAGCTCGAGCAAGGCCAGGCTGGCCGGCTCCAATGCGACTGGGCCGTGATCGGTACCGGCCGGGACCAGGCCGCGGCCATGCCGGGTCACCAGGTCGAGCAGCGCGCGCGGCTCGAATGGCTTGACCAGGTAGTCCGCCGCACCCTGGCGCATGGCATCCACCGCACGCTCGACGGCGCCATGGGCCGTCATCAGCAACACCGGCAGTTGCGGCTGCCGGGCGCGTAGCCTGGCAAGCAACTGGTGCCCATCGATACCGGGCATGTTGACGTCGCTGACCACGATCCCGAAGGGCTCGCGCGCCACTGCCAGCAATGCTTCCTCGGCACAGCTCACCGCCTCGAATTCGAAGCCACCCAGCTCCAGCGTATCGCCCAGCGCCTCGCGCAGGGCTCGGTCGTCCTCGACCAGCAGCACCTTGATGCTCATGGAGCACGCTCCTGCAGGGCCACCAATGGCAGGGTCAAAGTGGCGCAGCTGCCGCGGCCAAGGGTGGAGCGCAGTATCAACTCGCCTTGATGCGCCCTTGCCACGGCCTTGACCACCGACAGGCCGAGCCCGGTACCGGTGGGCTTGGTGGTGAAGAACGGCTCGCCCAGCCGCGCCAGCGTTGCCGGGGCCATGCCAGGCCCATCGTCACTGACGCACAGGCGCAGGGTGTCGTCGCGCGCGTACAGATGGACCTTCAGCCGCGCCTCGCCGGCGCTGGCCTGGATGGCGTTGTCGATCAGGTTGAGTACCGCGCCCACCAAGGTGTCCTTGTTGCACAGCAACTCGCCGGCATGGCTGTCGCACTGCCAGCGCACGGCAACATTGTGCACATGGGGCTGGGCGGCGGCCTGCAGGGCCTGCAGCAACTGGCGGGGCGTGAGGCGATCGGGCAGCGGCAGCTCGCCGCGGGCGAACACCAGCATGTCGCGAACCTGATTTTCCAATTCATGCAGACGCTCCTTGAGGCGTCCAGCGAAGCGCTGCTGGGTCTGCACCGGCAGTGGTTTTTCGGTCAGGTGACTGGCGTACAACAGCGCTGCCGACAGCGGCGTGCGTATCTGATGGGCCAGCGAGGCCATCATCCGGCCCAGTGACGACAGGCGCTCACTGCGCGCCACTTCGCTCTGCAGACGGCGGGTCTCGGTCAGATCGGTAAGCAACACCAATTGACCAGGCTCGGCGTCCAGCGAGCGGGTGGAAATCGACAGACGCCGCCCATCGATCAAAGAAATTTCATGACCGTCGTCGCGGCGTGGCGCGAAACTGCGGACGATCACCTCGCGCCACAGTTCGCCTTCCAGAGGCGCACCCAGCATATTCGCGGCTGCCGGGTTGGCTTCGCGCACACGACCATGCCCATCGATGACGATGACGCCGCCGGGCAACAGATCGAGCAGGTTCTGCAGGCGATTGGCAAGCCGTTCCTTTTCCGCCAGTTCGGCCAGGCGCTGGGCGCTGACCACTTCCAGCTCGCCCTTGAGCGATGCCACGCGCGCCTCGAGCAGGCTGTAGGAGTCGCTCAAGCGGTCGGACATCTGGTCGAACAGGACGACCGCCTGGTCCAGCCCCTGGCGGCTGTCGGATGGCGCTACGGACGCGGAAGCGTCGCTGCGGGGCATGGGCGCGGAGGGCTGGATAGCGGCCTGTGGCATGGGTCTCTCTCACTTGGCTCACCGTCAAAAACGGTATCGTGAAAGGGATAAAAGCAATAGCCGTGCCGAATGAAACCCTGCGGGCTGCGAGCGCCGCAAGGAACAGTCGGATGGCACAGGGAAAGTCTGGGAGTTCAAGCGCTTGGCGCGCTTTGCCGGAAACGGCAGATGTTGTATGAAGCATGGCCACTGCCTGAAAGGCAGCGGCCGGTCGAGCCGCAGGCGTCAATCGTCTGCCTGTTGCTCTTCGCCCTCGCCTTCGCGTCGGCTCATGCCGTACTTGCGCATCTTCTCCACCAGGGTGGTACGGCGGATGCGCAGACGTTCCGCGGCGCGCGCGACGATACCATTGGCATCGTCCAGCGCCTGCTGGATCAAACCCTGTTCCAATCCGCCCAGGTAGTCCTTGAGGTCGAGCCCCTCGGGCGGCAGCATGGCGCTGGAAGCGAAGTCGGGCGTATGGCCGTTGATTGCCACACGCTCTTCCAGGTCGCTGCGCAGGCTGTCGACCAATTGCTCGTCTTCGTCGTCGACGTAGCGAAATTTCTTCGGCAACTCGACCACGCCAATCACACCATACGGATGCATGATCGCCATCCGCTCGACTAGGTTGGCCAATTCACGCACGTTGCCCGGCCAGCCATGGCGGCAGAGCGACATGATAGCTGCCGAGTTGAAGCGGATCGACCCACGCTTTTCGTGCTCCATGCGCGAGATCAGCTCGTTCATCAGCAGCGGGATGTCTTCCACGCGCTCGCGCAGCGGGGCCATCTCGATGGGGAACACGTTGAGGCGGTAATACAGGTCTTCACGGAACGTGCCGACCTCGATCATGCTTTCCAGATTCTTGTGCGTGGCCGCAATGATGCGCACATCGATGCTCTGGGTCTTGTTGCTGCCCACGCGCTCGAATGTCCGTTCCTGTAACACTCGCAGCAGTTTGACCTGCATCGGCAATGGCATGTCGCCGATTTCGTCGAGGAACAGGGTACCGCCGTTGGCCAACTCGAAGCGGCCGGCGCGGCTGGTGATCGCGCCGGTGAAGGCGCCCTTCTCGTGACCGAACAGCTCGCTTTCGAGCAACTCGGCCGGAATCGCGCCACAGTTCACCGGCACGAACGGCGCATCGCGACGCTTGGAATGGTAGTGCAGGTTGCGCGCGACCACTTCCTTGCCGGTACCCGACTCGCCGAGGATGAGCACGCTGGCATCGGTATCGGCCACTTGCTGCATCATCTGGCGCACATGCTGGATGGCGCGGCTGGTGCCCACCAGGCTGCGGAACAGGTTGGGTTCGCGCTGACGGCCGCGCTCGCGGGCCTGGTCGTACATCTCGCGATAGACCTGGGCACGGTGCAGGGAATCGAGCAGCTTGCTGTAGCTGGGCGGCATCTCCAGGTGCGACAGCACGCGACGACGCAGGTCGTCGGGCAGCTCGACAGCACCTGGCTCGCCCAGCAGCAGCACCGGCAGGAACTCGTCCCAGTTGGCGAGCGTCTTCAGCAGGCCGGCAAGGTTGCCCGAAGACACCTCCCCCACCAGGACGCAGAGCACCTCGCGGCTGGACGACAGCGCGTCGACCGACATCTGCCAGTCAGCGCTGCCACAGGCCAGGTTCTCTTCGCCAAGAAAGTTCAGGATGACCGCCAGATCCCGGCGGCGAACGCTATCGTCATCGATCAGCAGAATTTTGGTTTCACGCCACATGCAATAGCAACTTCCCTAGTCAACTCGAAGCCCGAAAGGGCGCTTTCGACGTTTTTGGCCATGGTTTCAGCTAACAGACGCCAGACGAATCGTAACAGCCACTAGTAAAGGCAAAAAAATCGACTTAGTCAAATTTATGGCGCAATGGCTGTCAGCGGAACAGATGGTAAACCTTTGCAGCGTTCTTCGCTTGGGTGAACTGTGACATTTCGTCGACAACTGACTGACGCGCTAATCGAGTGACGTTGAGTAATTGACGGTAGACCTCGAGCAGATCCTCGAGGTGACTGCGCAATTGCACTGGGTCTTCCGGGACTTCCTGCAATACGCTGTCGACACAAGCCCGGCATTCGATGTCCAGAACGCCGATCGCGTCCCAATCGCCTGCCTGCATGGCGTCTACCAAGGCGTGGCGAGTCTGCTGAATCCGCTGTAGTGCACTCATGGCAAACTCCTCAGGCCGGCTGTGCCGATTCGTGGCTGGCGATGGCGTCCCAACCGCTCTTGACGGTGATCATCAGCCGGGCGACTTCGTCGATCAACTGCGGATCATTCTTGATGTTGGCTTCGGTCAGACGGCCGGACATGTAGGCGTAAAGGTCGTCGAGGTCCTTGATGGATTGCGACTCGCCGGCCTTGCTTGGATCCAGCCCCTGGCGCAGGCCACCAATGATAGCCACGGCCTTGCCGAGCATCTCGCCCTTCTGCGACACCTGACCACGGCTCAGCGCACCCTTGGCCTGGGCCATGCGATCGAGACTGCCCTGCATCAGCATCTGCACCAGCCGATGCGGCGTGGCTTCGGATGTCTGGGCATGGGAATCGACCTTCTGGTATTGGCTCAGCGCTCTCATGGCGTTCATTGCGGCGGACCTCGTAACACATGATTTGATGTTGTATCGCTTGGTTACTATGTCGTCGCGGTTGGGGAAAACTTTAGTGAGCCTGATGGAATATGCGAAGTAACGTGGTATCAGGCAATGAACGCCGTCGATATGGAGGCGTTCGTGCAAATGACGGATATGCAAAGGCCCGGCATAGACCGGGCCCCGTGAGTGGCACTTTTCGTCAATCGCTGTCGGCTTTGTTCAGCGCGTTCAGCGTGGTCATGATGCTCTTGCTGGTGGCGTTGAGCTGCGCGACGAGGGTGTCCATGGCGGTGTACTTGGCATTCAAGGTGTCCGTCAGGTTCTTGATCCGGCGGTCCAGGGCCTGCTGTTGCTCGGTCAATTTGGTCAGCGTGCCGGAGAGCGAATCCGAGCGCGAGGCGAGAATGCCGCCTTTCACCGCATAGGAGTCGGTCGCGGTGGTCATCCGCGAAAGCAGACCGTCCTTGCCGGTGAACATGTCCTGGATGGCTGCCACGTTGGCGGGATCGCCCATGGCCGTGTTCCACTTGGCGTCATCCATTGCCAGCAGACCGGTCTTCTGGTCGGTGTTGATCCCGAACTGCGACAGGGTCAGCTTGCTCGAGCCCGAGGAGGTGACCAGCTCGTTGCGCATCGACTGGATCAGGTGGCGCACGGTGGAGTCGCCGGTCAGCCCTCCCCCACTGGTCGTGCCGTCGGCCCCGGTGCTGACCTTGGTCAGGGTGTTGAGCTGGGTCATCAGCGCGTTGTAGGCATCGACGAAGCCAGTGGTGGCTTTTTTCAGGGTGTCAGTGTTGGTGCTGACCGAGATGGTCGTCTTGGCGGCCCCTGCTTCCAACAGTTTGATTGACACGCCGCTGATGGCCGCGGCGACCGTATTGGTCGACGACTCCATCTCGATGCCGTCGATCTTGTACGTCGCATTGGTGGGCTCGTTCACAGTGGTGGAGGCAGTCAGCTTGTCGAGGCCACTGCCCGCCTCGGCGGTCATGGAAATCTCGGTACCCTTGCCGGTGGTCGAGGAGCTGAGGACCAGGCGCGAGCCACTGGCGTCGGTCAGGATGTTGGCACTGATACCGCGACCGACCAGCTGGGTGTTGATGAGATCGCGGGTCTGCGCCAACGTCGCACCCGCCGGAATGCTGATCTTGCTGTCTTTGAGTGACTGAGTGATCGTCAAGGTCTGGGCGGAAGACGTAGCATTGACCACGGCTGCGCTCTTGTCGGCATAGACCCCGGAAGAAATCTTCGAGGAAGTCGCCAGGGTCGTTACTTCAAGCGAGTAGGTACCGTCGGAGGCGGAATCGGTCACGGTCACCGAAGCCGCCTTGTCGTTGGACGAGGCACCGGTCAAGCCGCTGAACGCCGAGGCCTTGTTCATTGCCGCGACGGCGGCCCGATAGGTTTCCAGCGAGCTCTTGACGGTGCCAACGGCGGTCAAGGTGGTGGTGGTGGTCAGCGTCTGGGTATCGATCTGCTTTTGCTTGGGCGCTTTCTCGGCATTCACCAAGGCCTTGACGATGGCATCGGTGTCGATACCCGTGCCCACGCCGCTGGACTTGATCGCGCCGCTGGTGCTTGAGGTGGTGGTGCCTGAAGTACTGGCAGTCGTGGCGGCGGCGGTGGTGCCGGTAGTGGAGGAAACAGTAGCCATCGGTATCTCCTAGAATCGAGTCAGGCGTGTTTTTGACGGATACCGCCCCAAGCACACCCAGCTACATTTTTCGTGCCAGCTCAGATGGTCGCGTCGAGCAGACCGCTGCGACCCTCTGCCAGGCTCTGCGCCAACTTGAGCGCGGCCTCGGTTGGCAACTGACGAATGATTTCACCGCTGTCCGTAGCGATGACCTTGACCACGACGGCATGCGTCGAGTCGTCGATGGAGAATTCCAGATTGCGCTGTGCGGTATTCACGTGCGCCTGGAGGTCCTTCACCGCTTGTTCCAATTCGGCCCGCTCGGGAGTCACCGACTCGACCGCGGGTTCATCCTGCTTGACCTGCCTGGCAGGCAGGGAGGCGGCGCTCGCTGGCGCTGACGTGGCGGCAAGAGGCAATCTTGCAGTAACGCTCATGTCCATGTTGATCACCCCGAAAATCAAAAAACGGAAGGGCGCGCGGGCACCCTTCCGTCAGTCAGCCAGGGGCCGTATTACTGAAGCAGCTTCAGTACGGACGATGGCAGCTGGTTGGCCTGGGACAGGATCGCGGTGGATGCCTGCTGCAGAGTTTGCTGCTTGGTCAGCTCGGCGGTTTCCGAAGCGAAGTCGGCGTCCTGGATACGGCTACGAGCGGCCGAGGAGTTCTCGGAGATGCTCTGCAGGTTCGACACAGTGCTGTCGAAACGGTTTTGCACCGCACCCAAGTCGGCGCGCTGGGCGTCGATGTTGGAGATGGCTTTGTCCAGTGCAGCGATTGCGTTCTGAGCGTTGAAGGCGGTGGTGATGTCGGTTTCGCTGACCGAGGTGAGCTCGGAGGCCTTGCTCGACGAAGCACCGGCAGTACCGGTGGCGAACAGGCCGGTAACACCTACACCAGCGACCGAGTAGCCTTTGGCCGAATCAAGCGAGACAGCACCGGTGGCGATGAAGGTGTCTGCAACGCCTACCGCAGTGCCTGGAGTACCGCTAGCGTCTTTGGTAGCTACTGTCACGTTCGCAGCGGCGGCGGCGGCACCGGTGACGGTGGTATCAACGCCGAACACGATATTTTCACCGGTGTCGGATTTGACCGACAGCGTACCTGCCTTGCTGTCGTAGTTGACACTGATACCCAGTTTCGCCGCGTTCGAGTTCAACTGATCGGCAAGCGAGGCGGTATCGGTCACGCCAACCATGCTGACGGTGTCACTGCTGCCGACCTTCATAGTGAAGGTTGCCGGAGCGGCTGCGGCACCTGCGCCTACGACGAAAGATGCCTCGGTGCTTGCCTTGGCGGTCAGACCTGGTACTGCACCGTTAAGCTGGCTGGCGATAGTCTTGGCTGACGCTTTGGCGTCGATGGTCACATCTTTGGTCTCACCCCCGCCGGTAACCTTGACTGCACCACCTGCAACCCCGGCAGCCGACACGGCTACACCGATACTCTTGACCTGCTGCGAACCGATAGAGTTGGCAGACACATCGCCCAAGGTCACGTTGATGGTTTCGTTGGCGTTGGCACCGATCTGGAAGGCGGTGGAACCGAACGAGCCGTCGACCAGGTTGCGACCACCAAAGGTGGTGGTGTTGGCGATACGGGTCAGCTCGGAAGTCAGCTGGGTGTACTCGGACTGCAGCGAAGTCCGGTCATCGCCGCTGTTCGAACCGTTCGCCGACTGCAGGGCCAGTTCACGCATACGTTGCAGGATGTTGGTGGATTCCTGCATTGCGCCTTCAGCGGTCTGGGCGATGGAGATGCCGTCGTTGGCGTTCTTCACTGCGACCGACAGGCCGTTGATCTGGCTGGTCAGACGGTTGGAGATCTGCAGGCCGGCGGCGTCGTCCTTGGCGCTGTTGATTTTCAGGCCCGAGGAAAGACGGGTCATCGCGTTGCTCAGCGACTCGGAAGCCTTGTTCAGGTTTTTCTGAACGGTCAAGGAAGCGGTGTTGGTGTTTACGGATAAGGCCATGACAAATTCCTCGGGGTTGTTAGCTGTGGCTTCCGGCCCTGGCGAGCGCCGGGTGTGGCCTAGAGAACCTTCGTAGTGGTTATCGTCGGTTCAGCGCTTTGCTTGAGGGCGATTGCAATGTTTTTTCGCCTTCAAGCCGCTGTAGCCGGAAAAAGCAAGCGTTGGCTTGATCTCTCTTGATAACTGTTTCGTCCGAGGAAGGGGGAACTTGAGGGGAATGGACAGCGATAGCGCGAATTTCTGGCGTCAACGGATCAACGGTCGCGGTGGTTCTTCAGCGTGGTCCTGCAGGAGCGGTCAGCGGCCGCGAAAAGGGCGACGCGGATTGGCGGATGCACCGCGGTGTCTGCTTCGCGGCCGAAGACCGCTCCCACGGAGATTCTCATATGTCGTAGGAGCGGTCAGCGGCCGCGAAAAGGGTTACGCGGATTGGCTGATGCACCGCGTTGCCTGCTTCGCGGCCGAAGACCGCTCCTACAAAGGTTGCCGTATACCGTAGGAGCGGTCAGTGGCCGCGAAAAGGGCTACGCGGATTGGCTGTTGCACCGCGGTGCCCCCTTCGCGGCCGAAGACCGCTCCTACAGGGGAATTCGGCATCCTATGGATCAGGGGCGGTAGATGAGCGCCGAGCCCCAGGACAGGCCGACACCGAAGCCGCTCAGGGCAACGCGCTTCCAGGCGGAGTCGAGAATGTGCTTTTCCAGCAGCAGCGGGATACTGCTGGACACCGTGTTGCCGGTTTCGACCATGTCCTTGATGAACTTCTCCGGCTCTTCCTCGAAACGCCGGGCCACGGCATCGACGATCGCCGCACTGCCCTGGTGGATGCAGTAGGCGTCGACGTCGGCGCTGGTCAGGCCCGACTCATCGAGCAATTCGTGCAGATGCGCCGGGACCTTCAGCAGAGCGAAGTTGAACACCTGCCGACCGTTCATGAAAAACACCCCATCGGTGACCTTCAGGTGCGGGGCGCCGGAACCATCGGTACCGAACTTGGCCTTGCCCAGCTGCCAGGGCGCGTCCTCACCCATCCAGGTGGCGGTGGCCGCGTCGCCGAACAGCATGGTGGTGTTGCGATCCTCGGGGTCGACGATCTTGGAGTACGGGTCGGCGGTGATCAGCAGGCCGTTCTTCAAGCCAGCCGCTTCCATGAAGCCCTTGAGCGCATAGATGCCGTACACATAGCCCGAGCAACCCAGGCTGATGTCGAACGCCGCAACGTTGGTCGACAGGCCGAGCTTGTCCTGAACGATAGCTGCGGTGTGTGGCAGGCCCTCCTCGTCCCCGTTCTGGGTGACGACGATCAAGGCGTCGATGGACTCGCGGGACAGCTGCGGATTGCTGGCGAACAAGGCGTTGGCCGCTTCCACGCAGAGGTCGGAGGTTTCCTGGTCGTCGGACTTGCGCGGCAGGAAGGCCGAACCGATCTTGCCGATGATGAAATCTTCATCCTTGGCGAATTTGGCACCTTGGGCGTAGTTGTCCAGGCCTTCGGCAGGCACGTAACTCGCGATGCTTTTTATGCCAATCATTGTGGCTTCCCAATACAAAGGTAGCTGGAGGCCATTACGCGGAGCGTTTGCGCAATGCCATCGAAAAGGGTGTCAGGCGGCGTCGGCCCAGGTAAGACGGCGCCACTGCTGCCAGAAACGAAGCAGCTGCAGGCCGCTGATTCAGCGGCCCGGCAATACATAAGTGTGAAGATGCACGATTCGACCCATTGGTCACACAGGTATTGTGCCATAGGCGGTAGGAAATGGCGCGCGGCGGGGTCGTGCGAGACGGGGCCTGCGCCCCGCCGATCAGAGTTTGTTGAACAGACTCAGCTGGGAGATCTTCGCGAAGGCCAGCTGCGAAGCCTGCAGCATGGTCTGTTGCAGACTCAAGGTCACCGATGCGGTGGCAAAGTCGGTGTCGGAAATCGCCGACTGCGTGCTCTTGTTGGCCAACGCCAGGCTGACGTTCTCGTCGTTCTGGATAGCCAGCGAGTTGAGCCGCGCACCGATCTGCCCACGAGAGATGTCGATGTTCTCGTTGGCGCTGGCCAGGTTGCCCAACGCCGAGTCGGTGGCGTTCTTCAATGCCAGCCCGGATCTGGCATCGGTCACCGGTAGCTCAAGGGCTGACTTGAGCTGATGCAGCGTATCCAGCACGTTCTGGGTCTTGTGGCTGTTCGCGTTGACACTGAAGCTGTCGCCCGCGCCAGCCTGGCCCGAAACATTGAAGGTCACCCCCGCCGCCGTGATCGAGCTGCCAGCGGCACCGACAACCACTGCACCCTTGCCGATGGCTTGGCTGGAATCGGTCAGTGGTTGGGCGTAGACTTCGTACTCGCTGTCGCTGGTGAACTTGATCACCGCCCCGCCAGCCGGGAAAGCTGCGGAATAGCGATCGGCATCGGTCACGTTCGCGCTGGTCAGCTGCGCCGTGGAGGTGTTGGCCGCGTTGCGCGTCGAACTGATGCTGTCCGGCTTGCTGCCCAGGCTGAACGTGCGCCCTGCCATGTCGGCATCGGCAACGGTGCCCAGCGCGCTCTGCTTGGCCGCCACGTCGATGTCGAACTCCACACCGTACAGGCTGATAGTGGTACCACCGTCGGCCTTCGGGTCAAAGGTGCCGTTGCCAGTGACCTGCGAGGTCACATCCTGGTTCTTGCTGTTGGTGAGGGTGAACTGGGTGCTGCTGGTGAACGTCAGCTTGTACGGCTGGCCGTCGGTGAACGCCTTGTTGTAGGTGGTCAGCGATTCGAGGCGGCCATCGGACACGGTCACCAGGCCGTCGTCCACCACCGGTGCGGTCATGGTGGTTTGCGTACGGCTGGTGTTCACCGCTGTTTCCAGGATGCCGTAACCGGTGTCGTTGGTCGCCAGTTGCAGGGTATCGGACACCTGCAGGCTGAGCTGGGTCTGGTCGCCTTGGTAGGTGTAGCTGCCGTCGCTGTTCTGCACATAAGGCGGCGTGCTGGTCTTGGATCCGGAGAACATGTACTGGCCGTTGGCATCCTTGGTGTTGAGCAGGCCAAGGACGTTTTTCTCGATCTCGCCGATTTCGCTGGCAATCGAGGTGCGGTCGGCATCGCTCAGGCCGCCGTTACCGGCCTGAATCGTCAATTCCTGGGCCCGCTGCAAGGCCGTAGTGATGCTGTCGAGCACACTCTCTTCCTGGGTCAGCGAGTTGGTAACGCTGGTCATGTTGCCGCTGTACTGGGTCAGCAAGCTGCTCTGCTGCTGCAGTTGCAACAGTTTGGCGGCACCGACCGGGTCGTCTCCGGCACTCTGGATGCGATTGCCCGAGCTGATCTGCGCCTGGGTCTTGGCGGTGTCCGAGAAATTCTTGGAATAGCCGGTCGCGCTGGTCTCGAAATACTGAGAAGTGGAAATTCGCATGGTCGACTATTCCTTAGAGGGCGTTGATCAGGACGCTGAATGTTTCCTGCGCAGCCTTGATGATCTGCGAGGACGCCGTGTAGTACTGCTGGAACTTCACCAGGGAGGCGGCTTCGTCGTCCAGATTGACACCCGATACCGAGTCGCGGTTGGTCTTGGCCTGGGTCAGCACCGCACCGGTGGCCTTGGTGTCGACGGTGGCCTGGCTGGCCTTGGCGCCAACCCGCTCCACAAGCGATGCGTAGGCACTGGTGAAGCTCATGCCGGGGTTGCCCGCCGTGGCGCCAACCGTGGCCTTGGTCTGCAACGCCAGCAATTGCGTGGCATTGCGGTTGTCGGACTTGCCATCGGCGTTGAACGACACGGTGTAGCTGTCGTTGACCGCAGGCGTGCCGCCCACGGTGGTGTCGAAACTGAAGGTGAGCTGCTTGCCGTCGGCGCCGTTGACGGGCTTGCCGTCGGCACCTACCACCGGCACGGTCAGGCTCAGGTTGTTGCTCTGGCCAGGCACGATGGTACCGCTGCCAATACTGGTGCCTGACGCGTTGAACAGGCTGTAGCTCTGCGCACCGTCGGTGGTCTTGCCGAACACCAGCTTGACCGGCGACGAGGTTTCGATGCCGCTCTGCAACTGGCTCAGGGCCGTGCCGCTGTAGATGTCCAGCTTGCTGCCCAGCACCGGCTGGGTGAAGGTGCCGGTGCCCGAGTTGCCAACGGTCGCCGTGCCGGTGAGCGGCGCGGCAAAAGCCAGCTTGTTCGAATCGGTGAGTGTGGTGGCGATAGCGCTCGCGCCGCTGCGCGTCGGTGTGACGACGAAGCTGTCGCCGCTGGCAACCTTGCCGTTCAGGCCCAGGGTGACACCGTCGATTACGGGTGCAGGATTGCTGCCCAGGTCGAAGCTGCCCATCGACGTGCCGTCCGAACGGGTCACGCTGTAGGCAGTGGTGCTGCTGAACTTGACGTTGTAGTCGTAGATGCTCAGCTTGCTGGAGTCGGCAACGGTAACGCTCAGGTTGCCCGAACCTGCGCTGTTGGTGGACGCAGCCAGGCTGCGGTTGGCCGTGGCGGTGGCGCTGTTGATGCTGGCGAATACCGACGAACCGAAGTCCCCGTTGAGGTCGATACCCTTGCCCAACTGGCCGTTCAAGGTGTCGCTCACAACAATGGCAGTGCGCCCCAGCTCGTTGATTGCCGGGTTCAGTGCATCGCTGCGAAAGCGCAGCAGGCCGCCGATCTCGCCGCCGGTGGTGACCGAGGTCACGTCGGTGCTGTACCCCTGATATTGGATGGTCAGGCCATACTGGCTCTTGTCGGCCACACCGGGTGTGGCCACCAGCGAATTGGCCGAACTGCCGGTGACCAGCGACTGCCCCGAGCCCAGGTAGACGTCGTAGTTGCCGTCACGCTGCTGCACGCTGACACCGACCAGCTCATTGAGCTGGCGAACGTTTTCGTTGCGCGCATCGAGCAGGCTGTTGGGCGTGGAACCGGTGCCCGACATCTCGGTGATCTGCCGGTTGAGTTCGGCGATGTTGCCGCTCAGCTTGTTGACCTGGCCGGTCAGGGTGGTCAACGACGCATTGATGCTGTCGTTCTGCTGGCTGAACTGCGACGAAATCGAATTGAAGCGATTGCTCAGGGTTTGCGCCTGGGTCAGCAGCAGTTGCCGCGACGAGGTATCGCTCGGGTTCGCCGCTGCGGTCTGCACGGCGGAAAAGAAGCTGCTGAGCACGGCGCTGATACCCGTGCTGCCATCGGACAGCAGTTTGTCGATGCTGTTGATCTGAGTGCTGTACGCGCTCGCGTCGTTGCTCAACGCAGTGCTGGTCTGCAGTTGGGTATCCATATAGCTACTGTAGATACGGCGCACGTCGGAGATCGTGGTGCCGGTGCCCAGATAGCCCACGCCGATGTTCTGCAAGCCACTGGCAGTGTTCACCACCGACTGCCGGGAATAGCCCGCAGTCGCGACGTTGGCGATGTTGTTACCGGTGGTCGCCAGGGATGCCTGGCTGGACGCCAGACCGGACAGCCCAATGGAGATCAGATTCGACATGGGTTCAAACCTTATAGATTCGTGGTAGCGCTGGTGCTGCTGCGAGCGTAGTTCTCATAGCCTTGCATCTGCTTGGCGATGGAAGAGATCTTGCTGGCGTAGTTCGGGTCGGTGGCGTAGCCGGCCTTCTGCAGTTCCTTGACGAATTGTTCGGGGTTGTCCGCGGACTTGACCACGCCTTGGTAGCGATCGTTGTTCTGCAACAGGCTGACCAGGTCGTGGAAGCTGTCTTCGTACGAGGTGTATGAGCGGAAATCGGCGGTTTCCTTGACCATCTGGCCGTCGCGGAATTCGCTGGTGATCGCGCGGGCGTTCTCGCCTTTCCAGTTGCCGGTGGCCTTGATGCCAAACAGGTTGTGGCTGCTGCTGCCGTCGTCGGCGCGCATGATCGATTTGCCCCAGCCGGTTTCCAGCGCCGCCTGGGCGACCAGCACCTTGGGGTCGACACCGATGCGCGCAGCGGCTTTTTCGGCCATCGGCAGCATGGTCGCGATGAACTCGTCGGACGAGCCGAACGCGCGCTTGGCCGGGGCCAGGGGCGGCTGGGCGACGCTCTTCGCCAGGCTGCTGCCCTCGACCGCAGCGCCGCTGCGCACGGTCTTGGCAAGGCTGTTGAGCGGTGCATCGGCCGCAACGTTGATGAGGTTCTTGCTGCCGCTGGCAGCCCCTGCTTCGGTGGCCGCCGACGGCACGATGCCGGCTACCAGACGGTCGGCAAGCTTGCTGGGCAACGAAAGACGACGCTGGTTGAGCAAGGCGATGTCGTTGTGGCCGACGCTGCCGGCGGCCTTGGCATCGGCCGAGGCGTCGCGAGTGGCGCCCAGTGGCTTGTTCAGGCTGTTGTCGGCATGGGCGAACGGATTCGCGCCGGCACGGGCCACGCCCTTGGTCTTGGACAACTGGCGCATGAGCACGTCCTGCAGGCCGATACCGCCACCTTCCTTGGAGAGGGTCACGGACAGCTGCTGGTCGTACATCGACTGGTACTGCTTGGTGGTTTCGGTGTTCAGCGGGTTGTCCTTGGCCAACACGTCATTTGCCGAACGCATGGACTTGAGCATTTCACCGAGGAACAGCGACTCGAATTCCTGGGCCACCTTGCGCAGGTTGGCCTCGCTGTCGCGATCCCCGACTTTCAACGAGCTCAGGCGATTGAGGTCTGTGTAAGCCCCCGAATCCCGTGTTCCCGATACTCCACCATTCGGCATTTCCATCAGTTGTTACCTCAAATCACGATCAGGTCGGCCTGCAATGCGCCGGCCTGTTTCAGGGCTTCGAGAATGGCCATCAAGTCACCGGGCGCTGCCCCCACCTGGTTGACCGCGCGGACGATCTCGTCGAGCGTGGTGCCAGGGCCAAACTTGAACATCGGTTTGGCTTCCTGCTGGGCGCTGACCCGCGAACGTGGCACCACCGCCGTTTCGCCACCGGACAAAGGCCCTGGCTGGCTGACGATCGGGTCTTCGGTAATGGTCACCGTCAGGCTGCCGTGGGTCACTGCCGCAGGCGATACCTTGACGTTCTGGCCAATCACGATGGTGCCGGTGCGCGAATTGATGATCACCTTGGCCACCGCCTGCCCTACGTCGACGTCGAGGTTCTCGAGGATCGACAGGTAGTCCACGCGCTGGCTGGGGTCGACCGGAGCAGTGACGCGCACCGAGCCCCCGTCAATAGCCTGTGCAACTCCCGGGCCAAGAAGCTCGTTGATCTTGTCGACGATGTGTTTGGCGGTCGTGAAGTCCGAGCGGTTGAGGTTCAGCGTCAGGCTGTTGCCCTGATTGAAGCCACTGGGCACGGCACGCTCGACGCTGGCACCGCCAGGAATCCGTCCTGCCGACGGCACATTGACGGTGATTTTCGACCCGTCGCGGCCTTCGGCGTCAAAACCACCGACGACCAGGTTGCCTTGGGCGATGGCGTAGACGTTGCCGTCGATACCCTTGAGCGGGGTCATCAGCAGGCTGCCGCCACGCAGGCTTTTCGAGTTGCCGATGGACGACACGGTGATGTCGACCACCTGTCCCGGCTTGGCGAACGCTGGCAGGTCGGCATGGATCGACACGGCGGCGACGTTCTTGAGCTGCACGTTGCCCGAGCCCGGCGGCACCTTGATGCCGAACTGCGAGAGCATGTTGTTGAAGGTCTGCAGGGTGAATGGCGTCTGCGTGGTCTGGTCGCCGGTGCCATTGAGGCCCACGACCAGGCCATAGCCGATCAGCTGGTTGGTGCGCACGCCGGAAATGCTGGCGATGTCCTTGAGGCGCTCGGCCTGAACGCCGAACGCGGCGGACAACAGCAGGGCAGCGGCGATCAGGTGTTTGAAGTTGAGCATGGACGGGCGCACTCAGAAAGGAAACAGTGGACTGGCAAAGAACCGGTCGAACCAACCCGGCTGACTCGCCTCGGCAAACGAACCGGTGCCCGAATAGGTGATGCGCGCATCGGCTACCCGCGTCGAGGACACGGTGTTGTCGGTGGCGATGTCATCGGCGCGGACCAGACCGGAAATGCGCACCAGCTCTTCGCCGGTGTTGAGCGTCATCCACTTCTCGCCGCGAACCGAGATGATGCCGTTGGGCAGCACGTCGGCCACCGTGACCGTGACCGAACCGGTCAGGCTGTTGTTCTGCGCTGCCGCCGCGGTGCCGTTGGTGGCGCGAGTGCCGCTGTAGCCTGCATTGAGGCTCAGGTCGCCACTGCCCAGCGGGTTGTTGGTGTTCACACCCGCTCCGAACAGCGAGGTCAGGCCCAGGCTGTTGTTGCTGTCCTTGCCGACCTTGGAGTTGGCGCTCTTGCTGGCACTGGTCCGCTCGTTGAGGGTGATGGTGATGATATCGCCCACGCGGAACGCCTTGCGGTCGCTGTACAGGTTCTGCTCGAAGCCGGCCTGGTAGATCGAGCCGTTGTTGGCGGCGGCAGGCATCGGAGTGCGCGGCAGCACCGGGGCGTAGTACGGGTCGTTGGGCTTGGCCGGCGGCGCGACGCAACCGGTCAGCAAGGCCATTCCACTCAGGGCAAGAACAATCGAGACACGACGCATGACACAGACCTCACGGTGTAGCCGGCGCACGCGGCGCCCAGGTAGCTTGGGGATTACGGATGGACCCGAATTACAGGTTCTGGGTCAGGTTCTGCAGCATCTGGTCGGCAGTGGAGATGACCTTGGAGTTCATCTCGTAGGCACGCTGGGTGGTGATCATGTTGACCAGCTCTTCCACAGTGCTCACGTTGGAGTTTTCCAGAGTGTTCTGCAGTACCGTACCGGCGCCGTTCAGGCCGGGCGTTGCCACTTGCGGCGCGCCGCTGGAGGCGGTTTCCAGGAACAGGTTGCCACCGATGGCCTGCAGGCCGGCCGGGTTGATGAAGTCGGCGGTCTGCAGGTTGCCGATCACCTGCGAAGCGGCGTTGCCGGCGGTGGTGATGGACACGGTGCCGTCGGTGCCTACGGTGAAAGTCTGCGCTTCGTTGGGAACGACGATGGCAGGTTCCAGCGCCAGGCCCTGGGCGGTGACGATTTGGCCGTCGGAGTTCAGGTGGAAGGTACCGTCACGCGTATAGGAAACGGTGCCGTCAGGCTGCATCACCTGAAAGAAGCCGC
Organism: Pseudomonas sp. CFBP 8758; assembly: GCF_014841725.1. Lineage (NCBI taxonomy): Bacteria > Pseudomonadati > Pseudomonadota > Gammaproteobacteria > Pseudomonadales > Pseudomonadaceae > Pseudomonas > Pseudomonas sp. CFBP 8758. The sequence continues at coordinate 682,867 of NZ_JACYUK010000001.1, read as the reverse complement.
GACCGTTGATGGCCATGTCCAGCGGCTGGTCGGTGGTCTGCAGGCTGCCGGCGGTGAAGTTCTTCTGGGTGCCGACAATGCGCACACCGGTACCAACCTGCAGGCCCGACGGCAGTTCGCTGTCCTGGGTCGACTGGGCACCGGGCTGACGTTTGATCTGGTAGAGGAGGTCCTGGAATTCGGCGCGATCGCGCTTGAAACCCGTGGTCGACACGTTCGCCAGGTTGTTGGAAATCGTGGTCAGGTTGGTGTCCTGAGCCTGGAGGCCGGTCTTGCTGACCCATAGTGCTGGAAGCATGTGTCTTCTCCTGGAGCGCCTGGTTTACGGCGCGATCGCTACGCTGGAATTAGATTTGCAAGACCCGGGCCATGGCCTCGTCGCCTTCTTTGGCGGTGCTCATCATCTTGATGTGCAGTTCGAACTGCTTGGAGAGCGCCAGCACGGAGGTCATTTCCTCGACCGCATTGACGTTGCTCGCTTCCAGGAAGCCGGACTCGACGCGGACCGCAGCGTCGGCAGGTGCCGGTTGGCCGCTGGAGGTGTGGATCAGACCGTCCAGGCCCTTGGTCAGGGTTTTCACGTCCGGATTGACCAGCTTGATGCGGTCGACCTGGGCCATGACGTTGGGAGCCTGCCCCAGACCACGAATACTGATGGTGCCGTCCATGCCGATTTCGATTTTCTCGTCGGGCGGCACGGCGATCGGGCCGCCGTTGCCCATGACCGGCAAACCATTGCCGGCGCGCAGCACACCGAGCGCGTCGACGTTCATGCTGGCGGTGCGGACGTAGGCTTCGCCGCCGTCGGGTGTCTGTACGGCGATGAAGCCGTTGCCACCTACCGCGACGTCCAGATCCCGGCCGGTTTCCTGCAGCGCGCCGCCACTGAAATCGGTGGCCGGACGTTCGGTCAGGGCATAGGCCCGCGAAGGAAAGGTGTCGCCGAACACCGGCATGGAACGCGCCTGTTCCAGGTCACGCTTGAAGCCGGTGGTGGAAATGTTGGCCAGGTTGTTGGCATGCGCCTTCTGCGCCAGCGCGTTCTGGCTGGCACCGGTCATTGCCACATAGAGCATCTTGTCCACAGTTGTCTCCCTCGACGGGCGAATGCCGTCTACTGCTGTACTGAAAGAGGTAGAGCAATATGCGGGCCAACTTTGCCAATACGGCTACAGCCCCTCTAGGACGGGGGTTGCAGCGGTGCGGCCGAAGCGGACTGAAAGCTTGACGCCGAAAAGTCGGCGCCGGATTGCCGCTAGCGGCAACGGGAGAATGGATTTACGTCGCGACATCAGGGCGAGGCTCGACGGCGCCGTCTTCAACGACGGCAGCCGGCGTTGGTGAACGGCCCGGCGAAGCGACGGTAATGCGGGCCAGGGTCGACCTGACTGCACAGGTAGCGGCCGCTCGCCAGGCTCTGGTAGGTGTACCAGGGCGCGGGCGCCGCCACGGCCATCGCGCAGGTTGCGGCGATGGCCAGGGCTGCACACAGACACCGGATCACTGCCCTGCCCTCATCAGGTCATCTGGATGATGGTCTGCATCACGGTGCTTTCGGTGGAAATGGTCTTGGCGTTCGCCTGGTAGTTGCTTTGCGCTTTGATCAGGTTCACCAGCTCGGCCGTCAGGTCGACGTTGGAGTCTTCCAGCGCCTGGGACTGCAGGTTGCCCATGACACCGGTATCGGGCGTACCGATCACGGCGGTACCGGAAGCGAACGACTCCTTCCAGTTGGTGCCGCCATTGGGCGCCAGGCCTTGCATGTTGGCGAAGCTGGCCATGGCCACCTGACCGATGACTTTGTTCTGGCCGTTGGTGAAGTTGGCGAACATGTTGCCCGTGCCGTCCACCGACAGACCGGTCAGCTCACCTGTGGCGTAGCCGTCCTGGGTCTTGGCCGAGGTGGCCGATGCCGAGTTGTATTGCGTGGTCGCCAGCATGTCCAACGCCACGCCACCGGCATTGGCCGTCGCGCCGTTGGGTGTCCAGGTGCCATCGGCGCCACGGGTGGAAGGCACCCAGCCGGCAAGGTTGAAGCTCTTGTCGGCGTTGATGCCCAGGCCACCGGGCACGTTACCCTGAGCGGGCACGATGAGGCTGCCGTCGGACTTGAAGCTCAAGGTATTGACCAACGGCGTGGTGGCGGTCGGATCGGACGGATTGCGACCGTCGATGGTGGTGTGCATGGTCCAGCTGTTGGCCGTGGCATCCTTGACGAAGTACTGGTTCATCTGGTGGGCGTTGCCCAAGCTGTCGTACACATCGGTGTTGAAGGTGTAGTTGTAGCTTTTGACGTTGCTCGGGTCGAACGGGGTAATGGTCGCCTGCGGCGCGCTGGAGTTGAGGTTGACCGTTTCGGCGATTTTCGAGGTCGCTTTGGGCTGCAGGTTCGCGGAGTCGATTTTCAGGTTGGTCAAGACGCCCGTCTGCACTACGCCGTCCTGGGCGTTGTAGCCCTGCAGGTTGTTGCCGCTCACGTCGACGACGTTGCCGTCCTTGTCGCTGTAGAAGGCACCGGCACGGGTGTAGAGCTTCTGGCCACCATCGTTGAGCACGAAGAAGCCGTTGCCGTTGATCGCCAGGTCGAGGCTCTGCCCGGTCGAGGCGATGTTGCCCTGGGTGAACTGCTGCGACACGGCCGCGGTGGTCACACCGCTGCCCACGCTGGTCTTGCCGGCCGTGGCGCGAATGGACGCGGCGTACTGGTCGGCGAATTCCGCGCGCGAGGATTTGAAGCCGGTGGTCGCGACGTTGGCAATGTTGTTGCCGGTGACGTTGAGCGCCTTGTTGGCTGCCGAAAGACCGCTGAGGCCGATATTGAAAGTCATGCTGTACTCCTGCGCCGGACGAAGCGGCTCAAATTCCGATGGTTTGGACTTTCGACAGCGCAACGCTACCCAGTCCAGCGAGGTTGAGGGTCAATTCACCGCCGTTGGTGCCCATGGTGACGCTGTTCACCGTGGCTGGAAGGTAGGTGCTCATGGCCGTGGCGGTACCGTCGACGGTGGCTGCAGCCTTGAAGGTGTAGGTGCCGGCAGCGGCAACAGCGCCGTTGCTGTCCTTGCCATCCCAGGTGAAGGCGGCGTTGCCGGCGGACTGGCTGCCCAGATCGATATTGCGCACCAGGTCACCTTTGGCGTCGTAGACGCCCACCGTGGTGTTGCTGCTCGACGAGGTCAGCGCCACCGAGCCGGTGAGGCCCTTGGTGGGGTCGACCACGGCGGTATCGGTCTGGGCGATGACCGAGCGGCCGACCAGCGACGAGGCCTGCAGCGCCTGGGACGATTGGTAGTTGTTGACGATGGTGCCCACCGACGCATTCAGGCTCTGCATGCTTTCCAGGCTGCTGAATTGCGCCAGCTGGGCGACGAACTCGCCGTTGTCCTGGGGATCGAGGGGGTTCTGGTTCTGCATCTGGGTCACCAGCAGCTGCAGGAACGCGTCCTTGCCCAACGCACTGCCGGCGGTGCCGGTCGAGCTGTCGGTGCTGCTGGTGGTCTTCTGCAATGAGTCCAGGACCGAGGCGCTCACGCCATTGTTAATGCTGGTAGTCGTCATCTGCGCTCGCCTCTATCACTGACCCAGGGTCAGCACCTTCTGCATCATGGTCTTTGCGGTATTCATCAGTTCGGCGTTGGTCTGGAAGGAACGACTGGCCGAGATCATGTCGGCCATTTCCTCGACCACGTTGACGTTCGGGTAGTAGACGTAGCCATCCTTGTTCGCCGCCGGGTGATTGGGCTCGTAGCGCGCTTCCAGATCGCTCTGGTCCTCGACCACGCCGGTGACCTGCACACCCTGCCCCGCCGTATCCTGGTCCTGGAACAGCGAACCGCTGTCGCCGGCCTGCTGGCCCTGAAGCATGGTGGCGAACACCGGATGCCGTGCGCGGTAGGTCTGGTCGATGCTGGACGACACGGTTTCGGCGTTGGCGATGTTGCTCGCCACGGTGTTCAGGCGCGTGGTCTGCGCGCTCATGCCGCTACCGGCAATGTTGAAGACGCTGGCAAGGGACATGGCTTAATCTCCGCGAAGGGCCGATACCAGCCCTTTGAACTTGCTGTTGAGCAGGGTGAAACTGGCCTGGAAGTTGACCGAGTTCTCGGCGTAGTTCGACTGCTCGATCTGCGCATCGACGGTGTTCTGGTCCAGTGAAGGCTGCGTGGAAATGCGGTACTGCAAGGTCTCGTCGCCGGAGCTGAAGCCCTGGGCGGCGATGTGCTTGCTGCTGGTGGTCTGCAGGCCGAACGCACCTTTGCCGTTCTGCTCGTTCTGGGCTGCCAGCACCGAGGCGAAGTCCAGGTCCCGAGCCTTGTAGTTGGGGGTGTCGGCGTTGGCGATGTTGTTGGCCAGCACTTCGGCGCGCTTGGCGCGAAAGCCCAAGGCCTGCTCGTGAATGCCCAGCGCTTTGTCGAAACTGATGCTCATGTTGGTACCTATGCGGCAGACCAGATGGTTCGTGCAGGATAGATAGCAATCAGTGTGCCAAGTCTCAAAAAGCCCGTCCCATGCGGGTTGCGGGCCTATCAGGCGTTGGGTGATGCCAGAAAAGCGGCAAGAAATTTCCGCTGGAGGGGAAAAGCGGCAACGCTGGCGCCAGAAAAATTGCCGCCCGTGCGCCTTGGTCGCACGCCTGGGTGAAGGGGGCGCGCCAGGCGCAAGATCACTTGGCCTGGTAGATGATGCCGGGGCTGCACTGCACCATCTGATACAGCTCGGGCAAGCCGTTCAAGGCTTCGGACGCACCCAGGAACAGGTAGCCGCCCGGCTTGAGGGTGCCATGAATACGGGTGAGGATGTCTTTCTTGACCTGTGCGGAAAAGTAGATCAGCACGTTGCGGCAGAACACGATGTCGAACTTGCCCAACGCCGCATAGCTGTCGAGCAGGTTGAACGCACGAAACTCGACGCGACTGCGGATGGGCGCCTTGACCGCCCAGCGCCCCGGCGTCTTGGGATCGAAGTAGCGCTGCAGCCGCTCCTGGGAGAGGCCGCGGCCGATCGCCAGGCTGTCGTACTCACCACTCTTGCAGTTGGTCAGCATGCTGCCGGACAGGTCGGTGGCAACGATCTGCACGCCAGACTTCAACTGCCCCAGGTTGCTGCGCTCGAATTCGTCGATGGTCATCGACAGCGAATAGGGTTCCTGACCGGACGAGCACGCCGCCGACCAGATACGCAGGCGTGCGCCTGGGCTGGCCTTGATGCTTTCGGGCAAAACCTTGTTCTTCATCACTTCGAAGGGATAGGTGTCGCGAAACCACAGGGTTTCGTTGGTGGTCATGGCGTCCACCACCTGCTCGCGCAGACCGCTGCGCGGCTGGGTCTGGATACGCTGCACCAGTTCGCCCAGGGACTTGATGCCCTGCTGCTCCATCAGCTTGTTCAGGCGGCTGGCAACGAGGTACTGCTTGTTCTCGCCCAAGAGAATGCCACAGGCTTTTTCCAGGAAGACCCGGAACTGATCAAAATCCAAATTACCCGTAGACACGGTGCCGCCTCTTGCTGGTTCGGTAGGCCGGGCGCTGGCGCCCGGCATTCATACTGCTGCCTTGATGCGATCGACGACCCGTGCCGCCAGGTCGTCGGGGCGGAACTTGGCAAGGAAATCGTCGGCGCCGACCTTCTTGACCATGGCCTGGTTGAACACCCCTGACAACGACGTATGCAGAATGATGTGCAGCTTCTGCATGCGTGGGTCGCTGCGGATCTCGGCGGTCAGCGTGTAGCCGTCCATCTCCGGCATCTCGATGTCGGAGATCAGCATGAGGAATTCCTCCTCCGGACGCTTGCCCTCGTCGACCATCTTGCGCAGATACTCCAGCGCCTGACGGCCGTCGTTCAAGGCCACCACTTCTACCCCCACGGTCTGCAGGCAACGGGTCACCTGCTTGCGTGCCACCGATGAATCGTCGACGGTCAACACGCGCAGGGAAACGGCCTTGCTGTGCGTCTCCTCGTCGACCACGCCAACCGAGATCGCTTCGGAGGTCGGCGCTACTTCGGCGAGGATTTTCTCGACGTCGATGATCTCCACCAACTGGTTATCCACGCGGGTGACGGCCGTCAGGTAGTGATCGCGGCCGGTACCCCGGGGTGGTGGATGGATCTCTTCCCAGTTCATGTTGACGATGCGTTCCACCGAATGCACCAGAAAGCCCTGAATCTTGGTGTTGTACTCGGTGATGATGACGAAGGTATCGGTCGATGCCACAAGGCCCGCAGCACCCGTGGCCATGTCCAGATCGAGGATCGGGATGGTCGCGCCACGGATGTTGGCCACGCCGCGAACCACCGGGTTGGACTTCGGCAATACCGTCAGTTTGGGGCATTGCAGCACCTCCCTGACCTTGAAGACGTTGATCCCGTAGAGCTGCTTGCCATTGAGGCGAAACAACAACAGCTCCAGGCGATTCTGCCCAACCAGCTGCGTGCGCTGGTTCACCGAATCCATTACACCCGCCATGCCCAAACTCCTCTTGCGACCCGCTCGATATCGGCACGGGCCTTGCTATTAGCACTGCATGAACGCAAAAACGACAGTTTCTCGACACATCGCCGCGTATTTATTCTGGGCCGTTGCCACGGTGGGTGGCGCGGTGCTCGGCAGTGCGGCGCGCGCCGACAATGTCACATTGCCCGAACAGCTTATCGGTGTCACCCAGGGTTTTCTTGAGTTCACTGTTGAAGATTATCTGGCGACCTCGCAAATCCAGGGCCGCTACGAGATCGAAGTGAACAACCTCGACCCGCGTCTGCGCATGCCCGGTTGCGATCGGCAGCTGTCGGCCACCCTGGAAAGCCCGGCGCAACCGATGGGCCGAGTGACCGTACGAGTGCGCTGCGAAGGCGCTGCGCCGTGGACGGTATTCGTTCCGGCGCAGGTCCGGCTGTTTCGCGAGGTGGTGACCACCACCCGACCCTTGAAGCGCGACAGCGTGTTGACGGAGGCCGACGTGGCGTTGCGCGAACGCGACGTCGGCGCGATGGGTCAAGGCTTCCTGGTCTCGCTGGACGAGGCCGTGGGCATGAAGCTGATCCGACCGACGGTGATCGACCAGGTGCTCACGCCGGTATTCCTCGAACAACAGGCGCTGGTGCTCAAGGGTGATCAGGTGGTGATCATTGCCCGCAGCGGCACCCTGGCGGTCCGCATGCCGGGCGAAGCGCTGGCGCAGGGCGGCATGAGCGAGCAGATACGCGTACGCAACCTGAACTCCAAACGGGTGGTCAAGGCGCGCGTCACCGGGCCTGGACAAGTGGAAGTGGCGATGTAAAAGCTGGCCGGCGAACCGGAGTTTTCCTACACTAGGGGCCTACACGGGCCCGTAGCCGCGGCATCGGGCATTTGCGAAACAGCGCCTAAAGTTAATCGGGATTTGGCCGAAAACAAGGCAAGCGTCCAAATACCCAGAGGTTCAGAACAATGGTTATCGACTTCAACCGAGTGGGCAACTCGCCGTCAGTGCAGGGTACTTCGCGTACCAGCGCTGCCAAGGAAGTGGCCGCCGACACGGCCGTGCCAAGCACGCCCGCCGTGAAGAGCGGGGAACCGGTCACCTTGAGCGATCAGGCCCAGCAAATGCAGAAAATCACCGACAAGCTGAGCGATCAGCCCACTGTCAACAGCGCCCGCGTCGCCGAGCTCAAGCAGGCTATCGCCGAGGGCAGCTATAAAGTCGACAGCGAGCGCGTTGCCAGCAAAATGCTCAATTTCGAAGCCCAGCGCTAGCCCAGTCTAGGCGCCGGGGTTTCTGGACGCGTCAACGCCAGGGCTCACCATGCACGATCAAACGCTGTTGCAGCTGATTGAAGAAGACCTCCCGTACGCAGGGCAGCTGCTCGAGCTGCTGCGCGACGAGTCGCTGGCGTTGCAAAGCCGCGACATGGAGCTTCTGGAAACGATTCTGGCGCAGAAGCAGTCGTTGATCGTGTTGCTCGAGCAGAACGGACGCCGGCGCAGCCACCTGCTCATGCAGCTCGGCCTGTCCGCCGATCGCGACGGGCTGCAGGCGCTGGCGCGCCAGTCGCACCTGGGCGATGCGTTGCTGGCCCGGGGCGATGCGTTGAGTCAGTTGCTCGCACAGTGCCAGGCCATCAATGCACAGGTGGGCCAAGGCATCGTGCGCCAGCAGGTGGCGACCGCCAACCAGATCCGCATACTTACTGGCGCCGAGCCACCGTCGCTCTACAACAGCCGTGGCTCGACCGCGCGAATGGCCACCTACCGCGCCCTCAGCCAGGCCTGACCTGTGCGTTCCCCGGAGTAGACCAGAACGTGTCAAACGCATCGAACGTGGAAGACGCACCGCAACCGCCCAAGGTGCTTGCCACACCCCTGGAAGTCGCCGCCAACCTGCGCATGCTCCAGGAAAGCCACGACCCCCTGATCATCACTTTTCACGAGCGCACCCTGCGCTGCCAGAGCTTTCTGGTGGAAGTGGACCGGGACAACCTGCGCATCGTCCTTGATGAAATGATTCCCCGCGAAGGCGAGAAATACCTGGAAGCAGGTGAAGGGTTCAAGGTCGAAGGCTTTCATGACGGCGTGCGCGTTGCCTGGGAAAGCCATGGCCACTGGACCATCACCCAGAAGCAGGGCAGCCGCTGCTATGTCGGCGCGCTGCCTGGCCAGGTGGTCTACCACCAGCGCCGCAATGCCTTTCGTGCCGCACTCAAGTTGTCGCAACTGGTCGATGTGGAAATCGCCGGCAGTCGGCTGAAGAGCACGCTGGTGGGCAAGCTGCTCGACATCTCGGCCCATGGCTGCAAGCTGCGCTTCGAGGGCGACATCGCCGAGCGGTTACAGCTGGGGCAGATCTACGAGCGCTTCAGCGCCGGCCTTCCCTTCGGCGCCATGAATACGGCGGTCGAGCTGCGCCACCTGCATTTCGAGGAGCGCATCGACACCACTTTCGTGGGCGTGCGCTTCCACAATATCCCGGGGCTGATGCAGCGGCAGCTCGAGCGCTTCGTGCATCAGTTGCAGCGCGACGCACAGCGCTTCGACCGGGACGATTTCTAAACCCGGGCCGCGCCCCGAGCGCGGCCCGGCGGCACCCTAGCCAGCCTTGACCGGCTCTTCTTCGGCAGGTTCGGTGTTCTGCATCTGTTCCTGCACCATGTGCTCATCCACCCGCGGGTCCAACGCTGCGGCCAACGGCGAGTTGGCGGCCGGCATGGCCACGTGATGCAACGGTGCGTCGTCCACGACGTGCAGGTTGGTCACTGCCTTCGGCCTGATCCGCCATACCAGCACCACGGCGAAAAAGCTGAAGAAGGCATACAGCATCTGGCTGCCGAACTGCTTCATCAGCACCCCTGCCACCAATGGGCCGATACAGGCGCCCACACCGTAGGTTACCAACAGCATGGCGGTCAGCGAGACTCGTCGATCGGCCTCGACGTGGTCGTTGGAAAACGCCACGGCCAGTGGGTACAGCGAGAACTGCAGCAGCGACACCAGGAAGCCGGCTGCGAACAGCACCTCCAGCGGCACAGCTGGAATCAGCGCCAAGGGCAATGCGGCGACGGCGATACCGACGGCCACGCAGCGGATCAGCAGCGCACGGTCATAACGGTCCGACAGCCAGCCCAGCGGCCACTGCACCAGCAACCCGGCGAAAATGCACGAACCCATGAACAGGCCGACCTGCTCCGTGCTCAGGCCTTGCGCCGAGGCGTATAGCGGCGCCAGACCGTAGAACGAACCGACGATCAGGCCTGAGCCAAGCACGGTGCTCAGTGACTGCGGCACGCGACTGATGAAGAAGCGTGGCTCCATGGGCGCCGGGTGCATGGGCGCCGGGTGAATCCGCCGCGTCAGGGCCACCGGCACCAGGCACAGGGCGAAGCACAGCGCGACCAGCATGAGCAGTTCCAGCCCCAGTTGCGGATGCACCACCAGAATCAGCTGGCCCAGGACCAGGCCCAGGTAGGAAGCGATCATGTAGCCGCTGAACACCGCTCCGCGCTGCTTGCTGTCGGCCTGCTCGTTGAGCCAGCTTTCGATCACCATGTACTGGCACATCATGCCCAGACCGACGATGACCCGCAGGAACAGCCAGGCTGGCAGGTAGTTCACCAGGCCATGGCCCAGCACGGCGGCGCCGACGATACCGGCGCAGGTGGCATAGGCACGGATATGGCCCACGCGGGCGATCAACCTGTGGCCGATCTTGCCGCCCAGGGCCAGGCCGAAATAGTTGGCGGCCATCAGCGCACCCACCCACAGGCTGTCGACCTGCTCGGCCGACAGGCGCAGGGCCAGGTAGGTACTCAACAAGCCAGAGCCGATCAGCATCATCAGTGAGGCGAAGTACAGGGCTCGAAAGTTTTTCCAGATTTGGCGCATTGCAGGTCCGCGGTAAAGGGTGTCGGAACGATCGGTTCACAGGCAACGCCCTTTTCCGCCACCTCGGCTGAGCGCGGCGGGGAAAATCGTCACCTGCATACAAGCTGTTGCAGGATCAAGCTTGGGCCGCCAGCACCCGGCGTTCCCAAGGAGTGATTTCGTCGAAGAAACTCGCCAGCTCCAGGGTCTTGGTCGCAATGTAGCCTTCGATGAACACATTGCCGAACAGTTCCCTGGCCAACGGGCTGCGCTTGAGACGCTCCAGGGCCGCATGCAAGGTACATGGCAACGACAATTCTTCCGGCACGGCAAGGTCGCCCTGCATGGGCTGCGAGGGCTCGAGCCGGTGTTCGATGCCGTGCAGGCCGGCGGCGAGGCTGGCGGCGATGGCCAGGTAGGGATTGGCATCGGCGCCGGGCAGACGGTTCTCGACCCTGCGGGCGCAGGCAGCGCTGGCCGGTATGCGCAGCCCGGCGGCGCGGTTGTCATGGGACCAGCAGGCATTGTTGGGCGACGCATAGGGCTGACACAGGCGCTGGTAGGAATTCACGTTGGGCGCCAGCAGCGCCGTGAAATCGGCCATGGCCGCCTGTTGCCCGCCGATGAAATGACGGAAGGTGTCGGTGGGCTGGTCATGGGCATCGTTGAACACGTTCAGGCCGGTGTCCAGTGCCACGACGCTCTGGTGGATGTGCATTGAACTGCCAGCCACCCGTGCCAGCGGCTTGGCCATGCATACCACGCTCAACCCATGCTTGAGCCCGACTTCCTTGAGCAGGTGCTTGAACAGGAAAGTCTGGTCGGCGAGCAGCAGCGGATCACCATGCAGCAGGTTGATCTCGAACTGGCTGACGCCCATTTCGTGCATCACCGTGTCGCGCGGCAGCCCCAGCGCTGCCATGCTGCGATAGACCTCGTTGAAAAACGGCCGCAAGCCATTGTTGGACCCCACGCTGAACGCACTGCTGCCATCCTCGCGTCGGCCATCCAGCCCGATCGGCGCCTGGAACGGCAGTAACGGGTCGGGATTGGCGGCGAAGACGAAGAATTCCAGCTCGGTCGCTACCACCGGGGCCAAGCCCAGGCGCTCATAGCGTGCAACCACTGTCTTGAGCAGGCCGCGGGTCGACAGCGCAGAAAACCCGCCGCTCAACTCCTCGGCATCGCAGACCACCCAGGCACGGGCCGGCTCGCTCCAGGGCAGGCGCTGCAACCGAGTCAGGTCGGCCACCAGTGCGACGTCGCCGTCGTCGGCGCCGTAGTAGCGGCTGGGCGGATAACCGCCCATGATGCATTGCAGCAGCACGCCGCTGGCCAGTTGCAGACGACGACCCTCCAGGAACCCTTCTGCCGTCATGACCTTGCCTCGCGGTACGCCATTGAGATCAGGTGTGACGCATTCGATTTCATCGACACCGCTCAAACGCTCGGCGACCGTACGCAGTCCTTCGCTACTCATTTCTCTGCCCTTGACGCTCAATGCCGTACTCGGCGATGTACACAAAATACGCAACGCAGCGGGCGGGTGACAAGCCACCTGCAGGAAGCGTTGCGAACAAGTCGCTTGCCGATAGCGTAGCGCCAGTACACAGTGTAGTGACTTGGATCCAAGCAGCTCGATGCTGCGCCTTGTTCGTCGGCTCGGCGAACAGCAGGAATGATACACATGGATGTTTTGGCTGCACTGTTTCACCCGCTTGAACCGCGTCTTCTCATGCTTTGCAGCGATACCTCACGGAGCGACTCGCTCGAGCGCTGCCTTCACCACCTTTCCCTGCCCGTCGAGGGCCTGCAGCCGGACTTGCAGCCGACATTCGACTACGAAAAGAGCCGGCACAAGGCCATTCTCGTCGAGCCTGCCCGTGGCGAACGACAACAGGGCGTCCGCTGGGTCGACGACATCCGTCGAGGCAACAGCTGGGCGTCGGTGCTGGTCGCCCTGACCGGCGCCGACCCCGCCATTCGCCAAGCCTACCAACACGCAGGGGCCGACCACGTGCTGCGATTGCCGGGCCCGGAGCAGGAGCGCGAAGCCTTCTATCTCGCGCTGTTCCAGAACCCCGACTACTGGAATCTGGCCCCACCGGTGCTGGATCCCGTACGTCTGTGCCTGGAAGACGCGACGCGACGCCTGGACCTGACCTTTGTGCAGGTTCAGGTGGTCCTGGCGCTGCTCTACGCCCCTCATCACCAGCTGAGCTTCGACGATCTGGCGCAACTGCTGGGGCTTAATATGCGCACCTACGACGTGCGGGTGGTGGAGAAATTCGTCAGTCGCCTGCGCAGCAGCATTCGCCGAGCCTTCGGCACCCATGTCATCCAGAGCGTACGCGGCACCGGCTACCGCCTGATTCGCGGCTGCATCTCGCCCCCGCCCATCGCCTTTCGCTGAAAAGCGTTTTTCGACTGACCGATGGCCATTGGCGATTTTTTCAAAGCGTACTAGCCTTGAATTGATAGAGAAATTGGATCCAGCACCACGTTTTGAAGGAACGACCCCATGCCTACGGACCTTGGCAACAAATATTCTTCCGTCTATACGCAGCTCTATACGGCCCATCAAACAGCGGATGATGCGCAGCTCGCACACGGCCGCTGGTGGTTCAACGACATCGACCGAACCCTGACCCAGAATGGCATCAGCGTGGCCTTGACGCGTACCGAGTGCTCGCTGCTGAGCCTGCTCGCCTTCAGCAGCGAGCGGGTGGTCAGCAAGGAAGCGCTGATCGCCGGACTGGGCAAGAACCCCAGCCAGTACAACGGTCTGGAAATGTCCCTGAGCCGCCTGCAAAGCAAGTTTGGCCAATGCAGCGGTGGCGAACGCCTGATCCGCTCGGTACGCAACCGCGGCTATTGCCTGGCCCAGGTGGTGCGTTCGGCGTATTGCCCGAGCTGGAAATCGCCGGGGGGCCAGGCTGCCGAGCCCCCCTGCTCTTCCTAGCGTTCGCGCAGGGCTTCCTTGGCCCTGTTCAGCGGCTTTATCAAATAATCCAGCACTGTCTTGTGGCCTGTGGTGATGTCGACCGTGGCGATCATGCCGGGGACGATGGCAAACTTCTTCCCGGCCTTGTTCTCCAGCGAGTCGGAATCGGTGCGGATGAACACTCGGTAATAGAACACCTCGGGTTTCACTTCATCCTGGATGGTATCGGGCGAGATGGTCACCACCCGGCCGTCGAGCCCGCCGTAGATCGAATAGTCATAGGCGGTGATCTTTACCTTGGCTTGCTGATCGGGATGAATGAAAGCGATATCGCGGGGTGAAATTCTCGCTTCGATCAGCAAGCGCTCGTCCAGCGGCACGATCTGCATCAATTGGCCATTGGGCGGCACCACGCCGCCGATGGTGGTGACTTCGATGTCCTTGACGATGCCACGCACGGGCGAGCGCAGGGTCAGGCGCGACACCGAATCGGAGCGGCCCTTGAGCACCGCGGTCAGGGTTTCCACATCGGCATTGGCCTTGGCCAGCTCCTCGCGGGCACGCACCATGTAGTCGGAGCGGGCTTCGGTGAGCTTGAGCTCGAGCTCTGAGCGCTGCCGATTCAGGCGCAGTACTTCCACCCGGCTGGCAGCACCGGTTCTGGCCAGGTTTTCGGTGATCTGCAATTCGCTGCGCACCAGCCGCAGGGATTCGTTGATGCCGGCCAGCGAGTCGTCCAGACCACGACGGCGGACGTTGTACAGCTCGGTTTCGGCCTTGAGCAAGGCCGGATAGGCGTCGAGCTCGGCCGGGAACTTCAGGGGCTTGAGCCCGACTTCGGCCTGCAGGCGGGCAACACTGGCCAAGGTCGCGCGGTATTTCGCCGCGCTCTCGCCGAAGTTGGATTCGGTCTTGGTCGGGTCCAGCTGGGCCAGCACCTGACCGCGTTCGACGATTGCCCCTTCGGTGACGTTCATCTCGGCCACGATGCCGCCTTCGAGCGACTGGATCAGCTGTTCCCGCGAGCTGGGAATGACTTTGCCGGTGCCGGTGGAGACTTCCACGACCTCGAAGAAGAATGCCCAGACGAAGAACGCCAGCAGCATCGCCACCGCGACCCACACCACGCGGGTCGCGCGCACCACGGTGGAGTCGTCGACACCGTCCTGGTAATACGACTGGCCCGGCGCACCGTCTTCGCTGAGCAGCGGGATGCGCTTGAATTCACCGGAGCCCAGCACCTTGAAAGACTTGCCTGTATCCATTGCCCTGCCCTCCTTCATTGAGCCGCGCCCTTGGGACGCGACAGTCTGGCGATGGCGTTTTCCTTGGTGTCGTCGATCACCACCTGACCGTTGTCGACCACGATGATCCGGTCGACCAGGGCCAGCACGCTGGTGCGGTGGGTGGCCACGATGATCGTGCGGCCCTGGCCCCAGGTCGCCAGGTTCTGGATCAGCCGGCGTTCGGTGGTTTCGTCCAGCGATGCAGTGGGTTCGTCGAGCAACAGGATGTGCGGCTGGCGGATCAGCAGGCGCGACAGCAACAGCGACTGGCGCTGACCACCCGACAGGCCGAGGCCGCCTTCGAGAATCAAGTGATCCATGCCAGTCGGGCACTGGCGCACGAAATCCAGCGCGCCAGTGATTTCCAGTGCCGCGATGATCTCCTGGTCCGACGCCTGCCCGGCGCCCATGATCAGGTTCTCACGCAGGCTGCCGTGGAACAGCCGCGAGTTCTGCGTGAGCAGGCCGATGTCGCGGCGCACGTCGGCAGGGTCGATATGGCCCAGGGCGACGCCGTCGAGGCTGATGCTGCCGCCGCTCAGGTCCAGGCCGCCGGCCAGTGCCTGGAGCAAGGTCGACTTGCCGGCACCGTTGCGGCCAAGCACGGCGATGCGCTCGCCCGGCGCGATGCTCAACTCGTTGACGGTCAGTGCCGGAGTGCGCGACTCCTCGCTGTACTTGAAGCTGGCGCGCTTGAGCTCGTAGCGGCCGCCGATCACCGGCAGGTGCACGCGTTGGGCACCTTCGGGGTGATCGACCGGCAACAGCATCAGGCGGTTGAGCCCTTCCAGGGCAACCTTGGCCTGCTGCCAGCGGGTCAGCACATGGGTCAGCTGCGACACCGGCGCCATCATCCGCGAGGCCAGAATCGAGGCGGCCACCAGGCTACCGGTGGTGAGGTCGCCGGCAATCACCATGGGCGCGCCGAACACGATGACGATAGCGAACACCGCGCTCTGCACGTTCTGCGTCCAGGCCACCAGGCCGTTGGTCAAGGTACGCAGGCGCAGGCTGCTGTCGGCTGCCACGGCGTTGTAGTGGTTCCATTGCTGCTGGAAGCGCTGCTCGGCCTGCAGGCTCTTGATGTCGTCCATTCCCTGCACGGTTTCTACCAGCATGGCGTTGCGCAGCGCTGATTCGCGCATGGATTCGTTGGCCAACCGCGCCAGCTTGCGCTGGGCCATCAGCCCAGGCACCACCATCGCCACCAGTGCGCACAGGGGAATCAGCACCAGTGGCCCGCCGATCAGGTAGAACACCACCAGGAAAATCAGGAAGAACGGCAGGTCGGCCAGGGCCGTGGCAGTGCTGGAGGTGATCAGGTCACGCAGCGACTCGAGTTCGCGCAGCTGCGAGATGAACGAACCGGTGGACTTGGGCCGTGCCGAGTTGCGCAGGCGCATCGCGTGGCCGAAGACCAGGTCGCTGACACGCAGGTCCGCGCGCTTGCCCAGCAGGTCGGTGATCTTCATGCGCATGATGCGCATGATGAAGTCGAAGGTGATCGCCAGCAGCACGCCGCCGAACAGCACGTACAGGGTGGGCAGCGATTCGGCCGGGATCACCCGGTCGTATACCTGCATGGAGAACAACACCCCGCCCAGACCAAGGATGTTGGCCACCAGCGAGGCCAGCATGACGTGCCCGTAGGGCCTGAGGTCGCGCAGCACGATCTTGCGGAACCAGTGCTCGTCGTAGGGTTTGATGTAGTCGTTGGTGCGCACGTCGCTGACCGGCCGCGCCGGACGCAGTATCACCGTGCGCAGGGCGTTGTCGAGCAGGGTCTGGCGGTCGATGCTGCTCTGCAGCCCTTGGTCGCCGCTATAGGCGATGCCGATCTGCTCGTCGTCGCCGAGCACCTGGACGATGCCGACCTGACCGTCCTTGAGCTGCACCACCAGCGGCGTGCGCCACTGGGTCAGGGTGGTGGGGTCGTAGCGGGCGAACTTGATCGTCAGGCCGGCCTGCCGGGCCATCTGCCGCAGGACGTCCTCGACGCTGGAATCGTCGGCACGCAGCGATGCGATACGCACGTTTTCCGCCGAGCACTCCAGGCGGTAGTGACGCGCCACACCGAGGATCGCGTCGAGCCAGACCCGGTAGTCCTGGCGCGAGAAGGTTTGCGCGGGTTGTACCGATTCCGCGTCCAGGGGCAGGTTCACGGCATCGTTCATGGCAATATCTCCACGCCTTGGATGGTGCTTTGATCGATCCGGTAGGCACTGCGCAGGGCGCCAGTGCTGTACAGACAGTCGACCTGCAGGCGGCGCAGATCAGCTTCGGTATTGGCCAGGTCGAAGCGCGACTGGTGGATCTCCTGCTCGGCGTTGAGCAGGTCGAGCAGTGGCCGCGTGCCCAACTCCAGGTATTGCTGGCCGTACAGCTCGCGGGCTTCGGAGATGCTGCCTTGGCGCGACTGCAGCGAGCCGAGCCGGCGGTCCAGGCTGGCAGTTTGCGCCTTCGCTTCGAACAAGCCCTGGCGGGCCTGCAGGCGGGCGGCATCTTCGGCCGAGTCGGCGGCAGTCAGGGCATAGGTAGCTGCGGCGGTACGCGCGGTGGTGGCACCGCCCTGGTAGAACGGCACGTCGAGGTTGATGAAGATGCCTGCCTGGGTACGGTCGATATTGGAATTGTTGCTGTTGTAGTTGCTGTCCAGGTAGTGGTTCAGCGTGGGGTCGACCGACAGCGTCGGCAGCCCATCGGCGCGGGCCTGGCGAATGGCCGCCTGGGCCTCGACCCGTTGCGCGTTGGCTACCAGAATGCCGGGCAAGGCGTTCATGTCCGGCTCTGCAGCGTTGCAGGAGGCCAGCAGCGACGGCGGAAAGTCGTCGTTGACGTCGAACGGCGCGGCGCGACCGACCAGGTTGATCAGGTTGGCTCGCCAGCGGTTGTACAGCGCCTGGTATTGCAGCAGGGTGGCACGTGCGCCGTCTTCACGGGACCTGGCCTGGACCACGTCCGAACGCGTGGCGGCGCCCATGTCGCTGCGCTGACGTGCCAGCTCGGCAATGCCGGCGATGCCCTTGATCTGCTCGCGAGCGACCTGCAGCAGGCGTTGATAGCGCTGCACCTCGATGTAGGCCTGGGAGGTGTCGCGTGCCACCTGATCGATGCTCAGCAGTACCTGTGCCTGACTGCGGGCGACGCGGGCCTTGGCGACGTCGACCGCACTGTCGACCTTGCCGAAGTCGTAGAGCATCTGCTTGAGCGAGATGTTCACCGCCTGGCTGGTGCCATTGCCACCGTAGGAACTGTCGAGACCACCACGCAGCCCGCCGGTGATGCGTGGATAGTAGCCGGCACGCGCCACGTTGATGCCTTCACCCTGCTGGTACAGGGTGCCGATCGCCTCGCCGATGCTCGGATGCCATTCCACCGCCAGGCGGACGGCCTGGACCAGGCCCAGCTGAGTGCCGGAGACCGGCGCGGCCAGATCGGAATCGTCGAGCCTGGCCCCCGCCGCCGTTGCAGCGGACGCAATCGCAGGCCTGGCGACATTGCGTGGATGCGGCCGAGCGGTCTGCTCGGGGCGGGTTTCCAAGCGGCTCGGGCTGATGACCTTGAGCCCGGGTTCGAGGGTGTCTGCGGCATGTGCCGGCAGGCTGTAGAGCGGTGTGATGCCCAGTGCCAGAACGGCCACTGAAATATGTGTCGCCAAAGAGGTGCACTTCAAGCCAATCCCCCACTTCCTGTTCTTGATGGCACGCCCGATTCAGGCGGCGTGCGACTTCCTGCCGCGACGCCGGGCCCGCAGGCCCGACGCTGGTAGCGGGTATCAGACGACACTGATACCGCTCTGGACCCACAGATGGTGCGAGGGGTCCTCCTGGGGAGTGTAGACGTTGTACTGCACGCCGTTGTCCGTCTGTGTGGCGCCCGGCGCCCAGGTTGCGCCGGTCATGTGCACGGTGTCGTGGCTGTCGCCCAGGATCAGTAGCTTGTCGGTGCTGGCGTCGGTGACCGACAGCAGGTCGCTCAAGCTCAAGGTCAGATTGACCTTGCTGGACTGGTTCAGGTCGATGACCTCGATGTTGTTGATGCGTGCTGCCAGGTTGCTCAGGTCGATGTCGGCATCGCCGCCGCTCCACTTCAGCGTATCGGTCCCGGCACCGCCGTCGACCGAGGCGAACGTCTGGTCGTAGATGACGATGGTGTCGTTGCCGTCGTGACCGTGCAAGGTCAGCGGCCCGCCCTGGGCGCCATCGAGCAGATCATCGCCCGAAGTGCCTTGCGGGTCGTGCCGGTCACTGCCGGCAACGGCAGCGTGATCGGCGCTGGTGTCGTCACTGGCGAACGACGCCAGGCGCGCGAAAGTGGCCGGCGCGGCAGCGTTGTTGAGGTTGATGGTCAGGGTGGCGGTATCACTGGCTCCGGTTGGGTGGTTGAGTTGATAGGTGAACACGTCGGTCTGGCCAATCACGCCGCTGCCCTGGTTCAAGGTCGGTGTATAGGCATAGCTGCCATCGGCATTGACCAGCAGCGCGCCATGGGCACCGGCAATGGTGACGCCGTTGACCCCAGGCAGAACGAAGGCGCCGGCACTCAGCACGCTGAGCGAGGTGTACGAGGAACCCAGTACATCGGCGCCAGCCCCGGTCAGCAGGTTGCCCACCGCCGTGGTGGCGCTGCCGACCACGAAGGTGCTGGTGGACGTCGCCTCCTGACGTACTGCGGCGGTGTAGCTCGATGCCACTCCCAGGCCACCGTTGGTGACGACCAGGCGGTAGGTGCCGGCAGTCTGGTCCTCGACGCGCACACCCAGGCCAGCGCTGCCGATCGCGATCAGGTTGGCACCCGAATAGGACCCTACCTGAACATAGGTGCCGTTGGCCTGCAGCTTGGACAGCACGAAGTTGACCGGCGACAGCAGCGACAGGCCGCTGCCGGTGACCGACAAGGTCAGGTCGCTCAAGGTGTTCGGCGCCACGGTGAACGTGAACTCGCCGCGACCGCCGAGCAAGCTGCTGTCATAGCGACCGATCGTGGCCGTGGTGTCGGTGAACTGGCCGACCAGGCTCAAGGCACTCGCCGCCGCGTCGTTGACGGCATCCACCAGCGTGGCGTTGGCGGCCAGGTTGTTGGGGTTCCACACCTCGTTGACGTTGGCGCTGTCGATGCGCACGTACAGATGGGCCGTCGAGCTCAAGCCATTGGGGTGCACCAACTGGTACTGGAAGTCTTCGACCTTGCCCACGCTGGCGACTGCCCCGCTCGGGTTGTAGGTGTACTTGCCGGTACTGTCGATGGTCAGTTGGCCATACAGGCCCTGCACCATGGTGCCCGCACCGGCCGTCACGTAGGTGCCGTTCTTGAGTACCTGCAGCACCGCACCGTTGTCCGGCCCGGTGCGGTCGGCCAGGCCGTTCACACCGGGATCGGTGATGACGTTACCGTCCAACGGTGCCGGGGTGCCGGTGAACTGGGTCAGGCTGGTGGTCACGAACTGGATCTGCGTGGTCAGGCTGTCGAGCAGCGAAACCAGACTGCTGGCGACCGTCAGGCGATAGTTGCCGGCTTGCAGCAAGCCTATGTCGGCCTGCACCTGGTTAGTCCCCAGCCCGATCAGATTGAGCAACTGCGGATTGGTCGTGCTGTTGGCCAGGGTTACCCAGTTACCGGCGGCGTTCTGCACCTCCAGAGCGAAGGCCGACGCTGGCAGCACACCGAGCAAGGCGTTGTTGGTCACCGTGATCAACGGATCGGTCACGGTACCGGCAGCCACCGTGAAACCGAACGCCTTCACCTGGCCCAGCAGCAGGCTGACGCTGGTGTTGGTGTACTCGCTGGCCACCGTGACCGGCGTGATGTTGACCGTAGCGGTTGCCAGGTTGTTGGAGGCGATCACCGGCTCGTTGACGTCGATGTCCGGTGCCACCACAGCCGCGCCGGCGCTGACGTTGCCGCGCTCGTCGGTGAGCGTGACACTCAGGCGCTCGCCGTTGATCTGCGCGGCGTTCAAGGCCACGGTGAAGGTGCCATCAGCCCCCACGGTGACCGACGCCACGTTGAGCACGACGCCGTTGGCTGCCTTGACGCTGACCGTGGCGCCCGGCTCGCCGGTACCGCGCAGGGTCAGGCCATCGCCCGCCACTACCAGCCCGGTGGCCAGGCTCGGTGGGGTCAGGTCCGGCGCGGTGGTGGTGGCCGTCGGCGAAACGTTGGCGGCGGCATCGGCCTGGCTGACGGTCAGCACCTGGCTGTTGATCTGCGCGGCATTGAGGGTAACGCTGTAGGTGCCGTTGGCGGCGACCAGCGCCGTGCCCAGCACGCTGGCGCCACTGCGCACGGTGACCGTGGCCCCCGCCTCGCCGGTGCCCGACACCACTGTGCCGCTGGCACTGATAGTGGCGGTTGGCGCAGCCGGCGGCGTGGTGTCGGCCACACCCAGTTGACCCGCTGCGGACACGTTGCCGGCCGCATCGGTGAGGGTCACGCGCAGGGCGCCTCCGTTGAGCTGCGGCGCAGCCAGTGTCACCGTGAACAGACCCAGCGCGTTCACCGGCCCCTCGGCCAGCAGAGCGTTGTTGGCACCGTAGACCTTGACGGTGCTGTTGGCTTCGCCGACGCCGCTCAGGCTCACGCCGCCGACCAGCAACAGTGCGGTCGGTGCGTTCGGCGCGGTGGCATCACGGGCCGTGAGTGTGGTGATCGGCGACGTCAGCTCGGCGGCATCGGTCTGCACCACGGTCAGTTGCTGACCATTGAGCTGCGCGGCGCTGAGGCCGACGCTGAAGTTGCCGCTGGCATCGACCACGGCATTGCCCAATGCCACGCCGCCGACGCTGACGGTCACCCGCGCGCCGGCCTCGCCCTGCCCGGTCACGGTGCTGCCATTGGTGGCCAGCGCGACGTTGACCAGCGCCGTCGGTGGGGTGGTGTCGAGTGCCAGGAACGGCGTGCCCACCGACACATTGCCGGCGGCATCGGCCAGCTTGACGCTGAGCAGTTGGCCATTGAGTTGCGGGCTGCTCAACGTGACCGCGAAGGTGCCGTTGGGCAGCACGGTGGCCGTGCCGATGGCAACCCCTGCAGCGTTGTAGACGGTGGCGATGGCACCGGCTTCACCGGTACCGCTGAGGGTCTGCCCGGCATTGCTCAGGCCGGTGATCACCGGTGCCACGGGTGCGACGATATCGGGCGCGGCGATGCTGACCGCCGTGGACACGTTCTGCGCGGCATCCACCTGCACCGCCGTCAGGGTACCGCCGTTGGCCTGGGCCACTGGCAGTACCACGGCGAAGCTGCCGTTCAAACCGACCACACCAGTGCCTACCACCACGCCGGCGGCATTGGTGACCCGCACGGTGGCGCCTACCTCGCCTCGGCCGGTGACCAGCGTTCCGGTACCGTTGACGTCCAGTGCGGTGATGGGCACTGGCGCGGTGCTGTCGACCGAGGTGTAGAAGGTCGCGATCGACGTGAGCGCGCCTTTGGTGGCGTGCAGTTCGAGCACCTGGCCGTTGGCCTGGGGTGGATTGAGCGTCACGGTAAAGGTGGTACCGGTGGTGACACCGGTGCCGAGCACGGTCCCGGCGGCGTTGCGCACCACCACGGTAGTGCCCGCCTCGGTGGTGCCGGTCAGGGTCACGCCGTTGCTGGTGATGGTGCTGACCTGCGGCGCGGCCGGTGGCAGCTCCACAGGAATGTTCAACGAGGCGATAGCCGAAGGATTGCCCGCCGCATCGGTCTGGATCACGGTCAACAGCTGACCACCGAGGGCAGCCGGCAGCAGCGGCACCTGGAAGTTGCCATTGACGTCGACCACCGCCGTGCCAAGCACCACAGGGGTCTGCCCGACCAGCAGCCCGACACTGACGGTCGCCCCGGCCTCGCCTTTGCCGGTGAGCACGGTGCCAGCGGCATTCACCACCAGTTGCGTGGCCAGGCTCGGTGGGGTGATATCGGGAACGGTCAAACGTGCCAGCGCGGATTTGTTGCCAGCGGCATCCTGCGCGTACACCTCCAGCGTCCCGCCATTAAGTTGTGCCAGGCTCAGCGGCACGCTGAAGGTGCCATTGGCGCCGACCAGAACGTTGCCCAGCGCAGCGCCCTGAGCGTTGCTCACGAACACTCTTGCGCCCGCCTCGGCCGTGCCGTTGAACAGCAGACCGTTGGCGCTCAGGCCCAGCCCCGCCGGCAGCGCCGGTGGAGTCAGGTCAGGGGCGTTGACGGTAACCCCGGCGGACGTGTTCCCCGCAGCGTCACGCTGGACCAGCAGCAAGGCTTCGAAGTTGGTCTGCGGGGTGCTCAGGGTCACGTTGAAGGTGCCGTCCGCGGCGACCACGGCGGTGCCCAGTGTCGCGTTCAGCGGACCGGTGACGGTCACCGTCGCGCCGGCTTCGCCACGCCCGGTGACGATACGACCGTCGGCGCTGACCGCCGTCAGGGTCAATGCCAGTGGCGCGGTGACATCCGGTACGGCAAAGTTGAACGGCAGCGAGACGTTGCCAGCCACGTCGGCCTGGGTCACGACAAGCACCTGGCCGTTGAGCTGAGCAGTGGCCAGGTTGACGGTGAAATTACCGTCGACATCGGCAGTCGCCGCGCCAATCTGCACACCCAGCACGTTCTTGACCACGATGCGCGCGAGCGCTTCGCCGCTGCCGGTCAGTTGCAGGCCGCTGGTCGATACCGCCAGGTTGACCAGTGCGGTCGGAGCCTGGAGATCGCTGGCAGTAATGGTGACCGCAGCGGAGGCGTTGCCGGCGGCATCGACCTGGCGGACGCTGAGCACTTCACCGTTGATCTGCGCCACGCCGAGCGTGACGCTGTAGGTGCCATCGGCGTTGACCGTGCCGGTGCCCACCGACACATTGAGGTTGTTGCGGATGATCAACTGCGCGCCGGGCTCGCCGGTACCGGTGAGCAGCGTGCCGGTCGCGTTCAGCGCCAGAATGGTCGGCGCCGCCGGCGGCGTGGTGTCGCCGGCCAGCAGGCTGCCGGGGCCCGAGACATTGCCAGCCGCGTCGGTCAGCGTCACCACCAGCGACTGACCGTTGAGCTGCGCCGGCAACGTCACCAGGAAGGTGCCATCGGCCGCTACGGTGGTCGCCGTGCCCAGGGTCACGCCTGCCGCGTTCTTCACCAGCACGGTGGCATTGGCTTCGCCCACGCCACTGAGCACGGTACCGCTGGCATTGAGCAGCAGTTGCGTCGGCGCAGCCGGTGGGGTCAGGTCCGGAGCGAAGATCGGGGTGTTCGCACCCACGTTGCCGGACACATCCGTCTGGGCCACGGTCAGCGGCTGATTGTTGATCTGCGCCGGCGACAGGGTCACAACGAAGCTGTTGTCGGCTGCCACCTGGGCGCTGCCCAAGACTACACCGGCGGCGTCGCGCACGGTCACCGTGGCGCCGGGCTCTCCCCGGCCGGTGACAGTGGCCCCGGTGGTGAGGTTGATTGCGACCTGGGTCAGCAATTCGGGCGCAGTGGTGTCCGGCGAATTGATCGTCGCGATTGGCGAGACATTGCCTGCGGCATCGGTCTGCACCAGGTTCAGGAGCTCGCCGGTGATCACCGCTGGCGTCAGAGTGACGCTGAAATTGCCCGCCGCCGAGACCGCGCCGCTGCCCAGTACGGTACCGTCCAGTCGGGTCACGCTGACCACGGCACCGGGCTCGCCCTTGCCGGTCAACAGGCTGGTGAGTGCGCCGTCATTGCTGATGGCGATATTGGTCAAAGGCACCGGTGCGGTGGTGTCGCCCGCCAGAACGGCGCTCGGCACCGACACGTTGCCCGCGGCATCGGTCAGGGTCACGCCCAGGGCCTGGCCGTTGACCTGCGCCTGGCTCAACACCACCTGGAAGCTGCCATCGAGCAGGACCGTGGCGGTGCCCAGGACGACGTTCTGGGCATTGGTGACGGTAACCAGTGCACCGGGCTCACCCGTGCCGGTCAGCACCAGGCCCTGGTTGATGACCGCCAGATCGGCCGGCGCTGCGGGTGGCGTACGGTCGCCGGCAAGCGTGACGAGGGGCAGCGAAGCGTTGCCGGCCAGGTCGGTCTGCACCACGCTCAAGGCCTGGCCGTTGAGTTGTGGCGTGGCCAGGTTGGCGACGAACACCCCTGTCACTGCGACCACGGCGGTGCCCAGCACTACGTTGCCAGGGCCAGTGATCACCACGGTTGCACCAGCTTCGCCGCGCCCGGTCAGCACCGTGCCGTCGAGGCTGACCGACAGTGCGCCAAGGTTGCTGGGAGCGGTCACATCCGGCGCTGTCAGTTGCGCCGGCAGCGAGGTCAGCGCGCCGTCGGCGGCCGTGACCTGGAGGATTTCGCCATTGAGCTGGGCAGCAGAAAGCTGCACCTGGAAGACGCCGCTGCCATCGACGGTCGCGGTACCCAGGACGGTCCCTTGCAGGTTGCGCACGGTGATCAGGTTGCCGACATCACCTTGGCCCACCAACTGCAGGCCATCGGTGCTGAGCACCAGTGCGGTCGGTACATCCGGGCCATTGGTGTCCGGTGTGGTGACGGTGGCGACGGTCGAAACGTTGCCGGCCGGGTCGGCCTGAGTGACGCTGAGCAAGGTGCGGTCGCCGGAGATCGGATCGAGCGTCACGGTGAAATTGCCGTTGCCATCGACCGTGGCCGTGCCGACCGCGACACCACCCACGCCGAGTACGGTGACCTGCGCGCCGATTTCGCCCTTGCCGGTCAGCAGCGCGCCGTCGGCGCTGACCACAAGGTCGGTGACCGGGTTCGGCACCGTGGTGTCGGGCGCGACCACCAGAGTGGTCGACGAGACGTTGCCCGCCGCATCGGTGGAGGTGACCAGCAAAGTCTGGCCGTTGGTCTGCGCCGCCCCCAGGACCACTTCGTAGCTGCCGTTGGGGGCGACCGTGGCGGTGCCCAGCACATTGCCCTGGGCATCGCTGACGATCACCGTGACCACGGTGCCCGCTTCCGCAACCCCCACCACTGCCCCGCCGTTGAGGTCGACGGCAGCGGTAGGTGCCACAGGCGGCGCGCTGTCCACCGCCGGCACCAGCGCCGTTGGCGAAAGGTTGCCGGCCACATCAGTCTGCGACACCGCAAGGTTGCCGCCGCCCAACTGCGCGACCGCGAACGGTACGGTGAAGGTGCCGGTAACGCCGATGACGACGCTGCCCAGCGCAGTACCGTCGGGCGCGAGCACGGTAACGGTGGCGCCCACTTCGCCGCGACCGGTCAGCTGAGTGCCATCGGCACTGGCCAGCAGATCGGTCAATGCGCCCGGCGCGGTCAGGTCGAGGGCCTGCACTTGCGCAGGCACCGAGACCAGCGCACCGAGGTTGGCAACCACTTCCAGCTGTTCGCCGTTGAGCTGCGGGCTCGACAGCGCGACCGTGAAAGCACCGTTGCCATCGGCCACTGCGGTGCCCAGCACCACGCCGGTGGCACTGCGTACGGTCACGGTATTGCCAGCATCGGCCAGACCGCTCAGCTGCAGGCCGTTGCCACTGAGCAGCAGCGCGCTGGGTTGGTCCGGGCCGGTGCCATCGGGTGCGGTTACGTCCACGTCGTCCGACGCGTTACCCGCCGCATCTTCCTGTACGACGGTGAGCACGTCCCCTGGGGCGACGGTGGCACTGAGGGTGATGAGGAAGCTGCCCGTGGCACCGACCACGCCGATACCGATGACGGTGCCGCCCGCGTCGCGCACGGTCACCTCGGCAGCCGGCTCGCCGCGGCCAGCCAGCAGATCGCCGTTCGGGCTGATCACCAGGCCGGTGACCGGCGCAGGTGGGGTCGTGTCCAGCGCGAACAGCGTGGTGCTGGCGGACACGTTGCCGGCGGCATCGGTGGTAGTTACCAGCAAGGTCTGGCCGTTGGCCTGCGCGGTGCCCAGGTCGACCTCGTAGCTGCCATCGGCTGCCACCGTGGTAGTGCCCAGCACATTGCCTTGAGCGTCGCTGACGATGACCGTGACCCGCGTGCCGGGTTCGGCGGTGCCGGTCACCAGGGTGCCGGCAGGATTGAGCACCGCTGCGGGAGCGTCGGGCAGCGTGCTGTCGCGAGCAACCACGGTCACAGCTGTGGATGGGTTGTTGCCGCCGTCCACCTGCACGGCACTGAGCACCTGACCATTGGTCTGCGCGACGTTCAGCGACACGGTAAAGGCACCCGTGACGCCGACCGTCGCCGTGCCCAGCACGGCGTTGTCGGGGCCGCGAATGGTGACGATCGAGCCGGCCTCGCCGCGCCCCGTGACCTGCGTACCGTCAAGGCTGACCAGCAGATTGCTGATCAGGCCGGGCGGCGTGGTGTCGGCTACCGTGATCAGCGCAGGCAGCGATACCAGTGCACCGCTGGTGGCAATGACTTCGAGCGTTTCGCCATTGGTCTGGGCCGCGTTCAGTGCGACCTGGAAATTGCCCGTGGCGTCCACCACTGCCGTGCCCAGTACCACGCCCGTCACGCTGCGCACGGTAATGGTGTTGCCGACATCGCCCTGCCCGCTGAGGGTCAGGCCGTTGCCGCCCAGCAGCAGCGCCGTGGGTTGATCGGGACCGTTGACATCCGGGGCGACCACGACGGTTGCCGTCGACACGTTGCGGGCCGCATCGGTCAAGGTGACATTGAGCACCTCGTTTTCGCTGGCGGCGCGCAGCAGCAGGACAGTGAAAATACCGTTCGGACCGACCGCTGCGGTGCCGAGCACGTCGCCGTTGACGGCGAGCACGGTGGCAGTGCTGCCGATTTCGCCCTGGCCAACCACGGTCAAACCATCGAGGCTGACGCCCAAGGCAATGGGCGCATCCGGCGCGGTGAGGTCGGCGGCGATCACGGTGATGCTGGTCGAGGTGTTGCCGGCGGCATCGGTCGACGTGACCAGAAGCGTCTGGCCGTTGGTTTGCGGGAACGCCAGGTCGACCTGGAAGGTGCCGTTGGCCGCGACCGTGGCGGTGCCCAGCACATTGCCCTGGGCATCGCTGACCACCACCGAGACCACGCTGCCGGGTTCTGCCTTGCCGATCACCGCCCCGCCCTGCGGCGTGAGCACTACATCGGTCGGCGCTGCCGGCGCCTGCAGGTCCGGTGCGCTCAGCGTGACGTTGGCAGAGAAGTTGCCGGCGGCATCGACCTGGCTGACGGTGAGCTGCTGCAGGTTCACTTGAGGATTGTTCAGCGTGATGGTGAACTGCCCGCTGGCGTTGACGTCGGCGCGGCCCAGCTCGGTGTTGCCGAGCAGTACGCGAACCGAAGCACCGGCTTCGCCGCGACCGGTCACAACCAAACCATCGGCGCTGATGAGCACTTCGCTGAGCGCGGTGGGCGGGGTAATGTCCGGCGCCTGCAGCGCAACCGGCACCGAGCCGTTGCCGGCCGCGTCGGTCTGCAGCACGTCCAGAAGCTGGCCGTTGGCCTGGGGCGGATCGAGCACCAGGCTGAACGTGCCATTGGCGGCGACCACGGCCGAGCCGAGCACAGTGCCGGCGACGCTGGTGACGGTGACGGTCGCACCCGCTTCGCCGCGCCCGGTGATCAGGCTGCCGTCGGCGTTGATGACAGGCGCCACTACCGCCACCGGTGCAAGGGTGTCGCGGCCAACCACACTGCCCACCACGGACAGGTTGCCCGCGCTGTCGCCGAGGGTGACCCTCAGGGTACCGCCGTCGATCTGCGGCGCGTCCAGGGTGATCTGGAACGTGCCGTTGGCGTTCACGGTGCCGGTGCCGACCTGGACGCCCAGGGCGTTGCGCACCACCACGTTGGCACCTGCCTCGCCGGCGCCGGTCAACACTGTGCCGACATCGTTGAGCACCAGCGCGACCGGCGCTGCGGGCGCGGTCAGGTCAGGCGCGATCAGGGTCACGCCCAGCGACAGGTTGCCGGCCGCATCGGCCTGGGTCACGGTGAGCACCTGCAGGTTGGTCTGGGCCGGCACCAGGTTGATCGTGAAGGTGCCGTCCGTGGCCACCGTGGCGGTGCCGACAGACTGGTTCAACGCGTTGCGCACGGTGACTTGCGCGCCTGCCTCGCCGTTGCCGGTAACCAGCGCGCCGTTGGCGCTGAGCTGGACGTTGGCAAGCAGGTCGGGCGCAGTGGTGTCTCCGGCAGTCAGCGACACCGGAATCGAGACACGACCAATCGCGTCACTGGCCTGCACGCTCAGCACTTCGCCGTTGCGTTGCGGGGCATCGAGCAGGATGCTGAACGTACCCAACGCATTGACCGTACCGCTGCCCAGCAGCACACCCGTGGTACTGGTGACACGAATGAGCGCCCCCGCCGAACCGGTGCCGGTCAGGATGGCGCCTTCCAGGGTCAGCAGCAGATTGGCCGGAGCGATCGGCGCACCGCCGTCCGGGCCGTTGACCTGCGCCGGCAGCGAGGGGTTGCCGGCGGCATCGGTTTCGATCACGGTCAGCACGTCGCTGAGGATGGCAGGCCGGTTCAAAGTAATCAGGAAAGTACCGTTCGCATTCACCGTGCCGGTGCCGAGCAGATCGCCGTTGGCGGCGGTGATGCGCACGGTGGCATTGGCCTCGCCCGAGCCGCTGAGCAAGGTGCCGTCGGCGCTGACCACCAGATTGCTGACCGCGACCGGTGGGGTGATGTCGGCTGCCAGCAGGGTGGCCGACGCCGAGGTATTGCCTGCGGCATCGGTGGCCGTGACGCGCAGGGCCTGGCCATTGGCCTGGGCAGACGCCAGGGTAATGGCGAAGGTGCCATCGCTGCCGGCAACGCCGCTGCCGATGACTTGGCCCTGGGCTCCGGTGATGCTAACGGTAGCACCTGCCTCGGTGACACCCGAAAGCAGCGTACCCGCCAGGCTCAGCGACAGCCCGGTAGGCACTGCCGGAGCGGTGATGTCGGCTGCCTGCAGGCTGAAGGTGGGCGAGACGTTGCTGGCGGCGTCGACCTGCACGAGCGACAACGTCTGACCATTGAGTTGCGGACTGCTCAAAATGACAGTGAAGCTGCCGTCCGCGGCCACTACAGTGCTGCCCAACGACACACCGGCGGCACTGCGCACGGTCACATTGGCTCCCGCCTCACCCGTACCGCTGACCAGCCGTCCGTCGTTGCTGAGCACGACGTTGAGCAGCGCGGTCGGCGCGGTGGTGTCCGGGGCGCTCAGCGGTGTGGCTGGCGAGGTGTTGCCCGCCGCATCGCTCTGCGTGACGGCCAACAGTTGCCCGGCTACCTGCGGCGTGTCCAGGCTGATCTGGAAGCGGCCATTGGCGCCTACCACGCCACTGCCGACGAGGTCGCCGTTGGCATTTCTGATTTGAACGGTTGCACCGATCTCGCCGGTACCACTGAGCGACGACCCGGTGCTGTCGAGTACCAGCGCAGCGGGCGCCAACGGAGCCAGGGTATCGCCTGCCTGCACGCTGACCACTGCCGACTCGTTGCCGGCTAGGTCGCGTTGCGACAGGGTAAGGGTCTGGCCATTGTTCTGGG
This sequence comes from Pseudomonas sp. CFBP 8758, assembly GCF_014841725.1. Lineage (NCBI taxonomy): Bacteria > Pseudomonadati > Pseudomonadota > Gammaproteobacteria > Pseudomonadales > Pseudomonadaceae > Pseudomonas > Pseudomonas sp. CFBP 8758. Next base: position 652,911 of record NZ_JACYUK010000001.1, on the reverse strand, counting down.
CTTGATTCAGGTTGACGCTGAACAGACCATTTGCATCGACCACGCCGGTGCCCAGCACCAAGCCATTGCTGGCGAACACGGTAACCGTGGCACCTGCTTCGCCACGCCCGCTGACCACCAGGCCATCGGCGCTTACCAGCGGCTGCAGCACGCTGCCGGGCAGGGTCAGGTCAGGTGCGGTCACAGTGGCCGGCACCGAACTGTTGCCCGCCCCGTCGACCTGGTTGACCTGCAAGCGTTGCGCATCTATCTGCGGCGGCGTCAGCGTCACACTGAACTGCCCGCTGATACCGACGATGGCCGTGGCAATCGCCACGCCGGCCGGGTTGAGTACGGTGACCGTGGCGCCTGCTTCGCCGCGCCCGGTGATCAGGCTGCCGTCATTGCTGATGACGACATTGGTCAGCGCCGGAGCTGTGCTGTCGATGGCGGTAAGCTGGCCGGGCAGCGAATTGAAGCCACCGCTGCTGGCCACGACATCCAGTTGTTCGCCATTGGTCTGCGCCGCGCTCAAGGTCAGCTGGAACGTACCATCGGCATTGACCGTGGTGGTGCCCAGCACGCCAGTGGGGCCGCGCACGGTGATGGTATTGCCCGCGTCGGCAATCCCGCTCAGGCGCAGGCCGTCGGCGCTGAGCACCAGCGCGGTAGGTTGATCGGGCCCGTTGGCGTCGGGCACCGTCACGCTGGCGGGCAGCGAAACATTGTCGAAACGGTCGGTGAGCGTCACGCTCAGCACGGCGTTCTGGGCGACGGGTGTCAGGGTCACGATGAAGCTGCCAGTCGGGCCGACGGTGCCGGTGCCGATCTGCGTGCCTTGGGCATCGAACACGGTAACCGTGGCACCGACTTCGCCTTTGCCGGCCAGCAGGGTACCCGCGGGATTGACCGCAAGATCGGTGGCCTGGTTGGGCGCAGTCAAGTCGGCGGCAATGACGGTGATCGAGGTGGACACGTTGCCGGCGGCATCGGTGGAGGTCACCAGCAGCGTCTGGCCATTGGTCTGCGGCGTGTTCAGGTTGACCTGGAAAGTGCCGTTGGCGGCGACGGTCGCAGTGCCCAGCACATTGCCCTGGGCGTCACTGACCACCACCGACACCACTGTGCCCGGCTCGGCCTGGCCGGTGACGGCCGAGCCTTGCGCGGTCAGCACGACGTTGGTGGGCGCGCTCGGCGCCTGCAGGTCAGGCGCAGTCAGGTTGACGTTGGCCGACAGGTTGCCGGCGGCATCGGCCTGGGTCACGGTGAGCGACTGCAGATTGATCTGCGGCGTGCTCAGGGTGACCGAGAAGCGCCCATCGGCGCCGACCGTCGCAGTGCCCAGTTCGCCACCGGCACTGGTCAATACCCGCACGGTCGCCCCCGCTTCACCCACACCGGTGACGACCGCGCCGTTGGCGCTGATGGCAACGGTGTTCAAAGCGATGGGCGCGGTCACGTCGGCGGCGACCAGCGCCACCGGCAGCGACAGGTTGCCCGCAGCGTCCACCTGCTGCACATCGAGCACCTCGCCATTGGCTTGCGCAGGTACCAGATTGACAACGAAGCTGCCGGTTGCACCGACGACGGCGCTGCCAAGCACCGCGCCATTGGCTGCGGTCACGCTGACCGTCGCGCCCACTTCACCCTTGCCGGTCAGCAGCGTGCCCGCCACATTGAGCTGCAGACCAGTGACCACGCCTGGCGCGGTAACATCGGCGACGGGCAACGCCGCCGAGGGCGAAACGTTGCCTGCAGTGTCCGTCAAGGTCACTTGCAAAGTGGTGCCGGTCAGCTGCGCCGTGGTCAGGGTGATCTGGAACGTGCCGTTGGCGGCCACGCTACCGTTGCCGATGATCACGCCTGCCGCATCGCGCACGGCGACTGTGGTGCCCGCCTCGCCGACACCGTTGAGCACCGTGCCCAAAGCGTTCAGGCTCAAGCCCGACGCAGCCAGCGGAGCGGTGAAGTCCGGAGCAGTCACGCTGACCGCGGCCGAGACATTGCCACCCGGATCGGTCTGGGTGGCGGTGAGTACCTGACGGTCGATCAGTGCCGGGGTGAAAGCGATGCTGAAGGTGCCATCGCTGCCGACCGTGCCGGTGCCGAGCAATTGGCCCTGGGCGCCGCGCACGTTGACCGTGGCTCCGGCCTCACCCGTACCGTTCAAGGTGCTGCCATTGGCGCTGAGCTGGACGTTGTCGAGGGCATCGGGTGGCGTGGCGTCCAGCGCCGTGAGCAGGGTTGGCACCGACACGCGCACGCCGTCGCTGGCCTGCACGCTGAGCAGCTCGCCGTTGTTCTGCGCCGGCGACAGGGTCAGGCTGAACTGGCCGGAGGCATTGACCACGGCCGAGCCGAGTACTGCGCCTTGCGCGTCGACGACGGTCACGGTGTTGCCGGCCAGAGCAGTACCGGTGAGCGTCACGCCATCGAGGCTGATCACCAGGTTGCCGGGGGCCGCCGGCTCGTTGCCGTCCGGCCCGTTGACAGTGACGGGTGGCGACGCATTGCCGGCCGCATCGGTCTCGATCACGTTGAGGACGTCGCTCTGCAGCGCCGCACGATTCAGTGCAATGACGAAAATACCATTGGCACCCACGGTGCCGGTGCCGATCAGGTCGCCGTTGGCGGCCCGCACGGCGACACTGGCGCCCACTTCACCGGTGCCCGACAGCGTCAGGCCATTTGCGCTGATCGCCAGGTTGCCGACCGCAATCGGCGCGGTGGTGTCGGCGGCGACCAGGGTGCTGGCCGCCGAGCTGTTGCTGGCCGCATCGGTGGCCACGGCCTTGAGGCTCTGGCCATTGGTCTGGGCCGCGCTCAAGGTAATGCTGAAGGTGCCATTGGCTGCCACTGTGCCGTTGCCCAGCAGCGTGCCTTGTGCATTGGTGATGCGCACGGTGGCGCCCGCCTCGCCGGTACCGGTCAGCACCAGCCCGCTGGCGTCCAGCGCCAGGGCCGCCGGGGCGCCGGGCGCAGTCACATCGGCAGCGGTGACGAAGGTGGTCGGCGAGACGTTGCCGCTTGGGTCGGTCTGGGCGGCGCCCAGGCGTTCGCCGTTGACCTGAGCGCTGGCCAGGCCAACGCTGAAGGTGCCATCGCTGCCCACCACGGCGCTGCCAAGGACGGCGCCGTTGGCCGCGCGAACGGTGACCGTGGCCCCGCTCTCACCGGTGCCGGTCACGCTCAGCCCATCACGGCTCAGGAGCACATTGGCCAAGGCACCGGGAGCGGTGCTATCGGCAGCGGTGATCGCTACCGGCACCGAGGTCTGGCCGGCGCCGTCGGTCTGGGTGACCTCCAGCAACTGGCCGTTGGCCTGGGCCGGAGAGAGGCTGACCTGGAACGTACCGTTAGCCGTGACCACGGCATTGCCCAGCTCGACGCCATTGGCACCGACCACGCGCACCGTGGCACCCGCCTCGCCCAGGCCGGTCAATACGGTTCCGCTGCCGTTGAGCTGCAAGGCACCGGGTGCGCCAGGCGCATCGGTGTCGGGTGCTTGCGCAAGGGCGATGGGCGAGCGGTTGCCGGCAGCGTCGCTCTGGCTGACGCTGAGGTTCTGGCCGTTGGTCTGGGCGGCGTTCAGGGTGACGCTGAACAAGCCGTCGCTGCCCACCGTTGCCGTGCCCAGCGCGACGCCGTTCGGCGCGAGCACCGTCACGGTGGCGCCGACTTCGCCGCGTCCGGTCAGGGTCAGGCCGTCGTTGCTCACGGCCAATTGCGAGAGCGCGGCCGGTGCGGTCAGGTCGGGCGCGGTCAGGTCGACGGGGGTGGCGCTGTTGCCCGATACATCGGTCTGGCTGACCTGAAGCTGCTGGGCATTCAGTTGCGGTGGGTTCAAGGCGACGCTGAAGGTACCGTCGGTGGCGACGGTGCCGGTACCGATCAGCGCACCGTTGGCGCCCCGCACGGTGACGCTGGCACCCGCTTCACCGCTACCGGTCACGGTGCTGCCATTGGCACTGATGGCGACGCCGCTCACCGGGTCAGGCGCGGTCGAATCGAGGGCGGTGATTTCGACCGGCACCGAGGCTTCGCCCAGCGCATCGGTGGCGACCACCGACAGGACTTCACCGTTGGTCTGGGGTTGGGTCAGGGTAATGACGAACGTGCCGTTGGCGGCTACGGTGGCTGTGCCCAGCAGGTTGCCCTGCGGGCCGAAGACGTTGACGGTGTTGCCGGCGCTGCCGGTGCCGGTCAACTGCAGGCCATCGCTGCTCAATGCCAGATTGCCAGGCGTGCCCGGGCCAATCGCGTCGGGTGCGGTGATGAAGACCGGAGTCGAAACGTTTGCGGCGGCATCGGCTTGCACCGCGCTCAGCAGGTCGCCTTCGATGGCGGCCGGTGCCAGCGCCGTGCTGAAATTGCCATTGGCACCGACGGTGGCGATGCCGATCACCACGCCTGCAGCATTGCTGATGGTCACCGTGGCACCCGGCTCGCCGCGCCCGGTCAGGGTCAGGCCGTCGGCGCTGATCAGCAGGTTGGTGACCGCATTCGGCGCGGTGGTATCTGGTGCCGTAAAGGGAACCGATGGCGAGCTGTTGCCGGCCGCATCCACGGTGCTCAACGTCAATGCCTGGCCGTTGGCCTGGGCACTCGACAGGGTGATTTGGAAAGTGCCGTCGGCCGCGACCAGGGCTGTGCCCAGCACCGTGCCGGCCGCGTTTTTCACCGACACCGTGGTGCCGGCCTCGCCCACGCCCGAGAGCACGGTACCGCCCGCATTCAGCGCCAGGTTGCTCGGTGCCACTGGCGCTTCCAGATCAGGTGCGGTCAGGCCGACATTGGCCGAGGCATTGCCGGCGGCGTCCTGTTGACCGACGAGCAGCGCCTGGCCATTGGTCTGTGGCGCAGCCAGGGAAAGGTTGAAGCTGCCATCGGCCGCGACCACGCCGGTGGCCAGCACTGCCCCGTTCGCAGCCGTGACGGTGACGGTATCGCCCGGCTGGCCACGACCGCTCACCAGGCTGCCGTCAGCACTGATAGCCACTTCGCTGAGGTCCACGCCGGCGGTGATGTCCGGCGCCGTCGCCGGTACCGCAACCGAAGGATTGCCGGCGGCATCGGTCTGGCTGACGCTGAGCACTTGCCCATCGGCCTGGGCCGGGGAGAGGCTGACAACGAAATTGCCAGCGGCATTGACCGTAGCAGTGCCTACCACGTTGCCCTGGGCATTGCGCACGGTCACGGTGGCGCCAGGCTCGCCGGTACCGGTCAGGGTCGTGCCATCGGCACTGAAACCAAGGTTGCCGACGGCGGCTGGCGCTGTGCTGTCGGGCGCAACGAAGGGCACCGGCACCGAGGTTTCGTTATCGAAATCGGTGGCTATCAGCGTCAGCGTCTCGCCATTGGTCTGGGCCTGGCCGAGGGTGATCGAAAAGGTGCCATCGACGTTGACGATGGCGCTGCCCAGCAACACGCCCTGGCTGGTGAAGACACGCACGGTATCGCCGGCATTGCCGGTACCTGTCAGGGTCAGCCCGTCCTGGCTCAGGTTGAGGTTGTCCGGGGTGCCGGGGCCGATGTCATCAGGCACCAACATGCTGAACGTGGAGGTGACGTTACCGTTCTCGTCGGTCTGCGTGGCAGTGATAGGCTCATTGGGGGTGAGGCGCAGTGCAAAACGGATGAAAAAGCGGCCGAACGCATTCACCACCGCGCTGCCGATGGCGTCGCCAGCGGCGTTGGTGATGGTCACGGTGTCGCCCGCCTGACCACGGCCGCCGCAGGAGAAACCATCGGCGCTGACGACGAAATCGGTGATCGGTTCGGACACGCTGAGGTCCGGCACCTGCAACTGGCCAGGCAGCGACGCATTGCCCGCCGCATCGGTGGCCACCACGCTGAGGGTTTCACCGTCGATCTGGGCAGCGCTCAAGGTGATCTGGAAGATGCCGCTGGCGTTGGCCGTACCAGTGCCGAGCAGATTGCCGGCAGCGTCGCGCACCGCCACGGTAGCGCCTGCTTCGGCGCGTCCGCTGAGCACCAGACCGCTGCCGTCAATGCTCAAATTGCTCGGCGCAGACGGGGCTTCGATGTCCGGGGCCAGCACGTTGGCGGGCAACGAAACATTGCCTGAGGCGTCGGTCAGGGTAACGCCCAGGCCCTGCCCGTTGGCCTGTGCAGGACTGAGATCGACGCGGAAATTGCCGCTGGCATCCACGGTTCCGGTGGCAATCAGGTTACCGGCCGCATCGGTGACATTGACCACCGTGCCGGCCTCACCGCGACCGGTCAGCACGCTGCCATTGGCGCTGACAGCCAGGCCGGTCGGCGCGTTTGGAGCGGTGGTGTCGGGGGTTGGGTCAGGCGTAGGGCCAGGGGTCAGGTCAGGCGCGATCAGGCCTGCGGCGGGCGATTGGTTGCCCGCTGCATCGGTTTGCGTGGCGCTCAAGGCTTCGCCGTTGATCTGCGGCGGGGTCAGGGTCAGGTTGAACGTGCCGTCGGCCGCTACCACGACCGAGCCCAGGACCACGCCGGTGGCCGTGGTCACGGTGACGGTAGCGCCGGGCTCGCCGGTGCCGGTCAAGGTGCTGCCATCGGGACTGAGCGCCAGCGCACCAGGCGCTGCGGGCGCAGTGATATCGGGTGCGGTGATGACCACCGGGTCCGAACTGTTGCCCGAGCCGTCGGTGATGATCACTTCCAGCGACTCACCGTTGGCCTGGGGCGCGGGGAACAGTACTTGGAAATTGCCATCGGCACCCACGGTTCCGCTGCCGACCACGTTGCCTTGGGCATCGCGAATGATCACCGAGGCATTGCTTTCGGCGCTGCCCGAAACGCTGCTGCCATCGGCGGCGAAACCTAGCCCGGTCGGGGCGCCCGGTGCCGTCGTGTCAACGGGCGGTACCGGTTCCACGGGCGGTACGGGCGCGCCGCCGCCACCACCGCCGCCACCGCCTCCGCCGCCCACTGCAGCCGTGGTAGCGCCTACGCCCACCAGGCCGAACGCAGCGAGCAACCAGCCAGGCGTGGCACCGCTGGCGGCCGCACCGGCCAGCAGCAATTCGTCCACGGTCGAGGCTTCGGAAAAGGTAAAGCCGGTGAAGGGTTCGCCGTAGTTGGCCTGCCAGAGAAAACCGTCCTGGCCTTCGAATACCAATTCGCTCTGCTGCCCGGCCGCATCGACCTTGAAGAAGTCTCCCAGCGTTATCTGCTCGCCGGATTTGAGGGTGATGGTCAGGTTGTTGCCGGAACGCGTGGCCGAAGCGACATCGCTGGGATCCACTGGCAGTTTGACCAGGCTGGTATCCAACAGCTTTATATTGCCCCAGGCGATTTCCGAGGTGCTTTGCGCCGACTTCGCAGCAACAACGATACTGTCCATACCTACTCCTAGCAGATTCTTGCAGTGCACTACGGGGCACTGCACAAACAACTTCACGCGTACTCGGCGCTAACCGAGGCCAGTGATTCAAGGTCTCTTCTAATGTTTGCCCCGGACGGGGCACTGCACACTGGGTCGGTTCACCCGTAACAGCCCGGCTGAACGATAAACAATTGACATCTTTCCATGACGAGCCCACCTTAAACTTATAACTGCTTGTTTTAGATTGACTTTTAAAATCCATTCAACTTGACTGAGGCTTTATGGCGCTGCGCCATCTATGGGTTAGGCTAGTACGTGATGGCACTCAAGAGCTGACGATTTATAACAATTTTCGAATATCACATTGCTATCATTGAACAAGAGATGGACAAAATCCGTGGTGCGATATTAGTTTGCGCAACAACTAAGCATAGATAATCGATTCATCCCTCATCAACGCATTGAGGCGACGCGGACATGGCGGGTGCGCAAGTGAAGTCTTCGTCATGAACCTTGCCCGAGCTGATGAAACCAACGACAGAAGTCAGCGCGCTAGTTGCGAAGTGGCCCAGCGCTCGGTGTACAGTGGGCGGTACAAGAACTCACCCACAGGACCCTACCGTGACCCGCCCAGCCCCGCTGATCAGCGCCGACTTCGATAGCGGCAACATCGAAGCCATCGACCTACGCGACCCTCTCGACATCCAGCTGGCGATTCGTCCCGACCGGCAGAGCCCACACTTTCAGTGGTTTCACTTCAAGGCTGCCGAGCTGCAGGTCGGGCAACGCTACGAGTTCACGCTGCAGAACGCTGCGCAGTCTTCCTATAACAATGCCTGGCACGGCTACCACGCGGTGGCGTCCTGCGACCAACAGACCTGGTTCCGCGTGCCCAGTACGTTCGATGGCCAGGGACTGCGGTTCGGTCTGGACGCTCAGGGCAGCGAGATGTGGTTTGCCTATTTCGAGCCCTACAGCCGGCAGCGGCACGACGCCCTGATCAATCGCGCGATCACCCAGGCGGGCCTGCAACTGCTGGCTGTCGGGCAAAGCTGCGAGGGGCGGGAAATACCGTTGCTGCGCAAGGGCGACGGTGCGCCCGGCAAGCGTCGGCTGTGGCTGATCGCCCAGCAGCATCCTGGCGAACACATGGCGCAGTGGTTCATGGAGGGCGTGATCGATCGTCTGCAGGCGAATGATCCGCAGATTCAGGCCCTGCTGGCGGTGGCCGATCTGTACCTGGTGCCGAACATGAATCCCGACGGCGCCTTCCACGGCCACCTGCGCACCAATGCCCGCGGCCGCGACCTCAACCGTGCATGGCAGGACTCCAGCGCCGAGTACACCCCCGAGGTGTTCTTCGTCCAGCAGCAGATGGAGAAACACGGCGTCGACCTGTTCATCGACGCCCATGGCGATGAGGAAATCCCGTACGTGTTCACCGCGGCCTGCGAGGGCAATCCCGGCTATACACCGCGCATCGCCCAGCTGGAGCAGACCTTTCGCGACCTGCTGTGTGATCGTACGGCGGATTTCCAGGCAGTACACGGCTACACCCGCGACAAGCCGGGCGAGGCCAACATGACCCTCGCCTGCAACAGCGTCGGCGAACGATTCGACTGCCTGTCGCTGACCCTTGAAATGCCGTTCAAGGATCACGATGCGGCTCCCGATGCGCTTACCGGCTGGAACGGCCAGCGCTCGGCGCGACTGGGCGGCGATGTGCTGAGCGTGCTGGCGCAGATGGCGCCTAACTTGCGTTGACCCCCACGTTGCTCAAGGAGCGCCCCGATTGACCGCACCGCCGTCGCTGCTCGCCTTGTACAGGCGTCTGTTCAAACCTGAACGTAACGCCCAGCCCTGCGCCAACACTGGCCACGCCGGTGGCGCACTGCGCGCCTGGTTCGACGAGCGCGCCCGGCAGGCGGGCTATACGCTGGGCGCCGATCAGGCGCGGGTCATCGACAGCATGGCCGAGCGCATGCCCGCGTTGCTGCAGGGCACGTCGGCGAAGGGTCTGTACCTGCATGGGGCCGTGGGGCGCGGCAAGAGCTGGCTGCTCGACGGCCTGTTCCGCGCCGCCCCTGTGGATGAGAAACGCCGCCTGCATTTCCATGATTTCTTCGCCAAGCTGCATCAGGGCATGTTCCATCACGGCCAGGCCGATGATCCGCTGGCCAGCACCCTGGATGAACTGCTCGATAACTGCCGCCTGCTGTGTTTCGACGAATTCCACGTGCACGACATCGGCGACGCCATGCTGATCACGCGCTTGTTCAAGGCGCTGTTCGACCGCGGCATCCTCCTGGTAGTGACCTCCAATTACCCGCCGGAAGGCCTGCTGCCCAATCCGCTCTATCACCAGCGCTTTTTGCCCGTCATCGAACTGATCAATGCGCGCATGCAGGTGCTCGAAGTCGGCGGCGCCACCGACTACCGCAGCCTGGCCCAGTCAGGTGCACAGCAGTGTTTCACCCGCGGTCACTATGTATGGCCGGGCACGCCGGCACAGCGTGCGCTGCTGCAACTGCCGCCCGCCGACCTGGCACCGCTGGCGTTCACCGTGGGCCACCGCGAGCTGCGTGCCCGCCATATCTCAGGCGAGTGCATCCATTTCAACTTCGCCGACCTCTGCGAGGAGCCGACGGCCGTCATCGATTACCTGGCTCTGTGCAGGCGTTTCGACTACTGGAGCATCGACCATCTGCCGCTTCTGGACGACTGTTCGACCGCGGTTCAGCAGCGCTTCATCAACCTCATCGACGTGCTGTACGACCAGGACAAGACGCTGATACTGGTCAGCGAGCGGCCCCTGGCCGAGAGCCTGGCAGGGTCGGTCATCGACCTGATGCGCACACGCAGCCGATTGGGGCAGCTGACCATGCTGGGCGAGCCACCGCGCCGGTAGCTCGTCCTCACCTAGCGCGCCGCGAGCACCTGAGCGATTTCCTCCAGTATCGCCGGGTCATCGATGGTGGAAGGTGCGACGAACACCTCCTGCGCAGCGATCTTGCGCAGCACCGCCCGCAGGATCTTGCCCGAACGCGTCTTGGGCAGGCGCTTGACCACCAGCACCCGTTGCAGGCATGCCAGCGCCCCGATGGATTCGCGTACCTGCGCGACCAACTGTGCCTGCAGCACGGACGGACTCACCGCGCTGCCGTCCTTGAGCACCACCAGCGCCAGCGGCACCTCGCCCTTGATCTCATCGCTGACGCCGATGACGGCGCATTCCGCCACGTCGGCATGCCGGGCCACCACGTCTTCCATTTCACCGGTCGACAGCCGATGGCCCGAGACGTTGATGACATCGTCGGTGCGCCCCATGATGTGGACATAGCCGTCGGCATCCAGATAGCCACCGTCGCCGGTGTGGTAATAGCCGGGGTAGCGCTCCAGATAGCTTTGCAGGTAGCGCGGGTGATCGCCCCACAAGGTCTGGCTGCAACCGGGAGGCAACGGCAGCGCGATGACGATGGCGCCTTGCTCGCCGGGCGCCATCAGCTCGCCTTGTTCATCCAGTACCTGAACGTGATAGCCCGGCACCGCTCGGTTGCTCGAGCCCACCCGCACGGCCGAGCCTTCCAGGCCCATGCAGGGCGCGGTCACCGGCCACCCGGTCTCGGTCTGCCACCAGTGATCGTGAACCGGCTTGCCGGTCTGCGCCTCGAGCCAGCGATGAGTGCTGGAGTCGAGCTTCTCGCCGGCCAGGAACAGCTGCCGCAGCGAACTCAGGTCGTAACCGCGCAGCAGCAACCCCTCGGGGTCTTCCTTGCGGATGGCACGCATTGCAGTGGGCGCGCAGAACAGCGCGTTGACGCCATACTGCTCGACTACGCGCCAATAGCTGCCGGCATCCGGCGTACGAATGGGCTTGCCCTCGTAGAGCACGCTGGTACAGCCGCACATCAGCGGCCCGTAGACGATCAGCGAGTGGCCAACCACCCAACCGACATCGGAAATTCCCCACCAGACATCGCCTGCGCGCATGCCGTAGATGGCGCCCATGGCGAAGGTCAAGGCCACCGCGTTACCACCGGTTTCGCGCACGATGCCCTTGGGTTTGCCGGTGGTGCCGGAGGTGTACATCACGTACAGCGGATCGCCGCTGGCCATGTCCACGGCCGCTGCGGGCGCAGCATCGGCCAACTGTGCCTGCCAGTCCAGGTCGCGGCCCTCCTGCAGTGTCGCCAAAGCCTGCGGACGTTGCAGCACCAGCACTTGTTCGGGAGCATGGCGAGCCAGGCCCATGGCCTTGTCCACCAGCGGCTTGTAGGCAATCACCCGGTCGAATTCCACACCGCACGAGGCGGTGAGCAGCAATTTGGGCCGGCAGTCGTCGATGCGCAGCGCCAGTTCATTGGCAGCGAAGCCGCCGAACACCACCGAGTGCACTGCGCCGATCCGCGCGCAGGCCAGCATCGCCATGGCGGCCTCGGGCACCATCGGCATGTAGATCACTACGCCATCGCCCTTGGCCACCCCCAGGCGGGTGAGCACGCCTGCCAGCCGCGCCACCTGGTCGAGCAGCTGCTGATAGGTGAAGCGTTGCTGTACGCCGGTCACCGGCGAGTCGTAGATCAGCGCAGTCTGTGCGCCGCGACCCAGCGCCACTTGCTGGTCCAGGCACAGGTAGCTGGTATTGAGACGGCCATCGGCAAACCAGCGATGGGTGCCGTCGGGCTGTACGTCGAGCACCTGCTGCGGCGGGTGCGACCAGGCGACTGCGCGGGCCTGTTCTGCCCAGAAACCGGCAGGGTCGGAAATGGAGCGTTCGTACGCTTGCTCATAGTTCATCGGTAGCCAACCCTGGATTGTTGTTATTGAAGGGCGAGCGTTGAGTATGGCTGGGGTTGGCCGAGCTGCCAGCCGACCAAGGTCGAACGTCGAACGTGGCGTGGCGCGCACGAACCGCTATGATGGCCACCGCGATTTCCTTGATGACGGTTGTCCCATGAATACCCTCGAGCTGCTCGAAGCCGGCCATTTGGCTGGCGCCACCCGCCTGGACCTGGCCTGCGGCCTGACCGAATTCCCCCAGGCCATCTTCACCCTGGCCGACAGCCTGGAGGTGCTCAACCTCAGCGGCAACGCTCTGACCCGGCTGCCCGATGACCTGCACCGGCTGCACAAGCTCAAGGTGCTGTTCTGCTCGGACAATCCATTCACCGAGTTGCCTGCCTGCATCGGCCGCTGCCCGCAGTTGAGCATGGTCGGCTTCAAGGCCAACCGCATCGAACACGTACCTGCGCAGGCGTTGCCGCCACAGCTGCGCTGGCTGATTCTCACCGACAACCGCATCGAGCGTTTGCCCGACGCGCTGGGTGACTGCCTGCACCTGCAGAAACTGATGCTCTCGGGCAACCGTCTGCAAGCCTTGCCCGAGCGCCTGGCACAGCTGGAAAACCTCGAGCTGCTGCGCCTGTCGGCAAACCGCCTGCCGACCTTGCCCGACTGGCTGCTGCGCCTGCCACGGCTGGCCTGGCTGGCGTACGCCGGGAACCCCATGAGCGAAGCCTTCACCACACCCCACAGCGAGGGCACACGCGGGCACATCGCCTGGAGCGACCTGCGCCTGGACGAGCGTCTGGGCGAAGGGGCTTCGGGCATCATCTATCGTGCACACCTGGAAAGCGGGCAGCCGGTGGCGGTAAAGCTGTACAAGGGCGCGATGACCAGCGATGGCTCGCCGGTCAACGAGATGAACGCGTGCATGGCTGCGGGCGAACATCCGCAGTTGATCGAGGTGCTGGGACGCTTGAGCGGGCATCCCGACGGCACTGCGGGGCTGGTCATGGCGCTGATCGATCAGTCGTTCGCCAACCTGGCGGGTCCGCCCAGCCTGGCTTCTTGCACGCGCGACATCTACTCGGCCGATTTCGCCATTGATCGCGATGCCCTGTTGCGCCTGCTGCGGGGTATGGCCGGAGTCGGCGCCCATCTGCATGCGCGCGGGATCAACCACGGTGACTTCTACGCCCACAACGTGCTGTGGCGCGACAGTGGCGAATGCCTGTTCGGCGATTTCGGGGGGGCCTCGTTCTACCCCGGCGACGGGGGCGAGGTATCGCAAGCACTGGAGCGGATCGAAGTTCGCGCCTTCGGCTTGCTGTTCGAGGAGCTGCTGACCCGTTGCACTGAAGCCGACGACGGCTTGTGGGCCTTGCAACGCGAGTGCGTCCAGCCCCAGGTGCTGGCCCGCCCCAGCTTCGCGCAAGTCACCCAGCGCCTGGGTACCTGAGGTATCCCCGACGCGCCCCGGTGACCCCGGACGCGGCTCGCGCCGCTGCTACACGGGCGGCGCCAACCCGGAACAACGCGCACACACAACCCCTGTAGCAGCGGCGCAAGCCGCGTCGGCGGTTTCTACAATCCAGCTGTCACAGCGCGATGTACCCGGACGCGGTTACCGATCAGCCGGCGAGGCCGACGTAGACGTTTTGCACGTCGTCGTTGCCGTCGATGGCGTCGAGGAAGTCTTCCACTTCGGCCAACTGCGCGGCGTCATCCAGAGTCACCGGGTTTTTCGGCACGTAGCCGATCTTCGCCGACACAACGGTGAAACCCTGCCCCGGCAGCGCCTTGCACACCGCGTCCAGATCGGTGGTTTCGGTCAGGAACAGGAACGCGCCCTCGTCGCCCTCCTCGACCTCCTGCGCACCGGCCTCGATGGCCGCTTCCTCGGCATCGACGTCGGCTGAATCAGGCGTCGCTTCGATCATGCCGTAGTGATGGAAATCCCAGGATACGGAGCCTTCAGCGCCCAGGGTGCCCTTGCGAAACAGCACGCGAATCTGCGAAACGGTGCGGTTGACGTTGTCGGTCAGGCACTCGACGATGACCGGCACCTGATGCGGCGCAAAGCCTTCGTACTTGACCAATGTGTAGTTGACCGCGTCGTCGCCTACGCCGGCGCCCTTCTTGATGGCACGCTCCAGCGTCTCGCGGGTCATCGAGGCCTTCTTGGCCTGTTCGATCACCAACCGCAGGCGGGCGTTGGTGTCCGGATCGGTACCGGAACGCGCCGCGATCGAAATTTCCTTGGACAGCTTGCCGAAGATCCGCCCCTTGGCGTTGGCTGCTGCTTCGCGATGTTTAGCTTTCCACTGTGCGCCCATTTACCCGCTCTCTTGTTCGCTCGACCCATGCGCAGGCAACTGCAGCCCGCGCGTTGCGGCGCAGTTTACCTGCCCATCGCAAGCGCATCGACCAAAATTCTCCGGGCGCAACATCAACCCACGCGGGCCACCCACTTGCCGAAGCCGTCGATGAAACCCTGCAGGAACGGCCGGCTCTTCTCCACCACCTGACCGTTCTCGTCGAACAGCCCACCGGCGTGGCCCAGGTACGCTTCGGGCTGCTGCATCATTGCCACGTTGAGGAACACCATGCATTGGCGCAGGTGCTGGTTGGCGCCAAAGCCGCCTACCGCACCGGGCGAGACGCTGATGACCGCGCCCGGCTTGCCGGTGAAGTGGCTCTGACCATAGGGCCGCGAGCCCACGTCGATCGCGTTCTTCAAAGGTGCCGGTACCGAGCGGTTGTACTCGGGCGTGACGAACAGCAACGCATCGGCTTCGCCCAGCGCCTGGCGAAAGGTGGTATAAGCAGCGGGTGGGGTGACATCGATGTCTTCGTTATAAAGCGGCAGATCGCCGATTTCCACGATTTTCAACGTCAGGTTGTCAGGTGCCATGGCCTGCAGCGCCAGTGCCACCTTGCGGTTGATCGACTCTTTTCTCAGGCTGCCGACCAGTACCGCAACCGAATAGACCTTGCTCATGCCTGTACCCCTGTGATGAATGGACCGAGGGCTAGTTATAGATGACTTGGCCCGGTTTGTCCGCCATCGGTCAGGCGCTCGCACTATTTTTTCTCGCTGGCAAAACTACCTGAATAAACAGGGGTCTACAGTGCCAGCGAGATACACGCAAAATTCTTCAGAGGTTGGAACTAAAATGGCGGTAGTCCTGGTTGGGCAATTTCATGCACGCGATGCGGAAGGTCGTATCTATCCGGTGCATGAGTTTCAGGAGTCGACCCCGGCGGTCGAAGGCAGTGCGCCGACCCGTACCTACAAGCTGGCCATCGGCGATCGAGTCAACCACTTGGGCGACGACCGTTTCCAACTGGTACAGAGCGGCGTGGAAATCATCCGAATCCCTTGACAGTCCGTGCACCCATTCACGCTGACATGCCCCCCGCGTTGTTAGCCGGCAGGGAACGCGCATGAGACTGCGCCATATCGAAATCATCCAGGCGCTCTGCCAGACCGGCGAACTCAAGAGCGCTGCGCAAATGCTCGACCTTCCCGTGCAGACCCTCGAACAGAACTTGCAGGACGCCGAGCGAAAGCTGGGCTTCCTGCTGTTTGCGCGGGCCCGTGGGAGGTTCCAGCCGACCCCGGAAACCCTGCGCATGCAGGCTGCCATCGCCAACGTGCAAACTCAGGCGGACCGCCTGCAACGCCTGGCCGACAGCCTGCGCGAGCATCAGGATCCCGGACTGCACGTGGTGTGCACAGCGTCCCTGGCCCACCAGTTGCTGCCGCAGAGCATCGCTGCCCTGCGCCGACGCTTTCGTGAAACCCCGTGCACGCTGGGTGTGCAGAATACCGATGCCATGGTGCGCAGCCTGTTGCTGCAGCAGACCGACGTCGGCCTGAGCCTGCACAGTCCCAAGCACGCGTCCATTACCAGCCAGGTGCTGGCCGAAGGCAAACTGCAGTTGCTCGCCCCTCAAGGCTGGCTCTCCCCCAAGCACCGCTACATCGCACTGCATGAACTGGCGGGACAGGCAATGATCGGTCTGGAGGGGGAAGACCCGCTAAGCCTGGTGCTGGAACACAAGCTTCAAGCGCTGAATCCGCCCCCACGCATCCAGACTCGCGTGCAGACCTACCAGATGATGCGCAGCATGGTCGAGGCTGGCGAAGGGCTGGCCATCGTCGATCCTTTTACCGCAGCGGGTGCGCGTGCCCAGGGGCTGGATACGTGCCCGCTGTCACCCGCCGTGCCGGTCACCCTCTACGCCCTCACGCGCAGTGAGGCATCGGTTTGCGCGGCGGAAAAGACCCTGCTCGAAATCATCGCGCACAACGCGCAGGCGTTGCTCTCACCCGTCCGCGAATAACGTGTACCAGAACAGCGCCGTTTCGTGGCTGGCCGCATCGATGGCTTGGTAGCGCAAGTAGTCGATCCCACCCAGCCTGAAACCACAGCGTTCGTACAGCCGGCACGCTGGCAGGTTGTTGTTCTGGGTTTCCAGCATGATGCCTGGCAAACCCTGCTTGATTGCCCAGAAACGCACCACATCGAGCAGCGCCTTGGCCACGCCCTGCCCGCGCGCCACCGCATCGACCGCCAGCTCGTCGACATAGGCAAGGTTGTTCCAGTGCCGGCTGACCACCACGTGACCGACTGCCCGCTCGCCAAGCCAGGCCATGAAGATGGCACCAGCAGCCCCGGGTTGGCGATAGCGGGCGAACTCGGCAGGGTCTATGCCGTAGTCCTTGCGATAGACACGCACCGTCCTGAGCGGCCATTGGGCGACTGGCTGGTTGAACACGGGGGATACATAGCCACAGACCTGGGCACTGAAATCGGCGCCCAGCACGTAGTCGTCGAAACGCTCATCGGCCAGGCGGATGCACGGCTGGCTATCGGTCAAGCCACTGGCCGGGCCGTTCGCAGGCGACACTGCGGGCTACGCGCCCAACTGCGTCCAGAGCGCATCGGCCCCGGCAGCTTTGGCGATGACCTGCAGACGTGCCAGGTGCTCGTCGAGCTCGGCCTGGCTGGCGCGGATGATCGCCGTGGGCCGGCGATCCGCCGGCAGTCGGCGGATCTCGCTGCCCTGCTTGCCGCCGCCATCGCCATCGCTGGCGTTGCCTGCCAGCGAGAGGCTGGTCTGGCCACCGGTCATGGCCAGGTAGACGTCCGCAAGAATCTCGGAGTCGAGCAACGCGCCGTGCAGCTCACGCCCAGAGTTGTCGATGCCATAGCGCTTGCACAGCGCATCGAGGCTGTTGCGTTGCCCCGGATGGCGCTCGCGGGCCATCGCCAGGCTGTCGATCACCGTGCAGTACTCGGCAATGTTGGCCCGCTCGGGCATGCCGGCGATCTTGAATTCGTTGTTCAGGAAGCCCACGTCGAAGGTCGCGTTGTGCGCGATGATCTGCGCGCCCTGGATGAACTCGTAGAGTTCGTCGGCGACCTCGGCGAAACGCGGCTTGCCCACCAGAAACTCGTCGGTGATGCCGTGGACACCAATGGCGCCCTCGTCACTGGGCCGGTCCGGCTGTACATAGACGTGAAAATTGCGCCCGGTCAAACGCCGCCCCATCAGTTCGACGCAGCCGATCTCGATCACCCTATGGCCATCGGTGACCGGCATACCGGTGGTTTCGGTGTCGAATACTACGGAACGAACGGCCATGGGCAGAAAACTCTCGAGCAGGGTGAGCGAAGATCAAGGTGGAGCGATGGGCTGCAGGCCCGAAGGGCATGAACGGCAACCGGTGAAACTCTAGCACAGCGCAGCAGGGGCTCCTATCCGGTTGCCTGACGACCGGGCCGCCTACGCCTGACGCATGCCACGCACTTCATCGACCCCACGGTTGGCCAGGTCGTCGGCGCGCTCGTTGCCCGCATGGCCGTTGTGGCCGCGTACCCACTGCCATTTGACCTGATGGCGATTGACCTGCTCGTCGAGCTGCTGCCAGAGGTCGGCATTCTTCACCGGCTGCTTGGCGGCGGTTTTCCAGCCGCGCTTTTTCCAGTTGACCATCCACTCGTTGATGCCTTTCATCACGTACTCGGAGTCGGTCACCAGCAGCACGTCGCAGCCGCGCTTGAGTTCCTGCAGCCCGCGAATGGCTGCGGTCAGCTCCATGCGGTTGTTGGTGGTGGTGCTTTCGCCGCCCCACAACTCCTTCTCCACGCCCTTGCACACCAGCAATGCCCCCCAGCCGCCGGGGCCAGGATTGCCCTTGCAGGCGCCGTCGGTGAAGATTTCCACAGTGTCACTCATCAGGCTTTTCCATCGATGTTCGAATTGTCTCGGTTGACCTTGGCCATCGGCAGCGGCAGCAACTTGCCCATTGGCTCGCGGCGTTGCTGCACCAATGGCCGCAGACCTACCACCATCTTGCGCGCAACCAATATATAGAAGCCCCCACCGCCACTCTGCCACTTGCCGGCGACGCGTTCGAGGCCGGCCAGGCGCGCCTGCCAGCGGGGCGAGGCAAGCGGCGGACGATAACACCCGAACCGGCGTTTCTCCAGCCCGAAGCCCAGCAGGTTCAGCCAGTCGGCCACCCGCGAAGCGGAGAAGCAGCGCGCCTTGTGCAGCCCGTCCTTGGCGAACACCCGGCGCGCGCCCCAGGCGCTCCACGGGTTGATGCCGACGATCAGCAGGTGCCCACCCGGCCGCACCGCGCTGGCCGCTTCGCGCAGCAGGCCGTGGGGCGAAAGGCTGAAATCCAGCCCGTGCTGCAGCACCACGACGTCCGCGGCATGTTCGCCCAGCGGCCAGGCCTGCTCTTCGCACACGATCTCGACGCCTGGAAAGGGCGCACCCATGCGCACGTTGCGGTGGATTTGCCCGGCCACCGGCGGTGGCTCGGCGCTGGGTCCGTAATGCACCAGATAGCCGCCGAAGAAGCGCGCCAGCTCTTCTTCGAGCAAGCGCTGTTCTTCGCGCAGCAGCAACTGGCCGTGCGGCCCGGCGAACCATTCGCGGGCCTGGCCGATCAGGGCCAGCCACTGTGGGTCGGCCTGGGCAAAGGCGGTATCGGTCATGACGATCTCCCACACTGAGGTTCACCTAATGCCGACGGGGCACTAAGATGGACCATTAATCGAAATCAAGCGAACCGAGCCATGATACAGATTCACGCGCTGAACGCTTTCTCCGACAACTACATCTGGTTGTTACAAGACACTGCGGCGCGCCAGTGCGCGGTCGTCGATCCGGGCGATGCCGAGCCGGTCGAGCGGTGGCTCGACGCCCATCCCGACATGCGCCTGACCGATATCCTCGTCACCCATCACCACAACGATCACGTCGGCGGCGTTCAGGCGCTCAAGCGGCGCACCGGCGCGCAGGTCAGCGGGCCGGCACAGGAATCGATCCCGGCGCGCGACCGCGCCCTGCGCGAGGGTGACAGCCTGGACGTACTCGGCCTGCACCTGCAGGTCCATGACGTGCCGGGGCATACCGCGGGGCACATCGCTTTCTACCACCTGAGCGACACGCAGCCGCTGCTGTTCCCCGGCGACACCCTGTTCGCCGCCGGATGCGGGCGGTTGTTCGAAGGCACTGCGCAGCAGATGCACGCGTCGCTGTCGCGCCTGGCCGGGCTGCCCGATGACACCCTGGTCTACAGCGCCCATGAATACACCCTGAGCAACCTGAAATTCGCCAGCGCGGTAGAACCCGGCAATCCGGACATCGCCGAGCGTCTGGAAGAGGTCACTGCGCTGCGCCAGCGCAATGCGATCACCCTGCCCACCTCGATCGGCCTGGAAAAGCGCACGAACCCGTTTCTGCGGGCTGCTGAAACATCCGTTAAACAAAAAGCAGACGAACGGGCCGGAACCTCTCACAGCACGGCGCAGGCGGTGTTCGCAACCTTGCGTAGTTGGAAAGATAAGTTCTGAAGGGCACTGATTTGTGTCGGAAATTTCTCAAAGGTTGACCGACCTTCGGTCACTTTCTAGAATCGCCCGACATTTTCGCGCGGAACTATTCTCCAGCCAATGTCGTCATCCATACGTAAAACCATCAAGTCCGACGCATTGACGCGACTGGCCCAGGCGATCGCGGTCACGCTGTGCGCCGGCCTGGCCGGCTGCCAGAGCACCGCCAGCGTGTCCTCGGGCGCCGCCCCGGACGCCCGCCCTCACGCCCTGACCGCACACGTGCGGCCCAAGCCGATTTTCGTCAACCAGAGCCAGCCGAAGAAAGCCCCACAGGACGTGTGGGAGCGGATTCGCGACGGTTTCCAGCTGCAAGACAGCATTGCCATGAACCCGCGCGTCGAACAGCAGCGCCTGTGGTTCGTCAGCAACCCATCGTTCCTGGAAAGTGCCAGCGGCCGTGGCAGCCTGTACATGCACTACATCGTCGAGCGCCTGGAAGAACGCGACATGCCGCTGGAACTGGCGCTGCTGCCGGTCATCGAAAGCGCCTTCAACCCGATGGCCTATTCGCGCTCCGATGCCTCCGGGCTGTGGCAGTTCATTCCGTCCACCGGCCGCTACTTCAATCTGCGCCAGACCAACTTCTACGACGGTCGTCGCGATGTCACCGCCTCCACCGGTGCGGCGCTGGACTACCTGAGCAAGCTGCACGAAATGTTCAACGGCGACTGGCTGCTGGCCCTGGCGGCCTACAACGCCGGCGAAGGCACGGTCAGCCGCGCCATGGAGCGCAACGAAAAGCTCGGCCTGCCGACTGACTACTGGAACCTGCCATTGCCGCAGGAGACCCGTGACTACGTGCCCAAGCTGCTCGCCCTGGCCGAACTGGTGCAATCGCCCCAGGCCTACGGCGTCAATCTCAACCCGATCGCCAACCAACCGTACTTCGACGTGGTGGAGGTCAACCAGCGCGTCGACCTGTCCCGCGTCGCGGCGCTGGCCGGCATCGACGAAGACGAGATGTTCCAGCTCAATCCGGCGTTCAAGAAGCGCGTCACCATGGAGCCGACCCAGCACCTGCTGGTGCCTACGGCCAAGGCACAGTTGCTGACCGCCAGCCTGTCGAACATGAAGCCCGAAGAACTGCTGACCCTGGCACCCGCCCAGCGCGTCTTCGACGAAGTGGCGGTGGTGCAGCCCAGCCGGCCCAAGTCGTACACCGTGCGCCGCGGCGACAACCTGGCGTCCATCGCCAAGGCCAACAAGGTCGATACCCGCGACCTGCAGCGCTGGAACCGCCTGACCGGCAAGAACCTCAAGGCTGGCCAGACCTTGGTCATGCAGGCCGAAACCCCGGCCAAGGGCCGCCTGGTGGCCAAGGCTGGCTCGGCTGCCAGCGATGCGCAGAAGACCACCACCTACAAGGTGCGCAAGGGCGACTCGCTGTACCTGGTCGCCAAGCGCTTCAACGTCGAGATGCAGCATCTCAAGCGCTGGAATCCGCGCAGCGGCCACGCGCTCAAGCCCGGCCAGACCCTGACGGTCTACCTCAACCGCCGCTGAGTGCGTGCTGGCCTTAGAACGCTCCCCCTGAGGAGCGTTCCAGCGCCAGCTTAACGCCATCACCACTCTTCTTCCTGCTGAGACAAACTGTTACTGTAAGCGCAACAAAGTCATTGCCGACCGGTTCGGATTCATGAATTGATGCGTCCCCTTCCCTTCCGCCTGCTGGCCTGCCTGCTGGGCCTTGCGTTGAGCGCCTGCGCCAACGCGACGATCATCCAAAGCCACGGCTATGCGCAATTCGGAACGCTCAAATACCCGGCACGCTTCAGCCACTTCGATTGGGTCAACGCCGATGCGCCCAAGGGTGGCACGTTGCGGACGATGGCCTTCGGTACGTTCGACACGCTCAACCCCTATACCTTCAAGGGCACCAGCCCGGTCCAGACCGCGAACTTCCTGCAGTACGGCATCAACGAGCTGAACGAGCCGTTGATGGTGGGTACCGGCCAGTACGCGCCTTCGGGGGACGAGCCCAGCTCCAGCTATGGTCTCATCGCCCAGTCGGTGGAATACAACGAAAGCCGCAGCTGGGTGGTGTTCAATCTCAGGCCGCAGGCGCGGTTCAACGACGGCCACCCGATCACCAGCGCCGATGTGGCGTTCTCATACCGTACCTTGCTGACCCAGGGCCATCCGATGTACCGCACCAACCTGCAGGAAGTGCTGCGGGTCGATGTGCTGAGCCCGACTCGCATCCGCTTCGTGTTCAAGCGCTCGGGCAATCCGCTGCTGATCCTGCGCCTGGGCGAACTGCCGATCCTGCCCAAGCATTACTGGCAAGGTCGGGACTTCCAGGCGACCACTTTCGAGGCGCCGGTGACCAGCGGCCCCTATCGAATCAAGCAGGTGGTACCGGGCAGAAGGCTGGTGCTGGAACGGGATCGAAACTGGTGGGGCAAGGATCTGCCGGTGAATCGCGGCAAATACAATTTCGATCGCATGGAGGTCGAGTTCTACCGGGACAGCGACGTGGCCTTCGAAGCGTTCAAGGCCGGCGAGTTCGACATCTACATCGAGCACCAGGCGAAGAACTGGACCAACGGCTATGACTTTCCTGCAGTGCGTCGCGGCGATGTGATCAAGGCGCAGATCCCCCACAAGATCCCGACGCAGACCCAGGGCCTGTTCTTCAATACTCGCCGTCCGGCCTACAGCGACCCCCGCGTGCGCCAAGCACTGGGGCTGTTGCTGGATTTCGAATGGACCAACCGCGCGCTGTTCAGCGGCGCCTATCGGCGCTCCGAGAGCTATTACCCCAACAGCGAATTCGCCGCCACCGGCCTGCCCGGCGGCAAGGAACGCCTGCTGCTGTCGGCGTACAAAAACGCACTGAGCCCGGCCCTCTTTCTGGAAGCGCCGAGCATGCCCGGTACCGACGGCAACGGCATTCCTCGAGCCACCTTGCGCCAGGCCCTGAAGCTGCTTGGGGATGCGGGCTGGACGCTGCAGGGCGACCGTCTGCGCAATGCCGCAGGCCAGCCGTTGCGCCTGGAAATCCTGCTGGTCAATTCCAATCTGGAGCGCATCCTGGGGCCCTATGTCGCCAACCTGGCCAGTATCGGCGTGCAGGCCAACCTGCGCAGCGTCGATCGCGCGCAATACAAACAGCGCCTGGACCAGTTCGATTTCGACATGATCTCGCTGACCCTGCCGCAGACCCTGAGCCCGGGCCTGGAGCAATGGCAGTACTTTCACTCCAGCCAGGCCACCGTGCGCGGCAGCAAGAACTATGCGGGCATTGCCAACCCGGTGGTCGATCGCCTGCTGGAGCAGCTGCTCGGTGCCCAGAGCCGTGACGACCAGGTGGCTGCCGCCAGGGCACTGGACCGCGTGCTGTTGTCGCAACACTACATGGTTGCCAACTGGTACCTGGACTACCACCGCCTGGCGTACCGCAGCCGGTTGGCGTTCGTCACCACACCGCCGTATACCCTGGGCCTGAGCGCCTGGTGGGTCAAGCCTACGGAGACCCCTCGATGATGTCATTACCTGCCTTGGCCCGCGCCCTGGGCGTGGCCGCGCTGAGCCTTGCGGTCGGCCTGGCACAGGCCGCGCCCCAGCATGCCCTCACCTTGTACGACGAAGCACCGAAATACCCGGCCGACTTCCAGCACTACGACTACGTCAACCCCGACGCGCCCAAGGGCGGCACCTTTCGCCAGAAAGGCGTGGGCAGCTTCGACAGCCTCAATCCCTTCATCAGCAAGGGCGTGCCTGCCGACGACATGGACCTCAACTACGATACCCTGGCGCGGCAAAGCCTGGACGAGCCGTTTACCGAGTATGGCCTGGTCGCCGGGCGCATCGAGAAAGCCCCGGACAACAGTTGGGTGCGCTTCTACCTGCGCCCCGAAGCGCGTTTCCACGATGGCCGGCAGATGCACGCCGAAGACGTCGTGTTCAGTTTCCAGACCCTGATCCAGAGCGGCTCGCCGCTGTATCGCAGCTACTACGCCGACGTCGCCGAAGTGGTCGCCGAAGACCCGCAACGAGTGCTGTTCAAGTTCAAGCACAGCAACAATCGCGAGCTGCCACTGATCCTCGGTCAACTACCGGTACTGCCCAAGCACTTCTGGGAAGGCCGCGATTTCACCAAGGGCAGCCTGGACATTCCGCTGGGCAGCGGGCCCTACAGGGTGGCAGAGGTCAAGGCCGGTCGCTCGATACGTTACGAGCGGGTCAAGGACTATTGGGCACGCGACCTGCCGATGAACCGCGGCATGTTCAACTTCGACGTGCTCGACATCCAGTACTACCGCGACAGCACCGTGGCCCTGGAAGCCATGAAGGCCGGACAGTTCGACTACTGGCTCGAAAGCAGCGCGAAGAACTGGGCCACCGCCTACGACATTCCTGCAGTCCGCGAAAAGCGCCTGATCCGCGAAGAAATACCCAACGGCAACCCGACCGGCATGCAGGGTTTCGTGTTCAACCTACGCAAGCCGCTGTTCCAGGACGTGCGCGTGCGCGAAGCCCTGGCCCTGGTGTTCGATTTCGAGTGGACCAACAAGCAGCTGTTCAACGGCGCCTACACGCGCACCGACAGCTTTTTCGAGAACTCCGACATGGCTGCCTCGGGCCTGCCAAGCCCCGCCGAACTGAAGATCCTCGAACCGCTGCGCGGGCAGATTCCCGAACGAGTCTTCGATACACCGTTCAACAACCCGGTCACCGACGCCAGCGGCATGCTGCGCGAGCAGCAGCGTCGCGCCTACAAACTGCTTCAGGAAGCGGGTTGGCGCATCGTCGACGACAAGATGGTCGATGCCCGGGGCACACCGGTGAAGATCGAGTTCCTGCTGACCCAGGCCGATTTCGACCGGGTGCTGCTGCCGTACAAGCGCAACCTCGCCGACCTGGGTATCGAACTGGTGATCCGCCGCGTCGACGTCTCCCAGTACATCACCCGCATTCGTTCGCGCGACTTCGACATGATGGTCGGCAGTTTTTCCCAGTCCACCTCGCCCGGCAACGAGCAGCGCGAGTTCTGGGCCAGCTCCAGCGCCGACAAGCCTGGCAGCCGCAACTACATCGGGCTCAGGGACCCGGCCATCGACAGCCTGGTGGAGAGCCTGATCAATGCCACCTCGCGCCAGGACCTGGTCGATCACGCCCGGGCCCTGGACCGAGTCCTGCTCTGGGGCCACTACGTGGTCCCCAACTGGCACATCAAGACCTGGCGCGTGGCGTACTGGAACCACATCGGCCACCCGGCCATCACGCCACGCTACGACGTGGGCCTGCAGACCTGGTGGAGCAAGCCCCACGCCACGCCGGCGGTAACCCCCACGCCTTCCGAGACGCCCTGACATGCTGGCCTATACCCTGCGCCGACTGCTGCTCATCATTCCTACCCTGCTGGGCATCCTGATCATCAACTTCGCCATCATCCAGGCCGCGCCTGGCGGGCCGGTGGAACAGATGATCGCCAAGCTCGAAGGCTTCGACGGCGCCACCAGCCGCATCGCCGGCGGTGGTGCCGAAGTGGCGGTCGCCGGTTCGAGCTACCGCGGCGCGCAGGGCCTGGACCCGGCGCTGGTGAAGGAAATCGAGAAGATGTACGGCTTCGACAAGCCAGCCCCCGAGCGCCTGTGGATCATGATCAAGAACTATGCGCAGCTGGATTTCGGTACCAGCTTCTTCCGCGATGCCAAGGTCATCGACCTGATCGTGGAAAAGATGCCGGTGTCGATCTCGCTGGGCCTGTGGAGCACCCTGATCATGTACCTGGTGTCGATTCCCCTGGGCATCGCCAAGGCCACCCGCCACGGCAGCCATTTCGACGTCTGGACCAGCTCGGCGATCATCATCGGCTACGCCATTCCGGCCTTCCTGTTCGCCATCCTGCTGATCGTGGTGTTCGCCGGCGGCAGCTACCTGGACTGGTTTCCGCTGCGCGGCCTGACGTCCAACAATTTCGAGGAGCTGAGCTGGGGCGGCAAGGTGCTGGACTACTTCTGGCACCTGGTGCTGCCCGTCGGCGCACTGGTGATCGGCCACTTCGCCACCATGACGCTGCTGACCAAGAACAGTTTCCTCGACGAAATCGGCAAGCAATACGTGGTCACCGCCAAGGCCAAGGGGCTGAGCAATCGTCGCGTGCTGTACGGCCACGTGTTCCGCAATGCCATGCTGCTGGTGATCGCCGGCTTCCCCTCGGCCTTCATCGGCATCTTCTTCACCGGGTCCCTGCTGGTCGAAGTGATCTTCTCCCTCGACGGCCTGGGGCTGATGAGCTTCGAGGCGGCGATCAATCGCGATTACCCGGTGGTGTTCGGCACCCTGTTCATCTTTACCTTGCTGGGGCTGGTGGTGAAATTGATCGGCGACCTTACCTACACCCTGGTCGATCCACGCATCGACTTCGGCCATCGGGAGCACTGAGATGAACCTGTCTCCCCTCAATCGGCGGCGCTTCGAACGGTTCAAGGCCAACAAGCGCGGCTGGTGGTCGCTGTGGCTGTTCCTGGTACTGTTCGGCCTGAGCCTGGGCGCCGAACTGATCGCCAACGACAAACCGCTGGCGGTGCGCTACGACGGCGAGTGGTATTTCCCTGCCTTCAAACGCTACCCGGAAACGACGTTCGGCGGCGAATTTCCCCTCGAAGCCAACTACAAAAGTCCCTACCTGCGCGAACTGCTGGCGGCCAAGGACAGCTGGACGCTCTGGGCGCCGATCCCGTTCAGCTACCAGAGCATCAACTACGACCTCAGGGTGCCGGCACCGGCGCCGCCTTCCGCGCAGAACTGGCTGGGCACCGACGACCAGGGGCGCGACGTGCTGGCGCGGGTCATCTATGGCTTCCGCATCTCGGTCCTGTTCGCCCTGACGCTGACCATAGCCAGTTCGATCATCGGGGTCATCGCCGGTGCGCTGCAGGGCTTCTATGGCGGCTGGGTGGACCTGGCAGGCCAGCGTTTCCTGGAGATCTGGTCCGGCCTGCCGGTGCTGTACCTGCTGATCATCCTGGCCAGCTTCGTGCAACCCAATTTCTGGTGGCTGCTGGGCATCATGCTGCTGTTTTCCTGGATGAGCCTGGTGGACGTGGTGCGCGCCGAATTCCTGCGTGGCCGCAACCTGGAATACGTGCGTGCAGCCCGCGCGCTGGGCATGCAGAACGGCGCGATCATGTTCCGCCACATCCTGCCCAACGCCATGGTCTCGACCATGACCTTCATGCCGTTCATCCTGACGGGCGCGATCGGCACCCTGACCGCCCTGGATTTTCTTGGCTTCGGCCTGCCTGCCGGTTCGCCATCGCTGGGTGAGCTGGTCGCCCAAGGCAAGTCCAACCTGCAGGCGCCCTGGCTGGGCATCAGTGCTTTCACCGTGCTGGCGCTGATGCTCAGCCTGCTGGTGTTCATTGGCGAATCGGCCCGTGACGCCTTCGACCCGAGGAAATGACATGAGCCAGGACAATCTGATCGAGGTCCGCGACCTGGCCGTCGAGTTCGTCGCCGGCGAAAGTCGGCAACGGGTGGTCGAACACATCAGCTTCGATATTCGCCGTGGCGAAACCCTCGCGCTGGTGGGTGAAAGCGGCTCGGGCAAGTCGGTGACTGCGCACTCCATCCTGCGCCTGCTGCCCTACCCGCTCGCCCAGCACCCCAGCGGCACCATCGTCTACAACGGCCGCGACCTGCTCACGCTCCCGGAAAAGCAGCTCAGGCACATCCGTGGCAACCGCATCGCGATGATCTTCCAGGAGCCGATGAGTTCGCTCAATCCGCTGCACAACATCGGCAAACAGATCGGTGAAGTGCTGGCCCTGCACAAAGGGCTCACCGGGGCTGCCGCTGCCCGGCGCACCCTGGAATTGCTCGAGCTGGTCGGCATCGGCGAACCGCACAAGCGCCTCAAGGCGTTGCCGCACGAATTGTCCGGCGGCCAGCGTCAGCGGGTGATGATCGCCATGGCCCTGGCCAACGAGCCTGAACTGCTGATTGCCGACGAGCCCACTACCGCACTCGACGTGACCGTGCAGCTGAAGATTCTCGAACTGCTCAAGGAGCTGCAGGCGCGGCTGGGCATGGCCTTGCTGCTGATCAGCCATGACCTCAACCTGGTGAAGCGAATTGCGCACCGGGTATGTGTCATGCAGCGCGGTCGCATCGTCGAACAGGCTACGTGCGAAGAATTGTTTCGAGCGCCGCAGCATCCGTACACCCAGGTTCTGCTGGGTGCCGAACCCAGTGGCGAGCCGGCGGCCACTGCGGTCGGCGAGCCGATACTGGCGGTCGACGCCTTGCGCGTGTGGTTCCCGATCAAGAAGGGATTGCTGGGCCGTACCGTGGATCACGTCAAGGCCGTCGATGGCATCCAGTTCACCCTGCCCCGTGGGCAGACCCTGGGTATCGTTGGCGAAAGCGGCTCGGGCAAGTCCACGCTGGGCCTGGCGATCATGCGCTTGATCGCCAGCCGTGGCTCGATCCAGTTCCAGGGCACCGCGCTGAACGGCTTGGCCCAGCAGCAGGTACGACCGCTGCGCAAGCAGATGCAGGTGGTCTTCCAGGACCCGTTCGGCAGCCTCAGCCCACGCATGAGCGTGAGCCAGATCGTCGGCGAAGGCCTGCGAATACACAAGATCGGCAACGAAGCCGAGCAGGAACAGGCTATCATTGCCGCGCTCGAGGAGGTTGGGCTGGACCCGCAGACCCGCCATCGTTACCCTCACGAGTTCTCCGGCGGGCAACGGCAACGTATCGCCATTGCCCGGGCCTTGGTTTTGAAACCGGCGTTGATCCTGCTGGACGAGCCCACATCGGCGCTCGACCGTACCGTTCAACGCCAGGTAGTGGAGCTGTTGCGTTCACTGCAACTGAAATACAACCTGACCTATTTGTTTATCAGCCACGACCTGGCGGTAGTCAAAGCCTTGAGTCACCAACTGATGGTGATCCGGCACGGTCAGGTCGTCGAACAAGGGGCGGCGCGGGCTATCTTTGCCGCGCCGCAGCACCCTTATACACAGCAGCTGTTGGAAGCAGCCTTCTTGGCCCCAACGGCTGTCGATTAACCTGAAGAGGAACAACACATGGGTTTTCTCGCCGGTAAGCGCGTCCTGATCGTCGGTGTCGCCAGCAAACTGTCCATCGCATCCGGCATCGCTGCCGCCATGCATCGCGAGGGTGCTGAACTTGCCTTCACCTACCAGAACGAAAAGCTCAAGGGCCGCGTCGAAGAATTCGCCGCTGGCTGGGGCTCGAGCGCCGATCTGTGCTTCCCTTGCGACGTCGCCAGCGATGCTGAGATCGCCTCGGTCTTCGAAGCCCTGAGCAAGAAGTGGGACGGCCTGGACGTCATCGTTCACTCCGTCGGTTTCGCCCCCGGCGACCAGCTCGATGGCGACTTCACTCAAGCCACCACCCGCGAAGGCTTCCGCATCGCCCACGACATCAGCGCCTACAGCTTCGTGGCACTGGCCAAGGCCGGTCGCGACATGATGAAAGGCCGCAATGGCAGCCTGCTGACCCTGTCGTACCTGGGCGCCGAGCGCACCATGCCCAACTACAACGTCATGGGCATGGCCAAGGCTTCGCTGGAAGCCGGCGTGCGTTACCTGGCCGGTTCCCTGGGCCCGGAAGGCACGCGCGTCAACGCCGTATCGGCGGGTCCGATCCGTACCCTGGCAGCCTCGGGCATCAAGAACTTCCGCAAGATGCTCTCCGCCAACCAGGCGCAGACCCCGCTGCGCCGCAACGTCACCATCGACGAAGTCGGCAACGCCGGCGCGTTCCTGTGCTCGGACCTGGCGTCGGGCATCAGTGGCGAAATCATGTACGTGGACGGCGGCTTCAACACCACCGCCATGGGTGATATCGAAGAGTAAGTCGTCAGGCTGCACTCGATCGAAGAAAACGCCGCTCACCTCGAGCGGCGTTTTTTTTACCTGAGATTCAGAAATCTCCGTAGGAGCGGTCATCGGCCGCGAAAGGGCGCCGCCGATGCCTGGACAAACAAAAGGCCGCATACGCGGCCTTTTGCTCAAACATCCATCACCTCAATACTTGGTGATGTCCGCCTTGGTTTCCAGCAACTTGCGATACGCGGCAAAATCCTGCTGCCCCATGCGCGACGCCAGGAACCGGCGATACTGGGTCTTCTCTTCATCGCTGGGCGCAGCAGCCTCGTTCACGCCGTCCAGGCGCAGAATCACGAAGCTGCCGTCCTTGAGCGACACACTGGTGAACTCGGGCTTCTCCTTGGCTTGCGGCTTGGGCATGCGGAACAGCGCCTGCAGCTCGGCCGGCTCGATGCCATCCTGACCGCGAGTGACCGCCTCCAGCACTTTCCACGACTGCCCGTCCTGAC
This sequence comes from Pseudomonas sp. CFBP 8758, assembly GCF_014841725.1. Taxonomy (NCBI): domain Bacteria; kingdom Pseudomonadati; phylum Pseudomonadota; class Gammaproteobacteria; order Pseudomonadales; family Pseudomonadaceae; genus Pseudomonas; species Pseudomonas sp. CFBP 8758. Next base: position 622,589 of record NZ_JACYUK010000001.1, on the reverse strand, counting down.
GGGCCGCCAACGGCACCTTGCCGTCACGCAGACCGGCCAGCAACGCTTCGCCCTTGGCCTTCACCTGGGCTGCAGCGTGCTGCTTGGCCAACTCGGTACGGATCGGCCCGGAGACGGCTTCCAGCGGCAGCTGAGCAGGCTTGCGATGCTCCTTCACACGCACCACGACCATGGTTTCCGGATCCAGCTCGAGCGCGGCGCTGTTGGAACCCTCTTCCAGCACCTCGGGGCTGAACGCAGCCTGGACCACCGCGCGACTCGCCGTGACGCCCTGGCTGCCGCCGTCCCTGCCGAATGGCTCGGAGGTCTGCACCTTGAGGCCCAGCTCCTGGGCCGGCTGACCGAGGTCGGAGGCTTCGAACGCCGAGTCTTCCAACTGCTTGGTGGCGGTGACGAAGCGCTGTTCCACTTCCTGGGTCTTGAGGTCGCTGGTGAGCTTGGCCTTGAGGCTGGCAAAGGTCGGTACGTCCGGCGCCTGCACGTCTTCGAGCTTGATCAGGTGCCAGCCGAAATCGGTGCGCACCGGCGCCGACACCTGGCCCTTGCTCAAGGCATTGAGCGCCGTTTCGAACGCCGAGTCGTACACGCCATTGCCGGCGAAGCCGAGATCGCCGCCATTGTTGGCCGAGCCTGGGTCCTGTGAGACTTCCTTGGCCAGCTTGGCAAAATCCTCGCCCTTGTCCAGGCGCGCCTGGACTTCCTCGATCCTGGCCTTGGCCTGCGCATCATCGAGCTTGTCGTTGACTTCGATCAGGATGTGCGCGGCACGGCGCTGCTCGAACAGGTTGGCGATCTCTTTCTGGTAGGCGTCCTGGAGGTCCTCGTCCTTCACGGTGATCTGGTCGAAGAACGAAGACTTCTTCAATTCGACATAGTCGATGACCACCTGATCGGGACTCATGAACTCCTTGGCGTGCTCGTCGTAGTGCGCCTTGATCTCCTCGTCGGTCACCTTGGTCGCCGACGGGTCAGCCTTGAAGGTCAACGAAGCGAAATCACGGGTCTGCTTCTCGAGACGGGCGAAAGCAGCAACCTGCTCGTCGGTCACGAAGCTGCTGCCTGCCAGGCCGGCGCGCAGCTGGCTGATGAGCATCTCTTCGGAGAGCATCTGGCGGAACTGCAAGCGGCCATAACCCATCTGGCGGATGACCTGGTCGAAACGTTCGGCGCTGAACTTGCCGTCAACCTGGAATTCCGGTGTCTGCAGCATGATCTGGTCGAGCGCGCCTTCGGAGAAGGCGAACTTGGCGTCATGTGCGCCTTGCAGCAGCAACTTGCGGTCGATCAGGCCCTTGAGGGCCGCTTCGCGCAGCATCTTGTCGTCGAGCAGGGCCGGATCGAAATCCTTGCCCAGCTGTTGCATCAGCTGGCGACGTTGCATCTCGGTGGCCTGGCTGAGCTCGTTCAAGGTGATCTCGTCACCGTTGACCTTGGCAGCGTCCTGGCTATGGCTGGCGGCCTGGAAGATCGCGTCGAAACCGGTAAGCGCCATCAACACGATGATCAAACCGATGATGGTCTTGGCAATCCAGCCCTGGGAGTTATCCCTGATGTTCTGCAGCATGCATCCCCCGAAAACGGTCGTACAGATAGAGCGACCGCGGAGAGTAATAGGAATCCGGATAGAAGAAAGGCGCATCCGAGGATGCGCCTTCTCGTAACTCGCGGAGCTTGCTCAGCTCCACTCCTGTTGCCGGCATGGCCTGGCAGCAGGTAGCAAAGGCGTGGCCGAAGCTTAGTTGACAGCTTCTTTCAGGGCTTTACCGGCTTTGAAGCTGGGCTTCTTGGCAGCCGCGATTTCCAGGGCCTTGCCGGTTTGCGGGTTGCGACCGGTACGCGCCGGGCGATCAGTCACGGAGAACGTACCGAAACCTACCAACACAACCGAATCACCGGATTTCAAGGCGCCCGTCACGGATTCGATCACGGCGTCCAGCGCCTTGCCAGCTGTAGCCTTGGAGATATCAGCAGATGCGGCGATTGCGTCAATCAGTTCCGACTTGTTCACTATAAGTCCCCTTATATCGATATTTTGAGTTGTTTCTAAGTATGTGGTGAAACGTGCGCCGGGTGGCTGTCGAGACAGCAAGTGCCGCTTTATAACAAGGGCTCTAAAAAACTGTCAAGAAAGCCACCCAGTCAAATCAAGGCTCAATGCGTGCTGATTCGTTCCTTGGAATCCGTATCGCGTTTCTCATCCTTGGCGACAATCTCGGGAGCCACATCGGGCAAGGGCTCAGGCGCGTATTGCAGCGCAATTTGCAGGACTTCGTCAATCCATTTAACAGGTTTAATCTGCAGATCCTGTTTGATATTGTCGGGAATTTCCTTGAGATCGCGCACGTTTTCTTCAGGGATGATTACAGTCTTGATTCCACCACGATGGGCCGCCAGCAACTTCTCTTTGAGGCCACCAATGGCCAATACCTGGCCGCGCAGGGTGATCTCGCCGGTCATGGCGACATCGGCACGCACCGGAATCCTGGTCAGTGCCGAAACCAGCGCAGTGCACATGCCGACACCGGCACTCGGACCGTCCTTGGGCGTGGCGCCTTCGGGCATGTGGATATGCGTGTCGTGCTTCTCATGGAAGTCCGGCGCGATACCCAGGCTCTTGGCGCGGCTGCGTACCACCGTCTGCGCCGCCGTGATGGACTCGACCATCACGTCACCCAGCGAACCGGTCTTGATCAGCTGGCCCTTGCCGGGAACCACGGCAGCCTCGATGGTCAGCAACTCGCCGCCCACCTGAGTCCAGGCAAGGCCGGTGACCTGACCCACCTGGTCCTGCTGCTCGGCCAGGCCATAGCGGAACTTGCGCACGCCCAGCAAGTGCTCCAGCGAATCGGCGGTGACCTTGACGGTGAATTTCTTCAGGTGTGCATGTTCCTTCACCACCTTGCGGCAGATCTTGGCGATCTGACGCTCCAGGCCTCGCACGCCCGCTTCGCGGGTGTAGTAGCGAATGATGTCGCGGATCGCCTCGACGTCGATCTCGACTTCGGTCTTTTTCAAGCCGTTGGCTTCGATCTGCTTGGGCGACAGGTACTTGATCGCGATGTTGATCTTCTCGTCTTCGGTGTAGCCGGGCAGACGGATCACTTCCATCCGGTCGAGCAACGCCGGCGGAATGTTCATCGAGTTCGAGGTGCACAGGAACATCACGTCGGAAAGGTCGTAGTCGACTTCCAGGTAGTGATCGTTGAAATTATGGTTCTGCTCTGGATCGAGCACTTCCAGCAGCGCCGAGGCCGGATCGCCGCGCATGTCGCTGCCCATCTTGTCGATCTCGTCGAGCAGGAACAGCGGATTGCGGACCCCCACCTTGGTCATCTTCTGAATCAGACGACCAGGCATCGAACCGATGTAGGTACGACGGTGACCGCGAATCTCGGCTTCGTCGCGAACACCGCCCAAGGCCATGCGCACGAACTTGCGGTTGGTGGCATGGGCGATGGATTCGGCCAGGGAGGTCTTGCCCACACCGGGCGGCCCGACCAGGCACAACACCGGGCCACGGATTTTCTTCACGCGCTTTTGCACGGCGAGGTATTCGAGGATGCGTTCCTTGACCTCTTCGAGCCCGTAGTGATCGGCATCGAGAATGCTTTCGGCACGTGCCAGGTCGAGGCGCACCTTGCTCTGCGCCTGCCAAGGCACCTGCACCAGCCAGTCGATGTAAGTCCGCACCACCGTTGCTTCAGCAGACATCGGCGACATCTGCTTGAGCTTGTTCAACTCGGCCGTGGCCTTGGCCAGGGCGTCCTTGGGCAGGCCCGCCGCGTCGATGCGCTTTTTCAGCTCTTCGACTTCGTTGTGCCCTTCCTCGCCATCGCCCAGCTCTTTCTGAATGGCCTTCATCTGCTCGTTCAGATAGTACTCGCGCTGGCTGCGCTCCATCTGCTTCTTGACCCGCCCGCGAATGCGCTTCTCGACCTGCAGCAGGTCGATCTCGGCATCCAGCAGTGCCAGAACGTGTTCGACACGCGCCGGCAACTCGATGATCTCGAGGATCTCCTGCTTCTGTTCGATTTTCAGCGCCATGTGCGCGGCCATGGTGTCGACCAGGCGGCCAGGCTCATCGATGCTGTTCAGCGAGGACAGCACCTCGGCAGGGACCTTCTTGCCCAACTGCACGTACTGCTCGAACTGACCCAGCAGCGTGCGCACGAACACTTCAGACTCGCGATCCGGCGCATCGACTTCGTCGATCAATTGCACTTCGGCGCGAACGTGGCCGTTGATCTCCAGGAACTGCTCGACGCTGCCGCGCTGCTCGCCTTCGACCAGCACCTTGACGGTGCCGTCAGGCAGCTTGAGTAGCTGCAGAACGGTGGCAACGGTACCGACACGGTACAGGGCGTCCTCACCTGGATCATCATCGGCGGGATTCTTCTGCGCGAGCAAAAGGATCTGCTTTTCGCCAGACATCGCCGCCTCGAGGGCTTCGATGGACTTCTCACGACCCACAAACAGCGGGATAACCATATGCGGATAGACGACGACATCACGCAATGGCAGGAGAGGCAATTCGATGGTTGTCTTCATGATTTCGCCTCTACAGCGGCCCCGAAGGCCGTAAACAGATGGAATTGAGCATGCCTTCAATGTGGGGGCTCGCCCCGCAAAAAACAAGTTCACTGTCTGAAAAACGAAAGGGGCCCGTAGGCCCCTTCCTTGTTCCAGCTCAGATTGTCGATCAGGCGTCGGGTGCAGCCTTCGCCGGCGGCTCGCTGTTTTCGTAGATCAACAGCGGCTTGGACGTCCCTTCGATCACGCTCTCATCGATGACCACTTTGCTTACATCGGTCTGCGAAGGAATTTCATACATGGTGTCGAGCAGAACGCCTTCGAGAATCGAACGCAGGCCTCGCGCACCAGTCTTGCGCTCAAGCGCGCGACGGGCAACGGACTTCAAGGCATCGCTGCGGAACTCGAGATCCACGCCTTCCATTTCGAACAACTTGCCGTACTGCTTGGTCAGCGCGTTCTTCGGTTCGGTAAGGATCTGGATCAGTGCCGCCTCGTCCAGTTCGTCCAGCGTTGCCAGAACCGGCAGACGACCGACGAACTCGGGGATCAGCCCGAACTTGACCAGATCGTCCGGCTCCACTTCACGCAGCGACTCGCCGACCTTCTTGCCTTCCTGCTTGCTGCGCACCTGGGCACCGAAACCGATACCGCCCTGGGTGGAGCGATTCTGGATGACTTTTTCCAGGCCGGAAAATGCACCACCGCAGATGAACAGAATGTTGCGCGTGTCGACCTGCAGAAACTCCTGCTGAGGATGCTTGCGACCGCCTTGCGGCGGTACCGAGGCCACGGTGCCCTCGATCAGCTTCAACAGCGCCTGCTGCACGCCTTCGCCCGAAACGTCACGGGTGATGGACGGGTTGTCCGACTTGCGCGAAATCTTGTCGATTTCGTCGATGTAGACGATGCCCATCTGGGCTTTCTCTACGTCGTAGTCGCACTTCTGCAGCAGCTTCTGGATGATGTTCTCGACGTCCTCACCCACGTAACCGGCTTCGGTCAGGGTGGTGGCGTCGGCGATGGTGAACGGCACGTTGAGCAGGCGAGCCAGAGTTTCAGCCAGCAAGGTCTTGCCCGAACCGGTCGGGCCGATCAGCAGGATGTTGCTCTTGCCAAGCTCGACGTCGTCGGTCTTCTTGTCACGCTGGTTCAGGCGCTTGTAGTGGTTGTACACCGCTACCGCTAAAACCTTCTTCGCGCGCTCCTGGCCAATCACGTACTGATCCAGGATGCCGCTTATTTCTTTGGGCGAGGGCAATTTATGCGCGCTGCTCTCGGCCTGGGCTTCCTGCACCTCCTCGCGGATGATGTCGTTGCACAGGTCGACGCACTCGTCGCAGATAAAGACCGAGGGGCCGGCAATCAATTTGCGCACTTCATGCTGGCTTTTGCCACAGAAGGAGCAATAGAGCAGCTTGTTGCCGTTGTCCTCGCCGTTGCGGGTGTCAGTCATTCGATCGATCCAAATCCGATAGGCTTGCAACACAAGATGAAGGCTATTGCGGGCTTTTTCAAGCCCACAGGTGGCTGACATGGCCACCACCCCCATCTGGCTGCTTAGGCGGGCAAGTTGCGCTTGGACATCACAGAGTCGATCAGACCGTAATCGACCGCACGCTCGGCGCTCATGAAATTGTCGCGGTTGGTGTCCTTCTCGATGGTCTCGATGCTCTGGCCGGTGTGGTGCGCCAGCAGCGAATTGAGACGCTCGCGAATGAACAGGATTTCCTTGGCATGGATCTCGATGTCCGAGGCCTGGCCCTGGAAACCGCCCAGCGGCTGGTGAATCATCATGCGCGAGTTGGGCAGGCAATGACGCTTGCCCGCGGCGCCACCGGCAAGCAGGAACGCGCCCATGCTGCAGGCTTGGCCGATGCAGGTGGTGGACACGTCCGGCTTGATGAACTGCATGGTGTCGTAGATCGACATCCCCGCCGTCACCGACCCGCCTGGTGAGTTGATGTAGAGATGGATGTCCTTGTCCGGGTTTTCCGCCTCAAGGAACAGCAACTGCGCGGCGACCAGGTTGGCCATGTAGTCTTCCACAGGGCCGATCAGGAAGATCACTCGTTCCTTGAGCAGGCGCGAGTAGATGTCGTACGCACGTTCGCCACGAGCCGATTGCTCGATAACCATCGGGACCAGGCCGCCTGCGGCCTGGATGTCAGAGCTCTGCTGAATATAAGAATTGCGGGACATGTCTCGCACTCACTCCCAAATAGTCATGTCTTGAATACGCATAAGCCAGCGCGAAGGCTGGCTTATGGTGTTTTCGAACCTCAGAGAACGATCACTCGGCTTGTGCTGCTTCCGCCGGCTTGACCGCTTCTTCGTAAGAGACCGACTTGTCGGTCACCTTGGCTTTCTGCAGAACAGTATCCACAACTTGTTCTTCCAGCACAACCGAACGGACTTCGTTCAGCTGCTCATCATTTTTGTAGTACCACGATACAACTTGCTCAGGCTCCTGGTAGGCCGAGGCCATTTCCTGGATCAGTTCGCGCACGCGTGCTTCGTCCGGCTTGAGTTCGTTCTGCTTGACCACTTCGGCAACGATCAGGCCCAGCACGACGCGACGCTTGGCTTGCTCGGTGAACAGCTCGGCCGGCAATTGGTCAGGCTTGATGTTGCCGCCAAACTGCTGCACGGCTTGAACGCGCAGACGGTCGACTTCGTTGTCGAGCAGCGCCTTGGGCACTTCGATCGGGTTGGTCGATACCAGACCGTCCATGACCTGATTCTTGATCTTGGCCTTGATTGCCTGACGCAGCTCGCGCTCCATGTTCTTGCGAACTTCGGCGCGGAAGCCGTCGAGACCGGTTTCCTTGATGCCGAACTGGCCGAAGAACTCTTCGTTCAGCTCTGGCAGTTTGGCTTCGGAAACGCTGTTGACGGTGACGGTGAACTCGGCGGCCTTGCCGGCCAGCTCGAGGTTCTGGTAGTCCTCGGGGAAGCTCAGGCTCAGAACCTTCTCTTCACCGGCCTTGGCGCCGACCAGGCCGTCTTCGAAACCAGGAATCATGCGGCCCGAACCCAGAACCAGCTGGGTACCTTTGGCGGAACCACCGGAGAACTCTTCGCCTTCGATCTTGCCGACGAAGTCGATGTTCAGCTGGTCTTCGGTCTGCGCGGCGCGATCGGTCTGCTCGTAGCGTACGTTCTGCTTGCGCAGCACTTCGAGCATGTTGTCCAGGTCGCTGTCGGCGACGTCGGCGCTCAGACGCTCGACTTCGATGCTGTCGAACGCGCCGACTTCGAACTCGGGGAACACTTCGAAGGTGGCGATGTATTCCAGGTCCTTGCCCTTCTCGAACACTTTCGGCTCGACGGCGGGTGCGCCGGCTGGGTTGAGCTTCTGCTCGACCACGGCTTCATAGAAGGAAGCCTGGATGACGTTGCCCAGGGCTTCCTGGCGCGCGTCAGCCTCGTAGCGCTGACGGATGACGCTCATAGGCACCTTGCCTGGACGGAAGCCCGGGATCTTGGCGTTACGGGCGGTCTGTTGCAGACGCTTGTTGACTTCGGCCTCGATGCGCTCGGCGGGAACGCCGATGGTCATGCGGCGCTCGAGAGCGGAAGTGTTTTCAACAGAAACTTGCATGGATTTTCCTCGTTGCACAGACGTTAGCCGGCCATTTCCGACCCCAGATCAAGGGCAAGCATTCTAGAGGCTCGAACTCAAGAAGTCACCCTATGCACATGGATGCGCACAAAGTCGCTGCAGAAACCGTCAAACGGCAGCAAAAGAAGGCTGGCCCAGGCCTGCAAATGCCCTGACGGACAAGTTTTGCAAGATAATCTCAGGCTCGCTGGTATCCTATGCAAAGGATAAAGCCATTACCTTGCACTTCCACGTGGAGATCTCGGCCATTCTGTCGCTTCCCGTAGCAACCTCTATTCTTGCAGGACCCTCATGGCCATAAGCCCTGACACGCCGGTCTCCCTCGCCAATTGCGAGGACGAGCCCATTCATCGGCCCGGGGCCATTCAGCCTCACGGCGCGCTGATCGCACTGGACGGCGAAGGTCGCGTGCTGACTCGCAGCGCCAACCTGATGGCCATCACCGGATTGGATGTATTGCCGGGCACTACCCCGAACAGCGAACTGCTGGGCGCCGATGCCCTGGCCTTGATCGCCGAGGGCCTTGCCAGCAGCGATCACTGGGCGAACAGCGTCGAGAGTGTCCTGCTTGGCCGCCTGTTCGACGTGGTTGCCCATCGCCATCTGCAGGTCCTGTATCTGGAGTTCGAGCCGCGTCGGACCGCCAGCGGCTCGTTCAGCCAGTTCGCCCTGTACGCGCAGCGCATCATCAGCCAGATGCAGAACCGCCACGACATCGACGCACTGCTGAGCCGCGTGACTGCCGAAATCCGCAACATGACAGGTTTCGACCGGGTCATGGCCTACCGTTTTCGCCCCGACCTGTCTGGCGAAGTCATCGCCGAGGCCCACCGCGAAGACCTCGAGAGCTACCTGGGCCAGCGCTACCCGGCATCGGACATCCCTGCCCAGGCACGCCTGCTTTATATACTCAACCCGATTCGCCTGATCGCCGACGTGGCCTATGCGCCAGCGCCGTTGACGCCGTCTCTCGACCCACGGACCGGCCAGCCGTTCGACCTCAGCTTCAGCACCCTGCGCAGCGTTTCGCCGATTCACTGCGAATACCTGACCAACATGGGCGTGCGCGCCTCGATGAGCGTGTCGATCGTCGTCGGCGGCAAGCTGTGGGGGCTGTTCTCCTGCCATCACATGGCACCCAAGACGATGGCGCATCCATTGCGCATGTCTTTTCAGGTCATCTCGCAGGTGTGCAGCGCGCTGGTCGAGCGGCTGGAGCACAACCTGGCCACCCAGACCTTGAAGCAGGCGAGCGACCAGCAACAAAAACTCATGACCCTGGCGCGCGACTCCGAGGACCTGGTCAGTGCATTGGCGGGCGAGCCGGACAACATTGCCGCGCTGATACCCTGCGATGGCGCCGCAGTGGTCATGTCAGGTCGCACCCAAAGCATCGGCGGGCACTTCGACCCACTGTGTCGCCAGGTGCTGGAGCACGTCGAGCAGGACCCGAACCTCGAGGTCTTCCACACCGACAATTGGCAGGGTTCAGAGAGTGAACGCAATACCAGCGGCTACTGCGGCATTCTGGCGGTCCGTTTCCATCGCCAGGAATCGGGCTGGGTGATGTGGCTGCGCAAGGAAGAAATCAACAATGTGCGCTGGGGCGGCAAGCCGGAGAAAATCATCAAGGTCGGGCCGTCCGGGCCACGCCTGACGCCACGGGGCTCCTTCGAGGCTTGGGAAGAAGTGGTGCGTGGGCGTTCGGCCAACTGGGGCGATACCGATATCACCATTGCCGAGAAGCTGCGACGCGACCTGGTCGAATTGTGCCTGAGCCGTGCCAGCGAGATCGATGGCATGCGTCAGCGCCTGATCGCCATGCTCGGCCATGACCTGCGCAATCCGCTGCAGTCGATTTCCATGGCTGCGGCCATGTTGTCCTCGAGCGAGACGCGCGACACCGAACTGCGCAAGCACATCAGCCACTCCAGTGGTCGCATGGAACGGCTGATCAGCCAGATCCTTGAGATGAGCCGCCTGCAGTCCGGCCTCGGCATCATGGTCAATCGGGTTGAAACCGATCTGTCGGCGCTGGTCGAAAGCATCGTCGATGAGACAGCGGTGGCTTTCCCTGGCCTGACCATCGAGGCACGCATCCAACCGGATGTGCGCGCCATGGTCGATCCGGACCGCTACGCGCAGGTCATCACCAACCTGCTGGGCAACGCCCGCTACCATGGCACGCCGGATACGCCGGTACTGATCAGCTTGAGCACGGAGCAAAACAACACGCGGCTGTCGGTCCTCAACCAGACCACCCCGGTGGCCCCCGAGCGCCTGTCGACGCTGTTCCAGCCGTTCAAGCCGCACAGCAGTGAAAACCTGCGCAACAAGAACGGCCTGGGGATCGGGCTGTACATTTCTCAGGCCATCGCGGTTGCGCACAGTGGCAACCTGAGCGTCGAGCAGAACGGCAATGTCATCACCTTCAGCATGGTCCAGCCCGTAGAGGCGTGACTCGTCGACTGAAACGCAGACACGAAAAAGCCGCCCGAAGGCGGCTTTCACGTTGCGCAGCAGGCCTAGGCCTGGCTGTACGGGTTGGTGCGGACGAAGAGACTCGAACTCTTACACCTTGCGGCGCTGGAACCTAAATCATATGCTCCTTGGGGGAGCCCTTTTAAATCAAGCGTTTACGCCGCCCGCAATCGGTCACGCTGTCTCACAAACGCTCAGCCTGTTCACGCTGTGAACTGGCGTGACTCACGTTTTGGTCACGCTGCCTATTTCCCTCCCCTGGCGTTCTGCCAACCGAACACCCCCCACGCACCACCCATCGACCCACCCTTGAGCAATCCGACTGACCTCGAATACTGTACGCGCATACAGTATTTGCGAGCAGCAATATGGAAATCGAAGACGAAGAGTTCGGATGCCTTGGCATACCCACCGAAGCACAGATATGGAAGCAGCAGGCTGCCTTGGTCCAAGCAGAGTATGAGCAGGTGGCCGCCGACCTGCACCAGGCACGCGCGAACATCCTGAAGCTGGTGGACATTCACGCCATCACCGCGCGCGAGCGCGATCAGGCGTTGCACCTGCTGGCGTCGTATAAACGTGACCTTTCCACTGCTCACGTCGAGCTGTCAGCCATCGGCAACAAGATGCGCGGGATGCAGATGGCCGCCCGGCAAGCAGCTGAGATGCCATATCCGTTCCCTGAAACGTCTGCAGCGCCAGATCCGTCACCAGCCGAGCCCACTAGCGCAGGGCAGCAGCGCTCACTATGCTTGGACCAGGACAATGGAGGCGCATATGGACACGCTGGAATGGCTGAACCTCACACCCAAGCTGAGTGACATCGACACCTGGGCCAAGCTCTGGTCGGTGCACGATGACCCCTTCCCTCACATCCGATGCAGGACCTGCGACGGGTACCAGCAGCTTCGCGACTCAAGCAAACCTTTCGTGCACAGCCCGAGTTGCAAGCTGATGGGTGGTCAGAGCAGATTCCCTTGGCGCGACCTGCTGTGGATCGTCGGCAACGTGGATCAAGCTCCCGCATGAATGGAAAAGGCCCAAGCGGGCCGCTCTTCCCGTTCGCCGTCTTCCTCGCTGTTGCAGGCCTGGCATGGATAGCAGTTGTGGCATGCATCATGAGGTTGTGCTGATCGGCCACTGGCAAGCCTGCGCAGAATTGGACATCACTTCCCTCTGTTGAAGTAGTCCCGGTACGCCTGGACGGTTGCATCCTTGGTCAGGTTGAGGTTCATGAGCCTCAACTTTCCGACGCCACCCAAACCCTGGAAGCGGATCCAGACCTTTTTTGTATCAGCGCCGGTAGTGAACTGGAGTGACCAGCGAGTTTCCGCAGCGGCCGCCGTGAATCGCATGGAGCCGAGCGTGGTACCCGGGAAAGCGTGCCCTGCACCATCGTCCGCACCGGTGTTGATCTGCACCTGAGGGTAGTTCCCGGTGAAGCTGGCGGTTCTGGTACCGCTGACAACGTATGTTGTCAACGGCTCCACAGCCAGGCCTGAGGCCGCGTCGTTCGACGTGGTGAAATTGTCGAAATTGCCTGATACGCCGGAGTACTCGACAAATGGGTTGCCCCCGTTGAAATCTGCCTCTGTCTTTCGCGTGTAGCCGGGGTCAGCCGACCATCCAGCAAGGTCAGCCGCGAACTTATAGTTCTGGATCAGCTGCAGCCTGCGGTGCTCTTCGCTGCTGGCAATTACACCTCGAATCGAGGCCTTGAGACCAACCCCCGCGATTACTCCATTGCCCGCCGTGACCGTCATTGCTCGTCGGTCTCATAGACGGCGTTTCCAGTGGGAGTAATGCGGAACAGGCCGCGCCCAAGCCATAAGGCCTGACATCCGGTTTCCGTGAATGTGAAGGCCGGAACCCACGTATCTCCGGCCGGCTTCTCGACGAGAACCGTGCCTGTCTTGACTACAGCAGCTATCACGACAGGCGCATTGGACCAACGCCAAGGGAAGGTTTTTTGAACGGTGTATGCAGCCATGATGGTTACCTTTAGAAAGCCGCGCCTGGCGACATGATTGGGCGTTGTTCGATTTCAGTGAGAAGGCAGGGAGTCAGGCCAGCGCCCAGAGCGCATCGGCGTGACATTGTGGCCACTTGTCCGGGTGCGGCTTTCCAGGGCGCCAGGTGCGGGCGTATAGGCTCCAGGCCACCGACGGTTCAGTCACTGCGGGCAAAGGCCTGGGATCACTCCACAGCAGCAGCCGGGCGAACACCACCGCCAGAACGTCATCAGTCTCCAGCGCTGCCCACACCTTGGCTCGCTCGAATGGCACGCCTCGCTGCAGGCAGATCGCCGCCGCATAGGAGGTGGTCGCCGGATGCTCCATCACACCCTTCACGCCGCCGTCCCGCTCGAACTGCCAGAATCCCCGAGCCGGGCCGTTGCCGTACTGGCGGCGCGCAAGGAATCCGGACTCTTGCAGGCCGATGGCGGTGATCATGGTCATGGCGCGGCAGCCAGCCATCTTCGCGGGTAGAAGAGCCAGGCCCTTTTGGATGGTTTCAATTGGGATGTTCATAAATGCACTTTCCTGCAGGCGAAAAAAAGCCCGCACAATGGCGGGCTGGTTGATTGGCTGGATTAACGTGCTTGTGTTAGGGAGAATCCGTTACCTGGAACCGTTAAGATTTGGTCGCCTTCCAGCGGGTGATCTCCAATAACAAGCACCCAATTCTTACCCTCTGGAAGTTTACTGAGATCGTATTCTTTCTCGGCTGTTTGAATTCCGAACTCCGTTACCGGAAGGTCTAAATGATAAAGAGTTCTAAATAGACCTCCCACGGATGCGGATGATCCTATGACGATCACGCTCTGCCTATCTGCTTTTTCAAGGTACGCATTTGCGAACGCAGCAGCTCTATCATAGACATCCGGAACCACGCTTTTCCTAAGACTTTCGTTCATCTTGTAGCCAACTACACCGAGCAACAGCGGTGTAAGCAGAAATACATACATGATAGATCCAACCCGCCCACAGATCGCCCATGCTATTAGACTTACCAAGGACATACAGGCAACTGCATAAAATAGCCAGCCAGCCCCCAATACGCTGTATAGCTCTGGAGCCGTCGAGCTGTGGACTTCGTAAGGCTTCATACCTGACACGGCACCGTAAGCGACCATACAGATAATAGGCATAGCAATAATAAGCCTTGCAACCCTGCTAGCTCCAGAGTTTGTCACATTAAAATTAATTATTGGCAGCAGAACAAGGAGCGGTAATGCGAATATGTAATATCGAATATGTAGGTGATTGGCAGGCTCAACATTTGCAATGGACGCTGTAAAGATAGATGTAACACCGACTAGACAAAGCAATACGATAGTTAGATAGACTACCAATTTGCTGTAACCGACCGAGCCTGCATACTTCCTAGAGCACGAAACAAACCAGAACTCCACAACCATAGCTACAGGTACCGCGTATAAAAAGCACAGCGCCAACATATGACCAAACGCGCTATTTATCGAGTTCTGTAGCAGCTCAGTATAGTAATGCGAATCTTTGTGCAGCGCTGATCCAGCGTAAGGCGCGTAAAAAGTGCCAAACAAAGTAAGGCCAGATTTACCAGCAGCGAGATATCCGATAGCCATCTTAGTTAAAATCATGAAAACCGGGATGGATAACGATTTGGCGAACGCCAGCTTAACCCTATCTTTAACCCAGAATTCGCTCACATAAAGCGCATAGATAAACGCTGCGGGAGCGAGGAATAGTGTATGGGGCTTAATTAGAGCGGACACGCCCCATGCTGATCCTATCAAAGCCCATGTCGGAATTTTAGTATCTTTATCCGCAGACAACATTAGCAGTGTGCAAGCCCAGAACCCCATGAAGTACATGCATTCAGGCATGAAATAAGCTGTATATGTATTTACTTGCCCAAGAGCAACAACAATACAGAATAGAGAGGAATATCGCGACCCAACAAATTTTCTCGAAACAGCAAACAACAAAGGCATTGTTGAAAAAAGAAAAATTGTATTAAGCATCCTTGCACAGCTTAAGAATCCGTCGCCACAAATATTGGTAATCCTATATATCCAAAAATAAATATAATTGGGCAGAGCCGAATCAGCCAAAGGGACAAGCCTTGAAAATTTACTATAAGTAAACTCGTCAGCAAAAACTATTGGATAAAGACCACTATTACGCAGCAAGAGAAAAATCATTGTTACCGCAAACACAGCCAGCAGAACTTTTTTATCCAAAGATTCGATGTAACGACTCTCATGCATAGGCACCTCCCTGTTTGATAATCGCAAATTTTTCGCGATCATACAGCATTCGCTCAACGCCTCAAGATTTCAATCCGAGACCGCGAACTCGCCCGGGCCTTTAGGCTGAAGAATGATAGAAGATACCGTGTGGGCGTAAGAGTTCTTCTGGCGGTAGTCAGCTCGGCAGGTCAGGCCATTCTGGGTTACGGACCATCACGTCCACCTCGCTAACTGCACGGTAATACGCCTGCCACTCCTTGCCTTTTAATGGTTTCGCGCACGGTGTCGATTCCCTTGCCGCCCACGCCAGGCATACCATCCTTGCCACGGTAGTTGATCAGCAGCTTCGCCAGCGCGCGGATGCCGTTCTCCGGAGAGTCGAAGCGGGCAAAGCGCGGCTTGGTCACGCCCTGCTCATAGCCAAGCTGGCCCTGCCAGTCGTTGCGCGGGTTGTAATCGATGTTGCCGGGGTTGTTGTTGCGGATGCCTCGGTTGCCGCTAGTCATAAATTTTCTCCAGATGTGAGAAAGCCCGCTCGTCGGCGGGCATGCACGGCATCAATGGATGAGTTGTTTATAGGCCAGTCCACTGCTGCTAGACTTGCCAGCGTAGTAGCAAACACCTGAATCAGAGACAGATGATGCAATCAAGCACAGAAGCTGAGTTAAAGCCGGAAAAATTCGACTTTATAAATGGGATAAGAGGGATAGCCGCTATACAGGTGGTGCTATTGCATTATTGTGCTTTCTTCTTGCCAGCGCTAGCCAGAGTCCAGCCGAAAGGTCATTTTCCATGGGAAGAAAAATTAACTAATACGCCATTGTATTTTCTCATAGATGGACAAAACGCTGTATCTTTATTTTTTATTATGAGTGGATTTGTGCTAACTCCTGCCTTTGCGAATGCAAAGTCGTCAATACAAAACAGTATTTCAAAACGATTTATCAGACTTTTCGTTCCAGTTGTCGCTTCCGTAATTCTCGCAATGGCATTGATAGCGTTGCTTGGAGGTGAGCATACTTCGGCGGCTGCGGTTACCGGGTCGGGATGGGGCAGCGCCCTCATAGCGCTTACGCCATCATTACCTCAGATGGCTAGAGAGATTTTCCTGAATTCTATGCTTGTAGGCTATCAGTCTGTTTCCTTTCTTTCCGTTATCCCCGGCATCAACGAACACCTGACGTCAGTGATCAAGTCTCCAAACAGCCCCATGTGGACTCTTCACATTGAGTTATGGGGTTCGATGCTAATACTTGCGACTGCCCTAATGCATAAGCACTTCAAGTCAATTATATTTTGGCCATTATTTTTGGCGGTGGTACTGTTTTTAGGTAGCAGCAGATACAACCTGTTCCTAGTGGGATTTATTTTTTATCTTCATAGAAACGTATTTCTTATATCAAGCTCAAAATTGCGGAACTTGCTTGGCCTAGCATTTATTGCTTGCGGGATAGCCGCATCAGCCTCAACAAGTACTTTTTTAGCCGACATGGCTCTGTCAGCGTTCAAAACAATCACTTTCACTAACCAAGATACGTCAGCAGAGCTAAAAACGGAGATTACTGCGCTGTTAATCTTCACCGGGATTATGTTGTCGTCGCCAATCAAACGCCTCATGGAAGCGCCTCTAGCGCAAGTCGCGGGCCGGCTTTCCTTCAGCATATACCTAATTCATTTCCCAATACTTTTTACAATCACAGCCTTCCTATTCAACCATAGTGTTAATCGGCTTGGGTATCTTCCGTCCGTGGGAGTCTCTTCTGTATGCGGACTGGCTGTTACATTCGGGATGGCTACACTATTCGACAGGTTCGTCGATCTCAAATCTATATCGCTTTCGAGAAGACTAACGACATCCAGCAAAAATAAAACGTCCAGGAACGCTGTTATTTGAGGACTCAGGCTGGCGGATCTGGCCAGAGCACCGGGTGGACCTCTAACCTCAGACGATTTAAAGCAATTCTGTATTGCTTCCATTTCTTCAGCAGGGTGGCTTCTACCGTGGTTGCCTCCTCAAGATCTGCCGCGTCTTGGAGTGGGGCGATACGGATGGCGGCCAACTGAAGAAGATGATCACGCTCTGCTTTTGCAAGCTCAGTCACGCTAGGCGTCATTGATTCAATGAACGTTATATAGCGCGGGTCCGAATCTTCAATTTCGCCCTGATTGGGGTACGCATCGGGGTCTTGGGGCCCACCAAACGCAGACTGAATTTCGGTATTTTTATCGTTAGTAAATTGAACAAACATGCGCTAATCCTCAGAAGTAATAACCCATGACAGCGATCGTATTCGTTACGGCGGCAGCACTGGAGTTGTTGTAATACACGGTTTGCGCAGTGACCATTTGAATCTCGGCGGATATGCTGCTTTGAGAAGTGCCAGATGTGGAGGCCGCTGCTGTCCCGATAGCGCCCAGGCCAGTGGCGGATGAGCCTACAACTAAAGACACACCACTCGCAGAGGCGCCTTGGGCTACGCTCCACGAAATCCTCGCAAGCTTAGCATTCAGCGGTACGAAAGACGCGATGGACAAGGCAGTAGTAGTAGTGTTTGGGGTCGCGGAATTCAGGGCATTTGCGTTGGCCGTATCAACACGACGGTCGACCTGGGAACCAATTTTAAATTGAGAGGCGGCAGTCCCCCATACGCTGACAAGTGCCGATGCAGTGAAGCCTGCCGGCATGTTCACTCCGCCGTACACCTCAGTAGCTTTAACAGACGTGGCGTTTACGGCGAGCAGTGCAGAGACGCCGGTCGTTGGATTGTAGATTGCGTACAGCGCCACGAAACCGTTGGCGGGCGCAACGCCCGTGTCCATGCCGCCGGCGCCAACCTTGCTCAGATCCACTGCTTTGTTGAAGTTGGCCAGCAGCCAGGCCTGCCCGCCGAGTGCTGATTTGACAGTAACCTCATCGGCAGTGAGGCTGGCAGTGGCCGACGCTGCACTCACCGACATCCTCACACCGCGCGCGTCGCCCACCAGCGCGCCTGCAATCGTGCGAATAGCATCAGCAAGCTGCGTTTTAATAGCTTCATCAGGTGCAAGCTGAGCGGCCTTGATCACGTTAATAAGCTCGTCCGTGACCGCATTACCCCAGCCTGAAGGGATCAGCGATCCGACGACACCCGTAGCCGTGTCTTCATCCACAAACTTGCCGTTTACCAGGCCCACGTTGGGCACGCTTTTCGGATAATCCACGTTGTTTCCTCAGTTGTAATTGATGTGCACGATGGTGTGCGCCGGCTCGTAGCGGCGGATAAGGCATTCGAGAGCGCTGCCAGGATTCACCCCGAACCGCTCGCCCCAGTAGCTGACTCCAAAGCGCCGCCCTACCCTCTGCCGGCCGCCGGTGTTGAGCGTCCACATGAACTGGACGCTCCATGTGCCGAAGTGGGCTTTGCCGAAGCGTGCGCGACCGAAGCGCGGGGCGCGGTTTTGGCTGACTGTGGCGTTCGGATACCCCTGCCCCTTCGCGATGGAGATGAAATAGTCCGGAGTCTGCGCACCGATCGCGGTGAGGCGCTGCCGCACGGACAACTGGCGATCACCAAAGCTGGGCGATTCGCCCAGACATTCGTCCGGCAGGTTCATCACCAGCTCCCAATCGGGAACCAGCTCTGAGACCAGCGCGGGATCCATCTCGCTTGTCAGCGCCTCAGCGCGCGCGTCGATGCGCGCCATCTCTTGGGCGATCCCGCGCAGCACCAGAGCAAGCTCAGGCATGCGCTCTATATCCCAGGCAGGGCCTTGGGGCAGCAGCGCAGAAAGTTGGGAAAGGTATTGGTCAGCCGTCCTCAAAGCCATGTGAACGTCCCCACAGTGAGCAACTCGTTCGCCTTGGCGGTGACGTCAGATACCGGACTGGAGACCAGGTTATCCATCTCCCCCTCGGCGCTGCTGATGGCTTCGCGGATATGACTGATCAGCAAGGTTTCGCCCAGACCGGCCTCACGCTCATGGAGATCGGCCAGCTCAGCCGCGACAGCGGACCGTACAACTGTGGTATCAGGTGGGATCTTGAGCGTGTAGTTGATGGCCTTGAGCACTGGTGCAAGCACATACACCTCGGCCGTGACGGGCGCTTTGGTGCTGATGTAGGCCTTGACCGTCGCCACCTCGTTGGCATCGGGGATGATCGAGGCGTCACCGTCGCGTACAAAGAACACGCCTACTGTGCCGGGCCCCATGTAGTTTCTGACGGCCCAAGCACGCGTCACGCCTGCGCATTCCAGCGCCCACGTCACATAATCTTCAGCATTACCACCGTGCGGGATCACTCGATAGCTGCGAATGACGCGGCTGCGCAGGGACTCGATCGATTCTTGGTCGCTGCCGCCAGTGATACCAGGGGCCAGCACCGTGAACGTCTCATCGATGCCCGCTACCGGCTGTACCAGTTTCAGGGCCACTCCGGCGACTGCATTGCCTAGCGCCCCGCCCTCCACCGCCTCGAGCTCTGCGGTGTTCGCGCCCGGCACCGGATTGACCGCCGTCACCACCCGATACTGGCGCCCGTCACTTGCCTGGACTACCAGGTTGGCGTCCAGGATAGAGCCTGCCGACGCCTGGAAGCTCGCCGTACCGGTAGCGCTCTTGGCAGCAATACGAGGCGTCTCAAGTCGGAGCAGGGCCTGGCGCTCAAGCGTGGCCGCGTCGGCGGTGTCAGGCAGGATCTGCTTTGCGATCCAGTCAAGGTATCCATACAGGCCGTAGGCTGCACCGCTAACGGCGCGGGCCAGCACTTGCGCGTCCGATTGGCGCAGCGCATCGCTGGCCAGGTCGGCGGTAGTGCGACTGATCAGCACCGGCAAAGTCGGAGTTTCAAACGGCATAGAGCACCTGCCAATGTTCGTTAGGATAAATGTCGAGGGTTTCGCCAGCAGGCAGCGTGAGGGAAACGCCCAGGTTCAGCCGATAGTGACCGGAGCGTTTTGTGATCACCTGAACACCGGTGATGTGGCCGTCATCCAGCAACCACTTCAACGCCTCTTGTGCATAGGTCACGGCGGAGGCGATGGTTTCAGTGGTCAGTTTGCGGCGGCGAAGAAGCCAAAGGCGTGAACCGATGCGGTCATTGGCGACCAGTGGGAAGCTGTCGCCCCACCAGCCGTAGCGCTCATCGTCCTCCAACTGGTCCGAGGCATTGGCCCGGCGCCAGGTGAACAGGCTGATCTCCACCGCGCGGCGCAGGCTGACCTCCACGTCGTCAGCGATGAGCACAGTCATGCCGCACCGCCAGGCGCAGGCGGGCCACTCTGCGAGTTACCAAACTGAACGTTTGTGTGGAGATGGTTGATCTGGCTCACGCCGCCAGCGATCTGGTCGCCCTGGCTGACGATCTTCCCGGTTTGAGTGATCAGAGGGGTATCGAGATTGATCGCAGTGGTAGCGCGGATGTTGAGGGTGTGGGTATCGATATCAATCACCCTGCCCCGCTTCAGGTGGATGAAGTCCCCCTCGTCGGTGAAGATGGCCACTTCGCCCGGCTTTAAGTTCTGAAACCGATGACGACGATCTGTCACCACGACGACTACCCCGTGGGAGCGGTCGCCGCCCAAAAAAGCGGCCAGACCCTCGGCTCCCGCATGTGGGCAACTGGTGAAGCCGTAAGGCTCCAGGTGCTCCATGCCGTCCTTGAGCTCACCGTGCGTCAGGCGCATCTGCAGGCGCTGTATCTTCCCAGCGGAGTTGGCCAAGGCCACAACGCCGCGCGTCAGCATGTTCATTAGTCGGCTCATTTGTCTTGGTAGTCCGCAGGTAGGAGGTATTCAACGGCGTCGGTTTTCTTGGCCTTGCGCTTCTTGTGCGGGTCGTCGGGCTCTTGCAGATAACCCTCGGGCGGGCCGACACGAAGACGGCATATCGTCCCTTGATCGTTGAGCGTGTAGGTCACCTCGGCTATGAGCATGTCCCGGTCGTAGCCGATCACTGGATCCACTACGCGCACGATGGTGTTCGGCAACCACAGCGCACCGTTGCTCTGACGCCAACCCTGCACTTCGTATGTCGTCTCAAGCGCCTTGCCCACTGCCGTACCGCGCTCCCAATTCGCCCGGTCGGCCGCCAGCTTCTCGTTCAGCTGTCCGCTTTCGTGAATGACCTTCACCCGCTTACGGGTCATGCGCGGATCGGTGACGGAGCTGTTCACCTCGGTCGCCGTCTGGGCAGTTTCGTCATCACTCACCGATCGCTGTCCGACCACGCGGTATTCGGAAAACACCTGCGTGAAGTCCAGAGCCGCATCAGCTCTGAGTATGTTGCGGCCCAGTTCTAAAGATTCAGCTGAGCGGCCCGCGCTACCGACTTGGGCGAGCACAACATTGCCTTGGGCGTTGTCAGTGCTGAACACCCGGTAGAGCGTGAGCAGCCGGTCTATGGATTCGAACGCCGTCTCGCCCGGCTCGATGGTGTGGTCGGTCAATCCGCTGGTTGCCGCGATCTCACTCTTGACTGTCAGCCCGTAGGGGCTGGCTAGCGCCTGAACGATTGCTTGCACGCTCTGACCCTTCCACTGGCCGGGCTGGTTGATCGCACCACAGTCGATCAGGTCACCTGTTGACGAGCGGCCGGCAATGGATGTGGTGACCGTCTCATGGTCGTAGCTGATCGGCGTCGCATCGACCCAGCCAGTCACGACCAGGTCACTGCCGATGCGCACTTCACAGCGGGCGCCCTGCTTGACCGGGCGCAATACGTTCTGGCCTGGCCACTTCCAGGTGATGCCGATATTGAAACTGCGCGCCTGACGCTCAAGGCCCGCGCTGATCTCGACCGAGGTCCAGCCGGAATAATCCAGCCCGTCGACGGTCAGGGTCACGGCCGTCTTCGGGTCGGACATGCGGTTACTCCCTGGCTACCTGAATGGGTACGGCTGGCACGAAGCCTGGGTGATTGATCTTGTTGCGCTGGACGATCTCGCCCTCGCGGGTGGCATCGCCGAATCGCCGGTAGGCCAGCACCACAGCGGGCGTGGTTTCGGTTGGGGTGACATTGACGAGCTTCACACCGGAAGCAGCTACCTGCGTCAGGTGTCGAACCACCTGCTGTCGCGAGGCATTGATTGCCGGGTAGTAAGTGGCATCGGCCTTCAGCGCAGCTTGCCAGAAGACAGCATCCAGTGCATCGCGCGCCGCGATCACCTCATCAGCCACTGGCACCTCAGCGCGCTCGACAGTCTCCACGACCTGCTGCTGTAGAGAGGCTGTTGTCTGATCTGCCGCCGGCGGCGTCACTACCGGCATCTGCGCGGCCGTCGCGGTGGCCTGGACCAGCACCGCGTCTTGCACCAGGTTGGCCAGCGCCTGCGCTGCCGCCGTGGTGTCCGCGCCACTACCGACCGCCACCGTATCGATGCTCGCTGCGGCTTCTGCCTGCCTGGACACAGTGGCCACCGCATCGGTGTAGCTATTGAACATCGAGGCGCCAGCGCTGGTCGTGCTTGTGGCGCTGGCTACTGACGCCGGACTGGCCGAATCGCTACCACTGCTGCCCGACGACGAACCGGTGCTGCTCGAAGAGGTAACGCTCGAGCGCTTCGTCGAGGACTGACCCAGGTCACTGAAATACCCACTGAACAGACTCGACAGCGCGCCGGGTGAGTTGGTCAGCATCTGGGCCAAGGACCTTGCAGTTCCCACGGTGTTGCCCAAAGGGGAAAACTGCCCGGCGATGACACCGAATACCCCGGTGAGTCGATTCTGCAAGCCGATCAGGTTGATCCGAGAGGAGTCCACCTTGGCCATGGCCGCCTTGTACCGACCCACCGCTGCGCTCCAGTGAGTGGCCGATGTCTGCGCCGCCATACGTGCAGTGTTGGCACGCACCGACGGCTTGCTCTGTGCGTTGCCGGGATAGAACGTCAGATCGAAGGTGACCATGCCGCCTTCGCGGCGGCTGTGGGCCATTTCGCATGCGCCCGGCACCACTGACAACTGCCCCAGCCAGGGATGGACTAGCGTGCCCTCCCCCTCGGTTTCCAGTGCCTTCAGCAGCTTGTCGCGCCGCTGGAAACAGTCGGCGCCGATGATGTAGGCCCTGACCTTATGCACACGGGCGACCTTGCCCATTTGCTCGGCGTAGGCCTCGTCACGCTTGGGGTATTCGTGCAGCTGAACCTTGCGCCCCACGGGCACAGACGTGTCCTCGATGAGGAACGTCTCACCTCGAAACGACGCTGGCAGCAACTGCTCGCGCCACGTATCGGCCATCTATTGTGCTCCTGAAAGTGATCGGTAGCCGACGTTGGTGCTGACCTTGAGACCCGGTTGGTCGGTTGTGGCAGGTTGCGGACGTACGCCGCGGGTATCGCCTTCCAGGCGGATGACCAATTCGCCGTTGAGTTTTGTGGCACCCCCGCCCCTCGTGAGCAGGCTTCCCGGCGCAGGCAAAACACCGCTCGACGCCGATGCCGATGGCACAGTAAGTGATGAGGCAGGCGCCAACCCCCGAGGCGCCGCAAGAGGTGTAGCAGCTTGGCTTACCGCTGCAGCCCGACGGCGCGCCTCCTGCGCTGACCCTGTAGACCCTGCAATGGCGTCGTTGGCTGAGTCTCGTCTCACAAACGCACCAGGTACCGATCCGGCGTTAGGGTGGGTCTTCAGCAGCCACTCGTTGGAACTCACACCTGCAGCTCGCTTCATTTGCTCCTGCTGGATGGCGGCCGTGCGAACGGCGTCGGACCGCAGGAACGCCCCAGTGCCGCCACCGGCGCCGGCGTTGCGCTGGTTCTGCGCTGCCGCAAACTCGCCGACCTTCGCGGTCAGGCTCACACCTATATCCGGCGCATTGCCCAGGTTCAGGAACTTCATGATGGGTTCAAGGAACGGCTTGACCCGATCCCAGATCCCTTTGAACACCCCGACGATGGGCTCCCAGTGTTTGATGATTAGGCCAACGGGCGACCAGTCGAACATGGTTTTCAAGAAGTCGGAGAACGGCACCGAGTACGCCTTGATCAGCTCCCACAGCGCCGAGAAGAACGTGCCGATCGGCTGCCAGTTATCTATGATCAACCCCAGCGGGGTCCAGCTGAAAGCCTCTCTCATCCAGCCCCATACCACCATGGCCGGGCCCTGAATCCTTCGCCACAACTGCTCGAAGTAAGGCGCCAGCCTGTCCCAGTTCGCGACGATCAGTCCGGCCGCTGCGGCAATGGCAACCGCTGCAATACCAATCGGAGTGGCAGCAAAAGCGAGCCCGAGCAGACGGGTGGCCACCATGGCGCCCAACACGGCCACGCGCACTGCCGTGAAGGCAATGCCGGCCACGGCCAGCCCTCGGACCAACGCAGGATTGGCCTGAATAAAATCTGAAACGCGGCTGATGAGGGGTTGTACGGCGGTCACTACGGCGTTGAGCGCTGGAAGGAACGCGTTGCCCAGGGCAATACCTGCGCGGTTTACCGCGTTACGCATAAGCGTCAGCGTGTTTTCAGTGGTCGCCGACCGCGATGCGTACTCTGCTTCCATCGACCCCGCATATTGCTCGGCATCGCCGGTCTTCCTCAGGTTGCTTTCAAGCAATCCGAGATTCGTCAGCAGTGGCGCAATCGCACCGATGGACTCTGTACCGAAGAGGTTGCTGAGCAGCGCCGGGCGCTTGGTGGCGTCCACAGCGGCAATGCGTTTGAGCACACCGACCATTGTGCCCTGGGCGTCCTTCTGCATGCCGGCGGCTACCGCCTTCGAATCCAGGCGAAGCGCCTGGAAGGCCGTGGCCTGAGACTTTGTCGCAGCACTGCCCTTGGTCAGCGCCAGCATGAAGTTCTTGATGCCAGTCGCAGCGACTTCCTGCTCGACACCCACGCCGGCCATCGTTGCGCCCATTGCCGCAATCTGGCCCGACGCAACGCCGGCCACTTCGCCCAGAGGGCCTACCCGGGTGACGATATCGGAAATCTGTTTGGTGTTTGCCGGCCCCGTGTTGCCCAGATAGTTGATCTTGTCCGCGAGGCCGACCACTTCGGCCTGCGTCATTTTGAACGACGTTCGCCACTTGGCCATCATGTCGCCGCTTTGCTCGGCTGTCTGGTCGAAGGCGATACCCATCTTCACGGCGTCTTCCGCGAATCCGAGAAGCTCACCGCGAGCGATGCCAGACTGGCCGCCCGCTGCTACGATCTTGGCGATATCGTTGGCAGCCATCGGTAGCCTTTCCGACATCTTTGTGATGTCGTCGCCCATCTCCTTGAACTGACTGGGCGCGTCGAAATTGACCACCTTGCGTACGTCGGCCATGGCGGATTCAAACTGGATCGCCGCGCGGGTACCCATCACAAACGGCGCTGCGAGCGCGCCACCGGTGATCACATCCCTGAAGCTCAGGTTTCCCAGGCCAGTGCGCTGCAGTCCTTTGCGAAAGCTGGAGACGTTCTTGCGGATACCGGCCAGCGTTGGCGACAGCTTGTCGACGCCGGTGATCAGCGCCTTGAGCTGAAAGTTGTCTGCCATTATTCCACCTGCTGGGTTCGGTTGATCCGCTGGGCGTGAGCCAGCGATTCGAGAAAGACATCCAGCGGCCTGGCCATCATCTGTTCGGGGTCAACCTTCCAGAAATAGGCCAGGTCGTAGACAAGCGCGATCAGGTGGTCGAGGGCTTCGATGCCGGCGTCATGAAAAAACCAGCCACCACCCACGCCAGGCTATTGAGGTCGGCCAAGTCCAACTGGTTGACGGAAGACGGTGGTACCGCGGCGCACACGGCGATGTACTTCGCCGCAACGTCCAGGTCGAGGCTCACGGCCTCGTCCGCGTCGATCTTGTAGGGCAGCGCCTTGATAGCCCGCGCTTCCTGGGTCGTGGGACGACGCAGGGTGAGTTCGGTGATTTCTTCGCCATGCGCCTGAATCGGCGAGTTCAGCTTGATCGGGTCGCTCACAGCCATACCCCTTTGATGCCGTCGAATTGCAGTTCAATGGTGCCTTCCTCGCCGTTCGAGCTCGGCTGATCAACTAGGTAGGCGCCGGAAAGCGTGTAGACCTTGCCATTCTTGAGTTCGGCAGTGATGGTCATGTTGATGCCCTCGGTCAGAGCCTTGAGCGGGAAGTTTGCGGTGTGCACCGCCGAGAACTTGAGCCAGGGGGCCTTGTCCTCTTCCTTGAAATAGCCCGGCACCACGGTCTCCCGGGTCTTGTCCATCAGCGGCGCTTCCACACCGCCCTTGAGCGTTAACTGCGTGCCGTCAACCTTGACGTAGCAGGTACCAGCAACTTTCTGCCCCATGGGTGGGCCTCCAAATGAAAAAGCCCGCACGCGGCGGGCCTGGATGATGGGACAGCGTTACGCCGGTTCGGCGGTGTACTGCAGTCGGAACTGGTTGAGCAGCGCGAAGATGCGCAGGCCATTTACGTAGTCCGGCGGGTACAGCACGTTGATCCTCGTCGAGCTCCTGCTGTCGCGCTCCACGATCAGGTACTGGGCAAACAGCGCCGAATTCTCGACGTGGCCATCGCGCTCAAGGTTGCCGTATTCGCTGATCAGCTCGCCGCGGATCACGTTGGGCGTGACGATCGGCTGGCCATCGCCAAACTGGGTGCCATCGCTGGCCAGCTTGTGGCGACCGTACTTGCTGGTGATGATGCCTTTGAGGCGGCGCACGATATACGCGCTCTGGTGCATCGTCTCGCTGTCCAGGTACGAATCATCGGCTTGGCCGTAGGCGTTCTTCTGGTAGGTGGTGATCGCGCGCTGAATGCGCACATAGCCGCCTTCGTAGAACAAGGTCGCAATGCCGTACTGCAGCAGCGAATTGAACTCGGTCAGCGTGAAGCGCGCACCCTCCGGAGCCGGATCGATACCCACCAGCACACCAGTCTGGGTGGGGCGACTGGCATCGGCCGAGATGAACACCGCCTGGCGGGCAGCACCTGCGGCCGCCACGCGCCAGAACGGCTGCGGCACACCGGCTTCGAAACCGAAAATGGTCATGTGCTGATCGTTGCGAGGCTGGCCAGCCGCGACCAGCGTGCCGAGCGTACCGCGCAACGCACTGTAGACGTGCCCGTACAGCTGCTTGGCCCACGACCAGCGACCACTGGCGTCCCCCATCGCGATCTTCCAGG
Organism: Pseudomonas sp. CFBP 8758; assembly: GCF_014841725.1. Classification (NCBI taxonomy): domain Bacteria; kingdom Pseudomonadati; phylum Pseudomonadota; class Gammaproteobacteria; order Pseudomonadales; family Pseudomonadaceae; genus Pseudomonas; species Pseudomonas sp. CFBP 8758. The sequence continues at coordinate 595,658 of NZ_JACYUK010000001.1, read as the reverse complement.
CATCCAAGGTGGTGGTGTCCGCCCACGGCGCGCAGATGAACTCGAAGGGCGCATCACCGAGCGCCGCCAGTGCGGCAGTGGCATCAGGTGTGCCTGCGCCACCGGACATGGCCGCAGCCACGACCGTCAGGCCTGCAGGGGTGAACTCGCCGTTGCTCTTGCCCAGCCGGTTCAGGCTCAGGCTGATGTCATTACCGGAGTCGCCCAGCCATTTGCAGGTCAGCGTCACCACGCCAGCCGCCGCCACGGCCGTGACAGGTAGATCAGCGGTGGCGTTGATTTTGGTGGCCAGCGCTGCCGCCGCAACCGCAACAGTGGCACCAGAGGCCACCGTTGCCTGGATACGCACTCCGGCCACATACAGGTTGATCAGGCCGGTCTCGGTGGCAGTACCGGTGATGGTCACCTTGCCCGTGGCCGCAGCGCCGGCAGTGGCCTTGACCGGCAGGCACCAAATTTCACCCACCAGATCGTTCTGGCGCCAGGTGTCGTACATGGCCGCCAGCATCGAGCCTTGGCCGCCGATGGTCCTGGCCTGGGCCAGACTGGAAACCAGCACCAGCTTGCCGATTTCCTCGGCCGTAGACAGGTCATTGACCTGGCCCACGATCAGGCGGCGCAGGGCACTGGAGGCGCTGTTGGCGTTCGAGTTGTCCATTTCCGCATAGAAGAGCGGCACGCGGATGTCCGCGGGTATCTGTTGGAATCCTGCGCTCATTTGGTCGAGGCCTCTTTGACGGGCGGAGTGGGTACTACAACGTCGCCATCGGCAAGACGGCGGCGCCAGTAAGCGTCATCGGGCACTTCCCGGCCCTCGGCCAGTAGCAGTTCCCCGGTTTCCGGATCGGGCACCGCGCGCCCCTTGGCCGGCACCACAGTGATGCGGTTCATGGCAGTTCCTCTTTGAGTTGAATTTCGATGCGCCCATCCGGGCCGGGGTACTTCAGGTTGCGGTCTGCCGGGTCGATGCAGTCCACGTTGATGTCCATGCCCTGCAGCAAGGGCAGACCGTCGAGCTCCAGCTCATGCCAGGTTTCGGCCGGATCTGTTTCAGCGTTACGCCCCAGCTGGAAAGCGGTCACGAACGAGTAGCGGTAGATCACCAGCGCCCGATCGATCTGCACCAACTCGCCGCCGTCGTAGGTGATGGGCTCGTACTCCGCGCCCGGCTTCCAGCCCACCAGGGCCCGCCACAGTTCGGCTCGAATGTCGTGCAGCACGTCCACCGCCAACTGGCCACGGCTGTCGCGGGTGTCGAGGATGACTACCACATCGAAGGCATCGGTGATTTCCTGGCGGATGGCGTTCTCCAGGTCGTTCTCGGTCGCGTCATCACCGGTGGCAATGACAAATGCGCCCGGGCGGTCGACCTGCTGACTGGCCTTTACCGCATCAAAGTCGATGCCGCCCGCAATGCGCCCAACGAAGATCGGGCAGCGCTGCCGCAGGTGCAGAACCACAGGGGTGATTTTCATCGGTTGTCTCGTTGATCAGCGCAGTGCGTCAGCAAAGGCCTGCTTGAGGATGGAACGCACGGCATCCTTGCTGCTGTTGAGCGCGTCGACCATGTAGTTCTCGCGCGGCTCAATCCGCCAAGGGCCGGTCGCTTCCTGCTTGCGATGGGACTTGCCGCGTTTGGCGTTGCGCCGCACGCCATACCAGAGATAGGCCGGGTAGAAGCCTTTCATGTCGGCGGTCTTTTGCGGCTCGATCTTCACCAGGAAGCCAGCGCGGCTGACCCGGTAGGTGATCGACCGGCGCAGCGTGCCCCTGCGCATGCCCGGGTACTGGCCCTTCTCCGACACGGACCGCTTGCTGACCAGCTTGCGGCCCTTCGCCCGCACCAGCACGCCAGCCTTGCGCATGGCCTTGCGGATTTCCTTCTTGTCGAAATCGAGCTTGCCGTAGCTGTCGAAATCGCCAAAGTGCATGTACGCGGCAGGTCTAGCCATACAACCCTCCCCCGGCCTGTTGCAGCCCTAACTCTTCCACTTCCAGCACAGTAAAGCGATGCCGGCCATTGAGGTCTGTAGCGCGCTTCACCCGGTAAGCTACGCCGGCATGCAGCACCTCGAAATCAATGGGGACAACCCCCAAGTAGCGCACGGTGATCCGATGAGTGATCTTGTTATCGGCCTGAACACTGCCGCTGTAGATCGCGGTACCGACAGGCTCAATGCGCGCCCAGCGCTTTCTTTCGTCCGAAAATAGCGACGAAAGACCGCCATCCGGCGCCGGCAAGTCGTCACGGCGCCGTAGGGTAATGCGCCGGTTCAATTCTCCGGCGCCAGGCTCTTTAAGTGCCATCAGACCCCCATTTGTACGCGATAGGGCGCTAGCAAGTACTTGGAGCCCATCGGCAGTTCCATGGCACTGCCTGTGGCCGAACCGGCGATGACATCCTCGCGGTTTGTGTAGAGGTGCCCCAGTATCAGCAGGCAGGCCGCTTCGATGGTTTTGTTCAGCACTACGCCGCGGACCATAGCGTCTGCCATGTTCAGCGACTCGTTTAGCACGTGATCGGCGTCCGAAAGGATTGATTCGCGGGTCTCGAAGTCCTGAACCAGCTCCACTGAACCAATGGCCACTGCGTGGCTTGCACGCGCCTGGCCTCTCAGCGTGGGTGCCAACACTCGAGCGGCATTCAGTGCATCTTGGCTGATGTAAATCGGCCGTGCCATATAGGCACTGGCCACACCCTCGGAAGCATCCAGCAGTCCCTGTATCAAGGCGCGATCGTCATCCTCGGCCCGCAGATGCTCAACGGCCGTCTCGATGTTGATCACGGACATTGCTTACTCCTTGGGCGGCGTTACAGGCGGCTCGGCAACCGGTGGCTGATCGGCCGGCGGTTCCGCTTCAGGCGGAGGGCTGTCAGCAGCACTTGTGACAGCAGTTGCAGGCGGAGTAGCAGCCAGCAGCTTCGCCAATTCGACTTCAGCTTCTTCGCGCCTGCCGATGAACTCACCGACCTGTGCAGCTTCTGCATCCACGATGATCCACTTCTGGCCTTTCTTCTGGAGTTTGAAGCCAAGCTCCTTGCCATCACCTGCAGCTTTGCCTTTCTCGACGCCCACTTCGCCAACGATCTCGCACAGTTTCAACTGCTGAAGTTCCTTGGCCAGCCAGACAGGGGCCGCATACGGCTTATTGTCGGCGTCACGAATGATGCCGCGGTCCTCATAGGCACGCAGCGGTTTGATCAGTAAGTCAGACATGGCTCACCTCTGAAGGGCAGCGGTGCTGCCCTTCGGTCGGGGGTGGAAAGTTTAAGCCGCAGCAGCGAGCTTACCGGTCACGAAGGCTTCGGTACGGTAGATGGCGAAGGCCAGGCGCTCTTCAGCGCGCAGGGTCACCATGTTGTTCTCGAAGTCCTTGTCGTTCTCGGTGGAAATCAGCACTTCAATTTCCATGCGGTCCAGGATCTGCGCGCCCAGCTTGAAGGCGCCTACCAGGAAGTCGTTCTGCTTCATCGCCTGGGTACCAACCACCGGGCGGTTCCAAAGGCGTGCAGCAGTGCCTTCCTGTGGCTGACCGATGATGTAGCGGCCCACGTTGTCCTTGATCATCTCGATCAAGGCCCAGTCGATCGGGTTGAGCACGATGCCGTCCGAGGGGAACTCGGCCAACTCGGCCTGCAGCAGCGCCAAGCGCAGTCGATCGATGCGTTGCTCACCGGTCACGACTACGCCACCGGGCGCAGCATACTGGGAAGCTACCGGCACCAAGCCTTGCAGGCTTGCACCTGCACCGCTGCCGTACAGAAGCTGCGACTCTTCGGCCAGGAGCAGACCGTAGCGGGCTCGAGCATCGATGTAGCTCTGCAGCGCCTTGGCATCGTCCAGGATCTGGCGCGAGGCCTTGAACAAGTGGGCGATGGTGCGCACCGGTGCGGTGATCAGAGCAGTGGTGATGTCGGAGTACGGTTTGGCGCCGCCTTCGGCAACAATTGCTGCGCTGTTGGTGAAGCCGGTCTCGCGGACGTACTCGTAGGAGCCCGCCTCAGTCTGACCGGGGGCGACCAGATCACGGATGGTGGCGCGGCGCAGACCCGGCAGAGCGACGACGTCGCTGCGCTCGGAAGGAGCCAGGCCGCCGGCCGAGGTGGTGGTGATCGCGGCGCGGGGCACCGACACACGACGTGAGCCGCGGAACGAGGAATTGACACCTTCCATCTGCTCACTGGCAACGAACAGCTCGCCCGCAGACTTGGGCGCTTCGTTGTGCTGGGTGTCGCGGCTGGCATTGACCAGCTTTTGCTCGGCCTCCAGCACACGCGCCTGCAGCTCGCCTTGCTTCATCAGTAACTCGTCGACCTTCGCCGAGGTTTCGCGGCTCAAGCCTTCATGGCGATCGACATTCTTCTGTGCCTGCTCGGCATGCGCCTTGAGCTGGTCGCCGATGTCCTTGAGGTTGGCTTGGGTCTGCTTGTACTGGGCCTCGATGTCATCTTCACCGATTTTACCCATCTGGGCATTCCAACCACGGTAGTGAGAGGTGCCGCGTTTGACGAGCACAGTGGATAGGCCCACCAGGAACAACGAGCCCAAGAAGGCCTCGGGTGTAGCGCCGAAGGTCAGCGGGATCATGGCAGCGATGGACAACACAGCCATCAAGAATGCCGGGGACAAGCGAAATTTCATCATGGTGTGAAGCCTCATGCAGGGACGGAGAAAGAGAGTTTTGGCAGGGGTGCCAGGTCCAGCTCGACAGCGCGAGGCTTATCGGTCAGGGCAGCGTTACGCTTGCCCTCGCCAGCAGCGCGTGGCGTGCTGGACTTGAAAGTGGCGAAAAGCTCGCGCCGTTCGCTGCGGGTCATGCCCGCCTTGGCCAGGGCCACATCCATGGCCTTAAGCGCGTTGCTCTGCTGGGTCTGATCGTCCTGGCGTTCGGTGATTTCGTCGGAAGACAAGAGGCCGGTGGCGAAACCCAGCTCCAGGGCGCGCTTGCCGCGGATGAAAGTCTCGTCGTCCATCATCTCGGCGACGTCGATGACCGCCTGGCCGCTACCTTCTGCGTAGAGGTCGGCCATGGCGGCGTCGAACTCTTCCATGGTATCGGCGATGTCGCGCAGGCCATGCCGGTTGCCTACAGCCAACGTCCAGCAGTTGTGGATCATCAGGAAGGCACTCATCGCGACTTCACGCTTGGCGCCGGCCATGTAGATGACCGAGGCCGCTGAGGCGGCCAAGCCGAGCACCTTGGTGGTGACTTCCTGGCTGTGCTCGCGCAGGCGGTTGTAGATGGCCAGGCCTTCGAACATGTCGCCGCCGGGCGAGTTGATGTAGACGGTGACCGCCTTGTCGCCGATGGAGCGCAGGGCAGCATCGATGCGGGAGACAGTCACGCCGTCGCCATACCAGTCCTCGCCGATCACGCCGTAGATGGTGATGGTGTCGCCGGTGGATTCCACGGCCGCCTTGATGGCCGGGTTCCATTTGTCGAGCGCGCGCGGGCTCAACTCGCAGTTGAAACTGCCAGCCTTGGATTTGGGTTGCATGTTTTATTCCTTCGAGTTGGCCGGCTGGTCGAGCCAGTTCTGCAGAGCAGCCCTTGCGGCCTGCCCGTCATCGCCCCGGCCGAGTTGATCGATCGGGGAAAGGTTGGTTTGCACGGTGAGCACCCCTGCATTGCCACCCATCCTGGGCAGGTTCTCCTTCATCCGGCATTCGTCACGCGTATAAATGCCGTTCTGGACCATGCCTGAGTACAGCGTGGCCCGTGCCGCGCTGTCAGCGCGCATCAAGCCTTCGATGGAAAACTCCGGGTAGATCTGCCGGCGCTGCGCAGGCGTAAGTAGCTTGCGGCTGATCGCCTCCTCGATGCGGCGCATGTAACTGCGCAGCGTGAAGGTCAAAAAACGAAGCAGCTTTTGCTCAAGACCGGTACCCCAGTTCGATGCTTTGTCGCTGTAGCCGACCAAGGTCGGATCCACCATGTAGAAACGACAGATTTCCTCGGCGCTGTACTCTCGCGATTCCAGCAGCTGAGCATCAATGGGGTTGATGCCAATTACCTTGGCACTGACGCCCTTCTCCAGAACCGGTGACTTGCCAGCATTCATTGCGCCACTGATGCGCCGGACATAATCCCGGAAGTCATCGCGTTGTTGTTTGTTGAGCACCTGATCCACTTCGAAGGCTACGGTCTGATGCATGCCGTTCTTGAAAGTGGCGCTGGCCACGTCCTCGGCCGACATTGCCGCACCAAACACATCGGCGCCATAGGCGATGGGTGAAAGCCCAACCTGCCCATCCAGGGAGAATGCCGGGATGTGCATCATGTCGCTGCCGGCAATGTCACGCGGCCGACCGGTCTTTTCCCGGTACCGGTAAATGAGCTCGCCGTTATCGGCTACATCCATCTCCACGCGGTTGGGCAGCAAGAACTCAAGCGCGACGATTCGACCGTTGATGCGGATGATCTCGACGAACGCGTTTCCCTTCAGCAGCATTGAGGCCACTACCGCTTCCCAGAACTGCACGGCGGTCATGCGGCTGTTGGGGTTGGTGTTCAGGATCCAGTGTAAGTCGTTGTCACTGGCTACCTCTCGGCCACCATCAGGCATCCGCCGGTACAGGCCAAGTGGCAGGGTCGCTATTGTTTCGGAAATCAGGCGCACACACGACCAGCAGGCGGCAAGACGCATGGCCTTGTTGATCGTCACGGTCTTGCCGTTGGCCGATGTACTGCCCACGGTCTGCGACCAGATACCGGAAGCCCCTCCGGAAATCGAGCGGCCTACCCAATCAATAATCGAAGACCGGGGCGCCATGACAGCGCTGCTTAGGACAGACTTCAGGGATTTAGCCACTGGTCAGCCCCTTGCGAATGAACGCTGCTGCCACGAAGCACGAGACAGCAGCGGCAAGAAATGCCCACCCCACCCCCAACAGGACGTAGACGCCTGTCACCGCGAAGCCGAAGCCCAGTACTGCGGTCAGCAGGTAAATGATCGATGCTGTGTTCATTCGAATATAGGGTCCCGGATTGAATCCATGAATCGGTCAATGCCGCCATCGCTCACCACGACCTGCGTCATTGCTCGACCGACAGCCATGATCAGCGCAACCGCGCCATCGATTTTGTTGTCATCGCCTTGCTTGATGGGCCGGACCACGTCGTCGTTGCCCGGCAGGTGCTTGCCGATCACATTGCCGATACACCAGGTCATGATCGGATTGCCGTCATGGTGGAACCGGCCGGCCTCAATGGCGGCCTCGAGTTCCTTCATGGGGTCTGACATGTTGGTGTAATTCTGGATGATGGTGATGGGGCAGAACCCCTCGTCATCCAGATCGTGGCTCAGCCCTGTAGCGCCATGCGGGTCAATGGGCGATTCCCGCAACGGCGCCTGATGATTGGCATCCTTGGTGTCTTCCAGGATTTCGCGGTAATCGATCTCGGCCCCCGGCGTGACGTCCAAATGCTGAGAATTGATCCAGGCCTGAAAGCGTTCGGACATGCGCTTGTTGTCGCTGTTGAAAACGGTGTCTTCGGGCACCCAAAACTTGGGGGCGATGCTGTAGTAGTGGATCCGACCATCGATGACACGCCAGAACAGACGCGCCCTTGAGTTCATATCAAGCTTGCGCGCCAGGTCGAACGCGCCAATCCACTCCTGTCCTTCGAACTGGTCCAGGGTCAGCGATGTGTCTTCACACGCCTTCCACTTGGCCATGTTGTAAAAGCCGGATTTGGCGCTTACCCACAGATTGAGGTGCTTCGTCTTGAAGGTGTTGGTGAACCGAGCAGAGCGAATTGCCCTTGCCTGCTGGCTTTCCAAGTACTCCTGGAACACCGAAACCCCATGATTGGGATTGGCCTTCGCCAGCATCTTGGGGTCGGTCCAATCGTCACCTTCGTCCAGTGTCCAGATGTAGCCGAACAGCTCATCGTCAGGGACCGTTCCCTCGAGCATTTCGATGACCTGACGGCGCTTGTCGTAGCATGGGCCTTCGATATCGGCGCCGGACGTTGTGATGATGAACATCAGCGGCTGCCGCCGGGCGCCCATACCAGTGAGCATGGTGTCGTACTGGGCAGCGGTGCGGTGCTCGTGGTACTCGTCGACGATCGCGCAACTGGGCGAAGCACCGTCACCTGGGTCGCCGATCAAAGGCTCGAAGCGGCTGAAGTCCGATGGAATGTTCATGTTCGAGGCGTTGACCTCGATGCCTGCTGCTTTGATCAGCATGGGTGACTTGCTCACCATCAGCTTCGCTGGCCTGAACACCTCCCACGCCTGCTTCTCGGTAGTCGCCCCTGAATAGACCTCGGCGCCAAATTCGCCATCAGCGACAAACATGCTAATGCCCACGCCGGCGGCAATCACCGACTTGCCGTTTTTCCTGGGCACTTCCCAGTAGCTCTCACGAAACCTGCGATGACCGCCCTTTTTCTTGACCCACCCGAAGGTCACGGCCATGCCGAACATCTGCCAAGGCTCGAGGGTGATCAGCTGACGCTTGAACGCCCATTCGCCCTTGGTGTGCGGCAAGAGCTGGATCAGCTTCAGCTTCTTTTCTGCTTTGGCCGGGTCGAACTTGTACTTGAAGGACCGCTTTCTGCTCGCCGCCAGGTCGTCGAAGTGACGCTGTACCGCGAGGTGAATGAACCGGCAGGCTGGCACCTTGCCGCGCAATAGAGACCTGGCCCACACCATCGCTTTATCGACGTTGGGGTGGGCGGACTTGGCCATTCAGGATCTCAATAGGTCAGCGAATGCGTTGGTTTCTTTCTCCTTGTTGCCACCGATGAGGCGGGTTCGGCTGGCGGGGTCAAGGCCCAGCATCGATCCGAACGTCACCATCTGCCGCATCGTCTCGTTGGCAGCGGTCAAAGCCGGGTTCTTCATAGGTCCGCCGGTGGCGCCTGTAACAACGATGCCAGATGACTGGATCGACTCTTGTGCCATGCGCCAGTTGTCATAAGCCACGCAGAACGCTTCTACGTTGTGCAGATCGGTGAGCGCCACAACGTTCTCGCGTAGCAGCTCGGGCACAATCATTTTCCACATGGTCGCCGCACGATCGCTGAGCCAGTCCGGAGGATCGACATTGGTGATCTGCGAGAACTGAGGCTCAGCCTTGTTCAGCGCGCGCTTGCCAGGGTTTCCAGCCAGCTCTTTTTTGGCCGTCGGCTTGGGTTTGCGACCACGGCCGGCGACCGTGGCGGTGCCTCCCATTGCGCAACTCCTGAATTTTTAATTTCGCGAGTGTAAAAAAACGACGGGCAGGCGGTGTCCGCATGCGTAGGTCCTGGGGTTTCGATCCCCCCCCCGCACCATGACCGTGCAGATCCGACGAGCGGTCGGGGCAATGACGTGCCTCATGGGCAGGCGGCACCTCCGTTCTGGGGCACTGGCGTGCTTCAACGATCCAGCCGGGCTGCTCGACTCTCAGCCTGCGTCTTCGCCAAGTGGCAGACATGGTTGATGGCCCGCAGGTTGCTCATGCAGTCCGTGCCGCCATGGGCCAGGGCGATAATATGGTCCACCTCGTCAGCAGGCCTGATACGACCAAGGCGGGTGCACTCAGCGCAGCGGCACAGGTACTTGTCACGCTTCAGCACCTGCTCTCGGAGCCTGCGCCACGGTCGGCCACCGCGGCCTGAGCCTTGGCGCGTTCCCCATGGCTTGGCCAAATGTGCATGCTCGTCACAGTACTTCGGGTTACGGCTCAACACCTGGCAGCCCGAGGCGGCGCACGGTTTCATCGTTCGGGGTGGCATGCTTCACATCCTCGGTAGGTAGCCCTCGCGATATGAGCCCCTTCAATCGGCGGTAGGCCAACTTGGCGGCCTTGGTCATGTGCCGACGCCGGAGGGTACAGCCGCTACAGGCCATCTCGCACCTCTTAGCGTTTGTACCAGGTCAGTAGGTAGCACCGCGCATCAGGCGGCACCTCGGCAATGGGCCAGCGCAGGCATTCCATGTGCTTGCGATCAGGCCGAGCGCGGCTCACCCGCAGCGTCTGCACCAAGTACGCCGAACCGGCGGCCGTAGTGATGAAGTCACCAACCGAGATTTCCTCCGCGCCGTCAACGTAAAGCTTGCAAGGCGTGTAAGGCGCCCTGCCCATCAGCTGAATGGATCTTCTGGCTTGGCGATAGAGCGCACGAACCACATGAATCCCTGCTGAAGGTTGGTCTTGGCCAGTACGAGCAGGCGCTGGTCAACGCCTTCGATCTGGCTGATCTGCTTGAATAGTTCACCGGCGTCGGCTTCCAGTGCTTTGATCGAGTTCATGCCATCGATCTCGGACTGTGTCAGGTCGCGGTAGCCAGTGATCTTCTTGTGCTGGTTGTCCATGATTCTTCCTCGATTGAGCGCCCCAAAATGGCGGTTATGAATTTGTGGCGCGGCCTACTTGCTCTGGCTGCGCTTGATCTGCGCATCGACCTGGTCAGCGCAGGTATCGAGCAGGTTGATGGCCCGATCCTTCAGCGCCCAAAGGTCACCGTTCAGTGCCAGGTTGTCATCGCTATCGCTGACCCGTTCGCACGGCACCATCACCGGCGCTTCCAGCCTTACCGCTGATGTCTTTACCACCGCCGGCTGCGGGCTTGCCGCGCAGGCCGTCAGGCAAAGGCTGATCAGCCCACTTACGAACAGCCGGGCTCTTACGCTTGAGGTCTTCAAAGTCCTTCCTCGCTTGGCGGGCCTTGTCTTCGCTGGCCTTGAGGCGCTGCTGCAGATCGGCCAGGTAGTTGGCGTTGCGCTTGGCCTCGGCCTGAAGCGTGGTGATGGTCTTCAGGCTTTCGGTGTTGGCTTCGGTTGCATCCTTGGCCGCCCGTGCCTGCGCAGTCACCTGACCTTCCAGCGCGATCACGCGGTACTGCTGGATGCCGATGAGCAGTGCAGCCACCAAAGCGATGATCAGTGCAGCGGCAATGTTTTTGAGCATGCTCATACGCTGTCTGCCTTGCGTCCGAGGAACTTCACGATCATTTCGCGGATGACGGTCACACCGACAAAGCCGATCGCACCGCCGGCGGCAACGGACAGGCTCGAAGGCCACTCCATCCACTCGATGACGCTGCTAGCGGACAGGCTCAGCCCGCCACAAATCAGTGACTCCAGCAGGATGCGGCGCTTGCTGGTCTCTTTGGCCTCGTACAACACACGAAGCCCAGAAATTACCGTTGCCATGATCGCTCCTTGCCAGAGAGGGTTGGCCAGATACAGGCGCAGGTGCAGCCATACCTGGGCCCAGAGGTCGGGGTCTTTCTCTGGCATGATTGAAATCCGAATGCCTCCCCGCGCTGGGGAGCGAGATACGAAAAGCCCCGGCGATTGCCAGGGCTCGAAATAGGTGCAAATGCCCGGTGCTGATTGGCCGGGTTGTGCAGGCTCATAGACCGTGCACGGCTCTACGCATCAGCCTGCGCATTCATCTGCATAACGTGCGTGTCTTCCCACGCTGCCCATCGAGCCCTTCCAGTGAGTAGCACAGGTCATGAATGCTCGAATGCCGGGGTTCTTATGTAACACGTGACGACCGGCGATACCGTGTCCAGGCTCCCCCGAAGGCCACCCTGGCTGTGGACGCACAACAAAACAAAAAGCCCGCATCTGGCGAGGCCTGGAATAGCTGTTATCGGATACGCAACTACAGCAATCCGCCCAGCAATACGGTACCCGTGCCGCCCAGCTAGGTAACTGTGCCTGGGCCTAGGTCGGTTGGGCCAATCACTGCTCCGAAACCTGTATGTTTTTTTGAAGCACTTGCTTTACGAGAGCTTGAGATGAGCAGGCCTAAACTAGCGCTTAGACCTGCCAGTCACTGACATCAGGATTGGGCTGTCAAAAGTCCCAACCAATACCGCCGAAGAGCGGCAGTGGGCCTTTGCTGTGGTCAGGATAAAATACCTTGCGCGGAGGCTTCACTGGCGCCGGTTGCCACCCAAAACGAGCCCACATAGGTATGTTCTTCACAATCACAAACGCACCGTTTTCCTGGATTTGAGCATAAGCACCAGGGTTGCCTTGGGTTTTCGTGCTCCAAACTGCTTTGCCATCATTAGTGTAAAGCACAAAGTTGCCGTCACCCTGCATGATAGCTTTCGTCGCGCCCTTGCCGTCAGTTTCCGAGTTCCAGACGGATTGTCCATTTCGATTGTAGACGACAAGGTTACCGTCACCTTGGAAATACAGCTTGTACTCACCCGCCGGATAAGGCGTACCAACTTCCATCTGGATGTCAGGGTTCAAAACTGTCGAGTTCACGGCAGCAGGCGTGAAGGTCGCGCTGGTGTCGCTCGACCATACCGCCTGAATGTCCACGATAACGAGATTGCCGTCATTCTGCATGCATAGGTGATAACGTTCAGACTGCGCAACGGAAGTTGAATCACGAGTATGCCAAGTCCGACGGCGGATCGGGTCATACAGATAGAGACCACCATACATCAGCACGTGCAATGGCATGTCCTTCAAAGGCACGGTACTGCTGTATGCCTGAGTGCCATCAGCAATCCAGACAGTCGCACCATTTGTCTGGTCGTAGATTGCCAAATTGGCATCTTCTTGCAGGACCAAACTGTATCTCTTGTCTTGAGAAAGAAGGTATTGCCCTGGAACCATTACATTGCGTGGCGGCAGGTACGGTGCACCTACGTTGGCAAAATGCACGGTGTTTTTCGGGTAGTAAGCGGCCATTTGTTTACCTATTGAGTCGAATGGTTTGGTGTAGCGGCAAATGCCGCATCCATGTCGCTCAAAGGCGATCGCTCGAGGCTCGAGGCCTTCACATGATTCAACGTCCCGCATCGGGAACATTTGATCTGGAGCTCTGTGAACTCACCCATACGGGCAAGAAGTCGGTTGCATTTACCGCATCGGCAATCCTTCAACATCTGCAAAGCCTTTTGATTTCTGCTAGGCTCCGCCCCGCTCGCGCGAGCAGTGGGGGCCTTGGCTGGCTTGCAGGCTAGATCTGCGATCCGGCGGCTCCTTTGGGTGTTACAGCACCCTCTGGAGCAGCCCTCATTTTTCTTGCGCACAGAAACGCGAAAGCCCCGACAAGTGCGGGGCTTTTTGCTTTCTGATAGGCATAAAAAAACCCAGCGCTAGGCTGGGCTTATTTGGTCAATCCCCTACACACGCAGGAATGACAGGATGTGGGAAATATACGACATGGCGACATGATAGTGCAAGGGCTTTCTTACGCCGCTTGGCTTTCAAGCACTCCCACTGCTTCAAGCATGTGCTGAGCCTCAACCAGCGCCTCATTGACCAGCGACTCCAGTGCGTCTTTGATTGCTTTGTTCCAGCGTTGATAGGTGCGCTCAGTTAGCCCCTGGCTATCCCAGGTCGTCATGTCGTAGTTCGATTCAGCCAATACGATCATGTCCCCCGGCCGTACCTCTGCCACCTGCCGAGCATACCGGTTGGCGCGCTCAGTCGCCTTTGCTGCGGCTTCGTTTCGCCAGTCCCACTGCCCTTCTCTGTCACCTACTCGCGCCTTTTCCGGCTTGGCCAGTACTGCGGTTCGCTGGATGCCCTTGCACTGCTGCGGAACCGCCCAGACCAGAACGGCCTGCTGCGTGAATCGCTGCGGCGCCGAGGTTGGCACTACCGCAACTAGGCGCCCAATCGAATCAATCTTGCGGCCCTTGTGCGTGCTGTACTTCGCCACCAGCGCATTCCAGTGCCGCGGGCTAAGCTGGGCATGCAGCAGTTTGTGCACGATGCAGTCGGCCAACATCGCAGCATCCTTACCGGATATCTCGCCCTTGAGTTTGCTGGCCTGCACGCGCGGCTCTACGCTGCACCCGCCGGCGCTATTGATGGTTTCGGCTGCTAGGGCCCGCACGACAGCTGACAATACGTTGCGATAGGTAGCCATGTTCAATCCCCTGTGAAATTCGTTTTTCCGGCGCCGCGGCCGTTGTTCTGCTGGTACTGGGCAGCCGGGCCTTTCATCAGCACCGGCCGCTTCAACTTTTCGATCTGCTGTTCAGCAGCCCTCAGACGGAGGTTGAGCTGGGTTACCAGCACCTCCAGCGGCAGCGCCTCGCCGGTATCAGCCGAGACCCAACCGGACGCATTGCACTGCCCGCATGGCAAATCATGAAAAACACCCTGCGTCACAGCGCGGCCACGGCAGGCCGGGCACTTGGCGAGGTCGATGTGGGCAGTGCGAAATGCGGGGCCATGGCTCTTTTTCATGCTTTTGAAACCTCGCCATTCACAATTTTCGAAAGTGCCTCACAGCCCACGTCGTTCGTGGCTTGCAGCGGTTTATCCGATTCTTCGTATTGGGCGTCTGTCAGGTTGTGAATCGCCCGAAAGCCGCGCTCATCTAACCAACCATGCCACTTCTCCAAGGCCAGCAAGCGCTGCGCCCGGGCCTGGGTGTTGATGTAGGTGGAGGCGATCTTGCCCAGCGAGTGGTTGAGCAGCATCTCGCCGATGTGCCCGTCGATGCCCAGGTCGGTCCACGCGGTGCGCGCCACCTTGCGCAGGTCGTGGCTGGTCCACTCACCCTTCCCCATCCGAGTGAATATGGCGCTGGCCTGGCCTTCGCTCAGTGCGCGGCCACGACGCGATGGGAACAGGTAGGTGCCGTCGTAGCCTTGGGCTATCTGGATCGCTCGGTAGCGCGTCAGCAGCGCCTTAGCCTGGGCGGTGAGAGGCAGGCGATGCTCGGTGCGGGTCTTCGTATTCTGTGCAGGGATGAACCATTCGCCGTCGGCCAGGCTGATGTCGGGCCAGCGTGCCAACCGCGTCTCGCCCACGCGGGTACCGTGGCACAGCATCATGAGCGCCAACATAGCCTCGGCCGGCTCGGTATCGAACAGCTCTGCCAACATCGGGACAACGATCGCCACGTGCACGCCGCGCAGCCGTGCTGCCTTGGGCACGATGCGTGCCTTGGTGAAGTCGACGAACTTGAGGCCCGCCACAGGGTTTGCTTCGATCATGCCCAGCTTGTGCGCCTGGCGGAACGCGAGCGCCAGGAGAGTGAACATTTGATGGACGTAGGACAGGGACAGGTCTTCCTGAGCGGGCCACATGAGGCGCTTGTCCAGCACCGGCGCTGTCACCTCGCGCACGGGCACATCTTCCAGCCGCGGCTTGAGGTGGCAGGCGATGGCCGACTTGGCACCGGCCTTGCGTTTGTCTGACAGCGAGCGATCGCGGCTCATGCGGTCGCCGTACCAGTCGAGCAGCTGACCGACCGTGGCCAGGCCCCCCAGGGCAATCGCTGCTGCCGGGTCGCGCAGCAGACGCTGACGCAAGGCTGGCAGTTCGGCCAACACTGCCGCGGCGCCAAGATCCGGATAGCCGGATATACGGCTCCAAGACTTGCCCTTGACCAGGTACCAGGAGCCGCGCTGACGGTCCTGTCCAAAGCGCAGGTATAGGCCGGGGTGACGCGGGTCACGCAAGTCATGCACATCCGGGTCGGCGGCCTGCCGGCGGATCTCGGCGTCGGAAAATTTCACGGCGCGGGTCTTGCTCATGCTGCAGCTCTCGTCGGCGGGAGCAGCAGGTAGGCGCGCAGCTGCTCGAGCGCATCGAAGTGCCCTCGGCACACAATGGCGAGATAGCCCTGTTCGGTCAGCGCATGGATGTAGGCATCCTGGCTGGGCGATACAGCGGCATCAAAAGGCGGCGTGGCCTTGAATTCGATGTACAAGCCGAAGTACCCACCACGGGCCATCGGCAGAACGAGGTCTGGAATACCTGCCTTGACGCCCTGCTCTTTCAGTTTGACCGCCACGGCCTTGTGCCGGTGGCCGCCATTGGGGACGTGGTAGATCAGCTTCGCGGCAGCCGGGTGGCGGAAGGCAACTTCGCGCAGAAGAGCAGCCTGCTCGAGGCCTTCACGGTCAACAGACGGTGCACGCGCCGCTCGCGGCTTGATGACTTTCGGAGCGAATGGCTTCATTACAGACGGCTCCAGCGGGCGGCCTGCTCGGCCATCGCTACATCCACTTCAGTATCCAGATCATGGACCCAGCGGCGGGCGGTCGAGACGATCTGAAGAGAGTGATCCCGGAACCACCGATACCGCTCAGCATCCTTGCGCAGCGGCGCGCTTTCCATCGTGAGCTTATCCACCGCTACCAAGACCTCAGCCCAAGATTCGAAACCTTGAGCCTCACACATTTCTGTCATGTGCTGCTTGAACTCGCGGAGCGCTTCAATTTCAGCCTCTTGATCAACCCGCGAATCCGCCCAGCAGTCCATGTAGTTCTGCGTGACCCGGCTTACATACAGGCCCGACTCGCCCCGGTCCAGGTGCAGAGCCATGCCCTTGGTTGCCGCCCAGGCTTCGAATTGCTCTCTCGTCTTGTCGCTGATCATCACGATGCCACCTTCCCTTCACGAATCAGGATGTGCTGAGTGCGCATAACACCCTCGGCGTGGAGTAAGCGCGATTCCTCGCGATCGGCACCGCGGCGGCTTGAGCCGCGCCCGTCAACGTAGTCGTGGCAGGCCGAGCACGCCCAGGCGCCCTGGAAGTCGTTTGGCTTGCAGCCCATGCCGTTGGTGCCGGCCAGTCGGTAATGCGCCAGCACTGTGGTTTCAGGGTTGCCGTTGCACACGCCGGGCACGCGCACTTGGCAATCGCGGCCGCGGGCGGCCTTGGTCAACTGGTTCTGTCGAATATTCATCAGTACACCTCGGCCAACGGCCAAATCGAACGAGCCGTGGCCAAAGCCTCGGCGTAATCCATGGGTTCACCGCCCATGCGGAATGGGTTGTAGCCTGGAACAACGACCTGCCAACTACGCTTGACCACAGGCGCCTACTCGCGACATCGCCGCTGCAATAGCAGCCCGCGCCTGACGCTTTCGCAGATAGATGCGCACACGCTCGGCCTGGCCTTGCTTGAATGCGGCGCGGCGACGCTTGGCCTTGTCCGCGTCGATGATTCCCCGCACCTTCTCCAGGTTTTTTGCCACATCTGGGGACGCTGGCCGGACCACGCCGGAGAGCAAGCCCGCTATGGCCAGGCCATCCTTGGTAGTGGGCGCTATCCGGAGATCGGCGATATAGCCGGCTGCCTGGTCTTGGGTAATCAGGTTCATGCGCTGCGCGGTCTCTACGGCACGCAGGCGGCGGTTGGGATCAAAGCCAAGGGACACGGACCACCGCACGGGCGTGGCTTGAGCGCGTGCCTGACCAACAAGCCGCTCGTAGGCGCTGATGAACGCCATCCGGGCACCGACCTTGTCGCCCATCGCGAGGATCGGCGCGGAGGCGGTCATGGCCTGCTGAATTTCGGCGGTCATCACCACAGTCTCTGCCTCATCACTCCCTGCCAATGCAATTGACCAGCCCTCGTCCTTGCCCGGGCGTCCATCGGCGCCGTCGGCGTGTTTGATGATCGAGGCTACGGTCAATCGCCCGCCTTCGCGGCGACAAGCCTTCAGCGCCTGCGCCAATACCGGCTCGGTGTAACCGACCAGGTCGTCGACCATGATCAGCGCAGCGCCCTGGGTGAGCTGCTGACCCATCGCCTCCGCGGTGGCGAACAGGGAGATCAGCAGACCGTCCTGTTGGTGATCACTGAGCACTGGCTGCCCTCCGCTCGCGCTGCGCGGCCAGGGCCTGTTCCATCGCCGACAGGTTGGCCTGGGTATTTTCGGTCTGACGTGCACTGGCACCGGTCATCTGGGTCTGGGTAGCCCATTGCGTGTGGTAGGACTCAGCGTTGGCCAGCAGCTCACCCAGCGGATGGCATTTCCGGATCAACACCGCATCGTTGATGCTGACGTAGTACGCCGCCACGCTGTGAGCCACCTCTACGCCCAGGCGGCCGATCAGCAAACCAAGCTGGCCGCCAACCTTGCTGTTCCACACCGGCCAGGCCTTGTACCGCTTGCGGTAGGACATGGCGTAGTTCGCCCAGGTCTTGAAGGTTTTGCAGCACTGATCTTTCGGGCCGGGCATGTCTTCGGGGATGGCGACCTTCGGCGGTTCGATGTCGCTGACCAGCACCAGGGCGCCGGTTTGGTTCGGCATCGCCGAGCCCTCCGGCAAGTCCTGACTGGTACCCTGATTGGTATCCTGATGATTGGTATCCTGATTTGTCGGAGATTTTTCCGACCCTTGTTCGGATTTATTTCCGACCTTGCTCGGAGATTTATCCGAGGTAGATCGGATTTTTTTCCGACCTTCGCTCTTGGGTGGGGTCGGATATTTTTCCGACCCGTCCAGCTTCTGGTTCCAGGTCTTGGATTTCTCGGTCAGGCGGAACAGGGTGATGTTCGACGTACTCGAGAGCTCAATCAAACCGGCCTCGTCCAGGGCCTTCAACATGCGGTAGGCCGTGTCTGGCTTGTCGGTCAGCAGGGGCAGCTCTTCTGTGATTTTGGCCTTGCTGAGCGCGTAGAAAACGCCAGCGTCGGTGGTGATCGGCTTGGTCCAACTCGGGCATCCGTAGATGAAGGCAAACAGCAGGGCTTGCTGGGAGTTCAACCCCCACTCGAGCGCCTTCACCTGGTTGATGGTGATGGTGAACTGCATTTCAGACCTTCCCGGCCGGCGACAGGCCGGTGACTTTTTCAGCGAGCACAACGAGACCGCGGCGGGTAACCATCACCTGCTCGACGGTCTTCAGCTCTTCGGATTCGTTATTGGGGATACGGACCAGCTTGTGCTCAAGCAGGCCAGCAGAAAGGCGAGGCTGGAAAGCCGACCAATTAGCGAAACTTGTGCGCCGGTAGATCCAGCGATTGGTGGCCATCCAGGCGAAAAGCTTCAAAGGGCCCATGCCCAAGTGCTTAGCGGCCTCGGTGATGCATATCGAGCCGCGAGTGCCGGCAAGCTGCTCCAGTGCGGCCACCTTGGGTGCTTGCTGTTCGATCACCAGGTGCAGGTGCTGGTTCTCGCGCGCCTGGTCGGCGGCGACTTGTAGTGCTTCGGCGAAGTTGGTGGGCAGTCGTGGATACTGGCCATGCTCTTCCAGTTCCTGCCAGCGGTCGACGAGACGCGCGGTGAACTCGGGGCTGAGCTGGGCGACGATCACATAGGTGTCACGCTTGTTGATCAGGTACACCTTGATCGAGCGAGGACGGCCGAGGCTGTCTGACTCCTGTTCATCCCCCACTGGGGGTTGGACAATTGTGCCGCGCGCGATCAGGCGGTCTATCGACTGTTTGACCTTGTCGTGTCGCGAGCCGAGAAGCTCAGCAATCTCGCGCGAAGACATGACATGACGCGTCATGGCTTGGTTCTGCACTACCAATGACGAATCATCGCGGGTATTGCGGGGGGTGATCTGGTTGTGCATAATCAACCTCAGTTTCGATGTTGTTTAAGAAGCCGCCCTGCCAGGCGGTTTTTTTTCGTCTGCGTTTTTGTTACTGGTTAAATCAACAGCCCTGCTCGGTAACTACCGTTAAGCCCGTCGAGACCGGATAATTATTCCAATCTCGATCAGGACGCCTTTCTCAGGACCTGATGGGCTGGGAATGGCTTCATCTCGTGAGCCGCGTAGCTGCCGTCATCCAGCTGAGTGACATAAACGTCACGCTCAGCCTTCAGTGCCTTACTGATTCCGCCCTGCGACATACGCAAAGCAGCCGCAGCCTTGATTTGGCCGATGCTCGCGACGAACTCGGTTAGCGGGATGCCTCGCATATGCAGTCTCCTTCGTTATGCATGTCCAAGTATTACCTGCGGTCTTTAACAAGTCAATATCGGCGGTCTTAGAATGGAATTACCGGACGTAATACAGTTGCCTAATGAATAAACCAGCCAAAAAACGAAACCTTACGGAAGAGGAATCGCGCGAATGCGCGGCCTTGAATGCCCTGTACAAGGCAAAAAAGAAGGAGCTTGGCCTCAGCCAAGAAAAAATCGCTATCGAAGGCCTTAAGGCAAACAGCCAAAGCGCCGCCAGCCACTACCTGACAGGTAGAAATGCTTTAAACGTTGAAGCCGCATCGGTATTTGCTCGGTACCTTCAAGAGCCTGTCTCGTCGTTCAGTCCGCGGCTCGCAAAGCAGATCGCGCAAATGTCCAATAGCGGTCACGCCAATGTCTCGATGATCGAGCAGCCCAACATGATGTTCCGATACCCGGTCATCTCTTGGGTAGCGGCCGGCGCGTGGTCTGAGGCTGTCGAGCCTTTCCCACCTGGCTACTCCGATCGGTATGAGATGTCGGAGTACGACTCCAAGGGTCCGGCGTTCTGGCTTGAGGTGAAAGGCGACTCCATGACCTCCATCAACGGACAGAGTGTTCCAGAAGGGACGTTCATCCTGGTGGACACCGAAGCCGATGTGCAGACTGGCAAGCTGGTGATCGCCAAGCTGGCCGATAGCAATGAGGCAACGTTCAAGAAGCTGGTCGAGGACGGAGGCCGCCGCTTCCTGAGGCCGCTGAACCCGGCCTACCCTACTGAGATGTGCACGGACGGCTGCCGCATAGTGGGCGTGGTTGTACGGGCACTGATGAAGCTGTAACCGTCTATAGAAAGATGACGGCTCACACGCCTGCATGGGCGTCAAAGGAATGCTTATGCGGAGCGGAAAGTGAATGGGGAAACCGTCGAAAATTTCCTATGACGAGGCGATTGCAGGCCTCACGGCTGAAAAGCATTGGGAGGGTGCAGGTTCCATCGAATGGGTTATGACCACGGCCAAGCAGTGGCCAGCAAGCTTCAAATTTAGAACGGCGCTCCGGGTTGGAAGCGTGAGGCCTGAGGGCCTTTTTCTGCAGCTCGATTACAAGATGAGTTTGATTGAAGATGTGCCTGACAAGCTCTACATGACACTCTTGGTGAACAATTCCAGGGTCTTCGGGGTAGATGTCAACGGGTTCGCTGGACACATCAACAAGGTCGGTGTTGGCAAGCCGTTCTTCATGAGGCGGGTATCCCATCCGCACATTCACCTGCCGGTGCCCGAGGCGTCGTACGGTTACATCGAGCCGATTGACGAGCAGCCCGTCTCAAGCTTGTGGCAGCTCTTCCTTAGTCGTGCCAATATTCTTGGTGCGCCACCACTACTGAATCATCCAAAGGTAGAGCAGAATCCACAACAGATGAGGTTGATATGAATTGCACACAGATGAGCGATGCCTTCGGCTTGGCGTGTACGCATATCAATAGCGGCCTCGTCTACCTTGAGTCTCCCATATCTCTATCTTTCGACGGCACTTTGATCGGAGCTTACGTCCAGGATCTGGGGCAGGGTCGGGTCAGGATCACGGATAACGCGGATACTCTGTTCCATGCTATGACCATGGGAGTCAGCCCTAACGCGAACAAGGCTGCCAAACTGAGCTCAATAGCCGCCGAGTGCCACATTTCTCTATCTGAGAGCGGTGAGCTGCACGCTTCCTGTAACGAATCCGACGTGCCCTACTACATGGCAAGGTTTATCGAGGCGGCCAGCCAGATCAGCCAAGCTTGTGACGCTTGGCGGCCGGCCCCCATATCCAAGTTCGAGAAAATCGTTTCTAAGGCTCTGAGATCTGGATTTCCCAAGCGGGTGAAGCGCGATTACGAGATCCAGGGTGCCAGCGGTCATGATTTGAAATTTCAGTTCGCGCTGGATGTCGAATCTGGTAATCCACAGATCATCCAAACCGTCAGTGCTCAGGATGATAGGCCTCACTGGCTATCCGTTTACAGCACTCTTGGGAAGATGGTCGATCTAAAGAACGCGGTACCGCAAGCTCGCCGGCTGGTTATCTTGGAGTCTGCCAACCCTGCTGATTTGAGTAAGGCCGCATCGGCCCTGGCCGAAAGTGCCACGGTTCTGGTCTTTCAGACGCCGCACCAGTTGATCGAGGACATTAGGGGTATGGCTGCATAGCCACGCAGACAAGGTGTTACCAAGCCCGCACACCCGCGGGCTTTTTCATGCCTGTAGGTCTGGCTCTGTAGGAACCTCCATGCCGTCGGAAGCCTCCTACCGCAGACTTGCCATTTCTCCTACTCTTGAATACTGTATGCATATACAGCAGTAGAAAAGGAGGTTCACAATGCTTCACCAGCCAGACTTCACCCAGACTAAGCCGCGTACCTACGAGCAGATCGGCCATCGCGTGCAGAGGATCATCAATGATCCAAAGGTCCAGAAGCGCCAGTTCGTTGTGGTGTCACGGTTGCCGAACGAGCCTCCTGCAGACTGGCGTCGGCTCCTGAACGAGATATCAGAAACCGCAGGCATCAAGGTCGAAGAGGCCGAAGGAGAGGAAGTCCGGATAGGCTGGCGAGAGTATTGCGAAGCCTGAGATAAGCCCGCCACGTGCGGGCTTTTTATTACCCATCGGATTTTTTATTACCTGCGGTCTTGACTAGCTTTATTATCGCTAGTAATGTCAGCCCATCGAGACGCCACAGCGACTCGGGACACGACTGGTGAAGCCGCCAGTTAGCACGGGGCCAGCGAATTGGCTTCCCAGCCCCGCGAGGGATCGACTGGACAAAGTTCTTTAAGAGAGACGGACAGACATTTAAACGATTCGAATTAGCGCCCTGAGCTTCGGCATTGAGGGGCGCCGGACCTTATGCACCCTGCCCCATCCAACCGGGCAAACGAGCTGCAGCGTGCATGTTGTATAGACCTGCGATCCAGGGCGAACAGATGCTGATTGACGCCCTGGGGAGGAAGCTCACCGCCCAACCCAACTAAGACTTACGGCCTGCAATCAGCAGCGGGCACGAAGCGCCGCCAGTGTCGATAACTGGATGACAGCCGGGAAAAGACCGGCACCTGATTTCACTGGCTGGCCTTCCTACAGAGGGCCAGACGGGAAATCACCCCGGAGCATCCACATGAAGAACGCAGTTCACCTGAGCGCACTGGAATACGTGCGCGCCACCGGCGGTAACGCAACGCTGGCTCACTTTCACGAAGACCACGAGCCTGTTGGTCCGGCAATCTGGGATCAGCTGCTGACCGAGGGCCTGGTCCTTGTCGACGTGTCCGGCAAGATTCGGCTTACGTCTGCCGGCGCTAAAGCATTGTCACAAGGCACAGCGAAAGGATTGTCTCGGGCAAGAGAGCAGCTCCGTGCGTCACGCCCCGACGACAGCATGGACCTGACCAACCCGCTGAACCCCATCAGCCCGCTCAGCCCCCTGCACAACACGCATGACAGCGAGCCGGCACGCTTCTCTAGCCACTGTTCGAGCTCGAGTTACGGAAGCGACTCAAGCTCCAGCTATTCCTCCAGCGATAGCTGCAGCTCATCGAGCGACAGCAGCAGCTCAAGCAGCGATTAAAGATTTCACTGGCTGGCCTTGGCAACAGGGCCAGACAGGAAAACGAACGAGTTATCAGGTCTGAGGAATCATCATGGAAACCATCATCAGCGGCGAATGGAAAGGCCACCTCGGACGAGGCCTGGCGCCCAAAGAGCTGCAGTACTGCATGTCCGTCGCTGCTGGTATGACGGCCAAGGAAATCGCCAAGGTGTTCGGCATCTCGCCGGGCACCGTGAAGAAGCGCCTGGACGTGGCCATGTTCAAGCTCGGCGTGCACCGCCGGGCCGCGCTGGTAGCCGAAGCCATGAAGCGTCAGATCATCTCGCCGGTGTGCATCCTGCTCGCCGCGCTCATCACCATGCACGCGGTGGCTGATGATCATTCAATGCGCCGCGACCGCCGCGCCCCGGACCGCCGTACAGCCGAAGTGCGTGTAATGCGCAAGGCCGAGGCTTTCGAATACTGCGCTTGAGAGGTGCCGCTGCCTATCCATAGCGGCGTACGGATGGAGGGTTGAGCCATGAAGCCATAAACCAGCGCCCGCCCAGGGCAGCACGCACCGCTCTCGTAGGGTGGTACCACTTGAGCACAAAGCCCGGCATGTCCGGGCTTTACTTTGGCCGTCGATATGAGCCAGCACCCTGCCCCAGGGTCCTGACCAATGCCTTCAGACAAGGAGAAAGACATGCACCCTTTGATGCATCAGCGCGTAACCGTCCTTGAGGCCGTGCGCGCTCGAATGAACACCGCCACCGTCGACCTCTTCACACGCATCGGGAGACGCTCACCAGTGCAGCAGATTCGCTATCAGATCGTGGGCAAGGGCCCAGGCGCCTTCCAAGTCACCGAGCGCTCGACCGGCCAGGTAGTTGGCGAGCGGGACACTTGGAAGGAAGCGAGCAACTTCGCTCAGGAGATGGAATCGCGCGCTGACGCCAAAGCGCTGATCAATGGCTCCGGGTTCGAATCCTGAAGTGTTTCGCTAAGGCAACTAAGCCAGCGGCCGCGCCTGGTCTGGCTGGATTCACCCACGGGCGGACTGTATGCAAAAGATCACTCGAAACCATACGAACCATCGCTGCGGCGCCAGCCACCAGCGGGCAAAACTTACCACTGAACAGGTAGCCGCCATGCGCGCCGAGTACGAAGCGGGCGTTGTCGGTTACGAATATCTGGCGGCCAAGTACGGCTGCGGTGTTTCCACTGCTCGGGACATCGTGAAGTACCGCACCCGCTGGGCTAGCTGAACAACATTGCTTGGAGATACGTGATGCCTACACCAACAGATACTGCCGAGTTCCTCGAAGAGTTGAACGGCGGCGCTTTCGCCAGCCAGATAGGCCACGCCCTGTCCGAAGTCGCATCCGGCGTCGTTGACCATGGCAAGGCCGGGAAACTGGTCATTACCTTGGACTTCAGCCAGATCGGCGAATCTCACCAGGTGAAGATCAAGCACAAGCTGGATTACAAAGTGCCCACCAAGCGCGGCACGCGCAGTGAGAACACCAGCTTGGATACGCCGATGCACGTTGGCTCCGGCGGGCGCATCAGCCTCTTCCAAGAGAAGCACGACCAGTTGTTCAGTCGTGAAGACGCCCCGATCAAACCCCGCACCTGATCTCGAACCCCACCACCAGGAATAGAAGAATGTCCCTGACCAAAGATGCAATCCAGCAGATTACCGAGACCGCACTGTCGGCCGCCGGCAAGCTGCTGCCCACCAACACGCCAGTCGCGCTGATACCAGACGCCGTGAGCGTAGCCGACCTTGAGCGCTACATGGCCGGACGGAGCCGCTTTCGCGGCACCTTCTCTACCCACTCGCTGGCTGACTTCGTTGGCCATGTGATCAAGCGCAACATGCCTGGCGCCAAGGGCTTCATCGACCAGGACGAGATGTCCTGCTCACTGTTCTTCAACATTGGCAACGAGACCGAGCCGGGTCACGCCGATGACCGTGCTTTGCTCAAGCTGAAGCCATCTGCCGGCTACAAGGCCGCCCAGGCTGTCAACGGCAAAGCGATGACCCAGAAGGATATGAGCGACTGGATCGAGGACTGGCACCAGTACCTGACGCCGGTCGACGAGAACGAGACTGCCATCGCGATCGCCAAGGCTATCGCCGCGGTGCGCACCATCACGGTGAAGGCCACCAGTGAATCGGAAACAACGGTCGGGGATACCAGCGCCAGCCGCAGCGCCATGGACCAGATCGAGGCGCGCAGCAAGGAAACCTTGCCGGTGGCACTGCTGTTCAACGTCATCCCGTTCGAGGGCCTGACGGAGCAGCAGATCAAATTCCGCCTTTCGGTCATCACCAGCGGCCAACAGCCAGTGCTGAAGCTGCGTTGGATCGGTGAAGAGGTCCAGCGCGAAGACATCGCCCAGGAATTCAAAGCAGTCCTCGAGGAAAAGATCGGCGAAGCGGCAACCCTCGCCTTGGGTTCGTTCGACCCACGTTAACGGGACGGGGGCCTGGAGACAGGCCCGCCCTCCTGCAGGCTACGGAGGTACCAATGCCCGCAAGTAAAAAACCTACCAAGCAGCAGCTCGAAACGCTCGATCACATACGCAAGTACATCGAGGCTAACGGCTATTCCCCGACAATGGCAGAACTGGCGAAGACCGCAGATGTGCGTCAGAACTGCATTGCCGAGCGCCTGGGCGCCTTGGTCAAGTTCAAGCTGATCACCAAGTCGCCAGGCATCGCGCGAAGTATCCGCCCTGTCACACAGGCATAGCATTTAAGGAAAGATGTCGCCCCGACGCCACTCAGTACAGTCCTACTAACTTTCCAACTCCTGAAGGAATTTGGACGCATCTCTTCTCGGCATGCAAACCATTCCAAAACAACCGGTACTCGGACTGCCACTCATCTTGGCGAGACTTCAGAAATGGGCCTCGTTGATGATCTGAAGTGTACTTACAGTACTTACCCTGGGAAATGTCACCGAGCTGCGTGTCGAGACTCTCTTTCAATTTCCCGAAATCGACGATTTGAACGCACGCTTTCTTGCCACCAAAGCGTTTAGCGATCTGCTTGCTCTGCACCGAGCAGAAACACATGATCCACCCATCCCAGTGGCTGTACTCGCGCAAATACAAATTGGGAAGTGACTTTTTGCCGTACGTGCAGTTTACAAAGCTCAAGTTCGATATCACCGCGCCGCCGCTGACAGACATGTCAATTGCAGGAATTGCCGCAATATCGAAGTTTGAATCTATCGTGAAATTTTCGTCTGGAGTAAGGACACCAGCTCTGGTTTCGCTTCGATAAAACCGAGCGGGGTTAATTGGGACCGCACCGCCGTTGATCCACGGTTCTGCCCAACTGCGTTCCTTCAAGTACAAAAACAGATCCACTTTGAACCTCGCAACGTTTTATCCCATACCCATCTATAGCCTACCCCACCCCTATTTGCCACTCACCGAGATATCGGAGGGCGGCGCCTGCAATGGAGATTGCCATGAGCTACGAGCTGCACCTTGGCGATTGCCTCGAAGCCATGCGCGCCATGGCCGACAATTCGGTCGACAGCATCGTGACCGACCCGCCCTACGGCTTGAGCTTTATGGGCAAGCGCTGGGACTATGACGTGCCCAGCGTGGAGATTTGGTCTGAGTGCCTGCGCGTGCTCAAGCCTGGCGGCCATCTGCTGGCGTTCGCTGGTACCCGCACCCAGCACCGCATGGCCTGCCGCATCGAGGATGCCGGGTTCGAGATCCGCGATATGATCGCTTGGGTCTACGGGTCTGGATTTCCCAAATCCCGGAACATCGGGAACGATGTTGAGGGCATGGATGGCTGGGGCACAGCCCTCAAACCCAGCCTGGAACCGATCACCATGGCCCGCAAGCCGTTCGCCTGCACCATCGCGGCGAATGTCCTGGCCCATGGCACTGGCGGTTTGAACATCGACGTGTGCCGGGTCACTCCCACGGGTGAGCGTCTGGGCGGTGGCGACGAAAGCGGCAAGTCGGCCAAGCCCGAAGGCTGGGCCAGGCCGTGGATGGATGATCCGGACCACGTCGCGATGCACAACGCGAAGGTGACGGCGAACGTCGACAAAGCCACCCAGCTCGGCCGCTGGCCTGCCAACCTGATCCATGACGGCAGCGACGAGGTGGTGGCGCTGTTCCCTCACAGCACAAGCGGCTCGATGAGGGCAGGCACGCAGCGCGCTGCACAGGATGAGCCGGGGAGCGTTTGCTACGGCACCTTCGGAGGCAACATCACCGCCGCCGACGTGAGCGCCAGTTCGGGCAGTGCGGCCAGGTTCTTCTACGCGGCCAAGGCCAGCCGAGCCGATCGGCACGAAGGCCTGGTCAACCCCGGCGCCCAGTTCAAGAAGGGCACCACCCTGCGCAATGTCGAGAACACGACCACCACCGGGAACAACCACCCCACGGTCAAGCCGACCGATCTGATGGCCTACCTGCTGCGCCTGGTGACCCCGGTCGGCGGCATTGCCCTGGATCCGTTTATGGGCAGCGGCAGCACTGGCAAGGCCGCGATGCGCGAAGGCTTCAATTTCATCGGATGCGAGCAGGACCCGGCCTACATGGCGATCGCCAGAGCGCGCATTGAACACGAGCTGGCGGCCCAAGAGCTGCGTCAGCAAGAAAGAACCAAGGCCGAACAGCAGCTCACCTTGTTCGCCTAACCCTCCCCCTACCTTCACCTATCACGATGAATAGTTCCAACTCAGAGAACCGACTCATATCGATATGCGACCAGCCCGCATATAGGCTCGCGCCCATAAAGCGACGATGCCTATTACAAATGGGGGCCAGACAATCAAAGCTGCCTCTTCAGTATCGAACAGATCCTCTAAATCGAGATTGTTAGCGAGGCCAACGACCAATATCAACGCCCCTATGACAAGCGATATCCATCCAATCGCTCTGAGGGTGCGGTCCACAAGGGCTTGTTGCGCTAGGTTCATCAGCTACTCCACTCCCACAGATTCCATAGAACGATAAATACCCCACTTCAGCAAATCACGCTACCCAGCGAGGATGCCCTATGTCCGCTTACCAGAAGAAACACGCTCTCGATTTCAAAACCCAGTACGGCCTTGGCTTCAATCCGCAAGATGATGAGATCGTGGTGGACTTCTTCTGCGGTGGTGGCGGCGCCGGTACCGGGCTGGAAATGGGCCTGGGGCGTGCGGTAACCGTGGCCAAGAACCATAACCCCGCGGCGATCAGCATGCACACCGCCAACCACCCAGCGGCCCGGCACTACACCACCGATGTGTTCGAAGGCGACCCGGACGAGGAATGCGGCGGCCGCGCCGTGGGCTGGTTCCACATGAGCCCCGACTGCACCCATCACAGCCAGGCGGCCGGTGGCCAGCCGCGCAAGCGCGAGATCCGCAACCTTTCGTGGATCGGTTTGAAGTGGGCCGGCAAGAAGCGCCCACGCGTCATCAGCCTGGAAAACGTGAAGCAGATCCTGCAGTGGGGCCCGCTGATCGCAAAGCGCGACAAGGTCACCGGCCGGGTGATGAAGTTGGGCGGCCAAGTCGCCGCTCCGGGCGAGGTTGTGCCGGTACACCAGCAGTTTCTGGTGCCCGACCCCAAACGCCGCGGCACTACGTGGCGCCGGTTCGTCGCACTGCTGGAAG
Organism: Pseudomonas sp. CFBP 8758; assembly: GCF_014841725.1. NCBI lineage: Bacteria > Pseudomonadati > Pseudomonadota > Gammaproteobacteria > Pseudomonadales > Pseudomonadaceae > Pseudomonas > Pseudomonas sp. CFBP 8758. Next base: position 566,845 of record NZ_JACYUK010000001.1, on the reverse strand, counting down.
GCATGGGCTACGCCGTCGAGTGGCGGGTCATCAAGGCCTGCGACTTTGGCGCACCTACCAGCCGCGAACGGCTGTTCATGATTGCCCGGTGCGACGGCCAGCCCATTGTGTGGCCAGAGCCAACGCACGCTCGCAAGCCCGCCAAGGGCCAGTTGAAGTGGCGTACCGCAGCCGACTGCATCGACTGGTCTGTACCGAGCAAAAGCATCTTCGGCCGCAAGAAGGACCTGGCCCCGGCCACGCTTCGCCGAGTCGCCAAGGGCATGAAGAAGTTCGTTATCGACAGCCCCAGCCCTTTCATCGTGCCGATCGCGAACTGGTCCGGTGAGCTGGCTCAGTCTGCTCATGAACCCCTGCGCACGGTGACTTCGTGGCCACGCGGCGGATCATTCGCCATGGCCAGCCCGATCATCGCGCCAGCCACCCATCAGGGCAGCGACCGGGTCAACGATCCAGGCCTGCCGCTGCCTACCGTGACATGCGCCAACCGCGGAGAGCTGACCTTGATCAGCCCTACGCTGGTGCAGACCGGTTATGGAGAGCGTGAGGGACAGCAGCCGCGGGTGCCAGGGCTCGACACCCCGCTGGGGACCGTCGTTGCAGGCGGCGTGAAGCATGCGCTGTCGAGCGCCGTGCTTGTCGGCGCAGGCGGGCCGGAATACGCCGGGAAGCCAGTGGGCGCTGATCAGCCAGTTGGAACCCTGATGACGCAGAGTCATCGCGCACTCGCCGCAGCGCACTTGGTGAAGTTCCGCTTCGACGATGCCGGCAAAGCGCTCGATGAGCCTCTGCCAACCATCACCAGTGGCGGCAACTACCAGCGCCCGGCCGGCGCCGCGCATGCCATGGGCGTGTGCACGGCAGTCATGGCCCAAATGAACGGCGGATTCAACGCCACCGATGCCAAGCCTATGGACGAGCCCATGACCACAGTCACCAATACCGGCAGCCAACAGCAGCTGGTCACCGCCAACCTGGTGCACCTGCGCGGCAACTGCGATGCGCGGGACACCGCCGACCCACTGCACACGATCAGCGCCGGCGGAACCCACCACAGCCTGGTCACCGCTTTCATGGAGCGCCAGTTCGGCGCCAGTGTCGGCCAGGCTATCAACGAACCCGCACCAACGATCACGGCCGGCGGTGGCGGCAAGAGCTCACTGGTGGAGCTGAAGCTGTCGCCCGAGCATGAAGAAGGCGCGCTGCGCGTTGCGGCGTTCCTGATCAGCTACTACGGCACGGAGAACGTCAGCGGCTGCAGCAGCCCTGCGCCGACGATCACGACCAAGGATCGACTGGCGCTGGTAACCGTCATGGTCAAAGGCACCCCCTATGTGATCGTCGACATCTGCCTTCGCATGCTGCAGCCACATGAGCTGTACCGCGCCCAGGGCTTCCCCGCTGACTACATCATCGACAAGGGCGCCGACGGCCGGAAGTTCACGAAGACTGAGCAGGTGCACATGTGCGGCAACAGCGTCAGCCCACCGCCAATGGCCGCACTTGCCCTAGCAAACGATCCATGGCGCGCCGCAGCGCGGGAGGCGGTAGCAGCATGACCATCATCATTGCCCAATGCGTCATCGTGTGGCTCTGCCTGCAACTTCCCCTCGGCATGATCATCGGCCGCTTTATCAAGAACGCCAACGCTCAAGTTCGATAAGCCCCAGCCGCTCAGAACCAAGCCAAGAGAAATCTTATGTTTGTCACCGCAATAGCGATCGCAGTGACCAAGCCAGGGAAGCGCATCAAGCCCAACATCAAATAGAAAAACGGACCGATTAAACCAATTATCAAGGTGGCCAACACATCTATTTTAGGTGCTTCAACATCAAATACGGTCCAGATCGAGATCGCGATCCATATCACCCAGAAGGCGTACATCGTCACACCGTCGACTCGGTAAAAAGCCCGTTTGAATGTATGTCCAACGGTATCCGTTCCATTAAGCATCTGCTTTTCCTTGCAAGGTCAATTGCCCGAGCGTACCCGACTCAGTACGACAAACTCTACTCACTCTCTCAAAGTCAGCCGCTGTAGCGGTGTGGCGGAGCTGTGTCCGTAGACGTTGACCGATTACTTGCACCACTGGGTTTCGCAAGGAATGCCATCGTAATTTCCATCCATCTTCATGCCTGGACAGTTTTTCAGAAAGGCCTTTGCTTCAGCACAGGAAGTCATTTGAGAGCAGTACTGCCGGCCATCACAGTTGAAGGACGGGCGGCTCGCAGCAGGCCGTAACGGTGTTGGCGACACAACGTTGTTTGAAACCTCTATAGGAGCTTTTGGCGTAAGCCACTCCTCGATCTGTGGGAAGAATTTCCATGCAACAGCGGCTACAACCAATAGCCAGACAATAGTCTTCACACGCCTCATCCTTGATCAAAGATCCGAGCCGCCATTTTCAAAGCTCGAATGGCGCAAAACAACCCCTTCCCTCTCATCTATGCAGCCTGCCGGTGATCGGCGAGCGAGGTATCCCTATGTCAGCAGTTCAGCGATTCCACGAAGCAGCCAACGACGCCCTGGTCAAACTCAGCGAGTATTGCCTGCCGGGCGCCAAGCTGGCCTTGATCATTGTCACCCCGGGCGAGCCGGAGCGAGACATCATTCTGGAAGACCAGGCCTTGGATAGAAATGAGTTGGTCAGCGCCATGCGCCGGCGCGGCCTGAGCATCGACGGCGACAATGCCTACAAGCGCGACTTGTGTGACGTAATTGTCGGGGCCTTGGCCATGGGTGCCCAGAACACGAACCCGCCGTCACAGGATCACTGGGGGCAGCGCTTCTGGGATATCGGCCGGGAGGAGCGCGCCAGCAGCGAGCAACTGCTGAAAGCACTGACGGCGCTCACTCAGGTAGCGGGCGAATGCGAACAGATCGCCAGCAATTACAGTGGCTGCATCAATGGAATCTTCGAACACGGCGGTGACGATCACGAAGACCCGAGCTGCGCGATCTTCCACCGCCTGTACTACGCCATGTTTGACGCGCGAGCCGCACTCAAGAAAGCCACCGAATAACCCCCTCTGCCGCCAAGCGTGGCACGGAGCACCACATGTCCCTGATTTCCGTAGAGCAAGCGGCGACGGTGCTTGGCGTAAGCCGTGCGACCGCGTACCGCATGGCCCGCGACCGCCTGATACCCACCGTGCGCATGCTCAAGCGCGGGGTCAGGATTCACGCCGAGAAACTGCAAGAGATGATCGACGCCGCAGCCGCTGCTAGTATCCCCAGCGCGGGCGGCGTTCAGGAGGAAGCTGAATGCCCTACAAACGAGAGGATTCGCCCTTTTGGTGGATCTGCATCACCCAACCAGATGGAAAAAGAGCTCGACGCTCTTCTGGCACTGCCGACTACGCGGCGGCGAAAGCCGTAGAGCAGCAGGCCCGGGCGAATGCTTGGAAGGAAAAAGAATGGGGCGTGAATCCGCCCCGATCGTTCAACGAGGTGATGCTTCCGTATCTGCGCCACGCCAGCCAGCACCAGCGCAGCTACGAAACAACAACTCACAGGGTAAAAGCTTTGCGTGCCCATTTTACAGGCGTGGTGATGAATGACCTATCCGGTCAACAGGTACGAGAATACACCAGCAAGCGGATGGATGCAGGGGTGTCGGCGGCCACGGTCAACCGGGAGCTTGCGGCTTTGTCCGCAGCGATCAACTGGTGCAATGTGGAATACGAATGGGGCCTGCCCAACCCTGTGAAGGGTCGGATGATGCGCGAGCCCGAAGGCCGGGTTCGCTGGCTGACTCGAGCCGAAGTGGAGTCGCTGTGCCGCGCGGCCAGAGTGCAGAGGTACGGCCAGGCGCTTGAGTGCTTCATCCGCCTGGCGGTGAACACCGGATGCCGGAAAGAAGAGATGCTAGGCCTGGAATGGCGTCGGGTCGACTTGGTCAATGGCCTGCTGTACCTGGAAGGCCAGCACACCAAGTCGAACAAGCGGCGCAGCATTCCGCTGAACGAGGGTGCACTGGCGGCGATCAAGACGCTGATGGCGTTCCGGGCAGAAGTGGCACCTGCGTCACCCTGGGTCTTCATTCGGGGTAACGGGGAACGGATGGTGTCGATCAGGAACGGTTTCGAGAAAGCATGTGAAACGGCGGGGATCAAGGACTTCAATATTCACGATCTTCGACACACCTGCGCGGCGCATCTGATCAGTGCCGGCGTTGCGCTGGCGGAAGTCAGGGATCTGCTCGGTCACTCGACGGTCATGATGACCGAACGCTACGCGCATTTGGCGCCAGCGCGAGTGCGCGATGCAGTAAGGGTACTGGATGGTTTGCGTGAACAGGGTTGTTCACGTTTTGGACACGCTGAAAATCCAGCGCATCAAGGGGGAGCACTGCTGAAGCTCGTAACCCCTTGATTTAGAAGATGGTGCGGACGAAGAGACTCGAACTCTTACACCTTGCGGCGCTGGAACCTAAATCCAGTGTGTCTACCAATTCCACCACGTCCGCGTGTAGCTTTTAAAGCAAAGGCGCCGGATCGGTAAGAATCGGGCGCCTTTCGGAATATGGGGTGGACGATGGGGATCGAACCCACGACAACAGGAGTCACAATCCTGTGCTCTACCAACTGAGCTACGCCCACCATATTGCGTTTACTGCGTTACTTGTGCCAAAGCTGCCTAATGGCGCACCCGGCAGGACTCGAACCTGCGACCATCCGCTTAGAAGGCGGATGCTCTATCCAGCTGAGCTACGGGCGCTTTTGAGTCTGTAGTCCTTGCAGATTACAAATCCAGAGCTTCAGTCGGTGATGACAAACAAGCCTTGAAACCGCCTGTTTTGCTCTACCTTCTTCACCAGTGCTAGGCCCTGCCCGACAAGTGCGACGAATGTTATAGGCGAGCCTTGGGGTCGTCAACTCTTTTTTGAAAAAAATTCATTTAATTAAAGGGCTTAGGAGGTTTCGCGAAGCAAGCGCCTTTGCCCTGGGCGTGCGACATGCGAGAATGCGCGCACATTTTCATTCCTTTTCGATGGTTAATCACGCGTCATGACTGCACAACTTATCGACGGCAAGACGATCGCCGCCAACCTGCGTCGGCAGATCGCTCATCAGGTTGCCGAGCGTCGTCGGCAAGGCCTGCGCACGCCGGGCCTTGCGGTGATTCTGGTGGGTACCGACCCCGCGTCCCAGGTCTATGTTTCGCACAAGCGCAAGGACTGCGAGGAAGTCGGTTTCGTTTCCCGGGCCTTCGACCTGCCGAGCACCACCTCGCAGATTGAGCTCGAGACGCTGATCGACACGCTTAACGCCGACACCGAGATCGACGGCATTCTGTTGCAGTTGCCGCTGCCCGAGCATCTGGACGCCTCGCTGCTGCTCGAGCGCATCCGTCCGGACAAGGACGTCGATGGTTTCCATCCCTATAACGTCGGCCGCCTGGCCCAGCGCATTCCGTTGCTGCGTCCGTGCACGCCCAAGGGCATCATGGCCCTGCTGGAAAGCACTGGCCAGGATCTGTATGGCATGGACGCGGTAGTGGTGGGTGCCTCCAACATCGTTGGACGACCCATGGCCATGGAGTTGCTGCTGGCAGGCTGCACCGTGACCGTGACCCATCGGTTCACCAGGGACCTGGCGGGCCACGTGGGCCGCGCCGATCTGGTGGTGGTTGCCGCGGGCAAGCCAGGGCTGGTGAAGGGCGAATGGATCAAGGAAGGTGCGATCGTGATCGACGTGGGCATCAACCGTCAGGCCGATGGCAAGCTGGTGGGCGACGTGGTGTATGACACTGCCCTGCCCCGTGCCGGCTGGATCACTCCAGTCCCAGGCGGCGTAGGTCCGATGACCCGCGCCTGCCTGCTGGAAAACACCCTGTATGCAGCAGAAACGCTGCACCAGTGACGTAAACGATGCGCGCTGCATCCGATGCACCGCAGCGCGGCTTTCGCGGCCGCTGACCGCTCCTACGGGGGCATCCATCTTCCGTAGGAGCGGCCTGTGGCCGCGAAAAGAACGGCGCGGTGTGGCAGGCCAATCGCAGCGCGGCTTTCGCGGCCGCTGACCGCTCCTACGGGGGCATCCATCTTCCGTAGGAGCGGCCTGTGGCCGCGAAAAGAACGGCGCGGTGTGGCAGGCCAATCGCAGCGCGGCTTTCGCGGCCGCTGACCGCGCCTGCGGGGCATCAATCTTCCGTGGGAGCGGCCTGTGGCCGCGAAAAGAACGGCGCGGTGTGGCAGGCCAATCGCAGCGCGGCTTTCGCGGCCGCTGACCGCTCCTACGGGGGCATCCATCTTCCGTAGGAGCGGCCTGTGGCCGCGAAAAGGACAGCGCGGTGTGGCAGGCCAATCACAGCGCGGCTTTCGCGGCCGCTGAGCGCTCCTACGGGGGTATCCATCTTCCGTAGGAGCGGCCTGTGGCCGCGAAAAGAACGGCGCGGTGTGGCAGGCCAATCGGAGCGCGGCTTTCCTGGCCGCTGACCGCGCCTGCGGCTACTTTCTTGCATCCTCCCACGACTTGACCAGTTCGGCGTAGCCCACGGTTTGACCCTGAGGTTTTTCGTTGGCCAGTTTGGGCTTGGGTGCGCCGGGCTGGTCGAACCAGTACTGGGCGTCGCGCTCGGGGTTCATCTTCGGCCCGCACACGGGTTGCACCTTGCTGCGTTCCAGGCGCGTCATGATCGCATCCTGATCCTTGGCCAGGCCATCGAGCGCCTGCTGTGGGGTCTTCTCGCCGCTGGCTGCCTCGGAAATGTGGCTCCACCACAACTGCGCCAGACGCGGATAGTCAGGCACGTTGGTGCCGGTCGGGGTCCATTGCACGCGAGCCGGGCTGCGGTAGAACTCCACCAGGCCACCCAGCTTCGGTGCCAGATCGGTCATGGCCTGGGAATTGATGTCCGATTCGCGAATCGGCGTCAGGCCGACGATGGTCTTTTTCAGCGACACCGTCTTCGACGTCACGAATTGCGCATACAGCCATGCCGCCAGGCGCTGTTTCTCGGGCGTCGACTTGAGGAAGGTCCAGGCGCCGGTGTCCTGATACCCCAGCTTCATGCCCTCTTCCCAGTACGGGCCCTTGGGCGAAGGTGCCATGCGCCATTTCGGTGTGCCATCGCCATTCATCACCGGCAGGCCAGGCTTGGTCATGTCTGCAGTGAAAGCGGTGTACCAGAAGATCTGCTGGGCGATGTTGCCCTGGGCCGGTACCGGGCCGGATTCGGAGAAGGTCATGCCCTGAGCTTCGGGCGGTGCGTAGGCACGCATCCAGTCGACGTATTTCTGCGTCGCATAGACGGCTGCCGGGCCGTTGGTGTCGCCGCCACGGGTCACGCTGGAACCCACCGGATGGCAGTCCTCCACGCGAATGCCCCACTCGTCCACCGGCAAGCCGTTGGGCAGGCCCTTGTCGCCACCGCCGGCCATGGAGAACCAGGCATCGGTGAAGCGCCAGCCCAGCGAGGGGTCTTTCTTGCCGTAGTCCATGTGCCCGTAGATGCGTTTGCCGTCGATCTCCTTGACGTCCTCGGAGAAGAACTTGGCGATGTCCTCGTAAGCCGACCAGTTGACCGGGACACCGAGCTCGTAGCCGTAGATTTCCTTGAACTTCTTCTTCAGTTCCGGGCGCTCGAACCAGTCGGCACGGAACCAGTACAGGTTGGCGAATTGCTGGTCGGGCAGTTGATAGACCTTGCCGTCGGGCGCGGTGGTGAACGAGATGCCGATGAAATCCTTGAGATCGAGCGTCGGCGAGGTAGCCTTCTTGCCCTCGGGACTGGCCATCATGTCGGTGATCGATTCGCTCTTGCCGTAGCGAAAGTGGGTACCGATCAAATCCGAATCGTTGACCCAGCCATCGTAGATGTTCTTGTCCGACTGCATCTGCGTCTGCAGCTTCTCGACCACATCGCCTTCCTGCAACAGGTCGTGGGTGAGCTTGATCCCGGTGATCTCGCTGAACGCCTTGGCCAGGGTCTTGGCTTCGTATTCATGGGTGGTGAGGGTTTCGGACACCACGTTGATGCTCATGCCTCGGAACGGCTTGGCGGCCTCGATGAACCATTGCATCTCCGCCATCTGCTGCTCGGGCGTGAGGGTGGATGGCTTGAATTCGGCGCCTACCCATTTCTTCGCGGCGTCTTCATAGGCATCCGCCCAAGCCGCGGCGCTCAGCCCGGCGCACGCCAGCGCGGTCGCCAGGGCAATGCTATGTCGCAGTTTGTTGTTGTTCTTGTACATAGTGACCTCCTGTTTGGAATTTTTGCGTCGCGCAGACCCGTGTGGCTCAGCCCCAACGCATTACCGCCAGCAACCACACCAGGGACAGCGCCGAGGCGACCCAGATGCTCCAGTCGGTAACGCCGATCACCAGCAGGTGCAGGTAGGCGCTACCGAGAAGACCGATGAACAACCGATCGCCGCGAGTGGTCGCGATCGGCAGGAACCCGCGCCGCTCGGTGCAGGGCGAGCGCAATTCGTAGAACGTCATGCCGGCGAGCAACAGCGCGATGGCGCCGAAGAACAGGGCAGTCGGTAGAGTCCAGGCCATCCACTCCATCACAGGCTCCTCATACGCGGCCCAGGGCGAAGCCCTTGGCCACATGGTTGCGAACGAACCAGATCACCAGCATGCCGGGCACGATGGTCAGCACGCCGGCCGCGGCCAGCACACCCCAGTCGATGCCCGAGGCTGAAACGGTACGGGTCATCACCGCCGCGATCGGCTTGGCATTGACCGAAGTCAGGGTGCGCGCCAGGAGCAATTCCACCCACGAGAACATGAAGCAGAAGAAGGCCGTTACACCGATACCCGAGCCAATCAGCGGCATGAAGATCTTCACGAAGAATTTCGGAAAGCTGTAGCCATCGATGTAGGCGGTTTCGTCGATCTCCTTCGGCACGCCGGACATGAAGCCTTCGAGAATCCACACCGCCAGCGGTACGTTGAACAGGCAGTGCGCGAGCGCGACGGCGATGTGCGTGTCGAACAGGCCGATGGATGAGTACAGCTGGAAAAACGGCAGCAGGAACACCGCAGGCGGCGCCATGCGGTTGGTCAGCAGCCAGAAGAACAGGTGCTTGTCGCCTAGAAAGCGGTAACGCGAAAACGCATAGGCCGCCGGCAGCGCGACGCTGAGCGAGATCAGCGTGTTGAGGCTCACGTAGTACAGCGAATTGATGTAGCCGGTGTACCAGCTGGGGTCGGTGAAGATCACCCGATAGTTGGCCAGGGTGAATTCGTGGGGAAACAGGGTCAGCCCACCGAGGATCTCACCGTTGCTCTTGAACGACATGTTCAGCAACCAGTAGATGGGCACCAGCAAAAACAGGATGTACAGCAGCAGGGGGATCAGTTTGCGCTTGCTCATGGCTGCCTCAACCTTGCTTGTCGTTGTGGGTCATGGCTGTATAGAACAGCCATGACACCAGCAGGATGATCAGGAAGTACACCAGCGAGAAGGCCGCGGCCGGGCCGAGGTCGAACTGACCCACGGCCATCTGCGTCAGGGTCTGGCTGAGGAACGTGGTGGCGTTGCCCGGGCCGCCACCGGTCAGCACGAAGGGTTCGGTGTAGATCATGAAACTGTCCATGAAGCGCAGCATGACCGCGATCAGCAGCACGCTTTTCATCTTCGGCAACTGGATGTGGCGGAACACCGCCCAGTTCGAGGCGCGGTCGATACGCGCAGCCTGGTAGTAGACGTCGGGGATGGCGCGCAGGCCCGAATAGCACAGCAGCGCCACCAGCGAAGTCCAGTGCCACACATCCATGACCAGCACCGTGACCCAGGCGTCCACGGTGTTGGACGCATAGTTGTAGCTGATGCCCATGGCGTTGAGCGTGTAGCCCAGCAAGCCGATGTCGGCGCGGCCGAAGATCTGCCAGATGGTGCCTACCACGTTCCACGGAATCAGCAGCGGAATGGCCATGACGATCAGGCACAGCGACGACCAGCGGCCCTTGGCCGGCATGGTGAGGGCGATGGCGATGCCCAGGGGTATCTCGATCAGCAGTACGCAGCCCGAATAGATGAACTGGCGCAGCAGCGAATCGTGCAGGCGCGGGTCCTGCAGGACCTGACGGTACCAGTCGGCGCCAACGAAGTAGCGGCTGGACTGGTCGAAGATGTCCTGCACCGAATAGTTGACCACGGTCATCATCGGAATCACGGCGCTGAACGCCACCAGCAGGAACACCGGCAGCACCAGCCACCAGGCCTTGTTGTTCTGAACCTTGTTCATGGCTTCACCTCCAGCAGGCGGTCATCGGCATAGACCATCAGCCACTGCGCGGGAAAGCTGATGAACACCGTGCCCTCGGGCACGGTGCGGTCCTCGGGCAAACGCACCTTGAAGGTCTGGCCGCCGAGCAGCAGGGTGAGAATCTTGTAGGTGCCCAGGTCTTCCAGATGGACCCGTTCGCTGTGCAGGGCCGCCTCGAAGCCTTCGTCCCAGACCCGGATGAACTCCGGACGGATGCCGATCTGCAGGCGTTGCCAGCCGCCCTGGGCAACGCGCGCCTGCAAGGCCTCCGACAAGGGCACATGAATGCCGCCGAAACCGACCCCGCCACGCTCGGGCTGGACATCGACGAGGTTCATGCCGGGGCTGCCGATGAAGTAGCCGACGAAGGTGTGCGCCGGTCGCTCGAACAGCTCGCGCGGGGTGCCGAACTGGACGATCTGACCGCCGTACATGACCGCGATCTTGTCGGCGAAGGTGGATGCCTCGAGCTGGTCGTGGGTGACGTAGACCATGGTGATGTTGAACTGCTCGTGGATCTGCTTGAGCTTGCGCCGCAGTTTCCATTTCAGGTGCGGGTCGATGACCGTCAGCGGTTCATCGAAGAGGATCGCCGAGACGTCGTCCCGCACCAGGCCACGGCCCATCGACACCTTTTGCTTCTCGTCGGCGCTGAGGTTGCGCGCCTTGCGCTGCAGCAGGCGCTGCAGATCGAGCACTTCGGCCACTTCCTGTACCCGAGCGTGAACCTGTTCCTCGGACTTGCCCTGGTTACGCAAGGGGAATGCCAGGTTGTCGAATACCGTCATGGTGTCGTACACCACCGGGAACTGGAACACCTGGGCGATGTTGCGCTGCTCGGGCGGCAGTTCGTTGACCACTTTGCCGTCGAACAGCACCTGCCCGTGGGACGGGCTGAGCAACCCGGAAATGATATTGAGCAAGGTGGATTTGCCGCACCCGGACGGGCCGAGCAAGGCATAGGCGCCGCCCTGCTCCCAGATGTGATCCATCTCGCGGATGGCATAGTCTTCGGGCCCCGCCGGGTGGGCGCTGTAGCTGTGGGCCAGGTGCTGCAGACGTATCTCGGCCATCAGGCAGCCCTCGCTACACGCAGGCCGGGGGCCTGGACCAGTTGCCCGTCGAGATGGAACACGAACAGCTTGTGGGTCGGGATGTACACCGGGATGGCTGCGTCCACTGCATAGTCGTGAACGCCCGGCAGGTGCAGCACCAGCGAAAAGTACTCGTTGCGTACGTGCAGGAAGGTTTCCGAGCCGCTGATTTCCGCAAGTTCCACGGTGACCGCCAGCTCCAGGTCATCGTCGTTGCTGGGTGTCAGGCCGATGTGGCTGGGTCGTACGCCGAAGCGGTAATCGCCATCGGGGACCCCGGACAAGTCGAGATTGCGGGCGAAGTGCACGAAGTTGGCGAAGCTGACCTCCTGGCCACCGATGCGACCTTCGATCAGGTTGATCGGCGGTTCGGAAAACAGCTCGGCCGCCAGCACCGTGGCTGGCCGGTGGTAGACCTCCGGCGTTCTGCCACTCTGGATCACCCGCCCCTCGTGAAGAATGGTGGTGGTGCCGCCCAACGCCAGGGCTTCGTTGGGCTCGGTGGTGGCGTACACGGCAATGGTATGGCGGGTCAGGAACAGTTCGCGCATTTCGAAACGAAGTTCTTCGCGCAGCTTGTAGTCCAGGTTCACCAGCGGTTCGTCGAACAGGATCAGCTCGGCATCCTTGACCAGCGCGCGGGCCATGGCCGTACGCTGCTGCTGGCCACCGGACAATTCCAGCGGGTGGCGCTTGAGGAACGGCTCGATACGCAACATGCGTGCGGTCTGCAGCACACGCTCCTCGATCTGCTCGCGGGCCATGCCTGCCTGGCGCAACGGCGAGGCAATGTTGTCGAAAACCGTCATGGTCGGGTAGTTGATGAACTGCTGATAGACCATGGAGACGTTGCGCTGGCGCACCGGCTTGCCGGTCACGTCCACACCGTTCATCAACACCCGGCCCTGGTCGGGTTTGTCCAGGCCGGCCATCAGGCGCATCAAGCTGGTCTTGCCGGACAACGTGCGCCCCAGGAGGACATTGAACGAACCGGGTTCCAGCACCAGCGATGCATTGTCGATGTACAGCTGATTTTCCACACGACGAGTGACCTGCTCGAGCACAAGGGACATGGCGGCGCCTTTTTTATTATCGGAAGCGGTTGCGGCTTCGCATCGGTACGACTGCTGGCAAACCCAGAGCGATAAGCGTGCCAATTGCCGCCAGTCAAGGCTGAAAGCGCCAGCCAAACGGTTCGAGGGTATGTGTCACAGGCAAGCGGGGTTCATCACTGAACAAAAATGAACGCCTGGCGCATTGACAATGAACAACCGTGAACAACACTGCATGAACAAAAACAACAAGGCCGTGTGCCGGGATACTCGAACCATGTCCGTATCCAATCCAATGCTTGCCCATGACCGGCTCATCCACGACTCCTGGGCACGCTGTCGCGAAGCGGGGCTTGAGCACCATCACGCGCCGCGCTTCGAGCCGCTGCCACGGGCCGCGCTGCAACAAATCCTCGAACGCCACCAGGCGCTGCTGCACACCACCCATCGCGAGGTGTTGCCCTACTACGAACACATCCTGGGCAATTCGCGCTGCCTGATTCGGCTGGCCGACCCGCAGGCGCGCGTGCTCAGGTCGTGGGGAGAGCAGCCGGGCGCTACCCACAGCCATGCAGGTTTCGTCCCCGGCGCGTCCTGGCTGGAAACGTCGGCCGGGACCAATCCGATCGGCACTGCGCTGGCCTGCCGCCAGGCCGTGCACGTCGAGCCCGACGAGCACTTTCTGCTTGCCAACCGCTTGATGAACGGCTCGGCGTCACCGATCTTCGACGCGCAACGGCAAATGGTCGCGGTGTTGGACGTTTCCAGCGACAGTCACCTGCCGCCTTCGCACACGCTCGGGTTGGTGAAGATGATGAGCCAGACGGTGGAGAATCGCCTGATTCTCGAGGCGTTCGCCGACCGGCATCACCAATTGATCTTCAATACCGGAGTCAACAACCTCGACAGCCAGTGGGCCGGACTGCTGGTGTTCGACGACAGCGGTTGCGTGCTGGCGGCCAATCGTCGTGCCGACAGCCTGCTGGGTGTCGAGCTTCCGGGGTTGACCGTGCAGCAGGTGTTCCGACTGACGCCGCAGGCACTGCTCGACCACCCGCCGGAGCGCACGTTCGCCCTGCAACCGCCAGGGCGCAACCGGTTGCAGTGTCTGCTCAAGAAGCCGATTTTACCGTGCCCGGCGCCGGCTGCAGCGCAACGTGGCACCGACCCGCGCCTGGACAAAGCCATGCAGCAGGGTCTGCGCCTGTTGGAAAAGGACGTGCCGTTGCTGCTGCGCGGCGACACCGGTACCGGCAAGGAAGTGCTGGTCAAGGCTCTGCACCGGGCCAGCAGCCGCGCGGCGTGCCCGCTGATTGCGGTCAACTGTGCGGCGATTCCCGCCGAGCTTGTGGAGTCGGAACTGTTTGGCTACGAGCGTGGTGCCTTCACCGGTGCCAGCCAGAAGGGCAGCCCTGGCCTGGTGCGCAAAGCCGACAAGGGCATTCTGTTCCTCGACGAGATCGGCGACATGCCGTTGCCGACCCAGGCGCGGCTGCTGCGCGTATTGCAGGAGCGCTGCATCCAGCCGCTGGGCTGTGGCGACCCGATACCGGTCGACATTCGTCTGATTTCCGCGACCCATGAGGATCTGCGCCAGCGGGTGCAGGCCGGTTTGTTCCGCGAAGACCTCTACTACCGCCTGGCTGGCATGACCCTGCACCTGCCGACCCTGCACGCGCGCAGCGACAAGCGCGAGCTCATCGAACAGGTGTGGGAGTCGCACCGCGAACCCCAGCAGAGCGCCGGTTTCAGCGCCGAGGTGTGGGCCGCATTCATGGCCCACCCATGGCCTGGCAACGTGCGTCAGTTGTCTGCGGTGGTCAAGGTCGCCCTGGTCCTGGCCGATGAGGAGGTGATAGGCCTGGACCATCTGCCCGAGGATTTTCTTCGCGAGGCGGGCCAACTGCCGACGCAGGAACAGGCCTTGCCGCGCCCGCTGCTGACCCTGGCCAAGGTCAGTGACCTGGGCGAACTGTTGCAGGCCAACGACGGCAACATCTCGCGCCTGGCCAGGCGCCTGGGAGTCAGCCGCAATACGCTTTACAAGCGTCTGCGCGAACAGGGGCACGCCGGGCACGGCGGCCCTTCAGACCTTGCCGAAGGTCTGCGAGGGCCTGCGCAGGGTCGGGTCGAAGGGGTTCAGACGTGGGCCGATGGCAGCAGCTTCGCGCTTGAGCAGTTCGACCACGGTGGGTAGACGGTCGGGGCCAAGTCGATCGCTGATGGTGGCAACACTGAGGGCCGCCACCGCGTGGCCGTTGCGGTCGAGTATCGGCACCGCCAGGCCCGCCATGCCGGGCAGCACGCCGGTGTTGCGCGCGGCATAGCCGAGCTTGCGCACGCTGTCGACTTCCGAACGCAACAGCACCTCGTCGTACAGGTGCAGGTCCCTGAGCCGGGGCAGGTTGTAGTGGATCACGGTTTCGCGCTCGTCTTCGGGCAGGAACGCGAGGATCGCCAGGCTGCCTTGCCCTACCCCCAGCGCAACGCGGCCACCGATGTCGCCGGTGAAGGTGCGTATCGGGTAGGGCCCTTCGCTGCGGTCCAGGCAGATGGCATCGAAGCCACTGCGCGCCAGCAGGAACAGCGAGTCACCCAAAGACGCCGACAGCCGCAGCAGGCTGGGGCGCGCCAGTTCGCGCAGGTTGCTGCCATTGCCGGCGCGGGCGGCCAGGGCGAAGAACTCCAGGCTCAGCCGATAGCGCTTGCTGCGTACATCCTGCTCGACCATGCCCTCCTCTACCAGCCCGCGCAACAAGCGGTGCGTAGTGGGTTGCGACAGACCGATGCGCTCGGCGAGCTGGATGACGCGCTCGCCCTCGGCGGGCGCTGCCGACAATCCACGCAATACGGCAAACAACCGGGAGACACCGCCTGTGCCTGGCTCAGAATTCCGCTCAGTGGAATCGTTACTCATGTTTTATTCATCCGATTTCATTGAAAGGATTAATCTGAAAATAACCATCCGCTCAGTGAAATAAGCGCTTTCGCCATCCTAGTCTTCGTCCTACTCTGCGTCCACGGGGCGAGACCAACAATAGCCGGCAGCCGACTCAGAACGAGCGCCACCCCATTGCAGGACCCCTTTCGCCTCTGCCCTCGATCAACGCACCGCACATGCGGCCGACAACGACAGGTGGAACGCAGCCATGGCCTTTCTCGAACTTCAAGCACTGTGCAAACGCTACGGACCCGTGCAGGCCGTGGTAGCGACCGACCTGAGCGTCAGCCAGGGCGAGTTCGTCTCGCTGCTCGGCCCTTCGGGTTGCGGCAAGACCACCACGCTGCAGATGATCGCCGGCTTCGTCGATGTCACCAGCGGCCGGATCGTGCTCGACGGCCGCGATATCACCCATGCCAAACCCAGCAGCCGTGGCCTTGGCGTGGTGTTCCAGAGCTACGCGCTGTTCCCGCACATGAGCGTGCGCGACAACGTGGCCTTCGGCCTGAAGATGCGCAAGGTTGGCAGCAGCGACATCCGCACCCGTGTCGACCAGGTGCTGGCGCTGGTGCGCCTGACCGTCCATGCCGACCGTTACCCACGCGAGCTGTCCGGGGGCCAGCGCCAGCGGGTGGCCCTGGCTCGGGCCTTGGTGATCCAGCCGCCGGTGCTGCTGCTCGACGAGCCATTGTCCAACCTCGACGCGAGCCTGCGCGAGGAAATGCAGTTCGAGAGTCGCCGCATCCAGTGTGAAGTCGGCATCACCACCCTGATGGTGACCCACGACCAGGCCGAAGCCTTATCGATCAGCGACCGGGTGGTGGTGATGCAAGCCGGTCAGGTCACTCAGATCGACGAGCCCTACAAGCTCTACGAGCACCCGCGCACGCCGTTCATTTCCGGTTTCGTCGGCAAGGCCAACCTGCTGCCCGGCGAGTACGACGCGCTGGGCCAGCCCCAGGTCTTGGCACAGGCCGGGGAAGGCGAACTGATGTTGAGCCTGCGCCCGGAGAAGATCGATTTCTGCAACGCCGGTGATGGGCGCATCCAGGGCCTTATCGTGACCCGCTATTTTCTCGGCAGCCAGTGGCTGTACCGCTTGGAAACGGTGCTCGGCGAGATCACCGTGGTGCGTCGCAACGATGGCAGCGCACCGCTGGCCACCGGCGTCACTGTCGGCCTGGACTGGCCGGGCGAGCTGCTTCGCGTGCTCGCTAGCGAGGCCTGCGCATGAGCCGCGGATACCTGCTGTCGGCGCCGGCGCTGGCGCTGTTCGTCGGTCTGCTGATCGTCCCGCTGGGGCTGACCCTGGTGCTGTCGTTCAACCTGTTCGACTACGAAGTGGGGGTCAAGAGCGACAGCTACACGCTGGCCAACTACGCCGCCCTGCTCAGCGACGGCTATTTCTACGAGATTTTCTGGCGGACCTTCTGGATCAGCGCTCTGGTGACCCTGCTGTGCGTGGTGATCGGCGTGCCGGAGGCTTACATCCTCAGCCGCATGGGCACGCCGTGGCGCTCGATCTTCCTGATTCTGATCCTGACTCCGCTGCTGATTTCGGTGGTGGTGCGCGCCTTTGGCTGGAGCCTCTTGTTGGGCGCCGATGGCCTGATCAATCAGGCTATCGCAGCGCTGGGCGGGCGGCCGCTGAAAATGCTCTATACACCCTTCGCGGTGATTCTGGCGCTGGTGCATGTGATGTTGCCGTTCATGATCATCCCGGTCTGGACCTCGCTGCAGAAGCTCGACCCGGCTGCCGAGCAGGCGGCGCAATCGCTGGGCGCAAGCCAGGCCAAGGTGATGCGCATGGTGGTGCTGCCGCAGATCATGCCCGGCGTGCTGTCGGGCACGCTGATCGTCTTCGGCCTGGCGGCCAGCTCGTTCGCCATTCCCGGGCTGCTCGGCGGGCGCCGCTTGAAGATGGTCGCCACGGTGGTCTACGACCAGTACCTGTCGGAACTCAACTGGCCCATGGGCGCAACCATTGCCGTGGCGCTGTTGCTGGCCAATCTGCTGATCATGCTGTCCTGGAACCGACTGGTCGAAGGTCGCTACAAGAAAGCCCTGGGGGAATGATCGATGTCCAAGAACGGTCCGTTGGCCCTGTCGTTTCATGCCTTGGTGGTGGTGTTCATGCTGGCCCCGCTGGTGGTGGTGTGCCTGGTGGCGTTCACCCCGGAGAACACCCTTACCCTGCCCACCTCCGGGTTTTCCCTGCGCTGGTTCCGCGCCGTTTTCGAGCGCGCCGATTTCATCGATGCGTTCTATAACAGCCTGGTCCTGGCCGTGGTGGCTGCAACCCTGGCGACCCTGATCGCCGTACCGGCGGCGCTGGCGATCACCCGCTATCACTTTCCGGGACGCGACTTTCTCAATGCGCTGTTTCTGTCGCCGATCATCATTCCGCACCTGGTGCTGGGCGTGGCGATGCTGCGCCTGTTCGCTCTGATGGGGGTCAATGGCAGCTTCGTCTGGCTGATGCTGGCCCATGTGGTGGTGATCACGCCTTATGTGCTGCGTCTGGTGATCGCCGCCGCCATCGGTATCGACCGCAGCGCGGAGCAGGCGGCGGAATCGCTGGGCGCCAGCCGTTTCACCCTGTTTCGTCAGATCACCCTGCCGATGATCCTGCCGGGGGTGGCCGGGGGCTGGCTGCTGGCGTTCATCAACAGCTTCGACGAGGTGACCCTGTCGATCTTCGTTACTTCGCCCGCCACCCAGACCCTGCCAGTGCGCATGTACGTGTACGCCACCGAGTCCATCGACCCGATGATGGCGGCGGTGTCGGCGCTGGTGATCGCCTTGACCGCGGCGACCATGATTCTGCTCGACCGGGTGTATGGCCTGGACCGCGTACTGGTGGGGAAAAACTGATGGCTTTGTTCAAGCGGCTGGCCGAACTCGATCGCGCGTCGGTACCCTTCACCCTCGATGGACAAGCGGTGACCGGTCTGGCTGGGGATACCCTGCTGGTCGCAGTACTGACCTGCGTCGAGCACCTGCGCGGCAGCGACTTCAGTGCCCAGGCCCGTGCCGGTTTCTGCCTGATGGGCGCCTGCCAGGATTGCTGGGTGCGCTTGGGCGACGGCCGCCGCGTGCGCGCCTGTGCCACGCCACTGGAAGCCGGCATGCAGGTCGACCGCGAACCGGGGCGGCGCTCGTGAACGCGGTGGTGATCGTCGGCGCCGGACCGGCCGGCATCCGTGCCGCGCAGACCCTGGCCGCCCATGGCCTGCGCCCGTGCCTGGTGGACGAAGCCTTGCAGGGCGGCGGCCAGGTCTATCGCCGGGCACCGGGCAACTTTCAACGTCCTGCCAGCCAGCTCTATGGCTTCGAAGCGCGCAAGGCAGGTGCGGTGCATCAGGCGCTGGACGCGCTGCGTGGGCAGATCGACTACCGACCCGACACATTGGTGTGGAACGCCGAGGATGGCTACCTGCACACGCTCAACCAGCAGCGCGTCGGCACCGTCAAGTATGACCGCCTGTTGATCGCCACCGGCGCTACCGACCGCATCCTGCCGGTGCCGGGTTGGACCTTGCCCGGTGCCTACAGCCTCGGCGCTGCGCAGATTGCCTTGAAGGCCCAGGGGTGCGCCATTGGCGAGCAGGTGGTGTTCGCCGGCAGTGGGCCGTTGCTGTATCTGGTGGCCTACCAATACGCCAAGGCCGGCGCGCGGGTGCTGGCGGTACTGGACAGCTCGCCGTTCGCTGCTCAGGTCGCAGCCCTGCCCCGGCTGCTGCGTCAGCCCTTGACCCTGGCCAAGGGCTTGTACTATCGGGGCTGGTTGACCGCCCACGGGATCGCCGTGCATCAGGGCGCGAACCTGGTCACGGTCGAGGGCCAGCGCAGGGTCGAAGCCGTCACCTGGCAGCAAGGTGGCAAACGACACACCCTGGCCTGTGACGGGTTGGCCTTCGCTCACGCGCTGCGCAGCGAAACGCAACTGGCCGACCTGCTCGGTTGCGCGTTTACCTGGAGCGCGCTCAACCGGGCCTGGCTGCCGAGCCGCGACCAGGCCGGACGCAGCAGCGTGCCGGGGGTCTACCTGGCCGGTGATGGCGCTGGGATCATGGGCGCCGATGCGGCAGAAATGGCGGGCGAGCGCGCCGCCCTGGCCCTGCTCGAAGACCTGGGTGTGGCCATCGACGCCAGGCGTGGCGCGCACCTGCAAAGGCAACTGGCGCGCATCCAAGGGTTTCGTGCCGGCCTGGAAGACGCATTCCCGTTCCCCGAGGACTGGGCTCGCCAGGCGCCCGATGAACTGATGCTGTGCCGATGCGAGGAAGTCAGCGTCGGCGAGGTACGCGGGGTGGTCGCCCAGGGCCATACCGATATCAACCGAGTCAAAGCCCATTGCCGGGTCGGCATGGGCAGGTGCCAGGGGCGCATGTGTAGCAGCGCCACCGTGGAAATCATTGCCCAGGCCGCCGCGTGCCCGCCGCAGGAAGTGGGTCGCCTGCGCGCGCAGGCGCCCATCAAGCCGCTGCCCTTCGGTGTGGAGGTGCAGCCTTGAGCCAGGTCTGCGAAACCGATGTGATCATCGTCGGCGGCGGAATCGTCGGTGCTTCGGCAGCCTTGATGCTGGCGCTGCGCGGTCAGCGGGTGGTATTGCTGGAGCGCGACTTCTGCGGCTCGCGGTCCAGCGGCGTGAACTACGGTGGCGTGCGCCGTCAGGGCCGTTCGCTGGTGCAATTGCCGCTGTCGCAGCGCGCCCATGAACTGTGGAGCGACCTGCCCGGGCTGATCGGCATCGACGGCGAGTACGTGCGTTCCGGTCATCTCAAGCTGGCCCGCAGCGACGCCGACATGGCCCGTCTGCAAGCCTGGGCCGACGCCGCCGCGGATTTCGATCTGGGGGTGGAGCTGCTCGATCGTGGTCAGTTGCGCCGGCGTTTTGCCTGGGTGGGCGACGTGGCCGTGGGTGCGTCGCTGTGCAGCGCCGATGGGCATGCCAACCCACGCCTGGTATCGCCCGCCTTCGCGGCAGCGGCCAGGCGTGCCGGTGCACGGATCGTCGAGCAGGTGCAGCCGTTGGCCTTCGACCATGACGGCCAGGCGTTCGTGCTGGCCTGCAGCAACGGCGAACGGCTGCGCGCGCCCTGGCTGCTCAACTGTGCCGGGGCCTGGGCGAACCACATCGCCGAACAGTTCGGCGAGCAGGTACCGATGACCAGTGGCCACCCGGCAATGCTGGTGACCGAACCGCTGCCTGTGGTCATGGACGTCAGCACCGGGGTCGAGGGCGGTGGCATCTACGCGCGCCAGGTGGCACGGGGCAATTGCATGCTCGGCGGCGGGCAGGGTTTCGCCGTGGACACGGTGCGGGCACGCCCCGGTCAGCTAGCCACCCTGGATATCCTGCGCAACGCCGTCGAGTTGTACCCGTTCCTGCACGGCGCGCAGGCGATCCGTACCTGGAGCGGAACCGAAGGCTACCTGCCCGACCGCGAGCCGGTGATCGGCCACAGCCTGGCGCAGCCGGGCCTGATCCACGCCTTCGGCTTTGCCGGAGCCGGTTTCCAGATCGGCCCGGCAGTCGGTGAAGCCTTGTCGCAACTGATCGTCGAGGGCAGCAGTCGAGCGCCGATCGACGCGTTTTCCATCCAACGCTTTTCTCCCCTTGAACTGCATACAGGAAGGTCGCTTTCATGAAGCCAGTCAAACCTACGGTTCACGCACTCTCCCTAGCCGCCCTGCTGGCTGCCACTGGCGCACAGGCCGGGCCCACGCTCTACCTGGGCATGAACGGCGGCACCATGGAACGCCTGTACGCCGACAAAGTGCTGCCGGCGTTCGAGGAGGCCAATGATGTGAAGGTGGTTATCGTTCCGGGCACTTCTTCGGACATTCTCGCCAAGGTCCAGGCGAGCAAGGACAACCCGCAGATCCATGTGATGTTTCTCGACGACGGCATCATGTACCGCGCCATCTCCATGGGCCTGTGCGACACCCTGCAGGACAGCGACGGCCTGGCGGCCATCCCGGCCAAGGCGCGGATCAAGGATCAGGCGGCTGCGGTCAGCCTGGGGGTGACTGGGCTGGCCTACAACACGCGCCTGTTCAAGAAGAATGGCTGGGCCGCCCCCACCTCGTGGATGGACATGGCCGACAGCCGTTTCAAAGACAAACTGGTGTTCCAGTCACTCGCCTCCTCGACCTTCGGCCTGCATGGTTTCTTGATGTTCAACCGCCTGAAGGGTGGCAGCGACACTGATGTCGAACCGGGGTTCAAGGCATGGCCCAAGACGGTAGGCCCCAATGTGCTGGAGTACATCGCCAGTTCGGCGAAGATCTCCGAGATGGTGCAGACCGACGAGGCCGCGTTGTTTCCGCTCACACCGACTCAGGTGACCGCCTTGAAACTGCGCGGTGTACCGGTTGAGTACGCGCAACCCAAGGAGGGCGCAGTGGTGCTCAACGTGGCGGAGTGCGTGATCGCCAAGAACGACCAGCCCGAGCTGGCCCAGAAGCTGGCGGCCTACCTGCTGAGCCCCGAGGCCCAGGCACCGGCACTGGAGGAAGGCGATCAGATACCGTCCAACCCCAATACCCCAACAACCGACAAGACCCGTGGGCAGGTGCAGGCGATGGAGAAATACCTGGAAACGGCAGTGGCCATCGACTGGGATCAGGTCAACCAGCTGCGCCCTACCTGGAACGCCCGCTGGAGCCGCTCGATCGAGCGCTAGGCCACGCACCGAGTCGCCCGTTTCGCGGCCGATGACCGCTCCTACGCAAAATCCGTAGGAGCGGTCCGTGGCCGCGAAAAGCGTGACGCGGTCCAACTGGTACACCGCAGTGCCCGGTTCGCGGTCGAGGACCGCTCCTACGGGGAATGTTGCTGTATCAGTCCGCCAGGCGCCAGGTGGTGCCGCCCTTGCCGTCTTCCAGCACAACGCCCAACGCGGTGAGCTGGTCGCGGATGCGGTCGGATTCGGCCCAGTCCTTGCCCGCTCGTGCCGCCAGACGTGCGGCGATGAGGGTGTCCACCTGGGCCGCATCGACGCGACCGGCAGCGCCGGCTTGCAGGAATTCGTCGGAGTCCAGCTGCAATACGCCGAGTAATCCACCCAATTCGCGCAGGCGACCGGCCAAGCCCGCAGCTCCGTCGACATCACTGTCACGCAAACGGTTGATCTCGCGCACCAGATCGAACAATACGGCGCAGGCTTCCGGCGTACCGAAGTCATCGTTCATGGCATTGGCAAAGCGCTCGACGAACAGCTCGCCCCCCGCTGCCGCCACTTTCGGCAAGCCCTTGAGCGCATGGTAGAACCGCTCCAGCGCGCCCTTGGCTTCCTTCAGGCTGTCTTCGGAATAGTTGATCGAACTGCGGTAGTGGCTGGACACCAGCAGGTAGCGCACCACCTCGGGCTGATACTTCTCCAGCACATCGCGAATGGTGAAGAAGTTGTTCAGCGACTTGGACATCTTCTCGCCGTTGATGCGGATCATCCCGCAGTGCAGCCAGGCGTTGGCGTACGGCTTGCCGGTGGCCGCCTCGCTCTGGGCGATCTCGTTCTCGTGGTGCGGGAATTCCAGGTCGTTGCCGCCACCATGAATATCGAAGGTGTCGCCCAGGCAGCAGGTCGACATCACCGAGCACTCGATATGCCAGCCAGGACGGCCAGGGCCCCAGGGCGACTCCCAGCTCGGCTCGCCTGGCTTGACGCCCTTCCACAGGACGAAATCGAGGGGGTCCTGCTTGGCCTCTTCCACTTCGATGCGCGCCCCGATGCGCAGGTCTTCGATCTTCTTGCGCGACAGCTTGCCGTAGCCCTGGAACTTGCCGACTCGGTAGTACACGTCGCCGTTGCCCGGCGCATAGGCATAGCCCTTGTCGATCAAGGTCTGGATCATCGCCAGCATGCCCGGGATGTGCTCGGTGGCGCGCGGCTCCTGATCCGGCTTGAGGATGTTGAGGCGCGCCTCATCCTCGTGCATCGCATCGATCATGCGCGCGGTCAGGGCATCGAAGCTTTCGCCGTTGTCCCGCGCACGGTTGATGATCTTGTCGTCGATGTCGGTGATGTTCCGCACGTAGGTCAGCTCATAGCCGCTGTAGCGCAGCCAGCGCGTGACCAGGTCGAACGCGACCATGCTGCGACCGTGGCCCAGGTGGCAGTAGTCGTACACGGTCATGCCGCATACGTACATGCGCACCTTGTTGCCATCCAGCGGCGTGAAGACCTCTTTGCTCTTGCTCAGCGTGTTGTAGATGTTCAGCACAACGATTCCTCAACTTGGCCTGGCGAGGCTCAGCCCCACGAGTCACGCAGGGTGACGGTACGGTTGAACACCGGACGACCCGGTTGCGTGTCGACCAGGTCGGCGCAGAAATAGCCTTCGCGTTCGAACTGGAAACGGTCTTCCGGCGCCGCGTTGGCCAGCGACGGTTCGGCGCGGCAGCCACGCAGTACCTGCAGGGAGTCGGGATTGATATTGTCGAGGAACGTCGCGCCGTCTTCGGCCTTCTCCGGGTTGGCCGAGCGGAACAGGCGATCGTACAGGCGTACTTCACACTCGACGCTGGCCGCGGCCGGAACCCAATGGATCACGCCCTTGACCTTGCGCCCTTCCGGATTCTTGCCCAGGGTGTCCGGGTCGTACGAGCAACGCAGTTCGACGATGTTGCCATCAGCGTCCTTGATCGCTTCGTCGGCACGGATCACGTAGCTGCCACGCAGGCGCACTTCGCCGTTGGGCTCCAGGCGCTTGTAGCCCTTGGGCGGTTCTTCCATGAAGTCGTCGCGGTCGATGTACAGCTCGCGCTCGAACGGCAAGGCGCGCACGCCCATGTCTTCCTTGGGGTGGCGCGGCAGCTCGAGGTGCTCGACCTGGCCTTCGGGATAGTTGGTGATCACTACCTTGAGCGGGCGCAGCACGCACATGGCGCGCGGTGCGTTGCGGTCGAGGTCGTCACGGATGCTGAATTCGAGCATCGACATGTCGACCACGCCATCGGAACGGTTGGTGCCGATCATGTCGCAGAAGTTGCGGATCGACGCCGGGGTGTAGCCGCGACGGCGGAAACCGGAGAGGGTCGACATGCGCGGATCGTCCCAGCCTTGCACGTGCTGTTCGTCGACCAGCTGCTTGAGCTTGCGCTTGGAAGTCAGCGTGTAATTGAGGTTCAGGCGGCTGAACTCGTACTGGCGCGGGTGCGCCGGCACCGACAGATGGTCGAGGAACCATTCGTACAGCGGACGATGCCCTTCGAATTCCAGGGTGCAGATGGAGTGCGTGATGCCTTCGATGGCGTCGGACTGACCGTGGGTGAAGTCGTAGTTGGGGTAGATGCACCACGCATCGCCGGTCTGGTGGTGATGGGCGTGGCGGATGCGGTAGAGAATCGGGTCGCGCAGGTTCATGTTCGGCGAGGCCATGTCGATCCGCGCACGCAGCACGCGCTCGCCGTCCTTGAACTCGCCAGCCTTCATGCGCGCGAACAGGTCGAGGTTTTCCTCGACGCTGCGCTCGCGGAACGGGCTGTTGCGGCCAGGCTCGGTCAGGTTGCCGCGGTACTCGCGCGCCTGCTCGGGGGTCAGGTCGCAGACGTAGGCGTCGCCCTGCTTGATCAGCTCCACGGCCCAATCGTGCAGCTGGTCGAAGTATTGCGAGGCGTAACGCTCTTCACCGGCCCACTCGAAGCCCAGCCACTTGATGTCGCGCTTGATGGCGTCGATGTATTCCTGATCTTCCTTGGCCGGATTGGTGTCGTCGAAACGCAGGTTGCAGACACCGCCGAATTCCTGCGCCAGGCCGAAGTTCACGCAGATCGACTTGGCATGGCCGATGTGCAGATAACCGTTGGGCTCGGGCGGAAAGCGGGTAACGATCTGGCTGTGCTTGCCGGCGTCCAGGTCGGCCTGGACGATCGGGCGCAGGAAGTTGGCGGGCACGGCAGGGCCATTGCCTTTGGAGTTGGGAGCGTTGTCGGCGGTGGGCTTGCTCATTGGAATCCTTGAACGAACGATGCGGCGGCAGCCAGGGTAGGCCGACCAAATCAAAGCGCTTATCATAGCCGAAGCGGTCAACCGGCTGACAGGCCAGCCCCGACAAACTATCGGGTAAATCCTGCAGCGCGGCAAAAAACAGCCTTTGAATAGGCATCGTCGCCTGTAAACTGGGCGCCGTCGCTAGCGAATTTCCACAGAACATTCTCCACAGAACAGAGAGAGACCCATGTCCAAAGTCAAACTGACCACCAACCACGGCGTCATCGTCCTGCAACTGAAC
Source organism: Pseudomonas sp. CFBP 8758 (assembly GCF_014841725.1). NCBI lineage: Bacteria > Pseudomonadati > Pseudomonadota > Gammaproteobacteria > Pseudomonadales > Pseudomonadaceae > Pseudomonas > Pseudomonas sp. CFBP 8758. The sequence goes on along the minus strand of NZ_JACYUK010000001.1, from coordinate 541,294 downwards.
GCCGAAAAGGCCCCGCTGACCGTGGCCAACTTCCTCGAGTACGTGCAGGCCGGCCACTACGAAAACACCGTATTCCACCGCGTGATCGGCAACTTCATGATCCAGGGCGGCGGTTTCGAGCCTGGCATGAAAGAGAAGAAGGACAAGCGCCCGAGCATCCAGAACGAAGCCGACAACGGCTTGCCGAACAAGAAGTACTCGGTGGCCATGGCCCGCACCATGGAGCCGCATTCGGCTTCGGCGCAGTTCTTCATCAACGTGGGCGACAACAGCTTCCTCAACCATACCGCGAAAACCACCCAGGGTTGGGGCTACGCAGTGTTCGGTGAAGTGGTCGAAGGCCAGGACGTGGTCGACAAGATCAAGGGCGTGTCCACCACCTCCAAGGCCGGTCACCAGGACGTACCCGCTGAAGACGTGATCATCGAGAAAGCCGAGATCGCTGAGTGATACTGCTGATCTCCGATCTGCACTTGCAGGAAGAACGCCCGGACATTACCCGGGCGTTTCTGGATTTCCTCGGCGGGCGTGCGCGCTCAGCCGAGGCGCTGTACATTCTGGGCGACTTCTTCGAAGCCTGGATCGGCGACGACGCCATGACCCCTTTCCAATCGTCCATCTGCGCAGCGCTGCGTGCGCTCAGCGACGGTGGCACGAAGATTTTCCTGATGCACGGCAACCGTGATTTCCTGATCGGCTCGAGCTTCTGCAGGAAGGCCGGCTGCACCCTGCTGGCCGATCCGAGCCTGGTGCGCTTGAACGGCCAGCCGGTGCTGTTGATGCACGGCGACAGCCTGTGCACGCGCGACGAGGGCTACATGCGCCTGCGCCGCGTGCTGCGCAACCCGCTGACGCTGTTCATCCTGCGCAACCTGCCGCTGGGCACGCGCCACACGCTTGCCCGCAAGCTGCGCAGTGAAAGCCGGGCGCAGACCCAGATGAAAGCCCATGACATCGTCGATGTCACCCCTGAAGAGGTGCCGCGGGTGATGCGCCAACACGGTGTAGCCACCCTGATTCACGGGCATACCCATCGTCCGGCAGTGCATGAGCTGCAGATCGGTGATCTGCCGGCACAGCGTATCGTGCTGGGGGACTGGGATCGTCAAGGGTGGGTGCTGCAGGTGGATGACCGGGGCTTCAACCTGGCGCCGTTCGATTTCCCGGCGCCGGCGGTCTGATACACCGCGCTGTCCTGTTCGCGGCCACTGACCGCTCCTACAGGTAGATCGCGGTGCCTCCGTAGGAGCGGTCAGTGGCCGCGAACAGGCGCCACGGTGTTCAATGCCCACCACCGGCAGCCGGCCCGGCCTTGGCGGTGAATGGTGGCTTGGCCAGCCAGACCAACAGCACCAGCCCGGCGAAGATCCATCCCATCAGGGTGAAATAGTCCACCGTACTCAACATGTAGGCCTGGCTGTTGACCATCTGCTCCATCCGCGCATACGCCTGAGGCGTGTGGCCGCCCATCTGCTCCAGTGCATGGCGGGTCACCGGATCGTAGGTGCTGATGCTCTCGGTCAGGTAGGCATGATGCTGATCGGCGCGGCGAATCCAGATCCAGGTCGTCAACGATGCGGCGAAACTGCCGCCCAGCGTACGCAGGAACGTCGCCAGGCCCGACCCGTCGGCAATCTGCTGCGGTGGCAGGTCCGACAGCAGAATGCTCAACGTGGGCATGAAGAACAGCGCAACGCCAGCGCCCATGAACAGTTGCACCAGCGCCACATGCTGGAAGTCCACCTGACTGTTGAAACCGGCACGCATGAAGCAACTGGTACCGATGGCGACGAACGCAAGACCGGCGAGCAGACGCAAATCGAACTTGTGCGCGTACTTGCCGACAAAGGGCGACATCAGCACCGGCAGGATGCCGATCGGTGCCACGGCCAGGCCGGCCCAGGTGGCGGTATAGCCCATCTGGGTCTGCAGCCACTGCGGCAGGATCAGGTTGATGCCGAAAAACCCGGCATAGCCGAACACCAGCACCAAGGTACCGATGCGGAAGTTGCGGAACGCGAACAGTCGCAGGTTCACCACTGGATGCTCATCGGTCAGCTCCCAGATGACGAACGCCGTCAAGGCTACGGCCGATATGACCGAGCCGACGATGATGAACCCGGACTCGAACCAGTCCAGATCGTTACCCTTGTCCAGCACCACCTGCAATGCACCGACGCCGATGATCAACGTGATCAGGCCGACATAGTCCATGGGCTGCCTGCTCAGGTGCACCGGCCGCTTGGCCATCTGCTGACGCACCACAGCACAGGCGAACAAGCCGATGGGAATATTGATGAAGAAGATCCACGGCCAGCTATAGCTGTCGGTGATCCAGCCACCCAGGATCGGCCCGGCGATCGGCGCCACCACCGTTACCATCGCCAACAGCGCCAGGGCCATGCCGCGCTTGGCCGGTGGATACACGGCAATCAGCAGGGTTTGCGTCATCGGGTACAACGGCCCTGCGACCAACCCCTGTACCACGCGAAAGCCGACCAGCTCGGGCATCGAGGTGGAGATGCCGCACAGGAACGAGGCCAGCACGAACAACAGTGTGGCCCAGAGAAACAGCTTCACTTCACCGAAGCGTCGACTCAGCCAGCCGGTCAGTGGCAAGGCGATGGCGTTGCTCACCGCGAACGAGGTGATGACCCAGGTGCCCTGCTCGGAGCTGACCCCCAGGTTGCCGGAAATGGTCGGCAGAGCGACGTTGGCGATGGTGGTGTCGAGCACCTGCATGAAGGTCGCCAGCGACAGGCCGATGGTGCAGAGCAACAGGCTTGGCGGCGTGAACGAGGCTTTGGAATCCATGATCCACCCTTTGCAATGCGATACCGCGCCCGCCCTTCAAGGGGTGGCGCAGGCGAATCAGCGCGTGGCCGTGGTACCGGGCGCTGCGCTGTTGTCGTGGATCAACTGGGCGATCATGGCGTCCGCCTCACCCAACTGCTTGTCGTAGACATTGGTGGTGAAGGACGCCTGCTGCGGGGGTTGCTGGGCCAATACCGGCCCGCTCTGGTCGTGCAGATTCACATCGACCACCGTCGACAGGCCGATGCGCAGCGGGTGCTCGCGCAACTGCGCGGGATTGATGTGCACCCGCACCGGCACCCGTTGCACGATCTTGATCCAGTTGCCCGTGGCGTTCTGCGCCGGCAGCAGGGCGAACGCACTGCCGGTACCGGCGCCCAGGCTGTCGATGGTGCCGCTGTACTTCACCTCGTCGCCGTACAGGTCGCTGGTGATGTCCACCGGCTGGCCGATGCGCATGTGGCGCAGCTGGGTTTCCTTGAAATTGGCGTCGATCCACAGCTGGTCGAGCGGGATCACCGCCATGGTCGCGGTGCCCGGCTCGATGCGCTGCCCCAATTGCACGGTGCGCTTGGCCACATAGCCGGTCACCGGGGCGATCAAGGTGGTGCGGGCATGGGCAAGATAGGCCTGGCGCAACTGCGCTGCCGCAGCGCGTACGTCGGGATGACTGGACACCTGCGTGGCATCCACCAGCGCGGTCGAAGTTGCCAGTTGCTGCTGGGTGTTGCTCAAGGCGCTTTGCGCGGAAATCAGATCGTCATGGGCGTGGGACAGCTCTTCCTGCGAGATCGCCCCGTCGGACGCCAGGTTCTTGCGTCGGCCATAGTTGTCCTGCGCGCGTTGCACTTCTGCCTTGCGTGCAGCGACCTGGGCTTTCATGCCGTCAACGTTGCTGTACAAGCCACGCACCTGGCGTACCGCCTTGGCCAGGTTGGCCTGGGCATTCTGCAGGTCGATCTGCGAATCGTTCGGGTCGAACTGCACCAGCGGCTGGCCCTCGTGGACCAGGTCGCCGTCGTCGGCGCCGATGCTGATCACCGTGCCCGTGGTCAACGGGGTGATTTCCACCACGTTGCCATTCACGTAGGCATCATCGGTGCTTTCGCTCCAGCGACCGTACAGCGTGTACCAGGCCCAGACGCCCAGACCGCCGAGCACCACCAGGGCGAGCAGGATGAACAGCCAAAGCTTGCGCTTGCGACGGTTGCCCGGCGCCTTGTCGTTGGCCGACGGCGCTGCGGGCGGTTGCTGAGTGGCATTGGAATCAGTGGCAGTGGCATTGGCCATGGCAGTTCACCTGAAAGGATTCGGTCGGTGTTGCATCGAGCAGGTCGGTCCGGGATCTCACGGCGGCGGGTTCACCCAGCGGCGGTGCCCAGCGCCAACAGGGGGTCCCCGGAAGCCTGCAGCAGCTTCGTGAGGATCCGTTCCAATTCGACGATTTCTTCGCGTTCGAGCATGCCCACCAGCTCGTTCATGGCATTGGCACCGATGACCGGCAAGCGTGCCGCCAGTGCCTGCCCCTCTTCGGTCAGCACCAACTGCACCTGGCGTCGATCGGCGGCGCTGCGCTGGCGCCTGATCAGCTGCTTGTGTTCCAGGCGGTCGAGCATGCGTGTCATCGAACCGCTGTCCAGCGACAGGTAGCGGGACATTTCCGCCGGTGTGTCGATACCGAACCGCGCATTGATGATCAGCACCTTGAATTGCGCCGCGGTTACCCCGTAAGGCACCAGGTGCGCGTCCAGCAAACGGTCCTTCAACGCCGATCCCCGGCCCAGCAGCAGGCCCAGATTGCAGGTATGGAAGGTCTCGGGGGTGTAGTGATTCATGGGCTGGCAAGCTGTCCCGACAGTGTGAACACATCTTCGAAACATAATGTTACTGCTTAGGCAGACAATGTCAAGGCAATGGTTAGCTTGCTAACAGATAGATCTGTCGGTCGCTTTCACCGGAAAAATTCACCCGATCCCGATCGTGGCTGGCCAAAGCACGCAACGCTTGGGGCATAATGCTGGCGTTTCACCCGTAGTGGGGGTCTTCATTTCCTTATATGGCCCTCGTTTTCGTCACCCCTCGCCTGCAGGGTTTTCACGCACATGATCAAATCTCTTCGTCCAATACTGCTCGCCGGCCTGATGTTGCCACTGGCAATTCCCATCGCTGCCGCCCCCCTGAACACCACCCTGCCGCCCAAGGTTCAGCAAGCCATCAAGGCCAGCAAGCTGCAGAACGATGCACTGTCACTGGTCATGCTGCCGCTCAACGGCCCCGGCAGCCCGACCGTGTTCAACGCCGACGTGTCGGTCAACCCGGCCTCGACCATGAAGCTGGTCACCACCTATGCAGCACTCGAGTTGCTGGGGCCGACCTACCAGTGGAAGACCGAATTCTTCACCGACGGCACCCTGAGCAACGGCGTGCTCAACGGCAACCTCTACCTCAAGGGCGGCGGCGACCCCAAGCTGAACATGGAAAAGCTCTGGCTGCTCATGCGGGACCTGCGCGCCAACGGCGTGCGCCAGGTGACGGGTGACCTGGTGCTGGACCGCAGCCATTTCGTGCAGCCGCAACTGCCAGCGTTCAACGACGACGGCGGCGACGAAAACGCACCGTTCCTGGTGCGTCCGGATTCGCTGCTGGTCAACCTCAAGGCGCTGCGCTTCGTCACCCGCAACGACACCGGCAAGGTGCTGGTGTCGGTCGAACCGCCGATCGCGACCATCCGCATCGACAACCAGGTCAAGGCCCTGCCCGGCACCAAGTGCACGGGCGACGTGCGCTACAACCCGATCACCCAGGCCGACGGCATGACCGTGGTGGTCAGCGGCCAGTTGGCCGAGGGCTGCAGCTCGCAAACCTACCTGTCGCTGCTCGACCACCAGAGCTATGCAGCCGGCGCGGTGCGGGCCATCTGGAACGAACTGGGCGGCAGCATCCAGGGCGGCGACCGTCTAGGGGCCGTGCCGAAGAGCGCGCGAGTACTGGCGCGGGCGTTTTCGCCGGATCTGGTGGAAATCATTCGCGACATCAACAAGTACAGCAACAACACCATGGCTCAGCAGCTGTTCCTCAGCCTGGGCGAGCGCTATCGCAACGAGGCCGACGGCGACGACGCCAAGGCCGCGCAGCGGGTGATTCGTGGGTGGTTGGCGAAAAAGGGCATCACCGCATCGCATCTGGTGATGGAGAACGGCTCGGGGCTGTCGCGTGACGAGCGCGTCAGCGCGCGGGAGATGGCCACCTTGCTGCAGGCGGCCTGGAAAAGTCCGTACGCTGCCGAGTTCATGGCGTCGATGCCGATCGTCGGCATGGACGGCACCATGCGCAAGCGCCTCAAGCGCACGGCGCTGCAAGGTGAAGGCCACATCAAGACCGGCACCCTGAACACCGTTCGCGCCATCGCCGGCTACAGCCGCGACAGCAATGGCAACACCTGGGCGGTGGTCGCCATTCTCAACGACCCACGCCCGTGGGGCGCCTCGTCGGTACTGGATCAGGCACTGCTGGATCTGTATTCGCAGCCAAAAGCCGCTTCTACTTCGCCCAACATCCAGTAATCCACCCAACCCCCCTGGAAGGGGGGCGCGCTGCTCGCAAAGGCAGCGCCCCCTCGGGAATCACCGCGCCTGAATCTTCCAGGCCCGGTGGATCTTGCCGTTGCGCGCGAAATCCTGATCCACTGTCTGCGCCGTGATGTCCTCGACCGCATAGCGCTCGGCCAAATTGGCGTCCAGCTGGAACTTGCGGAAGTTGTTGGAGAAATACACCACGCCCCCCGGTGCCAACCTTGCGACCGCCAGGTCCAGCAACTCGACGTGGTCGCGCTGCACATCGAACACCCCTTCCATGCGCTTGGAATTGGAGAAGGTCGGCGGGTCGATGAAAATCATGTCGTATTCGTCACGATTGGCCTGTAGCCAGGCCATCACATCGCCCTGCTCCAGGCGGTTCTTGTCCGAGAAACCATTGAGCGACAGGTTGCGCCGTGCCCAATCCAGATAGGTCTTGGACAGGTCGACGCTAGTCGTGCTGCGCGCACCGCCCTTGGCCGCATGCACGCTCGCCGTGGCGGTGTAGCAGAACAGGTTGAGGAAGCGCTTGCCCGCTGCCTCTTTCTGAATGCGCAGGCGCATTGGCCGATGATCGAGAAACAGCCCGGTATCCAGGTAGTCCGTCAGGTTCACCAACAACTGCACGCCGCCCTCCTGCACCTGGGTGAACTGGCCCTGAGCGCTCTGGCGCTCGTATTGGCGCGTCCCGCTCTGGCGCTCGCGGCGCTTGATGATGACCCGGCTCTTGTCGATGTTCAGTGCCTGCGGAATCGCCGCCAGGGCGTCGTACAGGCGTGCCGAAGCCTTCTCAGGGTCGATCGACTTGGGCGCGGCGTATTCCTGCACGTGCACCCAATCGTGGTACAGATCGATGGCCATGGCATATTCAGGCATGTCCGCATCGTACACACGGTAGCAATCGATACCCTCGCGACGTGCCCATTTGCCCAGGGTCTTGAGGTTCTTCTGCAAGCGGTTGGCGAACATCTGCCCGCCTTCGCTGAGCCGCGCCTGTTCAACCACGGGCGCGGGCGCCGGGGCCGGCTTGACTGGGTTGCCGTTCTTGTTCACTCGTGCATACGGATCGGCCAGCGCTGGCGCGGTATCCACCTGCTCGGCTTGCTCACGCGCGGCCTGGCGCTGCTCGGGCGTACGTCGCTCACCGGTGACGAACTGGTCTGGCAGCACCTTGATCAATAGCAGCTTGCACGGCAACGGGCCGTTCCAGAACGAATACTGCTTGTGGCTGCGGATACCCATGCGCTTGCCCAGGTCGGGGGCACCGGTGAACACCGCCGCTTCCCAGTTCAGGCAGGCCTGGCGCAGGCGTTCGCCCAGGTTCTGGTACAGGTACAGCAAGCTGGCCTCATCGCCCAGCCGCTCGCCGTACGGCGGGTTGCAGATGACCAGGCCTTTCTGGTTGTGATCGGGGCGCGGCTCGAACGTCGCCACCTCGCCCTGGTAGATCTTGATCCAGTCGCTGAGGCCGGCGCGTTCCACGTTGTTGCGGCCTGGCTGGATCAACCGCGGGTCGGCTTCGTAGCCGCGAATCCACGAGGCTGGCTTGGCCAACCCGGCTTCGGCCCTTGCCAGCGCCTCGTCGTGCAGCTTGCGCCAGGTAGCCGGAACATGACCGAGCCAGGCGCTGAAGCCCCAGCGCGTACGCTTGAGGTTGGGTGCGATGTCGGCGGCAATCATGGCCGCCTCTACCAGAAAGGTCCCCACACCACACATCGGGTCGGCCAGTGCGCCGCCCTCGGCGGCGATGCGCGGCCAGCCCGCACGAATCAGAATGGCGGCTGCAAGGTTTTCCTTGAGCGGCGCAGCGCCTTGCTGCAGGCGGTAGCCACGCTGGTGCAGGCTGTGTCCGGACAGATCGAGCGAGAGAATCGCCTCGCCGCGGTCCAGGCGCAGATGCACGCGCAGGTCCGGGTTGAGCTTGTCGACGCTGGGACGCTCGCCACTGGGCGTGCGCAGCTTGTCGACGATGGCATCCTTGACCTTCAGCGCACCGAAGTGAGTGTTGTCGATGCCCGAACCATGCCCGCTGAACTCCACGGCCAGGGTGCCGTCGGGCAGCAGGTGGTCCTGCCACTCGACATCCAGAACGCCGTGATAGAGGTCTTCGGCATCTTTCATGGCAAAGCGCTTGAGCACCAGCAGCACGCGGTTGCCCAGCCGCGACCACAGGCACAGCCGGTAGGCGGTTTCCATGTCGGCCATGCCGCGCACTGCGGAGGTGTGCTCGCGGGTTTCTTCCAGGCCCAGGGCGGTGGCTTCTTCGGCAAGCAAGCCTTCGAGGCCCTTGGGGCATGTGAGAAACAGTTCAAAACGGTCCGACATGGTACTTCCTGGCCCATTTGGGCATTGATGAGACGGCAAGCGCATTGCCGTCTCGAGGTTCAACCAGGCGCCTTACGCAATGGAGCGCCCGAGCGACACCACCGTGGTGTCAATCCACCCCACCTGCCGCCTTGATAAGCGAGAAGCCGGGGCAGAACCTGATTCTGCTGAAAAAGGCATCGCCTGCGCGACCCTTCGTCGATTTTTCACGTCTCTGGAATAGAGATGATTCGCAATGGCATATTGACCTCATTGCATACTGCAAGCCTTGTCTTGGACGGGCTAGCAGTCGAGTGAAGCTTGAAGTACCTGCTTACTTATTGCCCATACCGCGAAATAGTTACGTGCTTATGACAAAACGATCATTCACATCGCGCAGTTCAACGTTTAGAAATCACCTCAGGTCGTCGCCGCAATGGCGAAGACATCACTGCTCGCCACGCCGGCAGCGAGCGCGATACCGGCAGATCATCTGCCAGGCCTCACACGAGGCCAACGGGACATTACAGTCAATAGACAGAGGGCAACACCCTATGAGAAGACTTAAGCGTGATCCGTTGGAACGAGCATTTCTACGCGGATACCAGTATGGCATCCATGGCAAATCCCGCGAGCTTTGCCCTTTTACTCTACCGTCGGTACGCCAAGCCTGGATCAACGGCTGGCGCGAAGGACGCGGCGACAACTGGGACGGTATGACCGGCACTGCGGGGATCCATAGGCTCAACGAACTTCACGCCGTCGGCTGACACTCTTTTTCCTTTTCACCATGCACGCCCAACCAGGGCGGCGGGCTAGCGCCCAGGGGCCTCTGCGAGGCCCCTCTCGCGCCTCGAATCATTGCCTGGCGCGCAGCGCCGCGATGGCGTCGACCGACTCGCGGATCAGTGCAGGCCCCTTGTAGATGAAGCCCGAATAAATCTGCACCAGACTGGCACCCGCGGCGATCTTCTCGGCCGCATGCCCCCCCTCGGTAATCCCGCCTGCTGCAATGATCGGCAATCTGCCGTTCAAGGTCTGCGCCAGCACCTCGACGATGTGAGTGCTTTGCTCCCGCACCGGCGCTCCCGACAACCCACCGGCTTCGTCTGCGTGAACCAGCCCCTCGACACCGACCCGGCTGAGGGTGGTATTGGTGGCGATCACTGCGTCCATACCGGCGTCGACCAGCGCCTGCGCCACCAGTGCGGTTTCATCATCGCTCATGTCCGGGGCGATCTTGATTGCCAACGGCACATGCCGCCCACTTTGCCCGGCCAGCACCACGCGCCGTGCTGCCAGCGTGTCTAGCAACTGCTTGAGCGAGTCACCGAACTGCAGGCTGCGCAGGCCGGCGGTATTGGGCGAGCTGATGTTGACGGTGATGTAGCTGGCGTGGTCGTAGACCTTGTCCAGACAGATCAGGTAGTCGTCCACGGCGCGCTCGACCGGGGTGGTGAGGTTCTTGCCGATATTGATACCCAGCACGCCCCGATACTTGGCCGCCTTGACGCGCTCGACCAGATTGTCGACACCCAGGTTGTTGAAGCCCATGCGGTTGATGATTGCACAGGCTTCAGGCAGCCGAAACAAACGCGGCTTTGGATTGCCCGGCTGTGGACGTGGGGTCACCGTGCCGATCTCCACCGAGCCGAAACCGAGCTGGGAGAAGCCGTCGATGGCCGCACCGTTCTTGTCCAGCCCCGCTGCCAGCCCCACCGGATTGTCGAACTGCAGACCCATGACCGTGACCGGCAGGCGCGCCGGCGGCTTGGCGAGCAGGCCGTTGAGGCCCAGGCGGCCACCGGCGCCGATAAGGTCCAGCGACAAGTCATGGGAGGTTTCAGCGGACAATTTGAACAGCAGCTGGCGGGCCAGATTGTACATAGGCGGGCTTGGCTCCGAGGAAGCGATAGAGGGGTGCGATTGTGCCAGATCCGCGGCCGGTTAGGTATGGTAGCGGGTGGCACGGGCCAAATCGCAGGCAAAGAAAAGCCCGGCATGGGCCGGGCTTTTCGTTGAAGCGGTAGCTAATTACTTAGCTTGAGCTTCTACTTCAGCTTCTACGCGACGGTTTACAGCGCGGCCAGCGTCGGTGGCGTTGTCAGCCACTGGGCGGGTTTCGCCGTAACCAACCGAGTTTACGCGGTTGGATTCAACACCGTACTGACCGGTCAGCACTTGCTTGACAGCAGCAGCGCGACGCTCGGACAGCTTCTGGTTGTAGGCATCAGGACCGACGGAGTCAGTGTGACCTTCGACAGTGGTGGTGGTCTGTGGGTACTGCTTCATGAAGTCAGCCAGGTTCTTGATATCGCCATAGCTGTTGGTCTTCACGACCGACTTGTCGAAGTCGAACTTGACGTCCAGCTCAACGCGAACGGTTTCGGCGACGGCTGGGCAGCCATCAGCGTCAACGGTAACGTTGGCAGGGGTGTCAGGGCACTTGTCGACGTTGTCGCAGACGCCGTCGTTGTCGGAGTCAGCGCAGACTTCAGCTACTGGAGCTGGAGCAGCGGCTGGAGCAGGCTTGGAGCCGCCACCGAAGTTCACGCCGATACCGACGCTTGGCGCCCACTCGGTGTCGCCTTGGTCGATGTTGTACTGAGCTTCAACACCGGCACGGGCGTAGAAGTTGTCAGTGAAATACAGCTTGGCACCGCCGCCCAGGTTGGCGAAGGTGGAACCGTTACGGCCGTTGCGATCGTTCTGACCGATGCTTTGGTCAGAGAAACCAGCCGAAACGTACGGACGCAGCATGTCGCCTGGCTTGTTGAAGTGGTACAGAGCGTCCAGAGCTGTGTTGGAGCCCTTGATGTTCTTGCCGCTGTCGCTGCGAACGTTGTGGACTTCGTCGTAACCCAGACGCAATTCAACGTCGTCGGTCAGGAAGTAACCAACCGAGCCACCGAACAGGTTGCCGTCGTTTTTGAAGTCGCGAGCGCTGTCGTAGTATTCTTTCTTGGCGAAGCCTTCGATTTCAACTGCGCCTTGGCCTTGTGCCAATACGCCGAATGAAGTTGCGGCAACGAGAGAACCAATGGCAAGGCCCAAGGTGTTTTTCAGTTTCATCCGTTAAATCCCCATCTGGTGATTGTTAAGCGCCCCTCATCCGGGGCAGCTTGACGGCAAGTCTAGCAGACCTTGCCGGTAGGTTAGAGACCTTTGCGCCGAACTAAGTTTCGGACAGGTCTGCAAATTTATCGCGGAGCTTATCTAAGGCCCGCTTGTACCGCATTTTGGTGGCGCTCAAGCCCATGTGCATGATGTCGGCGATTTCCTGGAATTCCAGCTCCGCGACGAATCGCAGCACAAGAATCTCCCGGTCTATCGGGTTCACGAACACCAGCCATCGGTCGAGACCACCGCGCTCCTCCGACTTGGGCGCCTTCTCTTCGGATGCCTCCTCGAGCGGATCGAGACTCAGGGCATCCATCAAGCGGCGCTTGCGCCTTTCCTTCCGGTACTGCGTGATGCATTCGTTATAGGTGATGCTGTAAAGCCACGTCTTGAATTTCGACTTACCCTCGAAATTCTTTAGCCCGTACAGCACCTTCAACATCACTTCCTGACAGACATCGTCAGCGTCACGATCGTTCCCTAAATATCTTGCACAGACGTTGAAGAGGGTTCGCTGGTAGCGACGCATCAGCTCTTCATAGGCCCGCGTGACATGGAACAGCTCCTCGTGCGAACGCGCCACCAACTCCTCGTCAGAGAGCTCGCGGGGGTCGTAGCGCACGGGCAGCGTATGTACTTTATTCAAAACAGGTCGGCCCGAAGGTCAGGTCCCCGAAGGTCAGGTCATTGTCCGCCAAGGCATGATCGCTCAGCCTTTTTGCGGCGGCATACATTAGCAAAACGTTGACCTATCGGCTACTCACCCGCTGTTCCAGCAGCTCGCGGTTGGACATCGAAACCAGCTCGCCGTCGTCGGTCATCACTGTCGTCTTGACGGTGCCGATTTCCTCGATCTGCCCTTCGACCCCTCCAACCTGCACCTGCTGGCCCACTTGAAACAGTTCCCGCACGTAGATCCCGGCCAGTATCTGACTGGCGATTTCACGGCTGCCCAACCCCATGGCCAGTGCTGCGGCCAGACCAACGGTAATCAAAGCGATGACGATCACGTGGTTCAGCAGGTCGGTCTTGACCTCCAGCTGGCTGATGGCCACCGAAATGCTGATGATGATCACCAACCACTGCGCCACACGTCCCAGGCCACCTGCGTAATCGAGCCCTACCCCTTCGGCAGCGCCGCGGACCACGCCATTGACCAGTTGCGCCAGCAGTACACCGACCAGCAACACCAGGGCTGCACCGAACACCTTGGGCAGGTACAGCGCCAGCATGTCCAGGGTCGCCGAAACCCGCTGCAGCCCCAGCGACTCGGCGGCCGACACCAGGAAAATCAGCAGCACGAACCAATAGACGATCTTGCCGATGAGGGTCGAGATCGGCACCCTGAGGCCGCCACGGCCCAGCAGTTTGGTCAGGCCGGTCCCCGCCATCAGGCGGTCGAGCCCGAACTTGGCCAGCAGCTTGGACAACAACGTGTCGAGCAGCTTGGCGACCAGGAAGCCCAGCAGTACCACCACCAACGCCCCGAACAGGTTGGGGATGAAATTGGCGACCTTGGTCCACAGGGCAGTCATCGCCGCCACCAGGCTTTGAGTCCAGGGGTCCAGTTCCATTGATCAATCAGCCTTATCCGCAGCGGCGGAATCCGTACGACGAGACACCGGCGCGATATTCGCCGAACCACTGTTCACCGCGATCATGAATGCCTGACCCCAGCGCCCTATCAGGCTGAAGAGATCGCCCGCGCCAACCTGGCGATTGGCGGTCTTGAGCACTCGCCCCAGCGCGGCGCGGTCGTCGCGACCCGGCGCGTGAGCGTTGAGCATGTCTCGCAGGGATTCTTCGAACGGATCAGGCATGCATACCTCGCGAATTTCATTCAAAGACGAGACCCTGCGGCGGTGAGTCACAAAGGTCTCGGCGAGCACAGGGTAAATTCCGTGTCAGACCCAGCGCAAGCGTCGAAACAACAACCACTGGCCCAACGCTACGGCCACCATCAATGCGCAGGCAATGGTGAAACCATAGGGGCTGTCGGAACCGGGAATGCCGCCGACGTTGATGCCCAGCAGACCGGTCAGAAAGCTCATCGGCAGAAAGATCCCGGTGATGATGCCGAAGCGATACATGGTGCGGTTCATGCGCTCGCTCTGACGCCGGTCTTCGGCCTCGAGCACCAGCCCCACGCGCTCGCGCGCCAGTTCCAGCTCTTCCAGATAACGGGTCAGGCTGTTGTTGAGTTCGTTCCAGTAGTCGGCGTCGTCGTCGACGAACCAGGGCACCTTGTTGCGCGCCAACTGGCCAAAGATATCGCGTTGCGGCGCGAGGAAGCGCCGCAGTCCGGCCGCCCTTCGACGCAGCTGCAAAATGCTGCCGTGCTCGGGCGTGTACCGTTCGTCGGCGTCGAGTTTGTCTTCCTCCATATCGACGATGTCGGAGAGGTCTTCGACCAGTGCCTGGACCTTTTCGGTCAAGTGCTGAGCCAGGTACAGAATCAACTCCGAAGCGGTTTTCGGGCCCTTGCAGGCGGCGAACTGTTCGAGCATGTCGTCGGTCGCGCGCAATGGCCGCAGTCGCAGGGAAATGATGCGCTGGGCCTGGGCGAAGATCCGCACCGAGACCATGTCCTCGGGCTCGGCTCCTGGATTGAGATTGACCCCACGCAGGAACAGCAGCAGTTCATCGTCGGGCAACGGGACCAGGCGCGGGCGGGTGTTTTCCTCCAGCAGCAGGTCGCAGCTGAATTCGCTCAGGCCACTATTGCGGCGCAACCAGTCACGGGTCTGGGGATGGCTGCGGTCCCAGTGCAGCCACAGGCTCTGGTGAGGTTGCAGCTGCAGCCCGTCGATATCGGTCCGGGCAACCGACCGCGCACCTCCCTTGCCGTCCAGCAACAGGGCATGCACCAGCCCCCATTGCGCATTTTCTTCCTCGTACATCGTGTCCCCGTTACTGATGGAAAATTGTCATTCGGGCATGCTCAACGCCTCTGGCGAGACGATGATGCCGTTGTTGTCGGCATACAGATAGTGGCCGGGAACGAATGTGACACCGGCGAAGCTGACCTTCACATCGAGATCACCCAGACCCCGCTTGACGGTCGGCATCGGATGGCTGGCCAGGGCCTGCACACCGACATCGGTTTGCGCGAGCATGTCGACGTCACGCACGCACCCATAGATGACCAGGCCTTCCCAACCGTTCTCCGCGGCTTTCTGGGCGAGCATGTCGCCCAGCAGCGCCTTGCGCAGCGAGCCTCCACCGTCGACCACCAGCACCTTGCCGGTGCCATCCAGAGCCACCTGCTCGCGTACTCGCGAGTTGTCTTCGAAGGTCTTGATGGTGACGATCTGGCCGCCGAAGGAGTCGCGGCCACCGAAATTGCTGAACATCGGCTCGAGCACCTCGACGTCGGGGTAGGCATCACACAGGTCGGGGGTCAGATAGTGCATGGCATTGCTCCTGGGGCGAATGGCGGCTGCAAGAGCCAGTAGCCTGCACCGGACGCGGCGCGGCCCTCACAGCCTAGACCATGCTCAGGTCGTCGCCAACGGTGTCGCGCCGGGCAGCAGCGGCCGGTAGGGGTCGCTCAGCCAGGTCCCGACCAGCGGCCAGACCTCGGCCTGGGCTTGCGCGCTGACCAGCATGCGCACGTGGTCGAAGTCGTCGCCGAAGCCCTGGGCGCGGCCCAGGTTGACGAACTGGTTGTGGCTCCCGGCAAATTGCTCGAACAGCTGGCGGCAGTCCCAGCTTGGATCCTGCAGGTCACCGACCGCCGCAACGGCGAGGATGGGCAGTTTCACTTCGCCCAGCCCCTGCCACCAGTCCCGCTCGGCATCGCCGAAACGGCCGAACAGGCCTTTCCAGCGCATCCATTCCAGGCCAACGCCCACCGGCTCGTCTTCCGGGCCGCGTTTGAGGCGGGCCCCGGAAATGTGTGGATAGCGCTTGAGCAGGCGGCGCGCAGCCCAGTTCAGCGGAGGAATCCGCAACTGCCAGTGACGTCGACTGACCTGGGCACCGAACAGCGCCGCAGACGCTGCCAGATCGCCTTGCAGATAGCCGCCACCCAAGGCGGCGGCCAGGGTGATGCCGCCGAGCGAATGCCCGATCCAATGCGGCGTCTGAGCACTGACCTCGGCGACGAATGCACCGATGACCGGAAGATCGTAGCGGGCGTAGTCGGCCACGGTATTGCTGGCGTAGTGCTGGTTGCGCGGCGACAGCCCGTGGCCGCGCATTTCGGCTATCCATACGTCGAACCCGCGACGTGCCAGCCAAGGCCCCAGGCCTATGCCCTTGGGCGAGTACCAGAAGCGCCGGTTGGAAAAGCTGCCATGCAGAAGGATCACCGGCACCCCGCGAGCACCAGGTTGATCGGCCAGGCCCAGGCGCGTCAACGCCAGCTCGACACTGGGGTCGGGGCTGTTGGCGGCCTTGATGCGGTAGATGTCTTCGCTGAGGTCGCCGCGACGCTCGGCACTGAGCAGCGCGACGGGAAAGAGGGTACTGCTGCTTTGCATAAGGCACTTGCGTCTGAATGAATGGGGCTGTAACCGGGGCGCAAGCCGCGTCTGTGTTGATCTGTGCATGAACGGCAGGATCAAGGGCAACGCGGCTTGCGCCGCTGCTACAGGCGACCGGGGTGTTTGAAAGGACACACCGGTCTGGGGTGATACAGGGGACCGGGGTGCCGGAAAGGACACACCGGTCTGGGGTGGGACGGCTTAAACGGCGCTTTCCTTTTCTGCCAGGAAGAACCAGGTTTCCAGGACCGAGTCCGGGTTCAGCGACACGCTTTCGATGCCCTGCTCCATCAGCCATTTGGCCAGGTCAGGGTGATCGGACGGGCCCTGGCCGCAGATGCCGATGTACTTGCCGGCCTTGTTGCAGGCCTGGATGGCATTGGCCAGCAGCTTCTTGACCGCCGGGTTACGCTCGTCGAACAGGTGGGCGATGATCCCCGAGTCGCGGTCCAGGCCGAGGGTGAGCTGGGTGAGGTCGTTGGAACCGATCGAGAAGCCGTCGAAGAACTCCAGGAACTCGTCGGCCAGGATGGCGTTGGACGGCAGCTCGCACATCATGATGATGCGCAGACCGTTGTCGCCGCGGGCCAGGCCATTCTCGGCGAGCAGGTCGATCACCTGCGACGCTTCGCCCAGGGTGCGCACGAACGGCACCATGATCTCGACGTTGGTCAGGCCCATTTCGTTGCGCACCCGCTTCATCGCCCGGCATTCGAGTTCGAAGCAGTCGCGGAACGACTCGCTGATGTAGCGCGACGCCCCGCGGAAGCCCAGCATCGGGTTCTCTTCTTCCGGCTCGTAGAGCTTGCCGCCGATCAGGTTGGCGTATTCGTTGGACTTGAAGTCCGACAGCCGGACGATGACTTTCTTCGGCCAGAAGGCCGCAGCCAGGGTGCTGATGCCCTCGACCAGCTTGTCGACGTAGAAATTCACCTGGTCGCTGTAGCCGGCCACACGCTTGTCGACGCTGTCCTTGATTTCCGGGGTCAGGGTGTCGTAGTTGAGCAGCGCCTTGGGGTGCACGCCGATCATCCGGTTGATGATGAACTCCAGGCGCGCCAGGCCGACACCGGCATTGGGCAACTGGGCGAAATCGAAGGCGCGATCCGGGTTGCCGACGTTCATCATGATCTTGAATGGCAGCTCGGGCATGGCGTCGACCGAGTTCTGCTTGATGTCGAAGCCCAGTTCGCCCTCGAAGATGTAGCCGGTGTCGCCCTCGGCGCAGGACACCGTCACGCCCTGGCCGTCCTGGAGCAGTTGCGTGGCGTTGCCGCAGCCCACCACTGCCGGAATGCCCAGCTCGCGGGCGATGATCGCGGCGTGGCAGGTTCGCCCGCCGCGATTGGTGACGATGGCACTGGCGCGTTTCATCACCGGTTCCCAGTCCGGGTCGGTCATGTCCGAAACCAGCACGTCACCGGCCTGGACCTTGTCCATCTCGGAGACGTCGTGAATGATGCGTACCTTGCCGGCGCCGATGCGCTGGCCGATGGCGCGGCCCTCGACCAGCACGGTGCCCTTTTCCTTGAGCAGGTAGCGTTCCATCACGTTGGCGCTGGAGCGGCTCTTCACTGTTTCCGGGCGCGCCTGGACGATGTACAGCTGGCCGTCGTCGCCGTCCTGGGCCCACTCGATGTCCATCGGCCGGCCGTAGTGCTTCTCGATGATCATCGCCTGCTTGGCCAGCTCGCTGACCTGCGCATCGGTCAGGCAGAAACGCGCACGTTCGGCCTTGTCGACGTCCACCACCTTGACCGAGCGTCCGGCGCGCGCTTCGTCGCCGTAGACCATCTTGATCGCCTTGCTGCCCAGGTTGCGCCGCAGGATCGCCGGACGACCGGCCTCCAGGGTGTGCTTGTGCACATAGAATTCGTCGGGGTTCACCGCGCCTTGCACCACGGTCTCGCCCAGGCCGTACGCGCCGGTGATGAACACCACGTCACGGAACCCGGACTCGGTGTCCAAAGTGAACATCACCCCGGCAGTGCCGGTTTCCGAACGGACCATGCGCTGCACGCCGGCCGACAGGGCAACCAGCTTGTGGTCGAAGCCCTGGTGCACGCGGTAGGCGATGGCGCGGTCGTTGAACAGCGAGGCAAAGACTTCCTTGGCCGCGCGAATGACGTTCTCGACACCGCGGATATTGAGGAAGGTTTCCTGCTGGCCGGCAAAGGAGGCATCGGGCAGGTCTTCGGCGGTGGCCGAGGAACGCACGGCAACGGCGATGTCCGGGTTGCCCTTGGACAGCTCGGCGAAGGCGATGCGGATCTCTTCGTTGAGACGCTCGGGGAACTCGGCCTCCATGACCCACTGGCGGATCTGCGCGCCGGTGCGAGCCAGGGCATTGACGTCGTCCACGTCGAGCGCATCGAGCGCCGCGTGGATCTGCTCGTTGAGCCCGCTCAGGTCGAGGAAGTCGCGATAGGCCTGGGCGGTGGTGGCAAAGCCGCCAGGCACCGACACGCCGGCACCAGCCAGATTGCTGATCATCTCGCCCAGGGACGCATTCTTGCCCCCCACGTGTTCCACATCATTGTTGCCAAGCTTATCGAGGGAAACTACGTACTCTACCAAGGTGATCTCTCCACTGACTGGGTTGGAAAAGCTCGGGATGCCCGGCGCGAATCGTCGCACGCGGGGGGGCTGTGGCCGCAGCCTCGGAAATGAACGAGAATGCCTGGCAATGCTGGCCGTCAATCGGGCCTATCATATCCAAGAATCGTCAGTTGCCTAAGGGCCGGGGCGCACAATGAAACGATCTGCATTCTTCATCTCCGACGGTACCGGCATTACCGCCGAAACGCTGGGGCAAAGTCTACTGGCGCAGTTCGAAAACATTACCTTCAGCAAGTTCACGCGGCCCTATATCGACAGCGTGGACAAGGCTCGGGCCATGGTACAGCAAATCAATAACTGCGCCGAAAAGGACGGTGTGCGACCGATCATCTTCGACACCATCGTCAATCAGGACATCCGCGAGATCCTCGCCACCTCCAACGGCTTCATGATCGACATCTTCTCGACCTTCCTCGCCCCGCTGGAAATGGAGCTCAGCGCACATTCCTCGTACTCGGTGGGCAAGTCCCACTCCATTGCGCACAATGCCAACTACATGGAACGCATCGAAGCGGTCAACTTCGCGCTGGACAACGACGACGGCGCCAGAACTCACTACTACGACAAGGCCGACCTGATCCTGGTGGGCGTGTCGCGCTGTGGCAAGACCCCGACCTGCCTGTACATGGCCATGCAATTCGGCATCCGCGCCGCCAACTACCCCCTGACCGAAGACGACATGGAGCGCCTGCAGTTGCCACCTGCGCTCAGGGCCCACCAGCACAAGCTGTTCGGCCTGACCATCGACCCCGATCGACTCACCGCGATCCGCCACGAACGCAAGCCCAACAGTCGTTACGCCAGCTTCGCCCAGTGCGAGTTCGAGGTGCGCGAGGTGGAAGGTCTGTTTCGCCGCGAGAACATTCCGAACATCGACTCGACCCATTTTTCGGTGGAAGAAATCTCCGCCAAGATCCTCGTCGAGAAAGGCGTCGAACGGCGCTTCAAATAGGCGCCGGCACCCGTGGCGCCCACCCCTGCCGAGCGGTCGACCCTCGAACTTCACGGTCGATTCGCACTCCAAGGCCTCGCCCGACCGTGCCTGCGCTGGCGGCACGAAAGCACCGTGCTAGAATGCGGTGCTCTCTTCCTGTTACCCGCGAAACGTTTTTGCGGTGCCCGATTCGGTATTCATAATTTCAATTCATGACTCTCAAGCCCCTCTCCCGCCTGTTCAGCCTTTTATTCATTCCGTTCATTCCGGGCCTGGGCCTGGCTGCCGAAAAGACCACCTACGGCTTGAACGAGTACGCGCAGTTGACCGACATCGACCTGCGGGTCGCAGCCAAACTCGATACGGGCGCATTGACCGCCTCGCTCAGTGCCCGTGACATCAAGCGTTTCAAGCGCAATGGCCAACCCTGGGTGCGCTTCTACCTGGCGATCGACAATGCCCATTCCCACCCCATCGAGCGGCCGCTGGTGCGCGTGAGCTCCATCAAGCGACGCGCCGACGATTGTGAATGCAGTGCCCGCGAACGCAAGACCCACACCCAGCGGCCGGTGATCGAACTCGACGTGTGCATGGGCCATACCCAGCGCCGCATCGAAGTCAACCTCACCGACCGCACCGCATTCGACTACCCGCTGCTGATCGGCTCCGACGCGCTCACCCGCTTCGATGCGCTGGTCGACCCCAGCCGCAAACACGCTGCCGGCAAACCCGCCTGCGCCACTGTCGCCACCATCGCAGAGTAATTTCAATGCGCGCTCTAACCCTGCACCTGAAGATCCTGATCACCGCGCTGGTGGGGCTGGGCATCGCCATCACCGCCTATCAGATCCTCGTACTCGGCATCCCGGTGACCGAAGACGAAACCGACGATCTGTGGAACATCGACGCCAAGGTCGAATTCGTCGCCAGCGCCAAGGACCCGGTGAAGGTGCAGATGTTCGTGCCGCCACTGAGTCGTGAGTATGTGAGCCTCAACGAGAGCTTCATCTCCAACAACTACGGGGTCAGCGTCAATCGGCTGGATGGCAATCGCAAGGTGACCTGGTCGGCCCGGCGCGCTTCGGGCAACCAGACGTTGTACTACCGCCTGGTGCTGACCAAGCGCTACAGCGGCGAAAAACTCAAGGTCAAGGGCCCGATCTTCCGCGACAGCCTGGCCGTGGAAGGCCCGGAAAAGATCGCCGCCGAAGCGTTGCTGGCGCCCATCCGCCAGCATTCGGCCGATGTCGAAACCTTTGTCGGCGAAACCATCAAGCGGGTCAACAATCTGGCCGACGACAACGTCAAGCTGCTGCTGGCCGGCGACACCTCGACCTTGCACAAGGCACGGATCATCGACCTGCTGCTGTCCATCGCCCATGTCCCGATGGAAAAGGTCCACACCGTGCGCCTGCTCGCCGACCAGGCGCAGACACCGGAACTGTGGCTGCGCAGCTTCAACGGCAACGACTGGCTGTACTTCAACCCCGATACCGGCGAGCAGGGCCTGCCCGAGGATCGCCTGCTGTGGTGGACAGGTGACGAGAACCTGGTCAGCGTCGAGGGCGGACGCAAGGCAACCGTCACCTTCACCATGAACAACAGCGAGATGAACGCCATTCGCCTGGCCAAGCTGACCGACGAGAACACCGACGCCGATTTCCTCGAGTACAGCCTGTACGGCCTGCCGCTGCAGACCCAGCAGACCTTCATGATCATGGTGATGATCCCGATCGGCGTGCTGGTGATTCTGATCCTGCGCAACCTGATCGGCATCCAGACCCTGGGCACCTTCACTCCGGTACTGATCGCCCTGGCCTTTCGCGAAACCCAGCTGGGCTTCGGCATCATCCTGTTCACGGTGATCACCGCGTTGGGGCTGTCGCTGCGCTCCTACCTGGAACACCTGAAGCTGCAGATGCTGCCCAGGCTGTCGGTGGTGCTGACCTTCGTCGTGGTGCTGATCGCCGCGATCAGCCTGTTCAGCCACAAGCTGGGCCTGGAGCGCGGGTTGTCGGTGGCGCTGTTCCCGATGGTGATCCTGACCATGACCATCGAGCGTTTGTCGATCACCTGGGAAGAGCGCGGCAGCGGGCATGCCCTGAAGGTCGCGGTGGGCACGCTGTTCGCCGCCTCCCTGGCACATATCCTGATGAGCGTGCCGGAACTGGTGTACTTCGTGTTCACCTTCCCGGCAATCCTGCTGATCCTGGTGGGTTTCATGCTTGCCATGGGGCGCTACCGCGGCTACCGGCTGACCGAACTGGTGCGTTTCAAGGCCTTTCTCAAGCAGGCCGACTCCTGATGTTCGGCCTGTGGAAAACCTGGAAAGCGCTGGAGGCCCGCGGCATCATGGGCATCAACCGGCGCAACGCCGACTATGTGCTCAAGTACAACCGGCGCAGCCTGTACCCGATCGTCGATGACAAGATCATCACCAAGGAGCGCGCCATTGCGGCGGGTATCCATGTGCCCGAGATGTTCGGGGTGATTTCCACGGAAAAGCAGATCGACCGCCTCGACGAGATCATCGGCGGGCGCAGCGATTTCGTGGTCAAGCCGGCCCAGGGCGCTGGCGGTGACGGCATTCTGGTGGTCGCCGACCGCTTCGAGGAGCGCTTTCGCACCGTGTCGGGCAAGATCATCAGCCGCGAAGACATCGAGCACCAGATTTCCAGCATCCTCACCGGCCTGTATTCGCTGGGTGGGCACCGTGACCGCGCGCTGATCGAATACCGGGTGATCCCCGACCAGATCTTCAAGAGCATCAGCTACGAAGGCGTACCGGACATCCGCATCATCGTGCTGATGGGCTACCCGGTAATGGCCATGCTGCGCTTGCCGACCCGGCAGTCGGGCGGCAAGGCCAACCTGCATCAGGGCGCCATCGGCGTCGGCGTCGACCTGGCCACGGGTGTGACCTTGCGCGGCACCTGGCTGAACAACATCATCAGCAAGCATCCCGATACCACCAACGCCGTGGACGGCGTGCAGCTGCCCAACTGGGACGGCTTCATGCGCCTGGCCGCCGGCTGTTTCGAGTTGTGCGGGCTGGGCTACATCGGCGTCGACATGGTCCTGGACCAGGAAAAAGGCCCGCTGATCCTGGAGCTCAACGCCCGTCCCGGGCTGAACATCCAGATTGCCAACGACTGCGGCCTGACCCTGCGCACCCAGGCCGTGGAAAAACACCTGGAAGCGCTGGCGGCCGAAGGCGTCGTGGAAACCGTCGAAGAGCGCACGCGTTTCGTCCAGGCACTGTTCGGTCACGTGCCCGCCGTAGTGACCTGAGCGCGGACGCCACGCCACCCGCACACGCGCCGCCCGGGTGCATTACAATCCCAGCCCCGTCACTGGCCACCGACCTATCATGCCAACCTGCTCGCTTCACGCCCTGCCCTACCTGGCCGACCCGGCGCCCTATTTCGCTGCGGTTCGCCACGCCCCTGGCGCCGTACTGCTCGACAGCGCGCAGCCGATCGCCCAGCGCGGCCGCTTCGACCTGATCAGCGCCTGGCCGGTGCAGACCCTCGGCGTCCAGGCCGGTGAGTCGGGCCAGCAGTACCTGCAACGCGCCCGTGTCGCGCTGGCCGGCTTGGGCCAGGCGCAATTACCCGACGGCTGCGAGTTGCCCTTCGCCGGAGGGCTGATCGGCTACCTGAGCTACGATTTCGGCCGCAGGCTGGAGAACTTGCCAGCGCCCAACCAGGATGACCTCGACCTGCCGCACGCCAACCTGGGCCTCTACGCCTGGGCGTTGATCAGCGACCATCGCCGACAGACCAGCGAATTGATGTTCCACCCCGCGCTGGATGCGCGCGAACGGCAACGCCTGATCGACCTGTTCGCGCAACCGGCCACCCTCGAAGCACCGGCCTTCCGGTTGCACACCTCGATGACGCCGGACCGAACGCCGGAGCAGTACCGGCGGGCATTCGAAACAGTGCAGGCCTATATCCAGGCCGGAGACTGCTATCAGGTCAATCTGACCCAGCGTTTTCGTGCCGCCTGCTCGGGCGACCCGTGGACCGCTTATAAAGCTGTACGCGCCGCCTGCTCCACACCGTTTTCCGGCTACCTGCAGCTGGCGGGCGGCGCAGCCTTGTTGAGCTTTTCCCCGGAGCGCTTCATCAAGGTCACGGCCGGTCATGTCGAAACCCGGCCGATCAAGGGCACCCGCCCACGCAGCCTCGACCGCGAAGAAGACGCGCGCCAGGGCCGCGAGCTGCTGGCCAGTGCCAAGGACCGTTCGGAGAACCTGATGATCGTCGACCTGCTGCGCAATGACCTGGGCCGAAGCTGCCGGATCGGCTCGGTTCGGGTGCCGCAGCTGTTCGCCCTGGAGAGCTATCCGAACGTGCATCATCTGGTCAGCGCCGTCACCGGTGAGCTGGCAGCGGACAAGGACTGCCTGGACCTGATCGCATGCAGCTTTCCCGGTGGGTCGATCACCGGCGCACCGAAGATCCGCGCCATGCAGATCATCGACGAAGTGGAACCGACCCAACGCGCCATCTACTGTGGCTCGTTGCTGTACCTGGATGTGCGCGGTGAGATGGACAGCTCCATCGCCATCCGTACCCTGCTGGTCAAGGACGGCCAGGTCTGCTGCTGGGGCGGTGGCGCAATCGTGGCCGACTCGCAGTGGCAGGCCGAATACCAGGAGTCGATCTTCAAGGTCAGCGTGCTGCTGGACACCCTGGCGGGGCTCTGAACCGGGTCATGTTGCCCGGTGTTTTTTTGTTACCATTGCGCCACATAGAGCGCCAAGCGCCACTTTGACCAGGAAGCCGCCTGATGAGCCAACCCTTCGATGTCGCCGACATGGCGACGACCTACGCGAACAAGTCCCCGCAGGACATTCTCAAGCTCGCCTTCGCGCACTTCGGCGACGATCTCTGGATTTCCTTCAGCGGTGCCGAAGACGTGGTGCTGGTGGACATGGCCTGGAAGCTGAACAAGAACGTCAAGGTGTTCAGCCTGGACACCGGCCGCCTGCATCCGGAAACCTATCGGTTCATCGAGCAGGTCCGCGATCACTACCAGATCACCATTGAACTGGTCTCACCGGACAACGCGCTGCTGGACCCTTTCGTCAAGCAAAAGGGGCTGTTCAGCTTCTATCGCGATGGTCATGGCGAGTGCTGTGGTATCCGCAAGATCGAACCGCTGCGACGCAAGCTGTCGACCGTCAGCGCCTGGGCCACCGGCCAGCGCCGCGACCAGAGCCCTGGCACCCGTAGTCAGGTAGCAGCAGTGGAAGTGGACGGCGCGTTCTCGACGGCCGAGCGTACGCTGTACAAGTTCAACCCCTTGGCGCAGATGAGCAGCGAGGAGGTGTGGGGTTACATCCGCATGCTCGAGCTGCCCTATAACAGCCTGCACGAGCGCGGCTTCATCAGTATCGGCTGCGAGCCCTGCACGCGGCCGGTACTGCCCAACCAGCACGAGCGCGAGGGGCGCTGGTGGTGGGAGGAAGCCACGCAGAAGGAATGCGGGCTGCATGCGGGCAATCTGATCGCCAAGACCTGAGCTGCGCAGCGCCGCCCGGGCATGGCAGGCCTGGAGACAGCGGCGCGATCAATGCTCGGGCAACTCGACACCTTCGAACAAGGCTTCCAGTTCCTGCTTGTTGTGGCACTGGATGGCCTTGGCCATGACCTCGCGGGTGAGGTGCGGCGCGAACTTCTCGATGAAGTCGCACATGAAGCCGCGCAGGAAGGTGCCGCGGCGGAAGCCGATGCGGGTCACGCTGGATTCGAACAGGTGATCGGCGTCGAGTACCACCAGGTCGTTGTCGAGCTTGGTATCAACCGCCATCTTGGCCACGATCCCCACTCCCAACCCCAGGCGCACATAGGTCTTGATGACGTCGGCATCGGCCGCGGTGAACACCACCTTCGGCGCCAGGCCGCGCCGCGAGAACGCTTCGTCGAGCTTGGAGCGACCGGTGAAACCGAACACGTAGGTGACGATCGGGTACTCGGCCAGTGCCTCGAGCGTCAGTTTCGGTACCTTGGTCAGCGGATGCCCCTGGGGCACTGCAATGCAGCGGTTCCAGCGGTAGCACGGCATCATGATCAGATCGCCGAACGAATCCAGCCCCTCGGTGGCAATGGCGAAGTCGACGGTACCGTCGGCGGCCATTTCGGCAATCTGCATCGGTGAACCCTGATGCATGTGCAGGGCTACGTCCGGGTACTGCTTGATGAAGCTGCTGATCACCGTCGGCAGTGCATAACGGGCCTGGGTGTGGGTGGTGGCGATGGAGAGCGTGCCCTTTTTCTCGTTGGAGAATTCCTGGGCGATCTGCTTGATGCTTTCCACCTTGCGCAGGATCTCGCCTGCCGTGGTGATGATGCGTTCACCGGCCGGGGTGACGCGAGTCAGGTGTTTGCCACTGCGTGCGAAGACTTCAACACCCAATTCGTCTTCCAGCAGGCGGATCTGCTTGCTGATACCTGGCTGCGAGGTATACAGGCTTTGCGCCGTGGCGGAGACGTTGAGGTCATGATGCGCTACCTCCCAGATGTAGCGCAGTTGCTGAAGCTTCATATGAATCCCTCACACAGGAAAAACCGCCAGTCATCGGCGACGGGTTATAACTATATTAAAGGTTGTAACAATAAATCTAGAACTTTTTATTAAACTTGTAGGAAAAATAACCAACCTTGTGCTCACCCTCTGGGTCGGCTGCGGTGCTCGGTCAGGGGCACCATGTAGACCGGCACCGGGGACAGCTGCAGCACGCGGGCCGCAGTGCGTCCCAGGGGAACGTCGACGCTGGCACCGTGGCTGTGGCTGCCGAATACCAGCAAGTCCACGGCCAGCCGCTGGGCCTGGTCGAGGATGACTTCGGCTGGATCGCCTTGCCGCACACGCACGGCGCGGATCAAGGCAAGGCCCGGCTCGTCGTCGCCCAGGTCGCTGCGCAGGCTCTGCAGGACCTTCTCCTCGATCCCGGCCATGACGGTATTGAGCCCCTGGCTGTGCAGGCGGTCGAGCGCGGACTCGTCGAGGTAGCTTTGCAGCACCGATTCGGCAATCAAACCCATCGGCTCCACGGCATGGATGACATACAGCTGCGCGTTGAAACTGCGCGCCAGGGCTACGGCGTGCTGCATGACGAACGGGGCATATACCCCCAGGTCAGTGGCGTACAGCATGGAGCGGATCATGCGACCTCCGAAGTGGCCAATGCGACAGGCATACTTGAGCGTAGCAGTGCCGCCCGCCGCGCACCGGTCGTCGGCGCACGGCAATGGCACAAATCCATTGTCTGCATGCGCTCTAACGCGCTAAGGTTCGACTCCCCCGCCGCTCATAATCATGCTGTGCCTCGCCGTGCGGGGTTCGCTGGCGGCCGGCACCCGTGACCTGACGAGTAACACGATGGCTGACCTACCGATCGACGACCTTAACGTCGCTTCCAACGAAACCCTCATCACCCCTGCGCAGCTGAAACGGGAAATCCCGCTCAGTGCCGCCGCGCATACCACCGTGGCCGCTGGCCGGGAAGTGGTGCGCGACATTCTCGACGGTCGTGACCATCGCCTGTTCGTGGTCATTGGCCCGTGCTCGATCCACGACATCGACGCGGCGCACGAATATGCGCGCCGGCTCAAGGCGCTGGCCGCCGAAGTCTCGGACACCCTGTACCTGGTCATGCGCGTGTACTTCGAAAAACCGCGCACCACGGTCGGCTGGAAAGGCCTGATCAACGACCCGTACCTGGACGACTCTTTCAAGATTCAGGACGGTCTGCACATCGGCCGGAAACTGCTGCTGGACCTGGCCGAGATGGGCCTGCCCACCGCGACCGAGGCGCTGGACCCGATTTCGCCGCAATACCTGCAGGACCTGATCAGCTGGTCGGCCATCGGCGCACGCACCACCGAATCGCAAACCCACCGCGAAATGGCCTCGGGCCTGTCCTCGGCCGTGGGCTTCAAAAACGGTACCGACGGCGGCCTGACCGTTGCCATCAATGCGTTGCAGTCGGTGTCCAGTGCGCATCGGTTCCTGGGCATCAATCAGGAAGGTGGCGTGTCCATCGTCACCACCAAGGGCAATGCCTACGGCCACGTGGTATTGCGCGGCGGCAACGGCAAGCCCAACTACGACTCGGTCAGCGTGGCGGTGTGCGAGCAGGCGCTGGAAAAAGCAGGCATCAAGGCCAACATCATGGTCGACTGCAGCCACGCCAACTCCAACAAGGACCCGGCCCTGCAACCGCTGGTCATGGAGAACGTGGCCAATCAGATCCTGGAAGGCAACCAGTCGATCATCGGTCTGATGGTGGAAAGCCATTTGAATTGGGGCAGTCAGTCGATTCCCAAGGACTTGGGCGACCTGCAGTACGGCGTATCGGTTACCGATGCGTGCATCGACTGGGCCAGCACTGAAAAGACACTGCGCAGCATGCACGCCAAACTCAAGGATGTGTTGCCCAAGCGTAGCCGCTGAAGCCAAGGGCCGGGTCAATAGCTTCCACTGACCCGGCCTTGCGGCATGCAGATGCAGCCTGGCTTTCTACAGCTTGGCCGCACGGCGCTGGTGGCGTTCCATGTAGCGCTCGACATAGGAGCACGACGGGATCACCGTGTAGCCATGGCTCTCGGCGTAGTCCAGAGCCTGCTCGGTAAGTGCCGCAGCGATGCCCCGGCCGCGCAAGGCATTGGGTACGAAGGTGCGATAGATGTCCAGGGTCTGTTTGCCAAGGTCCATGTAGGTGAGGTACGCACGGTGGCCGTCGATATTGATTTCGAACTGGTGACCGGCCTGGTCGTGGTGGATCGAAAGCGCCTCGCTCATCGCGTTTCCTCGCGGGTCTTGGATTTAGACCTCTACCTTACCGCTCTTTGTACAACGAAGAAACAGTTGCGCAGGCCTTTGCCGATTTTGTCATCAAACGCAATCGTGATGCCTGCAGCGGCAGCAAACAACATCAGCGTACAGGCGAGTTGATTGTCTTCGCCGCAACTCATTTTCGACTTCCCGACCACCCCTCAACTGCGTGCGGCCGAAGACATTTAAACCCTGCCTTAGTTCATGCATCAGGCAATTACGCGATGCACTTGCGCACGCCCCTGGGTTGCGCCCAACCAGCGCTAGACCGTGGTTTGCGGCTTACGTTCCGCACCTCGGGGCATGGGTGGATTTTTTTTCATCTCTTGCGCTGCGTCCGTTTACTTACTACAAGTAATGAGTAGTATGTACGGCGGCTAGTTTCTCATTCATGAGAAATGGCTACTTAAAAGAATGTCCTTCGAAGGGGAACACAATGAACAATGCTCTGAAATTCTCTGCACTGGCCCTGGCCGCCGTTCTGGCTACCGGTTGCAGCAGCGCAACCAAAGAAACCGAAGCTCGCCTGACCGCTACCGAAGACGCCGCTGCGCGCTCGCAAGCCCGTGCCGACGAAGCCTACCGCAAGGCTGACGAAGCGCTGACCGCCGCTCAGAAAGCCCAGCAGACTGCCGACGAAGCCAACGAGCGCGCTCTGCGGATGCTCGACAAGGCCAGCCGCAAGTAACAGCCTTGTCCGAGGCTGTAAAAAAACCGACCCACTGGGTCGGTTTTTTTATGGGCGCAGCAACAGCCGACTAGGGTGCGGGCGGGCTGCCGGGCGCGCTGCTGATCATCGGGACACCCGCCCCGGCAATTTCGACCGGCAGGCCGTCTTCGGCGGCGACCACATCACGGACCACGTCCCAGTTCATCTTGATGTCCGGGGCGAAGTCGCGACGGTTGAGCAACGCATTGATGACGGCGGTGTGCCTGTCCAGGGTCACCGGATCACCCTTGTCGGTCAGTTGCGCGTGGGCTTCCAGGTACACCTTGCCGCCGCTCATGCCGAACTTGTAGGACTCGTTCATGATGCGCACGCCAGTTCCAACCGGCACCATGCTGGCCAGCTCCAGCACGTTGTCGTTGTACATGCGGAAGCAGCCATGACTGGTGCGCATGCCGATGCCGAACTGCTTGTTCGAGCCGTGAATTAGGTAGCCCGGCAAGCCGAGGGTGAATTTGAAAGGCCCCAGCGGGTTGTCCGGGCCGGCAGGCACCACATTGGGCAGCGGATCACCGTCTGCAGCATGCTCGGCCTTGATCGAGGCCGGCGGCGTCCAGGTCGGATTCGGGGTCTTGGCGATGATCTTGGTGTGCGCGATGGGCGAGCCCCACCCTTCCCGGCCAATCCCCAGCGGGTAGGTACGCACGACGTCCTCGCCCTTGGGGTAATAGTAGAGGCGGTACTCGGCCAGGTTGATGACGATGCCCTCGCGCGGACCCGGCGGCAAAATGAAGCGAGTCGGCAAAACAATCTGTGTACCGGCACCTGGCAGCCAAGGGTCGACGCCAGGATTGGCGGCGACCATTTCCAGATAGCCGAGGTCATTGGCCGTCGCGATGTCGGCGAAGGTGTCCTCGTACTTGGCGGTGATGGTCTGCACCTGGCCGATGATGTCTTCACCCGCAGGTGGCAACGGGAATTCCAGCGCCATGGCCGGCGTCGCTGCGAATGCGGCGGCCAGCAACAGGCTGCGGGTGAGGACGGAAAGGCTCGGCGGCATCCAGGAAATCCTTGGTCGAACTGAACGGGACAATGCCCCGATTGTACGCGCAGTTGCCGGGCGCGTGTAGACGGGGGCCGTCAGGACGCCGATCAGGGGATCGACTGCAGCTCGGGCCATACCGGTCGTGTGCCCTTGCGCTGGGCGAACAGGATGGCCCGGCACAATTTGCACAGCCGTTGGTCACGAAAGATCAGCTTGTGCACTTCCAGCCAGCGCGGCTGGGCCGGGAGCAAGGTTCCACACAGGGTGCGGTCCACCGAACCGCCCAGTTCCAGCTGACGCGCAGCCAGGTGCACGCGACTTTCCTGGCAGGCGAACAGGTCCAGCTGATCGTCGGGCTCGATCAATTGATAGGCAAACAGGGACCAGGCGGGACGCGGCATCGGGGGCTCCAAACAGGGGGCGCCACATTAGCCGAAAGCCCGCGCGCAGAAAAGCGTCAAAGCAAGGGTTTGAGCGTCGGCCAGACGTTTTCCAGCAGTTTGCCCTGGGCGCCAGCCGTGGGATGCACGCCGTCGGCCTGCATCAGTGTCGGCACCCCGCCGACCCCTTCGAGCAGAAATGGCACCAAGGCCACTTTTTTCTCTTCTGCCAGCGTGTGATAGACCTGGGCGAACGACTGGGTGTAACGCGCGCCGTAGTTGGGCGGCAACTGCATGCCCAGCAACAGGACCTCGGCGCCAGCCTTGCGGGAGACCTCGATCATCGACGCAAGATTCTGTTGCAATTGCGTTACGGGCATCCCGCGCAGGCCATCGTTGCCACCCAGCTCGAGCACGACCAGGTCCGGCTTGTGCGCTGCAAGCAGCGCAGGCAGCCGCGCCGAGCCATTGGCCGAGGTGTCGCCAGTGATCGAAGCGTTGACCACCTTGTCGCTGAAACCCTGCTGTTCCAGGCGCTGCTCGAGCAGCGCGACCCAGCCGGCACGGGTATCCAGGCCGAAAGCCGCGCTGATACTATCGCCAACGATCAGTACCGTACCTGCCGCTGCACTCTGGGCGGCCAACATCAGGCCCAGGCCAGCACTCATCAACCACATTCGCATCGGGACTCTCCATGGGCGCAAGCATTCTTACAGCGCGGAACCTTAGCAAAGTGGTCACCAGCGCGGAAGGTGAACTGACCATTCTGCACGAACTCTCGCTGGAATTGGCCAAAGGCGACAGCCTGGCCATCGTCGGCGCATCGGGTTCGGGCAAGTCTACCCTGCTCGGCCTGCTGGCCGGCCTCGACCTGCCCAGTGCGGGCAGCGTGACCCTGGCCGGCCAGGACCTGGGCACCCTCGACGAAGACCAGCGCGCGCGGGTACGAGCCGAACACGTCGGTTTCGTGTTTCAGTCGTTCCAACTGCTCGACAGCCTCAATGCCCTGGAGAACGTGATGCTGCCGCTGGAGCTCGACGGCCGCAAGGATGCCCGCGAACATGCGCGCACGTTGCTCGAACGGGTCGGCCTGGGCCAGCGTCTGACCCACTCGCCCCGCCAGCTCTCGGGCGGCGAACAACAGCGTGTCGCCATCGCCCGCGCATTCGCGGCCGAACCGGACGTGCTGTTCGCCGACGAGCCCACCGGCAATCTCGACAGCCATACCGGCGAGCGCATCAGCGACCTGCTGTTCGAGCTCAACAAGGAACGCGGTACCACCTTGGTGCTGGTAACCCACGACGAACGCCTGGCGCATCGCTGCCACCGCCTGATCCGCCTCGATGCCGGGCGCCTCGTCGCGCCCCTGGAGCCCTGATGGCCGGCCTGCCGATGTTGCGACTGGTGGCCCTTGCCGCCCGTCAGCTGTTGCGTGATGCGCGTTCCGGCGAGCTGCGCGTGCTGTTCTTCGCCTTGCTGGTGGCGGTTGCTGCCAGTACCGCAATCGGCTACTTCGGAGCACGCCTCAACGGCGCGATGCAGTTGCGCGCCACCGAGTTTCTCGGCGCAGACCTGATCCTGCAGGGCAGCAGCCCGGCGCGTCAGGAGCAGATCGATGCAGGCATCAACGCTGGCCTGGATCATGCGCGGGTGGTGGAATTCGCCAGCGTGATTGCCGCCGACAGTGGTATCCAGCTGTCCAGCGTCAAGGCGGTCGATGAGGCTTACCCCTTGCGCGGCGAGCTCAAGAGCGCAGCGCAGCCGTATGGCGAGGAAACCGCCGGGGACGGGCCCAAGCCCGGCGAGGCGTGGGCCGAGTCACGGCTGCTGGCCGCGCTGAACCTGAAAGTGGGCGATACCCTGGATGTAGGCAGCAAGACCTTGCGCCTGGCACGGGTGCTGACTTACGAGCCGGACCGTGCCGGCAATTTCTACAGCCTCACGCCCCGGGTGATGATCAACCTGCAGGACCTGGCTGCGACCAATGTAGTGCAACCGGGCAGCCGGGTGACCTACCGTGAACTGTGGCGCGGCGCTCCCGAACGGTTGGCCGGTTATCAGAAGCAGCTGGAGCCGGGACTCGAACCCAACCAGCGCCTGCGTGATGCCAGGGACAGCAACCAGCAGATCGGCGGCGCCCTGGGCAAGGCCGAGCGCTACCTGAACATGGCGAGCCTGGTGGCAGTGCTGTTGGCCGGTGTGGCAGTGGCCATGTCGGCCAGCCGCTTCGCCGCGCGACGTTTCGATGCCAGCGCCCTGCTGCGCTGCCTCGGCCTGTCGCGGCGCGAGGTGATGCTGATGTTCTGCGTGCAGCTGGCCCTGCTGGGGCTGCTGGCGTGCCTGAGCGGCGCGCTGATCGGCTGGCTGGCGCAGCTGGTGCTGTTCCAGATGCTGCACGGACTGCTGCCAGCCGTGGTACCGGCCGGAGGGCTGTTTCCTGCGCTGGCCGGCATCGGCACCGGGCTGGTGGCGCTGGCCGGTTTCGCCCTTCCGCCCCTGGCGGCCTTGGGCGCGGTGCCGCCCTTGCGCGTGCTGCGTCGTGATTTGCTGCCAGTGCCGCCAAGCACCTGGCTGGTGTATGGCACCGCGCTGCTGGCGCTGGGCTTGATCATGTGGCGGTTGAGCCTGGACCTGGTGCTGACGTTCGCTTTGCTCGCCGGCGGCCTGTTGGCGGCGCTGATCCTGGGTGGTCTGTTGTTGCTGGCTTTGAAAAGCCTGCGCCGCTTGCTGGCGCGTTCACCCCTGCCATGGCGCCTGGGGCTCGGGCAACTGCTGCGCCATCCCCTGGCGGCTGCCGGGCAGGCGTTGGCCTTCGGCCTGATCCTGCTGACAATGACACTGATCGCACTGCTGCGCGGCGAGCTGCTGGACAACTGGCAGAACCAGCTACCCGAAGACGCGCCGAACTATTTCGCCCTGAACATCCTGCCGGACGAGCGCGATGCCTTTGCCGGCCACCTGCAGCAGGCCGGCGCCCGCTCGGCGCCGCTGTACCCGGTCATGCCGGGGCGTCTGGTCGACATCAACGATGCACCAGTGCAGGAGCTGGTCGAAAAAGACTCGCGCGGTGAACGCGCGGTGCAGCGGGACCTGAGCCTGACCTGGGCCGAGCACCTGCCCAACGGCAATCGGATAACCGCCGGGCAATGGTGGAATGCTACCGAGCGCGCCGACGTCCCCGGTGTATCGGTCGAAGAAGGGGTGGCGCAGAGTCTGCATCTCAAGCTTGGCGACCGTCTGACGTTCAATATCGGCGGCTCCAACCGCGATGCCGTGGTAACCAGCCTGCGCACGGTGGACTGGAACAACTTCCAGCCCAACTTCTTCATGATCTTCCAGCCTGGCACGTTCGACGACCTGCCGACCACCTACCTGACCAGCTTCTATATTGCGCCTGGTCATGATTCACAGGTGGTCGAACTGTCCAGGGCATTCCCGGCGGCCACCATTCTGGGGGTCGAGGCGCTGCTGGAACAGCTGCGCAGCATCCTCGCCCAGGTCACCCTGGCGGTGGAGTACGTGCTGCTGTTCGTGCTGGCAGCGGGCATGGCGGTGTTGTTTTCCGGGCTGCAGGCCACGCTGGACGAACGCATCCGCCAAGGCGCGCTACTCCGTGCGCTGGGTGCCGAGCGCAAGCTGCTGGTCAAGGCGCGGCGCATCGAGTTCGGACTGCTGGGCGCCGCCAGTGGTGTGCTGGCAGCACTGGGCAGCGAGTTGATCAGCTTCGTGCTGTATCGCTACGCCTTCGATCTGGTCTGGACGCCGCACCCTTGGCTGCTCTGCTTGCCATTGATCGGCGCGCTGCTGGTGGGTGGCGCCGGGGTGTTCGGCACCCGTCGAGCCCTCAACGCAAGCCCGTTGCAGGTGCTCAGGGAAGGCTGAAACGCCGCGGGCGATTCAGCGCAGCGTGATGAGCCCCTGCCGGGCGATGCGCACGGCATGGGCAATCACTTCGTGGGCGTCTCGGGCCGACGGTGCCTGGATCACGGCCAGCTCGAAGCTGTTGTCGGGCAGGCTCTTCAAGGCGCTGTGCTGGTCGATGAAACGCGCCACGAACGCACCGGGCTTGCCACGGCGACGCGGCCAGCCATCGAGGCTGCGCAGCAGGTTCGGCTGATGCTGGCCAACCAGCAGGATACGGGGATTGCGCAGGGACGGGCTGGCCGGGATCGGCGCAAGGCAAACGATGGGACGGGGACAGTTCATGATGGTGTTCTCAGCCTCGACCGCTTCATGTGGGAGAGCTGGGCAGCGGTGGGAGGCATCACCGAACCAGCGCTTTAGCGGTATTTCGAGGGCTCGTGAAAACCCCCAGGCGCCCCGCAAGTAGCTGTCTAAATCGGCGCATGAGCGGTAATCCTAGTGAACGGGCAGGCACGAGTCAACCGCCTGACTCGCAGGGCTTGCGACGGATGCGCACCGGATTCAGGCAGGTTTGTAGGAAATCTGGTTTACGTACCAGAGCGCTTCGCCATCGGGGATCTGCACGACAATGTCGTCGCCCTCCTGCTTCTTCAGCAGGGCACGGGCCATGGGTGAGTCGATGGAGATATAGTCATTGCGGCCATAGATCTCGTCATAGCCAACGATGCGGAATGTCTTGCGCGCGCCCTCATCGTTCTCGATCTCGACCCAGGCACCGAAGAATACCCGCCCTTCCTGTTCGGGCGAATAATCGACGACCTTGACGTCTTCCAGGCGCTTGCGCAGGTAGCGCACTCGGCGATCGATCTCGCGCAGCAGTTTCTTGTTGTACTGGTAGTCGGCGTTCTCACTGCGATCGCCCAGCGATGCTGCCCAGGCGACCTTCTGCGTAATCTCCGGACGATAGACGCGCCACAGATGATCGAGTTCGGCCCTCAATGCCTCGTGCCCTTCACGGGTAATGATGTTCGTTGCCAACACGGTCTCCAGCCAGGCTCAAAGCCGTAGCCTACAGCAAACGCCCTGCCCTGCCAGTACGCCTGGCGTTCAGCGAGCAGACGCCAGCTTGCGGGCGCCGGGCTCCAGTGAGTCGCGTTCGCGGGCGAATGCCAGGTAGTACTTGTTCACACTGTTGACATAGCTCACCGAGGCCATGCCCATCTGCTCCATGGCGATGCGTTCGGTCTGGAAAAACCATTGATCGGGGTTGAGGCCGCGGCGGCGGGCCTCCTTGCGCATTGCCTGCACCCGCTCAGGGCCCATGTTGTAGGCGGCCAGGGTGAAGGCCATGCGTTCACGTTCGTTGAGTTTGTTGCTGGAAAAGAACTTGCGGCGAATCATCGCCAGGTATTTGGCCCCGGCCTGCACGTTGTTGTCGAGGTTCTGGATGTTGCCCACGCCCACCCGCCGCGCCGCCGAGGGGGTGATCTGCAGCAGGCCGGTGGCGCCGCCACCACCGCGGGCGGCCGGATCGAGCTTGGATTCCTTGAAGGCCAGCGCCGCGAGGTTGAGCCAGTCCATGTGCTGCTCGCGGGCGTGCCGCTGGAGCACCGGGCGCAGCTTTTCGAGGCGCTGGCGGTCGCTGCGGGCCAGTGGATAGTGAACCTTGTACAAGCCGCGGTAGACCTTGACGAAGGCGGCATCCTGGTCGCTCGGCGCCTTGTAAGAGGCCAGGAAGCGATCGACGCTGGCGCCCAGCTGCGGTGCGTCGCGGCGCACGTACCAGCTGACCGAGCCCGGTGCGCTGAGCACCACGCGACGGTCTACCCGCAGTCGCGGCATGACCTTGGCCCAACGCTCGGCGATGGGCAGTTCGACTACGGTCAACGGGTAGATCCCGGCTTGAACCATCTCCAGTACGTCTTCTGCGGCCAGGCTTGGGTCGACCCATTCGATGTCGATGGGCGCCAGCTTGCGCAACGCCAGTTTCTGGTTCAAGCGTTCGATTGCAGCGCCTGCGGCGCTGCCGTTGGACAGGGCCAGGGTCTTGCCGGCCAATTGTTCGACCCGTACGTAACGCCGTCCGCCTTTGCCGCCCACCAGCACGAAAGGCACATTGGCGACCACCGCATCGCTGGCCGCGACCTTGCTGGAAGGATGCAGCTCCATCAACTCGCCCGGCGCGACCAGGTCGCCTTCGCCGCGCTGCAGGGCGCCGAGCAGTTGCTCCTTGGCGCGCGGGATGATCTTGAGCTGCAGCGCCTGGCCTTTGCCGGCGTGAGCATTGAGATAACCTTGAAAAGCCTGCAGGCGGTGGTATTCGACGCCAATGGCCTGACCGCGAACCTGACCAGAGCTGTTGCGGCTCTGGTTGACCAGCACGCGCAATACCTTGCTCGACTGGATCTGCGCCAGGTCGCGGACCTTGGCCGGGTGCGCCGCCAGGGGAGGCCCCGCCGGACGAGCGGCGGCAGCCGAGGGCAGCCCGAGGGCCAGACAGAGCATGACAATCAGTGATCTAAGGCCCATGGTTCCCCGGCAATGTCCTGAGCAGCCCCTCACGGACCGCCACAACCTTTTGAAGTTCTTGGCTTTCTTGCCAATCGCCAAGCTCTGGTATGCTTTTCGCCTCCTGCTTCGAGGTAGCACCATGCAACTCATCGATATCGGCGTCAACCTTACCAACAACAGCTTCGCGCAGAAGCACGAGGCGGTCCTGCAGAGGGCCTACGAGGCGGGCGTCTGTCAGCTGGTGCTCACCGGGACCAGCGTCGAAGGCAGCGAACAGGCGCTGCAACTGTGCCAGCGGTGGGATGAGTCGGGCGAGCGGCTGTTCAGCACTGCGGGCATTCATCCACACAGCGCCAGCGAGTGGAACGGCGACAGCGCCGCACGCCTGCGCGACCTGCTGCGCCTGCCGCAGGTGAAGGCCGTGGGTGAATGCGGCCTGGATTTCAATCGGGATTTCTCGCCGCGTCCGCAGCAGGAAAAGGTGCTGCAGGAACATCTGGCCCTGGCCGTGGAGTTGCAGCTGCCGGTATTCCTCCACGAGCGCGACGCCCACCAGCGCCTGCTGGACATTCTCAAGGATTACCGTGACCACCTGCCGGCCGCCGTAGTGCACTGCTTTACCGGCGAGCGCCAGGCGCTGTTCGGTTATCTGGACCTGGACCTGCATATCGGCATCACCGGCTGGATCTGCGACGAGCGTCGCGGCACCCATCTGCATCCGCTGGTGGGCAGCATTCCTGCCGCGCGGTTGATGCTCGAGAGCGATGCGCCGTACCTGCTGCCGCGCACCTTGCGCCCCAAGCCCAAGAGCGGCCGCAACGAGCCGGCCTTCCTCACTGAGGTCCTGCGTGAAGTGGCCCTGCATCGCGGTGAAAGCGTGGCCGAACTGGCGCTGAGCACGACGGCCTGCGCGCGGACGTTTTTCGCCCTGCCTGAAATCCCCAGCGCCGCAGCTGGCCTCTATGGCGCCGATAGCGAAGCTTGATTCGCGGCCAATGCCAGGGCTGACTATTATCGTTCTCAACTGATCCGGACCAGGATAGAGCTGAACAATTCGCCGGTGGCAGGACTCTACAGGTCATGCCATCCAGAAATGGCTCAAGCGACATCGTCTTGTTGATCCAGGTCCCGTTGCACCGCGCCCAGGGAGCATTGAGCCATGAACGACACCACCGCATTGAAGATCGTCAACGACCCGAACAACGGCCTGCGTGTGTCGCGCGCCATTGCCCTGCCATTGCTGGCTCTTTCAGCCTTGATGCTGCTCGATGCCGCCGCCTGTGCCAGCATTGGCGAAGCGGCCATCGGTGTCATTGGCCTGGTCGCCGCGTTCGCCCTGGGCCGCGGCCAGCGTGAACCCAGCCAGGCCGAGCTCAGCCAAAAACTGTCACCGTCTGCCGGCTGATAGCCAGCAGCTCTCCCTCGGGGTTCCACATGGCCGCAGAGGTGTGCCCGTAGCCATCGCGGGCATGCTCGATCAGGGCCTGGTAGCGGCACCAGTCGCCGCTGCGCATTGCAGGCATCGGTTGAATGAACTCGATAGTCCAGGTCAGGCTGCTGCCGGGCGCAGGCTTGCTCAGATAGGGCAGCAATGCAGGCGGCCAGGCGTCGCCCAATACCAGTAACAACGCTTCGGTGATCGGCTCATCGCGATCATGCTCACGCAGCTGCATCCATCCGCCGATACCGGCGACCGGCGTATTGCTGAATGGCAGCGCGCCGATTCCCCAGCGCATGTCCAGATGGCGAATGTACTCCGGCGTGACCCCAGGCAGATATGGCAGCGCGGTGGACTGTTCCAGCGTTTTCATGGCCGGCACCGGCATCGCGCTGAGGGTGATCGCCGATTCGCGCGGTAGACCGAAGCTGGCCTGGACCACGGTCATGGTGCGTCCGTTCTGCACTGCCCGCGCCAGCACCGAGGTCACCGCACTGCCCTCGCGCAATATTTCCACCTGTAGATCCATGGGGACTTCCAGTTCGGCTGGCCCCACGAACGTGATTGCCATCGAACGCACCGGCCGGCCAGGGACCTGCGCCGCCATGGCCTCGTGCAGCAAAGCGGCCATGAGCCCGCCGTAGCAGGCGCGACCCTGGCTCCATTCGCGAGGTACGGTAACGCTGTGGGGTGGACGTCGTGCGCTTGCCAGCAAGTCGCGAAGGTTCATGGGCCGGCCTTGGGGTGGTTGTCGATGGGCTTTATGGTAGACAGCTCGGCGTCAGCGCGCAGCTTTCATATCGGCCAATTTCCAGTTCAAGCGGTCGTCGAGGCATGCTGCGCTACGAAGTCACGCGCCCAGCCGTACGGCCCAGTTGCCGGCGCAAGCGGGTCAGCGCAGCACGCAATTGCTCGCGCGAAACCGGTCGACCGCCATAGCGCTGGGCCATGAAGGCGTAGGCGAAGGCCAGGATGGCCTCGCTTTGCGCGGGCAAACGAACGGCTGCGCGCTCGGCGAAGGCCATGGCGCCCTCGCCGGCATGGCGCACCAGGCCACGACGGCGCAACAGGCGCTCGAACGCTGCGAACTCCTTGAGCTGCGGATCGACCCGCCGGCGCCAGGGCTTGAGCAGCCAGACACTGGCCAGCAGCATGAACGACAGCCCGCCGATCGGCAGCGCCCAGCGTTGCAGGCCCTGGAACCAGCGGGCGAGAAATTCGATCTGGCGCTCGCCCTGATACTCCAGCACCCAGCGCTGCCATCCGTAGTTGAGGTTGTCCCATTGCAGGCGCAGGTCGTTGAGCCAGGTCAAATGAGGGTAGCGCAGCGGCGAAAAGGGTGAGCCGGCAAGGAATTCCTCGTCGGCCGACAGCGCCTGCTGCAGGCCCTGCTCGACCCGCGCCGGGGCCACCGCCGCAGTGGGATCGGCCCGTTGCCAGCCCGTGCCTGCCTGCCAGTATTCGACCCAGGCATGGGCTTCGAACTGGCGCACGGTCAGGTAATTGCCCGCCGGGTTGAGTTCGCCGCCCTGGTAGCCGGCCACCACCCGCGCGGGCACCCCTGCCACACGCAAGGCATAGACCATGGCCCCGGCGTAGTGGGCGCAGAAGCCGCGCCGGCTGTCGAACATGAATTCGTCGATACTGTCGCGGCCCAGTACTGGCGGATTGAGCGTGTAGTGAAAAGGCAGTTCGCGAAACTGCCGCAGCATTTCATCCACCAGTGCCTGAGGCGTGTCGAAACGGGCACGCAGACCCTGTGCCCACTGGCGCGTGCGCGGATCGCCCTGGGCCGGCAGTTGCAGCGCGGTGCGCAGCGCCGGGGCGGCCAACTGCGGCTCGCGAATCACCTGCGGCCACGACGTCACCGCGTACATCAATGGCTGGTCGACCGGACGACGGCGCTGCAGGCGGCCATCGCTCAACTGGCGCACGCCGGGCAGCGCGGTACGTGCCACGTCCAGCGCGAACAACCAGGGCTTGCCGCTGGGCTGCTGGATGATCTGATAATCCAGGGACGGACCCGTCGGCTGCCAATCCGCTGCCAGTTGGGTCTGGATCCACGGCGACTGGCTCCAGGTCCGGCCGTCGTAGACATCCAGGCTCAGGGCACGCCAATAGAGGTCGCGCTTGGCCGGTATGGCGCCGTCGAAGCTGGCACGAAAGGCTACTTCGCCGGACTGGCTGAGACTGGCGACGTCGGCCGGGCTCATGCTTTCCGACAGGCCGGTCACGCCCTGGCCCGGCTTGGGCAGCGGCAGCGACCAGAGCGGTTCCAGGCGTGGGAAGAACACGAACAACAGCAGCATCAGCGGCAGTGCCTGCAACACCAGGCTGCCCGCCAGTTTCAACGTCGCCATGGGCCGGGCAATCAGCTGGGTCTGCTGCAGACCGATCAGGGCCGCCATTAAGGCCAGCAGCGGCAATACGCTGTAGAGCGCCCAGCCCAGGCTGGCATCGAACAGATAGGCCACTGCCAGACAGAACAGGCCGAGGAAAATCACCACGCGGGCGTCGCGGGCGGTCTGCATCTCCAGCAGCTTGAGCAGGAACGCGGCCACCAGCAGCGCGGCGGTGGCCTCCAGGCCCACCCAGGTGCCGCTGGACAGATAGACGCCGGCGGCCACCGCGAGCATCAGCGCCACCTTGATCAGCCGCCCCGGATAGC
Source organism: Pseudomonas sp. CFBP 8758 (assembly GCF_014841725.1). NCBI lineage: Bacteria > Pseudomonadati > Pseudomonadota > Gammaproteobacteria > Pseudomonadales > Pseudomonadaceae > Pseudomonas > Pseudomonas sp. CFBP 8758. The sequence continues at coordinate 500,021 of NZ_JACYUK010000001.1, read as the reverse complement.
GCGCACGCATGCGAAACACCTGCACGCGCCACAGCGTGCAACCCAACCACAAGCCCAGCAGCCACAACGGCACGTGCCACCACAGCGGTACCAGTACCAGCGATTGTGCCAGCAGCAGCCAGGTCAGGCTGACGCGCGGAATGGCGACGGGCGTACTCATGGCTGCTCTCCAAACAGCGCCAACGCCCGCAGGCACGCTTCGCGATGAGCATCGCCGCTGTCGGTGTCGAGGCGATTGCCGGGCAGCTGCAAGGCGAACGGTCGCTGCTCGCGGGACAGGGTCAGTACCCAGTAGCAGAGCCGCGACAAGCGCTGTTCGACATCGCCGCCCAGGGCCACGAAATCCAGGCACAGCTCCTGGCCGCGAAGGTCGGCGAAGTCCTTGACCAGCAGTCCTTCACCGCGCGACCAGGCCTTCCAGTGCATGCGCCGCCAGGAATCACCGGGCTGGTATGGCTTGAGGCCCTGGAAATCATCCACGCCCTGGCCGTGCAGACGCTGCGCCTGGTCTTCGATGTCGGCCGATTCGCTGTGCAGCGTTGGCACTTCGCCTTGCAGGGGCTGGGGATACACCAGCACGCGCTGGCCCAGATCGACCCAGGTCCAGGCCATCAGCACCCCCAACGGAAAGCTGGTTTCCACGCGCATGCGCGGTGCTACCAGCCAGCCGCGGCGCTCGGTAGGCAGGCTCAATTCCAGCGCCTGTACATGATCGGGGGCAACGTCGCTGCGTTGCAATTGCCGGGCATCCCAGCCAACGCCGATGGCCTGGTGCTCCTTGCCGCCGCTTTCCAGGCGCAAGCCAAAGCGTGCCTGCTCGCCGACGAACACCGAAGTGGCGCCGTTGCCACTGACGAGCAACCCACTGAGGTTGCGATAGGTGTGCAGGATGGCCACGACGAACACCGAACCCAGCAGGAACACCAAGGCGTAGGCCAGGCTGTTCTGGTAGTTGATCGCGGCGAGGAATATCAGCAGCAAGACGACGATGAAGCCCGTTCCGCTGCGGCTGGGGACGATGAAGATTCGGCGCTGATCCAGCTCGATGCGCGGCGCCGCTGGCAGCCGGCGCACCTGCCAGCGCCGCCAGCGCTCGCCCAGCAGACGCTTCACAGCGCAGGCACCTCCCGCAGCAGCCACTGCACCAGCGCCCCGCCCCCTTGTCCGGCGGGGTCGGCGCGCTCGCGCAAGCGATGACTGGCCACCGACGGCAGCACGGCTTGCACGTCCTCGGGAATCACGTAGTCGCGGCCGATCAGCAACGCCCAGGCCTTGGCGGCAGCAAGCAGCGCCAGACTGCCACGCGGCGACAGCCCGTAGGCAAACTGGGGTTGGCTGCGGGTAGCTTCCACCAGGCGCAGCACGTAATCCACCAAGGCGTCGCTGGCGCGTACCGCACGCGCCTGGGCTTGCAGCGCGGCCAACTGCGCATGATCGAGCACCGCGTTCATGCGCGGCAGCAGATCGCGTCGCGCTTCGCCCATCAGCAGGGCTTTCTCTGCGGCCTTGGCCGGGTAGCCGAGCGACAGGCGCATGAGAAAGCGGTCCAGCTGCGATTCGGGCAGCGCGAACGTGCCGCCCTGGGTCGTGGGGTTCTGCGTGGCGATCACGAAAAAGGGCTGGGGCAGTGGCCGGGTAGCGCCTTCGATGGTGACCTGGCCTTCTTCCATCGCTTCGAGCAAGGCACTCTGGCTTTTCGGGGTGGCCCGGTTGATTTCGTCCGCCAGCACCAGTTCGGCGAAGATCGGCCCGGGGTGGAACACGAAGCGGCCGCTGTCCTTGTCGAACACCGAAGTGCCGAGGATGTCGCTGGGCAACAGATCGGAAGTGAACTGGATGCGCTGGAAACTCAGGCCCAGCACCTTGGCCAGGGTGTGGCTCAGGGTAGTCTTGCCCATGCCGGGCAGGTCCTCGATGAGCAGATGACCGTCGGCGATCAGACAGGTCATCGCCAGACGCACCTGGGTTTCCTTGCCCAGCAGGACTTCGTTGACCGCTTGCAGGCACTCATCCAGTCGACTGCGCATGGCAGACACTCCTTGTCGATACTACGTCTGCAGAACGCGCCCGGCGCCTTGCGGCGACCTTGGGCGACTACCGTGCTTCAACGTCCGGCGCGTGACTCGCGAATGTAGAACCGCGCCTTCTCGGCCTTGCTGGTGCAGCCTTCGAAGGCTTCGAACTGTTGCTGGGTCTTGGCCCCGGTGAGCAGGGACAGGGCCTTGGAATAGCTGACGGTTCCGGCCAGGCCCTCGGCTTTGGCCAGATCGAGTTCATGCCACGCACCATCGAGCTGGGTGGCGCAGCTGTCGCGGTAGGCGGTCTTGCCAGCACAACCACTCAAGGCCAGTGCCACCAGTGGCACACAGATCCAGGCTTTCATCGATGACACCTCGGGAAAAACATCAGGGTAATGCTGGGTCAGACGGTATGCCATCTAAAAAGTGCCGTTGTGTGGGTCCGTTGAGTGGCCTCCAGTGATGCGCGTCCATGTGGGAGCGGGTTCTACCCGCGAAGGCGTCGGTACTGGCACTGCCGGATTCGAATGTAAATCCGGGATTGATGTTGTGAGAGCTGGCGTCTTCGCGGGTAGAACCCGCTCCCACAGAGGGATGAGTGTCTATCAGGAAGTGGCGCGTCAGTCGGGGCTTGCCAGTCGGTAGCCTACGCCAGGCTCGGTGACGATGAAGCGCGGCGCGGCTGGGTCGTCGTCCAGCTTCTGGCGCAGGTGGCCGACGACGATGCGCAGGTAGTGGGTGTCGTCGACATGGGTGGGGCCCCAGATATCCTTGAGCAGCTGCTGCTGGGTGATGACGCGCCCTGGATGGCGCGCCAGTTGTGCCAGCACTGCATATTCCTTGCGGGTCAGGGCCACCGGCGCGTCGTTGAGGATGACTCGGCGCAACGCCAGGTCGACCTGCAGAGGCCCCAATTGCAAAGCAGACTCCAAGGTTTCGCTGCCGCTGGACTGACGCAACAGCGCACGGACTCTGGCGAGGAACTCCTGAATGCCGAAGGGCTTGGTCACGTAGTCGTTGGCGCCACCGTCCAGGGCCTGGACCTTCTGCGCCTCGCTGGCGCGGACCGAAAGCACCAGTACCGGCACGGCACTCCACTGGCGCAATTGCTCGAGCACCTGCTGGCCGTCCATGTCCGGCAGACCGAGGTCCAGCACCACCAGGTCGGGGCGCATCAGCGCGGCCTGGCTCAGGCCCTCGGCGCCAGTGCCCGCTTCGATCACCTTGTAGCCCTGTGATGCCAGGCTGATGCGCAGGAACTTGCGAATCTGCGGCTCGTCGTCGATGACCAGAAGCGTGTTGGCCAGGGCGTTGCTGGCCCCAGAGGTGCTGGAAAGGTTCATGCTCAGGTGTCCGGGTCTGCGCCCGGTTGAGCGCGCAGTGGCAAGCATAAGGCGATGCAGGTGCCTTGGCCATCAATGCCGCTGGTCACTTCGACACGACCGCCATGGGCGCCAACCATGCCCTGACAGATCGCCAGGCCCAGCCCCGTGCCCTGCCCGCCCCGATCACCCCGAGCAGCGGTGTAGAACATGTCGAATATCTTCGCCCGCTCGGCTTCGGGAATGCCGGGGCCCTCGTCGCTGACCGCCAGCACCAGGCTGTCGTCGCGCACGCTGGCCGACACCTGCAGGCGCCCGCCGAGCGGCGAGAACCGAGCGGCATTCTCCAGCACATTGACCAAGGCCTGCTCGATCAGCGCCGCATGCACATGCAGCAAGGGCAGTTGCGCAGGCACCTGCACCTGGACCTGCAACGGCGCCAGGGGTGCGCGCAGCCGAGCCACGGCGCTGGCGACGATATCGCCGGCTGCCACCCAGTCCCGAGCCAGCTTGAGGGCGCCGTGGCCCAGGCGCGTCATGTCCAGCAGGTTCTGAATGTAGCGGTCCAGGCGCTCGGCTTCGTCACGGGTGACTTCGAGCAAGGCCTGGCGATCGTCCGGCGCCAGCGCCGTGCCCAGGGCCAGCAGGCTGTCGATACTGCCGCGCATGGCCGTCAGCGGTGTGCGCAGGTCATGGGACACCGAGGCCAGCAAGGCACTGCGCAACTGTTCGGTTTCACCGTGCAGGCGCGCCGCCTCCAGATCCTGGGCCAGGTTGGCCCGCGCCAGGGCTTGGGCCACCGGCTGCACCAACGCCTCGAGCAAGCGTCGACCATGGCCGTCGAGCCGCCCAGGCTGTCGTTCGCTCACCGCCAGCAGCGCCAGCACCTGCCCTTCCAGGGTCAGCGGCAACCACCACCAGCGCCCGGCGGGCAACGTCGCCGTGCCCAGCCCGGCCGGCTGGGCATGGTTGCCGGCCCACTGCGCGGCGGCCAGTTCGGTGGTCGAGAACTGCGCTGTGTTGCTGTGGGCCACCTTCCAGCCCTGCTCGCCGCGCTCGAGTAGACAGATGTCCAGCCCAGGCCAACCGTGCAGGTGCTGCGCGGCCGCGCTGAACACCGCCTGGCGGTCGGTCGCCGCCGCCAGCAGCCGGGACAGCTCCAGCAGTTGCGCGGTGTGTGCCTGGGTTTCGCGCAGGGCACTGAGCTGCTGACGCTGGCGTGCCGCCAGATTGCCCGTGAGCGCCGCCATCAACAGAAAGAACAGTAGGGTCAAGACGTCTTCCTGACGCTGGATGCTCAGGGAGAAGTTGGGCGGAATGAACAGAAAGTCGTACGCCAGGAACGACAGCGCCGCGCAGCTCAGCGCCGGCCCCGGGCTGCTGCGTACCGCCACCAGCAGCACTGCGGCGAGAAATACCAGAGAGATATTGGGCAGGTCCAGCACCTGCGCCACCGCCCAGGCCAGCCCGCTGGCCAGCAGCGTGGCGGTCAGCGCCAAGGCATATTCGCGCCAGCGTCCAACGGGCCGTGCACGCCGTGGTTGCGGCGCATGTTCTTGAGTCCGCGCCAGTACGTTGATCTCGATGCCGCTGGGCTGGCGCAGCAAGCGCTCGGCCAGGCCCGCGCCGAAGCGGCGTCGACGCGACTGGCCGACCAGCACCAGATTGGCGCGACGGTCGGCGGCATGCTGCAGCAAGGTCCTGGCCACTTCCGCATCGCGCAGCTCCACCACCTCGCCGCCCAGGCGTTCGGCCATCTGCTGGGCCAGCTGCAGGCGCTGGCGCGCCGCTTCGTCGAGCAGCGCGCCGTTATCCACATGGACCACCGACCAAGGCAGATGGCGGCGACGCGCGACGCGGCTGGCGTGGCGCACCAGGCGCTCGGCCTGCTCGTCGCCGGCAATGCCCACCAGCAGCCGTCCCCGGACGCTGGGAGCCTGCTGGCCGAGGCTGCGATAACCTTCGTGCAGATCGTCGTCGACCTGGGCCGCCGCGGTTTGCATGGCCAGCTCGCGCAGGGCGCTGAGATTGGTCTGGGTGAAGAACGCGTCGATGGCCGCCCGCGCCTGCTCGGGCACGTACACCTTGCCCTCGCGCAGGCGTTCGAGCAGCTCGCGCGGCGGCAGGTCGATCAGCAGCAGATCGTCGGCTTCCTGCACCACCCAATCGGGCAGGGTTTCGCGCACCTGCACGCCGGTGATGGTCTGGACCTGGTCGTTCAGGCTTTCCAGGTGTTGCACGTTGACCGTGGTGTAGACGTCGATACCGGCGGCGAGCAGCTCCTGCACGTCCTGCCAGCGCTTGGCGTGGCGGCTGCCGGGGGCATTGCTGTGCGCCAGTTCGTCGACCAGCACCAGGGCCGGGCGGGCAGCGAGCACCGCGTCCAGGTCCATTTCCTCCAGCATCACGTCGCGGTACTGGCAACGCAGCAGCGCCTGCTGCGGCAGGCCGACCAGCAGCGCTTCGGTTTCTGCACGACCGTGGGTCTGTACCACCGCGGCCAGTACGGTGATGCCCTGACGCTGACGGGCATGGGCGGCCTGCAGCATGGCGTAGGTTTTGCCGACGCCGGGGGCGGCCCCCAGGAACACTTTCAAACGCCCACGCCCAGCGCTGGGCAAGGCGGCCAGCAAGGCATCGGCGCGGCCGGAATCACTCATGGCGCAGGCTCGTCATCATCGGGACTGCGACGGTAGCCGATCCAGCGCCTGGTTCAAAGCCAGTACGTTGACCACGGCCGGGCCGATGAGGGGAGATTCGGTATGTGCCTGCACCAGCGCGCGCAGGGTCGACTCGGGCAGGCCGCGCTCGCGCGCCACCCGTGGCACCTGGTAGTTCACCGCCGCCGGTGGCAGATGAGGGTCCAGGCCGCTGGCCGAGGTGGTCAACAGCGCCAGCGGAACCGGACCTTGCTGCGCATCGAACTGTTCATCGGCCTGCGCCAGCACGCGAGTGTTCAGTGCGGGATTGCTCGGCGCCAGGTTGCTCGCACCGCTGGCCAGTGTGGCGTAGTCCGCCGCCGAAGGCCGTGAATGAAACCAACGCTCATCGGTAAAGGCCTGGGCGAGCAAAGCGGAACCGCGCACCTCGCCCTGCGCATCGCGCACCAGGCTACCGTTGGCCTGAGCGGAAAACACCCACTGGCCCACGGCCCATACCAACAGCGGATAGGCCGCGCCAGTGAGCAGGGTCATCGACAGAATCAGGCTCAAGGCCGGACGCAACAAACTGTTCATCGTTCAAGCTCCAGGGTCAGACCAGATGCAATGCAGTGAGGACGAGGTCAATCGCCTTGATGCCGATGAAGGGCACCACCAGGCCACCCAGGCCATAGATCAGCACGTTGCGCCGCAACAACTGCGCAGCGCTGTTGGCCTGCACCCGCACACCGCGCAGGGCCAGGGGAATCAACACGATGATGATCAAGGCGTTGAAGACGATGGCCGAAAGGATCGCGCTTTGCGGGCTGGCCAGGTTCATCACGTTGAGCACGCCCAGGGGCGGATACACCGCGGCAAAGAGTGCCGGCAGGATGGCGAAATACTTGGCGACGTCGTTGGCGATGGAAAAGGTGGTCAGCGCGCCGCGGGTGACCAACAGTTCCTTGCCGATGCGCACGATGTCCAGCAACTTGGTCGGGTCGCTGTCCAGGTCGACCATGTTGGCCGCCTCGCGTGCAGCCTGGGTACCGTCATTCATTGCCACGCCGACGTCGGCCTGGGCCAGCGCCGGTGCGTCGTTGGCGCCATCGCCGCACATCGCCACCAGCCGCCCATCGGCCTGTTCCTGGCGAATGCGCGCCAGCTTCTTCTGCGGCGTGGCCTCGGCCAGCACATCGTCGACGCCGGCTTCGGCGGCGATGGCCGCCGCGGTCAGTGGGTTGTCGCCGGTCACCATGACGGTGCGGATGCCCAGCTTGCGCAACTGCTCGAAGCGCTCGCGAATGCCCGGCTTGACCACGTCCTTGAGGTGGATTGCGCCCAGCAATTGCCGGTCGCGGCACACCAGCAGGGGCGTGCCGCCACTTTGCGCGATGCGCTCGATATGGTCGGCCAGTGCGGCCGGAAGCTGCGCCCTGGACTGGCCGATGTAGGCCAGCAGCGAGTCGACTGCGCCCTTGCGGTAGCACTGCTGGTCGAGGTCGACGCCGGACAGGCGCGTCTGCGCGCTGAACGGCACCGACTGCCAGCGCTCGGCGGGCGGCTCGTCGACGCTGAACAACGGACGGATGAACTCGACCACCGAACGCCCTTCCGCCGTTTCATCGCCCAGCGAAGCCAACAGCGCACCTTCGGCCATCTGCGCATCGCTGACGCCGGGGGCGGCGTACAAAGCGCTGCACCGGCGGTTGCCGAAGGTGATGGTGCCGGTCTTGTCGAGCAGCAGCACATGGACGTCGCCGGCCGCTTCCACCGCGCGCCCGGACTTGGCCACGACGTTGAGCCTCACCAGGCGGTCCATGCCGGCGATGCCGATGGCCGACAGCAGGCCGGCGATGGTGGTCGGAATCAGCGTCACCAGCAGCGCCAAGAGGAACACCAGGGGCAAGCTGTGCCCGGAGAAGCGGGCGAAGGGCTGCAGGGTCACCACCACCAGCAGGAAGACCATGGTCAGGCCGATGAGCAGGATGTCCAGCGCCACTTCGTTGGGGGTCTTCTGGCGCTTCGCACCTTCCACCAGCGCGATCATCCGGTCCAGGGTCGATTCACCGGGGTCGGTGCTGATCTCGATAACCAGCCAGTCGGACACCACCAGGGTGTTGCCGGTGACCGCCGAGCGATCGCCGCCCGACTCGCGGATCACCGGTGCCGATTCGCCCGTGATGGCGGCCTCGTTGACCGCAGCGATGCCCTCGCGCACCTCGCCGTCGCCGGGAATCATCTGCCCGGCTTCGACGCGCACCACATCGCCCTTGCGCAGCACAGTGGCGGCGACGGTTTCGAAACTGCCGTCGGCGCACTGTCGGCGTGCCTGCAAGCCCTGGCTGCCCGCTTTCAGGCTGTCGGCGCGCGCCCTGCCGCGGCCCTCGGCCAAGGCTTCGGCAAAATTGGCAAACAGCAGGGTGAACCACAGCCACACGGCGATCTGTACGGCGACCGCGGCCGGCACCGCCGGGTCGGGCAGCAGGCACAGGCCAGTGGTCAGTACGGCGCACAACTCCACCACCAACAGCACAGGGCTGCGCAGCAGTCGCCGCGGGTCGAGCTTGACGAAGGCCTGCAGCAGCGCCGGTCGCCACAAGGCACTCAGGGTGGCCCCGGCGGGCGGTGATGGTTGCGTGGCAGCGGCAACGGTCGATCGGTTCATTGTCCAGGCCTCAGAAATGCAGGTTCAAGTGCTCGGCGATCGGCCCCAGGGCCAGCACCGGCAGGAAAGTCAGGCCGCCCACTATCAGCAGGGTCACGGTCAGCAGGGTGATGAACAGCAGGCCATGGGTGGCGAAGCTGTCGGCGCTGGGCGCACTGGCGTTCTTGCTGGCCAGCGCCCCGGCCAGGGCAAGTACCGGCAGGATGTAGCCGAAGCGCCCGATCAGCATGCCCAGGCCCAGCATCAGGTTGTGAAAGGCGGTGTTGGCGGACAGGCCGGCGAAGGCCGAACCGTTGTTGGCGCTGGCCGAGGTGTAGGCATACAGCAACTGCGTGAAGCCATGGGGCCCCGGATTGCTCACGGCGCTCGCCGGCCCCGGCAGGCTGACGGCGATGGCGCTGAGCACCAGCACGCCGACCGGCATCACCAGCAGGCTCGCCACCAGCCAGCGGACCTCGCGTGCCTGCAGCTTCTTGCCCAGGTACTCGGGGGTTCGACCGATCATCAGTCCGGCCAGGAACACGGTCAGCAGCACGTTGAGCAGCATGCCGTAGAGACCGGCGCCAACCCCGCCGAAAATCACCTCGCCGAGCATCATGTTGACCAGAGCGACCATCCCGGAGAGCGGATTGAGGCTGTCGTGCATGGCGTTGACCGAACCGTTCGAGGCGGCCGTGGTGGTCACCGACCAGAGCACACTGGCCGTGGTGCCGAAGCGGCTTTCCTTGCCTTCCAGCGGAGCGGCCTGCTCGACCATGGCGCTGGCCAGCAGCGGGTTGGGTTGCTGCTCGGCATACAGCGACAAGCCGATGCCGAGCAGCAACAGGGTCATCATGCAGGCCAGAATCGCCCGGCTCTGGCGCAGGTCCTTGACGTAATGGCCGAAGGTGAAGACCAAGGCGGCCGGGATGGTCAGAATGGCTGCCAATTCGAACAGATTGCTCCACGCCGTGGGATTCTCGAACGGATGCGCCGAGTTGACCCCGAAGAATCCGCCGCCGTTGGTGCCCAACTGCTTGATGGCGATCTGGCTTGCAGCCGGGCCGAGCGGGATGGTCTGCGCGTTGCCTTGCAGGGTCAGCGCGTCCACGTACGGGGCGAACGTCTGCGGCACGCCCTGCCATAGAAGGAACACGGCCAGCAGCAGCGCCAGCGGCAGCAGGCCATACAATGTGGCGCGGGTCACATCGACCCAGAAGTTGCCAAGAGTACTGGCCGAGCGCCGGCTGATGCCGCGACACAGCGCTACCAGCACGGCCAGGCCGGTTGCGGCGCTGAGGAAATTCTGCACACCCAGCCCGGCCATCTGGCTGAGGTAGCTGAGCGAGGTTTCGCCGCTGTAGGCCTGCCAGTTGGTGTTGGCCATGAAGCTGACGGCGGTGTTGAACGCCAGGGTCCACTCCTGGCCAGGCAGGTGCTGGGGATTGAGCGGCAGGTAGCCTTGCAGCATGAGCAGGGCGAACAACACGCCGAACCCGGCCAGATTGAAGGCGAGCAGAGCCAGGGCGTAGCGCTGCCAACTCTGCTGCTGTTGCGGGTCGATACCGGCGAACCGGTAGCAAAGCCTTTCCACTGGCTGCAGCGGTACGCTGAGCCAGGTGCGCTGGCCTTCCATGACTTTGTAGTAGAAACGTCCGAGCCAGGGCGCGGGCAGCAACACCAGGGCGAGGAAGGCCGCTATCAGTGCGAAATCGTGACTGTGCATGACCGACTAGCCTCCACTGGCGCGCAAGAGGGCGACGAGCAGGTACACGAACAAGCCGATGGCCAGCAGCAGGAACAGGCCGTCCAGAACAGACATGAGCAATATCTCCAGGCACGGCGGGCGCCGCTTGTCGACATTCTCCGAGGCCTGGGCGTAAAGGCGCGAGATCGATACCCAGGCGGCGCCGTAAAGAACGCGTAAAGATCGGTGGGTCACATCCTGCCAAGCGCGGCGCATGGGAACGTCGGGGCCGAACGGCTATCATGGCGGCCTTCCCTGCCCCCTGGAGCCTTCATGCGCCTGTTCCACACCTCCGACTGGCACCTCGGCCAAAGCCTGCACGGTCAGGAGCGCGACTTCGAACACGCAAGCTTCCTGCGCTGGTTGCTGCGCCAGCTCGCCGAGCGCCAACCCGACGTGCTGCTGGTGGCAGGCGATATCTTCGACACAGTCAACCCGCCCGTGCGCGCCCAGGAGCGCTTGTACAACTTCATCGTCAGCGCCCACGAGCAGCAGCCGCAGCTGACCATCGTGATGATCGCCGGCAACCATGACTCGGGTTCGCGCATTGAACTGCCTGGGCCGTTGATGCGCCGCCTGCGCACCCATGCGCTGGGCCGGGTGATGTGGCTCGAGGATGGCCGCCTCGACAGCGAACGGCTGTTGCTGCCGCTGCCCGATGCCAAGGGCGAAGTGCAAGCCTGGTGCCTGGCCCTGCCCTTCCTGCGCCCTGCCGAGGTGACCGGCGCAGCCCTGGGCGAGGATTACCTGCAGGGCATCGCCCGTGTGCACGAAATGCTGATTGCCGCCGCCAATGCCCGACGCTCGTCGGGGCAGGCGCTGATTGCCATCAGCCATGCGCACATGGCCGGCGGTTCGGTGTCGATGGAGTCCGAGCGCAGCCTGGTGATCGGCAGCGCCGAGGCCCTGCCGGCCAGCCTGTTCGATGCCAGCATCAGCTACGTTGCCTTGGGCCATCTGCACAAGCCGCAGAAGGTCAACGGCGAATCGCGCATTCGCTACAGCGGTTCACCCATCCCGCTGTCATTTTCCGAAATCGAATACCCGCATCAGATCCTCGAGATCGAATGCGCTGGCGAGCAACTGGTGAGTGTGGAACCGATCCTCATCCCACGCGCCGTCGACCTGCTGCGCATCGGCCCGGCGCCCTTGCCGCAGGTGCGCGAACAGTTACAGCAACTGCCGGACGTGGACCTGTTGGCCGACCTCCTGGGCTATCCCTGGCTGGAAGTGCGAGTGGTACTCGACGAGCCACAACCGGACCTGCGCCAGCACATCGAAACCGCCCTGCAAGGCAAGGCCGTGCGTCTGGTGCGGATCGCCGCCGAGTACGCCGGGCGCGCCAACGCCGACAACGAAGACGTCGGTGCCTTGATCGAACTGGATCAGCTCAGCCCCCACGAACTGTTCAGCCGCGCGTGGCTGGACAGTTATGGCAGCGAGGTGGACGAACAGACCCTGGATGACTTTGCTCGGTTGTTGCAGGAAGTGCAGTTGGAGGGCGAAACCCCATGAAGATCCTGGCCATTCGCCTGAAGAACCTGGCCTCGCTGGCCGGCCCGTTCGAATTGGATTTCACTGCCGAACCACTGGCCAGTGCTGGTCTGTTCGCCATTACTGGCCCCACCGGCGCGGGCAAGAGCACTTTGCTCGATGCCCTGTGCCTGGCCTTGTTCGGCGCCGTGCCGCGCCTGGGCAACGCGTCGCAGAGCGCCAAGGTGCCGGACGCCGATGGCGAGATCGGCAGTTACGACCCGCGCACCTTGTTGCGTCGTGGTACCGGGGCAGGCTACGCGGAAGTGGATTTCCTCGGCGTCGACGCTCGTCGCTATCGCGCGCGCTGGGAAGCCAACCGCGCACGGGACAAACCCGGCGGCAAGTTGCAGAACAGCCGGCAGTCGCTGCGCGACCTGGACAACGACCAGCTACTGGCCAGCCAGAAAGGTGAATACAAGCAACTGCTCGAGGCTCGCCTGGGGCTCAACTTCGAACAGTTCACCCGTGCGGTGATGTTGGCGCAGAGCGAGTTCAGTGCCTTTCTCAAGGCCGATGACAACGAGCGCAGCGAGCTGCTGGAAAAGCTTACCGACACGGCGCTGTACACGCGCCTGGGCAAGCGCGCCTTCGAAAAGAGCCGCGACGCCCGCGAGCAGCTCAAGCACTGGCAAGACCAGGCCACCGGCATCGCGCCACTGGCGGTCGAGGCCCGTACGGCCCTGGACCTGGAGTTCCAGAGCGCCAGCGAGCAACTGCGCCAGCAGCAAGCGCGCCTCAAGGACGTGGAACGGCAGCAGCAGTGGCACCGCGAAGACCAGCGCCTGACCGACGACTGCCAGGCGGCACGGCAGCAGGTGGAAGACGCGTCCCAGGCGTGGGACGCAGGCGCCGAGCAGCGTTTGCAACTGCACATGCTCGAACAACTGGCACCGCAACGCTACTTGTTCGGCCGCGAGCAGGAAGTGCACACCCAACTCCAGCCCCTGGCCGAACGCATCGAGCTGTCGCGTTCGCGGCAGCAACAGCAAGCGCTGCAGCGCCAGCAACTGGACGAGCAACGCGAACAGGCCGAGCGCACGCTGCAACAGGCGTTGGCGCAACAGGCCGAAGCGCAGCCCCGGTTGCAGCAGGCCTTCGACGAGCAGTCGAACCGGAGCCGATTGCAGGCCGAGCTAGAACCCCTGAGCCCAGCGCTGGCCGAAGCCGAGCGGCAGCTTTCGTCCGGGGCGCAGGCGTTGCTGGGCATGGAGCAGCAACAGGCCGAGACTGGCAAACGCCTGCAGCAGGTCGCCGACGCGCTCGAACGCAGCGCCGAGCTGGCACCGCTGGCCACCACCTGGAACGCCTACCTGCCACGCCTGCAGCACGTGGTGACGCTGAGCAGTCGCCTGCGCCAGGGTCAGACCGAGCTGCCAGACTTGCAGGCGCAGGCACACGCCACACAGACGAGCCTGGAAGCGCATCAAACGGACCTTGCCCGCGTCTTTCAGCATGCCCCGTGCGGCGTCGAGGAGCTGCCTGAGCGCTTGCAGCAACTGACCCAACGTCTGCAACAGCAACGCCTGGCGCTGCGCGGTGTACAGGAACTGGAACGGCTGTGGCAGCGGCGCAACGCTGTCCAGGAACGTCTTGAACAAGGACGCCAGCAGCAGGCCACCTTGCTGGCCCGGCGCGAGCAACTGACCGCGCAGGGGCTGGAGGTCCGCGCGGCCCACGAACAGGCCGAGCAAGCCCTGACGTTGACCCTGCAACTGCTCGAACGCCAGCGACTGGCGCGCAGCGAAAGCGTCGAACAGTTGCGCGAACGGTTGCAGCCCGAACAGCCCTGCCCGGTCTGTGGCAGTGTCGAGCACCCCTATCACGCTCCCGAGGCGCTGTTGCAGGCGCTATCGGCCCACGATGACGATGAAGAGCAACGCGCGCGCGCTGCGCTGAAGCCGCTGTCCGAACGCCTGATCGAGCTGCGTACCGAAGTCGGCGCGCTGATCGAGCAGCACAAGCAGCTCAAGGCGCAGGAGCAACAATTGCTCGACCAGCCGGATGGCGCCGAGTTGGCCCGGCATCCGCTCTACCCTGCCCTTGCCGACGCCGAGCCGGCGGATGACTGGCTGCGCGACACCGTGGCCAGCCACACGCGCCTGATCGATGAGGATGAACGGCAGCAGAACAGCCTGCTGGCCTTGCACCAGCAGGCAACCACCTTGCAGCGTGCCGTGGCGCAAGCCGGGGAAACCAGCCAGCAGGCGCGGCAGACGCTGCAGGCGCATCAGGCCCACGTTGACGCCGACCGGCAACGGCTCGACGAAGAGCTGCAGGCGTTGGCCAGCCAGTTGCCCGCCGCTCGCCTGCAGGCCCTGCGCGAGCAACCGGCACAGACGTTCATGGCGCTGGAGCAGAGCATCGGCGAGCGTCTGGCACAGATCGAGCAGCGGGACGAGGAACAGGCCGAGTTCGACACCCGCGCGCGCCGCATCGAGCAGGCCCGCAGCGAGCATGCGCGGCACCAAACCGACTGCGAGCAGCAACGCCAGCGGGTCGCGGCACTGTCCACGCACCTGCAGACCTGCGAAGCACGGCTGCGCGAATTGCTGGGCGAGCATGCCCAGGCTTCCGCTTGGCAGACGGCCTTGCACGATCAGGTCGAGACGGCGCGCGAGCAGGAACGGCAAGTCGACCGCCAGCAACAGGATCTACGAACCCAGACAGTGCAGACCGCCAGCGCCCTGGAGGCCGACACTCAGCAGCAGGCCCAACTGCAGCGAGTCCTGGCCGACGTGCAGCAAGCCCTGCACGCCTGGCGCGAGCAGCGTCCGCAACTGGACGACGATGGGTTGCGGGCACTGCTCGCCATCAATGAACCCCAGGTCGATGCGCTGCGCAGCCGCCTGCAAACCACGGAAAGGGCCTTGGAACAGGCGCGCATCCGCTTGCACGAACGCGAACAGCGACAGCAGGCCCATCGCGCAGAGCTCGACGCGATCGCCAGCGCCGAAGCACTGGACGCACAACACGCCGCCCTGCTGCTGGACGCCGAACGGCAGGAACATCACTGCGCCGAACTGCGCGCCCGGCAGACCGAAGACCAGCGCCGGCACGGTGCCAACCAGGCCCTGCAGACGCAGATTGCCGAGGCCGATGCGCTCTACCAGCGCTGCGCGCGACTGGCGGCGCTGATCGGCTCGGCCGAGGGCGATCGCTTCCGCAAGATTGCCCAGGCCTACAACCTCGATTTGCTGGTGCACCACGCCAACGTGCAACTGCGCCAACTGGTGCGGCGCTACCGGCTCAAGCGCGGCGGCAGCATGCTCGGGTTGCTGGTGCTGGACACGGAAATGGGCGACGAACTGCGCTCGGTGCATTCGTTGTCGGGCGGGGAAACGTTTCTGGTTTCACTGGCATTGGCTTTGGGCCTGGCGTCGATGGCCTCGAGCACACTGCGCATCGAGTCGCTGTTCATCGACGAAGGCTTCGGCAGCCTCGACCCCGAGTCGCTGCAGCTGGCCATGGACGCCCTCGACGGCCTGCAGGCGCAGGGCCGCAAAGTGGCAGTGATTTCCCACGTGCAGGAGATGCACGAGCGCATTCCGGTGCAGATTCAGGTGCGGCGCCTGGGCAACGGCTTGAGCAGCGTGCAGGTCACAGGCTGAGGCGGCGTTCCCCCGGTTGCGCGCACTGCCGCGCAGCCGGGGGTCAACAGCCGACCATCACCGGGTCAGGAATTTCACGTCCGAGGGGGCATCCTGCGCGAAGCGCTGCACCGTCTCACCCAGCATGCCGGTGCTCGCATCGCGCTTGAGCACGGTGATCTGGTTGCTTTTCTGGTTGGCGATCAACAGGAAGTGGCCGGTAGGGTCGAGGGTGAATTCACGCGGATGATCGCCGTCCACGTCACGACGCTGGATTTCCTCGAGCTGGCCATTGCCGGCTGCAACGCTGAACACCAACATCTGATTCGCCGTGCCGCGGTTGCTCACATAGAGAAAGCGGCCATCGGCCGACAGGTGCAACGCGCCGCTGGCGCTTTGCTTGCCGGCCGTGCCCAGTTCGAGCAGTTGCTGGCGTACCAGGTTGCCGTCCCTGACGTCGAACATGGCCAGTTGACCGCTCATTTCCAGGGTCAGGTAGGCGTGCTTGCCATCGCGACTGAACAGCAGATGACGCGGGCCACTGCCGTCCGGCAGCTGGACCGAGGCAGGTTGCGCCGGCACCAGTGGGCGCTCGGCAGACTCGGGCTGGTAGCGGTACACGTAGACCCGGTCGGCGCCCAGGTCGCTGGCATAGACGTAGTTGCCGGAGGGCAGCGATACCACCGAATGCACATGCGGCCCGGCTTGACGCTCGGGATTCACCTGGCTGGCAACGTGCTTGAGCTGTTGCACCACCTCGCTGAGCGTGCCGTTCTCGGCCACCTTGAACACGCTCAGGCTGCCACCTGGGTTGGCGTTCACGGCATAGTTGGAAACGAACAGGTAGCGCCCGTCCTGGCTCAGGCTGGAATGGGTTGGCTCATCGCCACGGGTCGCGACTTGGCTGACCTGGTTGAGTTCGTGGGTGTTGCCGTCCACTGTGAAACTGCTGACCTTGCCGACCACCTCTTTCTGCCCGGGGCCGTTTTCGTTGACCACGAACAGGCGCCGCTGGTCCTGGGACAAGGTCAGCCAGGACGGGTTGGAACTCTTGAATGTCTGCCGTGGCTGCGCCTCGATCTGGCCGGTAGCACTGTCGAAGGCATAGCGGTAGATGCCTTCGCTGGCGCCCTGGGTATAGGTGCCCACCAGCAGGTCGTATTTTTCGGCTGCGCCGGCGTGCAGTGAGGTCAGGACCAAACCGTTGACAAGCATAGATAGCAGAACTCGCTTCATGAAGGTCTCTCCGAGCCTGTTGTGAGTGGCCGATTTTTCGTGGCACCGAGTGTTGTAGCGGCAGCAGGAGCGAACGTGGATCGGACTCTAGAGACCGCCGCGTTCAAGCCTGGGTTTCATCTTCTTCGTCGCGGGCCGAAAACGCGCTGAGGCACGTCAGTTGGTGAGACACGCCGGCCTGGCTGATGACGAAGCTGTTCGGTTCGGCGCCGGGCTGGGCGGCCTGCTGTTCTTGCAGGGTGAACTGCCAGCGCTTGAGTTCGCGGCCGTCCATGCACTGGATGTGCAGGGTGTGCTCCTCGTCGAAGGAAAAATCGAAGGCGTGCAGGGTGTCGATCAGCAGCATGTCGCAGGTTTGCAGCGCGATAGGCAGACTCATGGTCGGATCTCCGGGGTGATGTCCGACCATGATAACCGCGATGTGCGCCTCTGGCCTGCTCGCCCGCACGCGCTACAGGATGCCCACGCTGCCCGGCGTGAAGGCGGCCTCGGCCTGGCCGACGCTGTTCACCAGCGGCGCGCCGAAGGCGGGCAGGCTGATCTCGAACTGGTCACCCAGCTGGGTGACGACGCCGTCGGCGAACGACAGCGTGGCGGTGCCGAAGAAGTGCACATGCACATCGCCAGGGTTGAGAAACTGCGCGTACTTGAAATGGTGGTACTCGAGGTTGTCGAAGCTGTGGCACATGTTCGCTTCGCCACTGAGAAATTCCTTCTCCCAGATCACCTCGCCAGCCCGGCGGATACGGCTGGTGCCGGACAGGTGCTCGGGCAGCTCGCCCACGCGCAGCTCGGGGCCATAGCTGCAGCTGCGCAGCTTGGAATGGGCGAGGTAAAGGTAGTTCTTGCGCTCCATCACGTGGTCGGAGAACTCATTGCCCAGGGCGAACCCCACGCGATACGGCCGTCGATCCGGGCCGATCACGTACAACCCACCCAGTTCGGGCTCTTCGCCAGCGTCTTCGGCGAACGGCGGCACCGGGAACGCCTGGCCAGGCCGTACGACAATGCTGCCATCGCCTTTGTAGAACCACTCCGGCTGCACGCCGGGCTGGCCCGCACGAGGCTTGCCGCCCTCCACGCCCCACTGGAATACCTTCATGCTGTCGGTAACGGCGGCGTCACCGCTTTGCTGGTGCATCTTGTCGCGGGTGGCGGCGCTGCCCAGGTGGGTCAGGCCGGTGCCGGTCACCAGCATATGGGCTGGGTCGGGGTGGTCCAGGGGCGCAAGGATACGGCCCTGCTCGAGCAGATGCGCGTAGTCATGGTGCTCACCCAGGCCACACCCATCTACCGCCTGAGCCAGGTCGTGGCCCGCAGCGATGGCTGTCATGGCCAACTCGCGAACGCTGTCAGCGCCGCGCACTTCGTGCACGCGGTCGCCATCGACCAGACCCACCCGACGTTGACCGTCGTTCAATTCAAATTGCACCAGATGCATGGTTGCTTCCTCTTGCTGGGTTCAGGAACGGGCGCTGGCGGCGAACGCATCGGCCGGCAGCACGTGGCGGCGCTCCAGGAGCTGGTAGACCACTGCGGTCAGCAGCAGCCCGAACACCATCACGCCGCTGAGAAAATACAGGCCGCTGGCCAGGTTGCCGGTGTACTCCTTGAGCGCGCCGATCACGAACGGCCCGATGTAGCCGCCCAGGTTGCCTACCGAGTTGATCAGGGCAATACCTGCCGCCGCACTGGCGCCGGCGAAGAAGCGGCCCGGCAGGGTCCAGAACACCGCCGTGCAGGAGAACAGGCTGAACGCTACCAGGCACAAAGCCGCCAGCTGCGCCGCCGGCACACTCAGCCAGGCGCTGAGGAACAGGCCGACTGCGCCCAGCACGTACAGCACGGCCAGGTGCCCGTAGCGGTCGTTGAGGCGATCGGAACTGCGCGGGATGAGCAACAGACCGACGATGCCGAATACATAAGGCACCGACGACACGAAACCGGTGGTCAGGTCACTGCCGCCGAACTGTTTGATCAGGGTCGGCAACCACAGGCCCAGGCCATAGATGCTCAAGGTGACCGGCAGGTAGAACAGCGCCAGCAGCAACACGCGAAAATCCTTGAGCGCGTGCAGCGGGTTGCCATGCCGGGTCTGCCCATAGGCCTGCAGGTCCTTCTCGAGTTCGCTGGCCAGCCAGTTCTTTTCCTCCTGGTTCATCCATTTGACCTGCTGCGGGCCGTCGGGCAGCCAGCGCAGCACCGGCCAGGTGAGGAGGATGGCCGGGGTGCCGATGACGATGAACAGCCATTGCCAGCCATGCAGGCCCAGTACGCCGTCCATGCCCAGCAGCGCACCGGACACTGGCCCGGTGATCATCATGGCGATGGGCTGGGACAGGATAAACAGGCCGAGGATCTTGCCGCGATGACGGACCGGAAACCACTGCGTGATGTAGTACAGCACGCCGGGGAAGAAGCCCGCTTCGGCAGCGCCCAGCAGAAAGCGCATGACATAGAAGCTGTGCGGCCCCTGCACGAAGGCCATGCCGATGGTGATGGCGCCCCAGGTGATCATGATGCGCGCGAACCAGCGGCGTGCGCCGAAGCGTTCGAGCATCAGGTTGCTGGGAATTTCCAGGAGGAAGTAGCCGATGAAGAACAAGCCGGCACCCAGGCCGTAGGCCGCATCGCCGATGCCCACGTCTGCGCCCATGTGCAGCTTGGCGAAGCCCACTGCGGAGCGATCCACGTAGGCGATCAGGTACAGCAGAATCAGGAACGGAATCAATTTGAAGGTGATGCGGCGTATAAGCCCCAATTCCTGGCTCATGGGATCGATCTCCACTTTCTTGTTCTTATGGTCGTTGACGTGCGACGGCTGTACGGACACTCGCCGGTGTCTCGCTGAAACCTGCAGCCCTCATTGAAATCGACTTTATAGTATTACTATTTACTGCACAAGCTCTTCCAATCGTCGTTTCAATGGCCTATTTTTAGGGCATACACAAAAACAAGTCTTACAATAAGAGAGCCACCATGCCTGATAACAAAACGCCCCTGCGCTCGGCCCAATGGTTCGGTACGGCAGACAAGAACGGCTTCATGTACCGCAGCTGGATGAAAAACCAAGGCATCGCCGACCACCAGTTCAACGGCAAGCCGATCATCGGCATCTGCAACACCTGGTCCGAGCTGACGCCGTGCAACGCCCACTTCCGTACCATCGCCGAACACGTCAAGCGGGGCGTGATCGAAGCCGGTGGTTTTCCGGTGGAATTCCCGGTGTTCTCCAACGGCGAGTCCAACCTGCGGCCCACGGCGATGCTGACCCGCAACCTGGCCAGCATGGATGTAGAGGAAGCCATCCGCGGCAACCCGATCGACGGCGTGGTGCTGCTCACCGGCTGCGACAAGACCACCCCTGCCCTGCTGATGGGCGCGGCGAGCTGCGACGTGCCGGCCATCGTGGTCACGGGCGGGCCGATGCTCAACGGCAAGCACAAGGGCAAGGACATCGGTGCCGGCACCATCGTCTGGCAGATGCATGAGTCGTACAAGGCCGGCCAGATCAGCCTGGACGAGTTTCTGTCGGCCGAAGCCGGCATGTCGCGCTCGGCCGGTACCTGCAACACCATGGGCACGGCCTCCACCATGGCCTGCATGGCCGAGGCACTGGGCACCTCGCTGCCGCACAATGCGGCCATTCCGGCGGTGGATTCGCGCCGCTACGTGCTGGCGCACATGTCCGGCATGCGGGCGGTGGAGATGGTCCGCGAAGACTTGCGCCTGTCGAAGATCCTGACTAAAGAGGCGTTCGAAAACGCCATCCGGGTCAATGCGGCCATTGGCGGATCGACCAATGCGGTGATCCATCTCAAGGCGATTGCCGGGCGTATCGGCGTCGAGCTGGAACTCGATGACTGGACCCGTATCGGCCGTGGCACACCCACCCTGGTGGACCTGCAGCCTTCCGGACGCTTCCTGATGGAGGAGTTCTACTATGCCGGCGGCCTGCCAGCGGTGTTGCGACGTCTGGGTGAAAACAGCCTGATTCCTCATCCGGATGCCTTGACGGTCAACGGTCAGTCGCTGTGGCAGAACGTGCAGCATTCGCCGATCTATGGCGAGGACGAGGTGATCCGCGCTATCGACAACCCATTGGTGGCCGACGGCGGAATCTGCGTGTTACGCGGTAACCTGGCGCCGCTGGGGGCAGTGCTCAAGCCTTCGGCCGCGACCCCGGCGCTGATGACCCATCGCGGCCGCGCAGTGGTGTTCGAAAACTTCGACATGTACAAGGCACGCATCAACGATCCGGACCTGGACGTGGACGCCAGCTCCATCCTGGTCATGAAGAACTGTGGACCCAAGGGTTATCCAGGCATGGCCGAGGTCGGCAACATGGGCCTGCCGGCCAAGCTGCTGGCACAGGGAGTGACCGATATGGTGCGCATTTCGGATGCGCGCATGAGCGGCACGGCCTACGGCACGGTGGTGCTGCACGTGGCGCCGGAAGCGGCCGCCGGGGGCCCGCTGGCAGTGGTTCGCGAGGGTGATTTCATCGAGCTGGACTGCGCCAGCGGACGGTTGCACCTGGACATCTCCGACAGCGAGCTGCAGGCCCGCCTGGCCGACTGGCAGGCACCGGCGCAATCGTTGCTGGTGGGCGGCTATCGGCAGCTGTACATCGACCACGTGATGCAGGCAGACCAGGGCTGTGATTTCGATTTCCTGGTCGGCTGCAGGGGGTCCGAGGTGCCGCGGCATTCGCATTGACCCCCCCGCCCCGCCGGCCTGTAGGAGCGGCCAGTGGCCGCGAAAAGAGCACCGCGGTGTGACAGGTATACCGTGGTGAATTTTTCGCGGCCGATGACCGCTCCTACGGAATAGGCGGTGATTGGGCATAAAAAAACCCGACTCCAGGTCGGGTTTTTGCATCGCAGTCAAGCAGGCCGGAAGCTTACTTGGCGCGACCTTTGTACGAACCGCCTTCACGGGTGTCGATCTCGATCATGTCGCCGATCTCGATGAAGTCCGCAACGCTCAGCTCGGTACCGTTCTTCAGTTTGGCAGGCTTCATCACCTTGCCCGAAGTGTCGCCGCGAGCGGAACCTTCGGTGTAGTCGACCTGGCGCACGATGGTGGTCGGCAGCTCGACGCTGACTAGACGCTCTTCGAAGAACACGGCTTCGCAGACGTCGGTCATGCCTTCTTCCACGAATGGCAGAACGGCCTCGATGTCTTCGGCGTTCAGTTCGTACATGGTGTAGTCGGTGGTATCCATGAACGTGTAGCTGTCACCGCTGATGAACGACAGGGTCGCTTCCTTGCGGTCCAGGATCACGTCGTCCAGCTTGTCGTCGGCACTGTAGACGGTTTCGGTCTTGTAGCCGGTCAGCAGGTTCTTCAGCTTGGTCTTCATGATCGCGCTGTTACGGCCCGACTTGGTGAATTCAGCTTTCTGAACCAACCAAGGGTCGTTGTCGATACGGATCACGGTACCGGGTTTCAGTTCTTTACCAGTTTTCATTACGAATATCCGAATTTGGATGGTGATTTACAAAAATCTAGGCCGCGTATCATAGCCAATTTCGGTAAAACTGCACCAGCGTCGTTGCAAGATCAGGCTGAGCGGCCTGTGTGGCGCACCATTGCCGCGCGTGCGCGACCAGTTCCGGCCAGTGCCGAACGGCCTCGCGCCATGCCGGGCCGATGTCGGCGCCCTCCACGCTCTGGTTCCAGGCCCGCCACAGCCCGCGCAACGCGGCATAGGCTGCGGGCGAGAGGCCCTGGCCGTAGCGATCGAGAAACGCCTCGAGTTTTTCCCAGTGCGCGTATTCCTCCTGGACATAGATATGCCAGACCATCGGTGCGGCCGCCCACTGGGCGCGAACGAACGAGTCCTCACCGCGCACGGCATTGAAATCGCAGCACCACAGCAGCCGGTCGTACTCGCTCTGACGGACGAACGGCAGCACCTGCACCTTCAGGCTGCCCCGTTGTACCTGGCTGCCGACGTCCAGCGATGCCTCGCCCAACCATTGGCGCACGTCGGCCAGCACTCGGCCTTCGGGGACCAGCAGGTGGTTGCTGCGCGTGTCATCGGCCAGGGCATCCAGCCACGACCCCAGCCCGCTGTGCTCATAGGCGAACAACGACAACAGGCGGGCATCGGGCTGGGGCTCGACGCCCAGCCCGGCCAGAAACGTCTGCCGTGCTGCGGGATCGGCTTCGAAGGCCTTGCGGTGCTCGACCAGGCAGGCTTCGCGCAGCAAACCGCCGGTACCGGTGGTGAAGCCGGGAAAGAAGAAGAACTTGCGCAGCCCACCCGGCTGCGGCGACGGCAGGCCATGGCAGCCATCGACCCAGGTTTCGGCGCTGAGGTAATCAAGGTTCAACCACAACGGGGACCGGCGGCGCGCTGCCATGGCGTCGACGTATTCAGGAGGCAGCTTGCAGGCGAAGGCACCTACCACCACATCGGCAACCTCGGTGGCCTGCCATTCGCCGCGCCAATGGCGGACTTCCACGCCGTCGTGCCACTGCTGCGGCTGTTCGGCGCTGGCGGCAGGCCACAGACGGGCGAATGGCACCAAGTCGTCGACCCACAGGCGCACCTGCATACCGTGTTCGACCTGCAGTTGGCGGGCCAGGCGCCAGGTGATGCCGATGTCGCCGTAGTTGTCCACGACCGTGCAGAAAATGTCCCAGGTGGCCTTCATGGCTGACTCCAACGCAAACGTTTACACAAAGCCGGCTATTGTCCGCATAAACGTCCGCGCACAGAAGCACTAAAGGCGGTTCGTGCGACAATTGCCCGCTCGTTCCCACCGTCAGTCCAACCATGAACAAACCTGCCCTGTTGCAAGCCATCATCGAACGCCTGACCGTTGATCTGGACGTGGCTCAGCGTGCCGCGCAGACGGCCTATGAAACCGCCACCCATGAAGAGAACGTGGCCGAGAACAAGTACGACACGCTCGGGTTGGAGGCGTCCTACCTGGCCACCGGGCAAGCGCGGCGCATGGAAGAGATTCGCCACGGGCTGGCGAAATTCCGTGCACTGCAGTTGCGTGATCTTCAGGCAGGGATCGAACTGGGCGCACTGGTGGCGCTGGATTCGGAAAGCGGTGTGCGCCAGTGGTTTTTCCTGGGGCCCGATGCGGCGGGGTTGAAGCTGGATTTCGAAGGCTGCCCGGTCATGGTCATCACCCCGCGCTCGCCCTTGGGGCAAAGCCTGTTGGGCAAGAGCGTGGATGATGAGGTCAGCATGGCGGGCAATGTTCAGGTCATTGCCCAGGTGATTTGACGCCCGGCGCAAGTAGACACACCGCGTGAACCGTTGACGCGGTTTGCCTGGTACACCGCGTGCAACATTGACGCTGCGATCCCCTGTAGCAGCGGCGCAAGCCGCGTCCGGCCTCGACGCGGTTCGCCGGGTACACGGCATGGGGGTTACTTCTTGTCGGGCAGGGCGTAGGCGATCACGTAGTCACCGCGATCCGGCGACTGGCGCGCACCACCGGCGGTGATGACCACATATTGCTTGCCGGTCTTGGGCGAAACAAAGGTCATCGGGCCGCCCTGGCTGCCAACCGGCAGACGGGCTTTCCACGCCTCTTCACCCGTCGCCGAGTTGAACGCACGCAGGTAGTAATCCTGGGTACCGGCAATGAACACCAGGCCGCCCTGGGTCGACAGCGTGCCGCCCAGTGTCGGCATGCCGATTGGAAGCGGCAGGTGCATTTTCACCCCCATCGGCCCGGTATCTTCCACGGTCCCCACTGGCACCTGCCAGGCAACTTTCTGGGTCTTCATGTCGATTGCGGTCAAGGTACCGAACGGCGGCGCCTGGCACGGAATGCCGGCGATGGATAGGAAGCGGTTCTTGTTCACCGCATACGGCGTGCCCTTGAGCGGTACCGCGCCCATGCCGGTGTTGAGCGCTTCGCCACCCGAAGACGCCTTGGCATCCTTCTGCTGAGGCACCATCTGTACCCACAGGCCCAGACGCATGTCATTCACGAAGATGAAGCCATGCACCGGATCGGTCGACAGGCTGCCCCAGTTCATCCCACCCAGAGACCCTGGGAAGCTGAGCGACACATCGGTACCCGGCGCGGTGTACAGACCCTCATAGCGCATTTTCTTGAACGAGATCCGGCACAGCATCTGGTCGAACGGAGTCGCACCCCACATGTCCGACTCGGTCAGGTGTTGCGCGCCGATCTGCGGCATGCCCACCGACAACGGCTGGGTCTTGGCATAGGGTTCGCCAGGAATGTCCGAGCCCTTGACTGGAATGTCCTGCACGGCCGTCAGCGGTTGACCGGTCGCGCGGTCCAGCACATAGATCTGCCCCGCCTTGGTGCCGATCACCACTGCCGGCACACTGCTGCCGTCAGGCTTGGGGAAGTCCATCAGGGTTGGCTGCATGGGCAGGTCGAAGTCCCAGAGGTCGTTGCGCACGGTCTGGTAGACCCACTTCTCTTCACCGGTGGTCGCGTTCAACGCCAGGATCGAAGCACCATAGCGGTGATTCAGCGGCGTGCGCTCGACACCGTAGATATCGGTCGACGAACTGCCCATGGGCAGGAACACGGTGTTCATCTTCGGATCGTACGACATCGGTGCCCAGCTGTTGGGCGTGCTGCGCACATAGGTGTTGTCGCCGGTCGGCGCCTGCTTGTCCTCGGGGTTGCCCGGATCGAACGCCCAGCGCATTTCGCCAGTGACCACATCGAAACCGCGGATTACACCGCCCGGCATGTCCGCCTGGACGTTGTCGGCGACACGACCACCGACCACTACCGTGGTACCGGCCATCAACGGCGCGGAGGACAACTGATAGTAGGAATCCGGGACATTCCCCAGGCCCGCTTTCAGGTCCACCTGACCCTTGTTGCCAAAACCTTCACAGAACTCGCCCGTGTCGGCATCCACGGCAATCAGGCGAGCATCGATGGTGTTGGTCAACAAGCGACGCTGGCAATTGGCACCCGGCGCGACCGCAACGGCCTTGACCGGCGTATTGCCTTCGCTCGACTCCACCACCGCACTGCTGGCGTCGAAGTAGGCCAGGCCACGGCAACGCTGCCAGACCGCAGCCTGAGCATTGATCTGGTTTTTCCACAGCTCTTTGCCGGTGTCGGCGTTCAGCGCAATGATGTTGTTGTGCGGAGTGCAGATGAACACCTTGTCACCCACCTGCAGCGGCGTGGCCTGGTCTTCAGCGCCGTTGCCATTGCTGATGGCGACGTCACCGGTGTGGTAGGTCCAGGCTGGAACCAGATCGGCGACGTTGTCGCGATTGATCTGGTCGAGAGCGGCGAAGCGGTTGCCGCCTTCATCGTTGCCGTAATGGGCCCAGTCCTTCTGCGCGTTGGCCGGCGTGACCTGGGTCAGGCCTGGGCCTTCGCCGGTCGGGGCGACCGAGGCATGCGGCACGAACATGCCGGCGGCGCCCGCCATGACGGCCACGGCCAGCAGCGCGCCGAGCGCATAGCCGGCGCGACCGCCGTTCAGCCCGTTGGCGCGACGCAAGGTCGGATAGGCCAGTGCCACCACCAGGCTCAGCACCCCAAGCGCGAACAGACGGGAAATCTGCGGCCAGAAGTTGAGCCCGGCGTCGACCAGCGCCCAGATCACCGACAGCACCATGACCGCTGCGAACAGCCATGCGCCGAGCAGGCGCGACTTGAACAGGGCAATGGCGGCGACGGTCATGCCCAGGCCAGCCAGCAGGAAATACCAGCTGCCGCCCAGGGTGGCCAGGTAGCCACCGCCAGCCAGGTAGAGCAGTCCGAATACGAGTACGCCCAAGGCAGCGACCCAGATGGGCCAGCGGCGCACCGCTGGTGAAGGTTGAGGCTTAGTCATGTTGCATGATCCTGTTGACGCATGAACGTTTCTGGAAGGTTGAGCAAAGTGTAGGCAAGCCTGTGCGACATGCTTGTCGGGACGATCTCGGTGAATACTTCCACGACCTGCACGGCCTCCCGGCCGTGTTCCACAAAGGACTGCCGGATGCCGCCACAGCATTAACTAATTAGTTAGTTACACAACGATATCAAAAAAAACCGGCAGCTGCGACAAATCGCCCTAGCGCTGGCCGGTGAAACACTGTTGCGCAGGTTGTAACGCTGCCTCGGGTTTGCCCCACGGCACCCGCGATCAAGGCACATCCTTGAAGAACGCATGACCGCCCAGCACCAGCGTACAGGTCGCTCCGGCTGCCCAGGCCGGTGGCCTGGGCAAGCGCAACGCATGGTAATGCGTGGCCCCGTCGGTGGGGTCCGCCGTACCGCCGGCGATGACCTGTTCGGCCACCATCAGTGCCTGGGCCCATTGCGCCTGCGCAATGGGCCGAGCGCCGCTGACACAGGGGTAATTGGGATCATCAGGGTTCCAGCAGCTGAACTGCCAGGGTTTATGGCACACGCCGATGTAGCCCTCGCCCCACCAGGATCGGCGGTTGGCATCATGCACACGGTTGCGGATGACCCACGCCACCGCTATCTGCCCGGCGATGCCCTCGCCACGGGCCTCCCCCCATAGCGTTCGCGCAACGACGTCGTGTACCTGCTGAATGTGTGTCATGGTGATCTCTGCATATGAATGGCCAAGGCGACAAGGCTGGGCGAAGCGTCGTGGCAGTCCCGATTGCCTTGCCTGCGTGGCCAGATTGCTGGGCTCCGCGAGGGTTTGCCAGCCGGTAGCGATTCCCCGCCTGCCAAGTCGTGGCTGCAGTTTCCCGTGGCGAGGGTCGATGCCAAAGGCTTGAGAATTGGCGGCATTGGCTCTACAAATGTCATCGCCATGCCCGGTCCGTCGCCCCGCGCCGACCTGCCCTCAATCGACCATCCCATCACGGAGTTCCATTGCCGATGCACGCACCCGACGACGACCTGGATACCGGTGCCCACACCTCCGGCTGGGGACTGAGCCGTCTGCATGCCGCAACATCGGTCAGGTGGGTGGCCAAGCTGTTGTCGTGGGTGGCCCTGCTCACCGGTGCCACCGCGCTCTGCGAATACCTGCTGGGCCAGCCATTGCTGGGCTATCTGGTGCCGGGCCTGATGGGCATGTCGCCGTTGACCGCCATGGCGCTTTGCGCTCTGGCGCTTTCCAGCCTTCTGGGACGTCGCGCGCGACCCAGCTGGTTGCTTGCGGGCCTGGCTTCGAGCAGCGCATTCGCTCTGCTGGGCACACACCTGTTGTTCGGTGCAGACGTCTTGAGCCCGGCGCTGAACGCCTGGCTGTTTCCGCCTTCGGCGCTCTTGGTCGGTAGCGTTTCGCCAGCCACGGCGAGCTGCCTGGCTTTGCTGGGCGTGGCCCGCATGGCCCAGTTGGCTGGCCGCCACAAAGCCTGCGATGTGCTTGCCCTGCTCGCCTTCGGCCTGGCCGGCATCGGCCTGCTGGGCTATGCCTACGGCGTCAAGGATTTGTACTCGGTGCTGCTGTTCAATGCCATGGCGGTCCACACCGCTGCAGCGCTGGCCTGCCTGGCTGTTTCAACGATGCTTTTTCAGGCCGATCAGGGTTGGCTTAACGTGGTCACGCTGAGCAACCGTGCAGGCGCAGTCACCCGTCGGCAATTGCTGCTCACCGCCATCCTGCCAGTGATCGGCTGGCTGTTGCTGTCGGCCATCAACGCCCGCGCCATCGGTGCGCCCGCCGCCCTGGCCCTGGTGGTGGCGACGGTGTTTCTGCCGCTGGTCATCCTGATCATCAAGGACGGCCGGGTCACGGCGCGCCTGGACCTGCAACGGCAGAAGCAGCGTCGCCTGGAAACCACCATCAGGCAGCGTCTGGAACTGGAGCTGGATCAGAAGCGCGCCGAACTGGAACAGGAGTCGGCGCAACGCATCGTCGCCGAACAGGTGATGAACCGCGCCCAACGCCTGGATGCAATCGGACAACTGACGGGCGGTATCGCCCACGATTTCAACAACCTGCTGATGGGTATTTCAGGCAACCTCGAGCTGCTGCATCGCCACGTCGAGAGCGATCCCAAGGCCTCGAAGTACGTGACACGGGCCACCCTGTCCACGGAAAAGGGCATTCGCCTGACCGGGCAACTGCTGGCGTTCTCGCGCACGCAACGGCTGAACGTATCGGCAGTCAGCCTTGCCGACACCGTCACTGCGGCCTTCGAACTGGTTGGCAACGCGCTGGGCCCCGAC
Organism: Pseudomonas sp. CFBP 8758; assembly: GCF_014841725.1. Lineage (NCBI taxonomy): Bacteria > Pseudomonadati > Pseudomonadota > Gammaproteobacteria > Pseudomonadales > Pseudomonadaceae > Pseudomonas > Pseudomonas sp. CFBP 8758. The sequence goes on along the minus strand of NZ_JACYUK010000001.1, from coordinate 471,161 downwards.
ATCAATATCGACATGCAGACGCCTGACCGCAGCCTGTTCGTCAGCACCGACCCCCTGCAATTGGAAATGGCCATACTCAACCTCGCCCTGAACGCCAGGGACGCGATGCCCGACGGCGGCTGGTTCACCGTCAAATGCTCGCCGACCGCTCCGCCGGGTACACCGCCCAGCGTATCGATCCGGGTCAGTGACAGTGGTACCGGCATGTCCGCGGAAGTGCTGGCCAAGGCGTGCGAGCCGTTCTTCACCACCAAGGAATCGGGCCGTGGCACCGGGCTGGGCCTGGCGCAGGTCTACGGCCTGTGCCGTCAATGTGGCGGCGACCTGAAGATCACCAGTGAACCGGGCCAAGGCTCGACCTTCGAACTGGTACTGCCCATGGCCGAGCGTCCACGCGCGAATTCCATCAACCTGCAGCCGACCAGCGTCACGGTGGCGCTAGCCCCTCTCGCCCAACCGGTGCTGGTGGTCGACGATGACGATGCAGTGCGCACGGTGCTGGTCGACGATCTGCGGGTGCGGGGCTATCAGGTGCTCGAAGCCGATCGTGGCGGCAAGGCCCTGGCGATACTGGGCAACACGCGCTGCGCCGCGGCGGTCATCGATTTCCTGATGCCCGAGATGAACGGCGCCGAACTGGCGCGCAAGGCACGCCAGCTCGTGCCCCAGTTACCGATCATCTTCATCAGTGGCTATGCCGACACCCTTGCACTGGATGCCATCGCCGGCGCCGTGGTGCTGCGCAAGCCGTTCGAACTCGACGAGCTGGACCGACTGGTCAGGGAGTTGGCCGGCGCGCCTGGTTCGGACGCCTGACGGCGACGGACATTTGGCCGATTTGCGATCCACGACAACGTGCCTGAAAAGACTGGCAAGCCGCCCATTTCAAAAAAATCGGAACCTTCCGCCAAACAGGGCGACCTAAACACAGCGTACGTACCATGCCTACGCCATGGCTGCCTCTTGGGTCTGAGCCAGACCGTCCACCAAGGAGATTTTGAAATGACCGACGCTCATAAAGAAACGATCAAGGTACTCAACGACCTCATCGAAACATCGAAAGATGGTGAGGCTGGTTTCAAGGATCTCGCCGAAAACACCAACAACCCTGAGCTGAAGGCAGTCTTCGCAGCCGCCGCTTCCGACACCGCCAGCGGTGCTGCAGAACTGCAGAACGAAGTACGCAAGCTGGGTGGCGAACCCGAAACCACCACCAGCGTTGCAGGCGATCTGCACCGTCGCTGGGTTGACCTGAAGTCGGCCATCACCGGCAAGGACGACGTCGCACTGCTCAACGAAGCAGAGCGTGGCGAAGATGTTGCCAAGAAGAGCTACACCAAAGCGCTGGAAAACCATGACGTGACCCCTGAGGTACGCGCCGTGATCCAGAAGCAGTTCGATGGCGTCATGCGCAATCATGACAAGATCAAGGCACTGCGTGACGCAGCTCGCGCTCAGAAATGAGTGAGGGGCTTGGGCGGCTGCCAAGGCCGCCCGAGCCGTGCTTCTTCCGCAACGTCCCCCGCCTTGACAACACCCCCGCCTCCACCCGATCCACTCAACGTGTCACATAGCCCATGACTGGGGCCGGTACCTTGACGTCGCCCTGAAAGCGATGCCATTCCTTGTCGATTTCCTTGTAGCTCATGAACACACTCACTCGCTTGGCGTCGGCCAGGTCGGTATTGGTCATGGACTGGGTGTAGCGCGTCGGCACGAATGCCACCGTAATGCCGACTACCGAGCCGTCATCCGCATACACCGGACCACCCGACATGCCCATGGCGCTCGGACCATCGTGAATGGAATAGAGCACGCCATCGTTGAGGTTGCTGAGCAGCAACTTGCCTTCCTTCACCTTGCCGCTGCCTTTGACGGGCATCAACAGTGGACTGAAGCCGACGGCGGTGACGTTTTCACCGACCGACGCCTGACGCCAGTGAGGAGCCGTCGGAGCCTTGCGCTTGATAAAGACCACATCGCCACGACCACGGTGCGCAACGTCACTGAGGTAAGGGGTGTGCTTGGCAGAAACGGCGTAGTCCTCGTTCCATTGCACGGCCGAGGCCTGATACAGAAGAGGGGCGGGAAGACTCGAGGTGACCATGAAAGCGTCTTTGTAGGCGGCATCGCTGACAAAGGGAGTTGGCATGCCATTGCAGCCGGAAAGAAGCAGGCCGAACATCAGGCAGATAGATCGATTCATCGTGTTCCAGTGTAGCAATCCCATTTCTGGGACTATAAAAGCAACCTTGCTTGCGTGGTTCTCATCCCTCTGGATGAGAATGGATTCGCTTGCGCGAGCGTTTGTAAAGACCCTGGAAACCGGCGCGTTAATGGGTGCGCTACGCGGTGTTCCAGGCCGCCATTGTTCCCTGGCGATCCTGTCGGATCGTGACTGACAGCGTGATCGGGTGTTGGTGGGCATGATCGCGAAGCATTGCGAGCCTTCGAACGACACGTCCGGCCAACCAAAACCACAACGCTCCAAAATTCAGGACGTAGTGGCCGATGATGCCATTATGACATCACCCATCTTTCACCGGCAACCGAAATAATGGCACATGGCCATTTCTTTTGCTTGCACAGTGAGAGGGGTATCGGACGGGTCGAGGAAGTCTTTAATGTCACTATGCTACTACTGTGACGTGGTTCCGATATCGCTGTCAGACGCCAGCATGGCTCTTGCGCCGCACACCTACCCCCAAGGGGGCACATCGACGAAGCGCGATTCGATCCAGGCCTTGAATGCCAGGACGGTCGCCGCAGGGAACTTCGCAGAGGGTCGTATCAGGTAGATTCCGCCCACCGAGTCCAGTCGCCATTCGGGCAGTACCTGAACCAGCTCACCCGATGCCAGTTGGCGGCTCATCAGCCATTCGCCGGCCCCCAGAATGCCCGTGCCGGCCATTGCGGCGCTGAGCAGGGTTTCGCTGTCGTTGGATGTCAGTGTGCCTTGCGTCGTCACGCTTTCCTGACAGCCTGCGCGGTGCAGTTTCCATTCCGGAAACGAGGCCAGCCCGCTGAAGCGCAGGCAGTTGTGCTGGATCAGATCTGCGGGCGTCAGCGGCATGCCGCAGCGTTCCACGTACGCAGGAGACGCACAGAGAATGCGGCGATGGTCGCAGAGCTTGTTGGCAATCAGTCGGCTGTCTTCCAACTCGCCGATGCGCAGGGCCAGGTCATAGCCTTGCTCGATGATGTCGACGACGTGCTCGCTGTAGTCGGCAACGATCGACACACCGGGGTGTGCGCTCAAGAACTCGGGCAGCAACGGGGCCACCCACAGGCGCCCCATGGCCGCTGGCAGCGCCAGGCGCAGGACCCCGCGCACCTGGGAAACGCCTGACGTGGCCTGCTGCTCGGCTTCGACGATTTGGCTCAGGGCTGCGCGCAGGCGTTGTTCCAGCTTGGCGCCGACTTCGGTAATCCGGACCTGGCGAGTGGAGCGCTCCATGAGGCGCACGCCCAGCCGCTTTTCCATGGCGGCCAGACGCTTGGAGATCACCGTAGGGTGACGCTGGAGCAAGCGACCGGCAGCAACGAACGAGCCTTGGCTGGCCACGGCCAGGAAGGCGGCGATCTCGTCGCTGTGCTGACTGTCGAGCAGGTCCGGGGTCATGGGGCGAGAATGATCGCCCCGGCGGACTGACCCGATTCGAGCGCCTCATGGGCGCGAGCCGCTTCGGTCAAGGGGTAGGTCTTCCAGATCCGCGGGGTGATGATGCCCGCCTCGACCGCCGCCAGCACGTCGGCTGCGCGCTCCTGGTATTCGGCTGTGGAAGCCGTGTGCGCGACGATGGAAGGCCGGGTCAGGAACAGCGAGCCCTTGCCGTTGAGGGTCGACAGCTCGACCGCGCCGGGCGCACCCGACGATGCGCCGAACGACACCATCAGGCCGCGCGGACGCAGGCTATCCAGCGACGCTTCGAAGGAGATACGACCAATCGGGTCGTAGACCACATCGACCTTGCGCCCCTGGGTGAGCTTGGCCACGTCCGCGGCGAGCGTGGCCGCATCGAATACCAGCACCTCGTCGCAGCCCACCGCCTTTGCCCGCTCGATGCTCTCGGGTTTGGACACCACACCGATGACGTACGCCCCCAGGTGCTTGGCCCACTGCCCCATGATCTGCCCCAGGCCGCCGGCGACGCCGTACAGCAGCATCGTCGTACCGGGGCCTACCGGGTAGGTGGATTTCAACAGGTACTGTGCAGTGATGCCTTTGAACAACACGGCCGCGGCCTGCTCGAAGCTGACCCCGGCCGGCAGCTTCACCAGCCGTTCGGCTGGATAGAGCCTTTGCGCCGCGTAGCCGCCCAAGGGCCCGGTGGCATAGGCGACGCGGTCGCCTGGCTGCACGTTGGTCACCCCTGGCCCCACCGAGATCACGGTGCCCGCGCCTTCCAGGCCCAAGCCGGACGGCAGCGGTACCTTGACCGCACCATTGCGCTGGGTGACATCCAGGTAGTTCACGCCCACGGCCGCCTGCTGCAGCCACGCCTGCCCTTCGCCCGGCGCCTGCTCGACCACGGTGTCTTCCCACAGCACGGAGGAATCACCGGGTTGATTGAAACGGATCACTGCGGCCATGTCGTTCTCCAGTCGGTTAATAGTGCCGACGAGTATGGAAACGCGCCCGGCGTTACACAAGACGGTGAATCTGCAGTATATACCTGCACTGGGTGCAGCAATGATCAGATGACGATTGATGTGTTGTGCTCGGACCGATTGCCTGTCGTTGCAGGTTTGTTTACCGTTCAGGCCGCGGGTCGACACTCGGTGCATCGCTCACAGGGACACGTCATGGCTGTAGTTGCAGACAAAGGCACGACTTCCATAGGCCTGGTGCACGAAGCCCTGCACGGTGCAGTGCAGCGCGGATTCGACATCCAGCCGGTGCTGCGAGACGCGGGCATCGACCCAGGGTTGCTCGATGCGCCCCAGGCCAGAGTCTCCGCAGTCGCGTTTTCTCGACTCTGGATTGCGCTGGCCAATGCGCTGGACGACGAGTTTTTCGCCATCGACAGCCACCCGCTGCGCAGAGGCAGCTTTCGCCTCATGTGCCACGTGGCCTTGAGCTGCCACTCGCTGGAGCAGGCGCTGCGGCGGATCCTGATGTTTCTGCGCAGCGCCCTGGACGATGTCTACGGCGAGCTGACGTACGAAGACAACTCGGCGGTGCTGGTCATTCACGACCACGGCGTGGAAAGACGCCTGTTCAGCTATGGCACCTGGCTGATCCTGGTGCACGGACTGCTCTGCTGGCTGGGCGGGCGGCGCTTGCCTATCCAAAGCATAGGCTTCCGGCCGGCGCAACCTTTGGACGACAGCGACTACCGCCTGCGCTTTTGCGAGTCGCTGGTGTTCGGTGTCGCCCAGACCACCGTCCGGTTCGATCGCAGCCTCCTCGCCCTCAAGGTCGTGCAGACACCCGCAACCCTCACACCCTTCCTGGAAGAGTCGCCCGGCAATTTGCTGGTCAAGTATCGGAACGATGAAAGCACGGGAGCAAAGGTTCGTCAGAAGCTGCGCGGTGTGGATCCGGAGGACTGGCCCGAGTTCGACAAGTTGGCAAAATCGCTGGGCACGTCGAGTTCGACGCTGCAACGACGGTTGCACATCGAAGGCTTGAGCTACCAGCGCCTGAAAGATGATCTTCGTCGGGACATGGCCATCCATCTGCTGGGCCGTGAAGAGCTGACGGTCGTGGAAGTCGCACTGCAAACCGGTTTTCAGGATGCCAGTGCCTTCCATCGCGCGTTCAAGAAGTGGACGGGCGTAAGTCCCGGCTGCTATCGCCGCAACGAAGCCGATGAAACGTAGGCCTCACTGCTCCCCCTTCTGAAAGATTCACGATCCGTCCCTTTCCTGTCCCCACCCCGGACTGTCCAAACACCCCAATCAGAACGACGACTTTGGACATGGGCCTATTCCATGCCGGCGCCTACGATAGCCGAACCCCAGCCATGGCCTGGTCGGCAGAACACCTGTGCACTTCAAAACAAAAATAAAACCGAAGGAGACACGCTATGCAACCCGTGAACGTTTTCGCGCTGGCAAAGGATTCAAGGTTCAACCGCTTCCATGGCCTGATCCTGTTCTGGTGCGTGCTCATCCTGATCATCGACGGCTATGACCTCGCCGTTGTGGGTGCGGCACTGCCGGCCATCATGAAGGACATGAACATCGAGGCGACCAGTGCCGGCATCATGGCCGGCTCGGCGCTGTTCGGCACCATGCTCGGGGCAATTTTTCTCGGCACGCTGGCCGATCGCATCGGTCGGCCGAAGATGACGGCCATCTGCGTTGCGCTGTTCAGTCTGTTCACTGCGGGTGCCGGGCTGACCAACGACCCCATCAGCTTCAGCGTCATGCGCTTCATCGCAGGGCTGGGCATTGGCGGTGTGCTGCCGATCTGCACCGCGCAAATGGGCGAGTTTTCGCCGTTTAAACTGCGCACCCGCCTGGTAACGCTGGTATTCGCCGGTTATTCCGTGGGTGGCATCCTGGTCGCCCTTACCGCAAAACAGCTGATCGAAAGTCACGGCTGGCAATGGGTGTTCTACGTCGCGGGCCTGCCCGTGATCCTGATCCCGTTCATTCTCAAGAGCATGCCTGACTCCATCGGCTACATGCTCAAACAGGGCCAGCAGGACGCACTCAGGGAGGTGGCGCGAAAGCTCGATCCCGGCAACATGATTCCCGACGATGCGGTGATGGCCGGCAACCCGGAGATCCTCGACAAACAGGATTCCCCCGTGCGCAACCTGTTCGCCGATGGCCGCGGTTTCAGCACGGTCATGATCTGGGCGGCATTCATGACCGGGTTGTTCATGGTCTACGCGCTGAACTCCTGGCTGACCAAGCTGATGGCGATGGCGGGTTTCAGCCTGGGTTCGGCACTGAATTTCGTGATCGTGTTCAACGTCGGTGCCATTGTCGGCGCGCTGGGCGGTGGCTGGCTGGGCGACAGGTTCAACATCAAGCGTGTGCTGGTGTGCTTCTACATCGTCGGCGCCCTGGCGCTGGTCATGCTTGCCTACACCCGCTCGCCGGGCCTGCTCTACGCCGTGGTGTTCACGGTCGGCGCATCGACCTTGGGTACGCAACTGCTGGCCTACGCCTACGCCGGCGATTTCTACCCTTCGACCATCAGGGCCACCGGCGTCGGCTTTGCATCGGGCGTGGGCCGCATAGGCGCCATCGTGGCCCCGGTACTGATCGGTTGGTTGATCTCGATGCACTTGCCGCTGGAGCAGAACTTCATGGCCATCGCCCTTGCCGGGCTGATCGGTGCGGCGGCGGTTTCGCTGATCAATCAGTCCCTCGCCGATTCTTCCCAGGCACGCTCGCCCCGCCGCGCGCCATCGGCCACCGACAGTGCGGCCTTGAATCCTGCAACCTCCAAATCCACCTGACTGGGGGCACTTATGAATCGACTGTCTCAACCGCCGTCAAGCCCCGCCCTGGTTGTGGAGGCCGTGGACTGGGCGATCAGGTCTCGGCGCAGCATCAGGGCTTTTCTTCCCGACCCCGTGGCCCAGGAAGACGTGGAAAGCATCCTCGATGTCGCCCGGTTCTGCGCGACGGGCGTGAACATGCAGCCTTGGCGTGTGCACGCGGTCACCGGCGACGCCAAACGGCAGCTGTCCAACGCCATAGCGGATATAGACAACGATCCCGCCCATGCCAACCAGCTGCTCGACCCCTACGAGTACTACCCCAGAGAGTGGGTGACGCCCTATGCGGACAGGAAAAAGAAAGTCGGCTGGGAGCTGTACGGACTGCTGGGCATCGCCAAGGGCGACAAGCAACGCATGCATGAGCAGCACGGCCGCAACTACCGGTTCTTCGATGCGCCGGTAGGCCTGCTGTTCACCATCGACCGCGTGCTCCAGCAAGGAAGCCTGCTGGACTACGGCATGTTCCTGCAGAGCGTGATGGTGGCTGCCAGGGCTCGCGGGTTGCACACGTGCCCTCAGGCCGCCTTTCTGAAGTATCACCACGTCATCGCCGAAGTCCTTGGCATTCCCGACGAGCAAATGCTGGTCTGCGGCATGAGCCTGGGCTATGCGGACGCTTCCAGCGTCGAGAACGAGCTGGTCACGGAGCGCGAACCGGTCAGTGCATTCACCACCTTTCATCACAATAACAAAGAGACTCGCCCATGAAGCCTGCAGCCCTCAACGAGTGCCTCGACAAGACCCCGGCCAATCACCTCCCCCTGACCCCGTTGGGGTTTCTGGAAAGGGCTGCGTTGGCCCATCCAACACGGGCTGCGGTGGTGTATGGACCCATCACGCGGACTTGGGCGCAGACGCGCGAGCGCTGCCTGCGACTGGCCAGTGCTCTGGTCGCTCGAGGATTGGGCGCTGGCGATACCGTCTCCATTCTGTGCCCGAATACGCCGGCCATGCTCGAAGCGCATTTTGGCATCCCGTTATCAGGCGCAGTGCTCAACACCATCAACTGCCGGCTCGATGCCGAAGGCGTGGCGTTCATTCTCAGGCATGCCGAGTCCAAGGCCATTCTGGTGGATCGCGAATACGCAAGCCTGGTTGCGGCGGCGCTCGAGCGGCTGGATCAGGCGCTGATCGTGATCGATATCGACGACCCCTTCGCGCCGTTGGGGCCATCGATCGGCGTGGTGGGTTATGAAGAGCTGCTCGCCAACGGCGATCCGGACTTCGCCGGCGTCTGGCCTGTCGATGAATGGCACCCTATCGCCCTGAACTACACCTCCGGTACCACGGGCGATCCCAAGGGGGTCGTCACCAGCCACCGCGCGACCTATCTGATGAGCCTGCTGCAGATGACCAACTGGCCGCTGCCGCGTGCGCCGCGCTACCTGTGGACGCTGCCGATGTTCCACGCCAACGGTTGGTGTTTTACCTGGGCGATCACCGCAGCGGCGGGCACTCATGTGTGCATGCGCAAGGTCAGTGCCGAGGCCGTGTTCGATGCCATCGATACCCACGGAGTGGACCATTTCTGCGCCGCACCCGTGGTCATGGCGATGATTGCCGATGCGCGTGATCGCGAGGTGTTGCGGTCACCTGTGCGCGTGCTCACGGCCGGCTCCCCCCCACCGGCTTCGGTGCTCAGCGCCGTGGTTGCACTGGGCTTCGACGTGGATCACGTCTATGGCATCACCGAGGTATCCGGCACCCCGGTGAGCTGCGTGTGGCAAGACGGCTGGGACGCGCTGACGGACAGCGAGCAGCGCGCCTTCCGGGTTCGCCAAGGCACGCGAGCGGCAACGTTCGAAGGGATGATGGTGGCGGATCCGGACACCTTGATCGCGGTGCCGCACGATGGTGTCACCACCGGCGAACTGTTGCTGCGCGGCAATACCGTGATGATGGGATACCTGAAGAACGCGTCGGCCACCGGCAAGGCCTTCGCAGGTGGATGGTTTCATACCGGGGACATCGCGGTGGTGCATGAAGGTGGCTACGTGCAAATCACCGATCGTTCCAAGGATGTCATCATCTCAGGCGGCGAGAACATCTCCTCGATCGAAGTCGAGGATGTCATCCACTGCCATCCCAGCGTCCTGCACGCGGCTGTCGTGGCCCAGCCCGACGACAAATGGGGTGAGGTACCGTGCGCCTTCATCGAACTCAAGGCCGGTGTCGCGGCGCCCACCGGTGCCGAGCTGATCGCGTTCTGCCAAACGCGACTGGCCAGGTTCAAATGCCCGCGACAGGTCATCTTCACGGAGCTGCCGAAGACGGCCACCGGCAAAATCCAGAAATTCGTGCTGCGCGAGCGTGCAGGTAGCAAGGCTGCCATCTCGAGGCTTGCGTCCGGAGGGTGAAGCCGTTTGCGCAGGTCCATTCGCTGCATAGGGGCAGTGTTCAATCTCTGCTGAGCACTGCCACTGATGTTACCCATCGGATGGACCCTGCCCGGTTTGAGTGCAGGATTCCCATTCTGGAGCACACTATTGCGCTCTCAAAAACGCACCGCAGAAAAATCACTAATGAAAACATTTAGTTAATAACAGCGGCCTGATTATTGCTTTGTTGCAAACGTCGCGCCCCACGCGGCATCTGTTTCCTCCAGCGGCGCCTTCGCCCTGGGCGACCCGGCCCCAACGATGCGGCTGCGGTCACAAGCGAAACGCTCGACACCCGTTCAGCCGACAGCGTCGTCGGTACGTGAGATCAGGCCCTACCCCCCTCGCCTGCATCTCATCCAGCCCCCACTCCATTGCTGTTTCCCGGTGCTTGCACGGGCAGCCCCTTCGGCTGTGCGCAAACCGGCAGGCGATGGCACGCAGGGCTGGTTCCAGGAGCACTGAGCATGGCTATCAATCGTCGTACCTTTCTGCGTTCGTCCGCCATTTCCGCTGCCGCACTGTCGGCGCTGAGCTTCAAGAGCCTGTCGGCCTTCGCCGCCGACGACGCCATCAAGATCGCCTCGCTGTACGACAGCTCGGGTGGCCTGGACATCTATGGCAAGCCGATCGTGGACGCGCTGACATTCGCCACCGAGGAACTCAATGCCCAGGGCGGCCTGCTCGGTCGGCCGTTGAACCTGATCAAGTACGACACCCAGTCCAACATGCAGCTGTACGCGCAGTACGCCCAGCAGGCGGCGCTCAAGGATCGCGCTGCCGTGGTGCACGCGGGCATCACTTCGGCGTCACGCGAAGTGGTACGGCCGGTACTGGACCGCTACAAGACGCTGTACTTCTACGACAACCAGTACGAAGGCGGCGTGTGCGATCGCAACTTCTTCGGCACCGGCGTGACGCCGGGGCAGACCGTGGAGAAGCTGGTGTCCCACGTGACCCAGAAGTGGGGCAAGAAGGTCTACATCGTCGCGGCGGACTACAACTACGGGCAAATCGTCACCGCCTGGGTGAAGAAGTACGTCGAGCAGGCCGGCGGTTCGAGCGTGGGTATCGAGTTCTTCCCGCTCGACGTGACCAACTTCGGCGCGACCATTTCGAAGATCCAGGAAGCCAAGCCGGACTTCGTCTGGTCGGCCCTGGTCGGCGGCGCGCACATGTCGTTCTACCGCCAGTGGAAGGCCGCCGGCATGACCGGCAAGCTGCCGATCGCCTCGACCACCTTCGCCGGTGGCAACGAGCACATCGTGCTCTCGCCCGAAGAGTGCAACGGCATCCTGATCTGCCAGAACTACGTGCAGGAACTGCAGACCCCGCTCAACACGGCGTTCGTCGAACGCTTCCACAAGCGCTTCGGCGCCGACTACCCGTACATCACCGAACTGGCCATGGGCGCCTACCAGGGCATGATGCTGTGGGCCGAGGGCGTGCGCCAGGCCGGTTCGATCGAACGCATGGCGGTCATCGAAGCGCTGGAGAAAGGCATCAGCCTGGACCTGCCCAGCGGCAAGGTCAGCATCGACCCGGCCACCCACCACTGCATTCTGGACGTGCACATCGCCGAGGTGCGCGATCGCCGCCTCGAGGTGGTTGAAAGCTTCGCCCAGCAGGCCCCTTCGGACACCGCCGCGGTTTGCGACCTGATCAAGAACCCCCGTGATGCCAAGCAATACAGCATCGCGCTGTAAGGAGACGGACATGGATTGGGCTGCGATTTTTTCCCTGCAGATAGTCGGCGCCATCGCCACGCTGGTGCTGCTCAGCATCGGCCTGGCGGTGGTGTTCGGCATGATGAAGATCATCAACCTGGCGCACGGCGAGTTCATGATGCTCGGCGGTTACGTGGCCGTCCTGGCCACCCACCACTGGCACGTGCCGATCTGGATCTCGATCCTGGTGCTGGCGCCGCTCACCGTGGGCCTGTTCGGCATGCTGGTCGAGCGCCTGCTGATACGCCACCTCTACGGCCGCATGATCGACACCATGCTGGCCACCTGGGGCCTGAGCCTGGGGCTGACCGGTGCGGCGACCATGCTGTTCGGCAACACCACGGTGGGCATCAGCTCACCGTTGCCGGGCATTACCCTGGGCGCCTATCAAACCAGTGGCTACGGACTGTTCGTGATTGCCGTGGCCGTGGCGGTCCTGCTGGGCCTGTGGGCGCTGCTGCGCTTCACCCAGTTTGGCCTGTGCGCGCGGGCGACCATGCAGAACGCCAAGATGGCCGCCGCCCTGGGCGCCAACCCCGGGCGCATCTACAGCCTTACCTTTGGCCTGGGTGCGGCCTTGGCCGGGCTCGGCGGCGCGGTCCTCACGCCACTCACCGGGGTGATCCCGACGCTGGGCGCCAGCTACATCGCCAAGGCCTTCATCACCGTGATCGGCGGCGGCAGCGCGGTCATCACCGGCACGCTGAGTGCGGCCGGCGCGTTCGGCGTCATCAGCCAAGTGGTGACCTTCTTCAGTACCCCGGTGTTCGGTGAAGTGGCCCTGCTGCTGGCCGCCATCGTGCTGATCCGCGTATTGCCCCAAGGCATCACCGGTCGTTTCTTTCGGAGGGCGTTCTGATGCCTGTCGCATTTCGTGATCTGCTGCCGGTGCTGGGCTGTGTGCTCGCGGCCGTGCTGGTCGGCGTTCTACCGCAGTGGCTGGACCTGTTCACCCTGCTCTCGCTGACCATCTACCTGGTCATGGCCTTGCTGGCGCTGAGCCTGGCGTTCATCTGGGGCTTTGGCGGCATCCTGTGTTTCGGCCAGGCTGCGTTCTTCGGCCTGGGTGCCTATGCCTATGCCATCGGCGTGCTGAACATCGGCGACAGCACCTGGCCGGTGCTGCTGGCCATTGCCGTACCCGCACTGTTCGCCGCGGCCATGGGCTATTTCATGTTCTATGGCGGCATCAGTGATGTGTACCTGGGCGTGATCACCTTGGCGGTGACGTTGATTCTGTTCAACGTGATGAACTCCACCTCGGGCAGCGAATACCACATCGGCAGTGCGCTGCTGGGTGGTTTCAATGGCATTCCGGCGATCCCGACGCTCAACGTGCCGTTCGATCCAGAGCGCGTGCTGGAACCTGAAACCCTGTTCCAGGTGATCGGCGGCGCCTTGATTCTCTGCTACCTGGGCCTGCGCGGGCTGCTCGCCAGCCGCTTCGGCAAGGTGGTAGTGGCCATCCGTGAAAACGAGCAGCGTGCCGGGCTGCTGGGCTACGACACGCGCCTGCACAAGCTGATCGTGTTCAGCCTGGGCGGCGGCATTGCCGGGCTGGCGGGATGCCTGTTCGCCAACTGGGGTGCGTTCGTCAGCCCGGGCGTGTTTGGCCTGGCACAGTCGGCGCAGATCATCATCTGGGTCATCGTCGGCGGCCGCGGCACCTTGTTCGGGCCGATCCTGGCGTGCATCGGCCTGCAGGCACTGATGGCGCGACTGGGTGAACAGCAAACGGTCGACAGCGGCCTGGTGCTGGGCGCGATTCTGCTGACCTTCGTCATGCTGCTGCCGCGCGGCCTGCTGCCAAGCCTGGGGGCTTTGGCCTCGCGCCTCTTCAAGCGCCGCCCGGCGCCCAGCCCTGTCGTGCCACCGGAGAGCGTCGTATGAGCGTGCTACTGCAAACCCAGGGCCTGGGGGTCAGTTTCGGGGGTGTTCACGCCGTCAAGGCAGTGGATTTCACCCTTCACAGCGGTGAGCTGCGCTGCCTCATCGGCCCCAACGGTGCGGGTAAAAGCACCTTTTTCAAACTGCTCAGTGGGCAGTTGAAGCCGACCCACGGCACCTGCCACTTTCAGGCCAGGCGCATCAGTGGCCTGCCCCCGCACCGCATCGCCCGCATGGGTATCGGCATCAAGACCCAGACGCCCAGCGTGTTCGACGGTCTGGATGTATTCGAGAACCTGCGGCTGGCCGCCAGCCGTACGCAGAGCGCCGATCAGGCCCGGCAAAGCGCCGAACACACCCTGCAGCGCATCGACCTGGCCGAGCACCGTCATCGTCTGGTCGGCGACCTGGCCCACGGTCAGCGTCAATGGGTCGAGCTGGGCATGATTCTGGCCTCGCGGCCGACGTTGGTGCTGCTGGACGAGCCGGCCGCCGGCATGACCTATCAGGAAGTGCGCAAGACCGCCGAGCTGATCAAGGAGATCAATGCGCACAGCACCGTGGTGGTGGTCGAGCACGACATGGAGTTCATTCGCCTGATCGCCGGCACGGTCACCGTGTTCAACCAGGGGGCAATTCTCGCCCAGGGCAGCTTTGCCAAGGTGACCCAAGACCCGTTGGTGCGCGAAGCCTATCTGGGCAAACAGGAGATCAAACATGCTTGAAGTCAACGGATTGTGTTCCGGCTACGGGCGCGTGCCTGTGTTGCGCGACATCGGTCTGCGCAGCGCCACCGACAGCTGCATCGGCGTGCTCGGCCGCAACGGCATGGGCAAGACCACCCTGCTGCGCGCGCTGATCGGCGAATTGCCGGCGCTGTCAGGCAGCGTGCGGTTCGCCGGCCAGGACCTGAGCCGCGCCGACGCCAGCCAGCGGGCACGGGCCGGTATCGGCTACGTGCCCCAGGGCCGGCAGATTTTCCCCTTTCTTACTGTTGGCGAAAACCTGCGCATGGGCTGCGTGAAGAATTTCACCGAGGCCAGCGCCACCATCGAACGGATCCTGGCGTATTTTCCGCGTCTGCAACGGCTGCTGGAGCAGCCGGGTGGCGCGTTGTCCGGCGGCGAACAACAGCTGCTGGCCCTGGCTCGCTGCCTGTGCGGCAACCCGAAGTTGATTCTGCTCGATGAACCGACCGAGGGCATCCAGCCCTCCATCTGCGACGAGATCATCGAAACCCTGCAGCGCCTGCGTCGCGAACAGGGCCTGGGGATCATTCTGGTGGAGCAGGACATCGACTTCCTGACGGCGCTGGCCGACCGCATCCTGATCATCGAGAACGGTCGACTGGTCGATGAAGTCGACCCTGCCAGCACCACCACCGAAGCGCTTGCCGAGCGTTTCATGGGCTTTCATTCTTAAGGATTCATCGTCATGTCCATTCAACGTCCAACCCAGGTCGAGCTTGCCGAAACCGGCAACCAACTGGGCCTGCATCTGCCAGCGCCGTTACTGGCGCAGTATGCCGACATTCTCGAAGCGGTCTGGCAGGACTATGACCGTCTGGATCAGCTGCAACCGGTCAGCCTGCCGCAGCGGTATCCCAGGAATGCCGGGCAGATTCCCGCGCCGGCGCAGAACCCCTACAACGCCTGGTACGTGCGTACCGACCTGCACGGCGCTGCCGAAGGCACCCTGAGCGGCAAGCGCATTGCCCTCAAGGACAACATCTGCCTGGCCGGTGTGCCCATGATGAATGGTTCGTCGACCCTGCAGGGTTACGTGCCCGATGTCGACGCCACCGTGGCCACGCGCGTGCTGGACGCCGGCGGCAGCATTCTGGGCAAGGCCCATTGCGAGTTTTTCTGCGTCTCGGGCAGCAGCCACACCAACGCCACCGGCGCAGTGCACAACCCGCGCAACCCAGGGCATTCGACCGGGGGGTCGTCGTCGGGGTGCGCCGCGCTGATCGTCGCCGGTGAAGTGGACCTGGCCATCGGCACCGATCAAGGCGGCTCGGTGCGCATTCCAGCAGCCTACTCGGGCATCTACGGCATGAAGCCGACCCACGGATTGGTGCCCTACACCGGCATCATGCCCATCGAAATGACCCTGGACCACGCTGGCGTCATGAGCGCCACGGTGGCCGACAACGCACTGATGCTCGAGGTGCTGGCCGGCGCCGACGGCCTGGATCCGCGCCAGGATCGGCAGATGCCAGTACAGGCCTATACCCAGGCCTTGGGAGCAGGTGTTGCGGGCCTGCGCATCGGCGTAGTCAGCGAGGGCTTCGGCCACGCCAATTCCGAAGCCGATGTCGACGCCGCCGTGCGCCGCGCCGCCGGTCTGTTCGCCGAATGGGGCGCCCTGGTGGAAGAGGTTTCCATCCCCCTGCATGCAGTGGGCCATGCCATCTGGACACCGATTGCCGTGGAGGGCACCACGCAGCTGCTGCGCGGCTACAATTACGGTTCCAATTGGAAGGGCTTGTACGTGGAGAGCCTGATGCGCGCGCAACAAGACTGGCAACAGCAGGCCGACGCCTTCCCTCACGATCTGAAAACCTGCCTGCTGGCAGGCCACTATGCCCATCAGCGATTCGCCGGCCAGTACTATGCCAAGGCGCAGAACGCCGCACGCCAGCTGCGCGCCGCCTACGACGAGCAGTTGGCCCGCTACGATCTGCTGCTGATGCCGACCGTGCCGCTCAAGGCGCCCAAGCTTCCCGCAGCCGATGCCACGCCCGCAACCTGGGTTACCCGTGCCCTGGAAATGAACGCCAACACCGCACCGTTCGATGTGACCGGCCATCCGGCCATGTCGATTCCCTGCGGGCTGGCGCAAGGGTTGCCGGTGGGTTTGATGCTGATCGCCCGCGATTACCATGAGGCGACCCTTTACCAGGCTGCGCATCACTTCGAACAGCATATCGATTGGGAAAGCCTGACCTCATGAGCGGCGAAGACTACAAGGTAGGCCTGCTGTTTTCCCGGGCCAGCCTGACGGCGGCGTCGGAAACCGCCCAGGCCAACGCCACGCACTTGGCCATCGCCGAAATCAATGACAGCGGCGGCCTCGACGGCCGGCGCCTGCTGGCCATCGACGGCGACCCCGGCGCCGATCCGAACGACTACCGCGACAGTGCGCTGCAGCTGTGCGACCAGCATCAGGTGCAGGTGCTGTTCGGCACGCACATGTCGAGCACGCGCAAGGTCGTTCTGCCGGTGGTCGAAAGCCGTCGTCGATTGCTGTTCTACCCAACCCTGTACGAAGGTTTCGAATACTCGCCGTACTGCTTCTATACCGGCTCGGCACCCAACCAGAACTCGCTGCAGCTGGCCCGCTACGTGCTGGAAACCCATGGCGGGCGGGTGCTGTTCGTCGGGGGCTCGTATGTCTACCCCTACGAATCGAACCGCATCATGCGCGAGCTGTTCGAACAGGCCGGCGGCGAGGTCGTCGACGAGATCTACCTGCCTTTCCACGCCACCGCCGAAGATTTCGACCGGGTCATGCAGCGGGTGCGCGAAACCGCTCCCGACGCCATCTACTCGACCATCGTCGGCAGCGACATTCCGTCGCTGCACCGCGCCTATCGCCAGGCGGGGTTCGATCCTGCGGTCGTGCCCATCGTCAGCCTGGCCACCAACGAGGTCGACGTGCAAGCCATGAGCGACGAGGAAGCCGAAGGCCACATCTCCGCCGCGCCCTGGTTCTCGACCTTGCAGACGCCGGCCAGCCAGGCCTTCGTGGCAGGCTACCGTGCGCGCTTCGGCGAACACGCCGCGATTACCTCGGGTGCCGAAGCGGCCTACTTTCAGGTTCACCTGTTCGCGCAAGCCGCGCGCCGCGCGTGCGACGACTCAGTGCAGGCCCTGCGCGAAGCACTGGCCGGGGCACGCTTCGAGGCGCCTCAAGGCACCGTGCAGATCGACGCCCAGACCCAGCACACCTGGCTGTGGCCGCGCATCGCCCGGCTCGACCAGCGACGGCGATTCCAGCTGGTGCTGGAGAGCGCCGAAGCCGTGCAGCCGAGCCCCTATATGGTCGACTACCAGATGGACGTGCAGCCATGACCTGCCGGAGGCCGAGATGACCAGCGCGCCGTCCCTGCTGCGCGAACTCAAGGGCCTGCGCGTACTGGTGATTCACCCACAGGACGGTGAGGCACGCATCGTGCTCGACCAACTGCAGCGCATCGGCTGCATCGTCGAACAACGCTGGCCGGTGCCCACCACACTGCCCGAAGCGGTCGACGTGGTGCTGCTGGCCGTGGAACTGAGCCAGCGGTTGAACACGCAAACTTTGGTGGAAGGCCTGAGCGAGCAGGCGCCGCCAATCATCGCCGTGGTCGGTTACGAGAACCCGTCGATGCTGCAACTGGTGCTGGAGACGCAACCGGCGGCGGTCATCGAGCGGCCCCTGCGGCCCTTCGGCCTGCTGACCCAGTTGCTGATGGCGCGGGCCGCCTGGCGGGCGCGCATCGACATGCTCGCCGAGTTGCGCAAGCTGCAAAGCCGGCAACCGGCCGTGTCGAAAATCTCCATGGCCAAGGCGCTGTTGATGGCGCGCCATCGCCTGGGCGAGAACGATGCCCATCGGCGCCTGCAACGCGAAGCCATGACCCGCCGCACCAGCATGGAGGCCATCGCCCAGCAGATCATCGATGCCGATCAACCTGCCGAACCCGAACAGCCGCTGCCCTAGCCCTGCGCTGAAACAGCGCCCCCAACCACAAGAATACGAGGTCACCCCATGCAAGGATTCACCTTCAGCAGCACTGCCCACCTCATCTGCGCCACCGGCAGCGCCGCCGCCCTGGCCGAACAGTGCGCCAATCGTGGCGCCCGCCGAGTATTGCTGGTCACCGACGCCGGTATCCTCAAGCACGGCCTGCTCGACAGCGTGCTGCCGGGCTTCGCCACTGCGGGCATCGAACTGGCGGTGTACAGCGACGTGCTCGCCGACCCGGCGGAAGCGTTGGTGCTGGCAGCCACCGAGCAGGCCCGGGGCATGAACGCCGACCTGATCGTCGGCTTCGGCGGCGGCAGCTCCATGGACACCGCCAAACTGGTCGCCTACCTGGCACACCCTGGGCAGCGGCAGAGCCTGAGCGACATCTACGGCGTGAACCAGGCCACCGGCCCGCGTTTGCCATTGATTCAGGTACCCACCACCGCGGGCACGGGTTCGGAAGTCACGCCCATCTCCATCGTCACCACGGCCACCGGCAAGTCCGGCGTGGTGGCGAACCAGCTGTTGCCGGACCTGGCAATTCTCGACGCGCAATTGACCATCGGCCTGCCCGCCCCGGTCACCGCTGCCACCGGCATCGACGCCATGGTGCATGCCATCGAGGCCTACACCAGCAAGCACCGCAAGAACCCGCTCTCCGACCTGCTGGCGCGCGAAGCCTTGCGCCTGTTGGCGGCGAACCTGGAACGCGCGGTCAATAAACCGCAGGACCTGGAAGCCCGCCAGGCGATGTTGCTGGGTGCCTGCCTGGCCGGCCAGGCCTTCGCCAACGCACCCGTCGCGGCCGTGCACGCCCTGGCCTACCCACTGGGCGTCAGCTTCCACCTGCCCCACGGCCTGTCCAATGCGCTGGTACTGCAGCAAGTGCTGCGCTTCAACCTGCCGGCCGCCCAAGACCTGTACGCCCAGCTGGCGCCCTTGGTGCTGGGCGATCGCCTGCAACCGGGCGATGCGGCGCAGCAGTTCATCGACGAACTGCTCAGGCTTCATATGGCCACCGGCCTGCCGCTGCGCCTGGGTGATGCCGGAGTGACCCGCGAGAGCCTGCCGGAACTGGCTCGCAGCGCAATGCTGCAACAGCGCCTGCTGGTCAACAACCCGCGCGAAGTCAGCGAGGCCGATGCACTGGCGATCTATACCGCGGCGTTCTAGGTCGCGGCCGAACACCGCGCCTCCCGTGCTGCACGGCAGACAGCCCCATACCAAGGGGCTGTCTGCCTGCGAGCAACCCATCGCATCAACTCCATCAATGTTTACTATCGTGAAAGTCCGCTTTCTTTTCGCTGTGCCAGACGTTTATATGCGCGACTTATAGCAACTGTCTCGCTTTGGAGCTTCACGTGTACGCCCGCCCTGATTTGAAATACTCGCTTCTGTTCGCTTTGGCCAAATGTTCGATTGCTGGCTTGTCGTTTGCCATGGTGTGGTTGGACATCGCAATCTTTCATACCGATATCCTTGAAATATCGTTTACCTAGATCACCCAGGAGCTCATGCTCGCGCTGTGCGCCCTGTTGTTCTGGAGCGCACCGGGACCGGCCCGCAAAGGCGGCTTCGAATACCTCGCCGCAGGATTTTTCGCCTGCCTGCTGACCCGAGAGCTGGACGGTCTGTTCGACCCCATCAGCCACAGTGCGTGGCTGTGGCCTTTCCTGGCTATCGCTGCAGTCGCCATAGGCAAGGCGGCAAGTGCCAGGCACAGACTGCAAACCCTGCAGTCCCTGGGCGCTTTCCTGCGCACGCCAACGTTCGCCGCGCTGGCCACGGGCTTCGCGGTGCTGATCTTTTCCAGGATCTTCGGCATGGGTGCGTTCTGGCACCAGGTCATGGGTGACGGCTACCAGCGCCTGGCGAAAACCACGGCCGAAGAAGGTGTGGAGTTGCTGGCATATGGCATCTGGCTGTGCGCCAGCTTCGAGTATTGGGTCAAATGCCGGCTTGGCGAAAGCTGGAGTCCTCAAACCGCAACGTCTTGATGTGGAGTCCGCTGATGACTATTCGATCGCCCGTACTGTTCGTGTCACATGGTTCCCCCATGTTCGCGGTCGAGCCCGGCCTGGCTGGCAAGCACCTGGCCGAGCTGGGTCGTGAGCTGACGCGGCCCGAAGCCATCGTCATTCTTTCCCCGCATTGGATGACCCGCAGTGACATCCGCGTGACCGCCAATGCAGCCCCGCCGACGATTCACGATTTCGGCGGCTTCCCCGACGCCCTGTATCGGATTCAATACCCAGCACCGGGCGCACCGGCCCTGGCCGCGCGGATCGTCGACATGCTGCAGGCCGGCGGCTGGCAATCCCGCCTGGATGCCGAGCGGGGCCTGGACCACGGGGCCTGGGTACCGCTGCTGTATCTGGCGCCGGACGCGGACATACCGGTCATCCAGGTTTCCATGCCCGCTGCGCTCGATACTCATCAGGCCTGGAAGCTCGGCCAGGCGCTCAAACCACTGCGCGACATGAACGTACTGATCGTGGCGTCCGGCAGCCTGACGCACAACCTCTACGAATTCCGTGGCGCCACGCCCCACGGCGCGCAATACGTCAAGGATTTCGCCGCCTGGACGGCGAAGAGCCTGGCCTCGGGTGATCTGCACGCGCTGCTGGACTACCGGCAATACGCCCCCTCGGCAGAACGCGCGCACCCCACGGACGAGCACTTCATGCCGTTGTTCATCGCACTCGGCGCGGCGGGTGAGCAGTATGAAACGCGGGTGATCGAGGGCGGCGTGGAGTATGGGGTGTTGGCGATGGACAGTTATTTGTTCACGTAAAGCAGCAAGCGTGAGCTACACGGGCGGCCACTGGAATGGCCAGCCCTGCCGAAGTGGAACGTTCCGCTACCAATCCTCACTGCGCTCTGCGTGTTGGTGCAAGATTCGATACACCAGAATGGCATTGCCTTTCAGGGTGTAGATCGCACGGTAGGGATACTTCGCAAAGATCAACTCACGGCAATCGGGGATGCCCGACGCCTTGCCCAGTTGAGGAAACGCCTCCAGCTGGCTCAAACCATCCAACATCTGAAAAATGGTTTCTTCTGCTTTTTCAGGTCCTCTGAGCGCTTCGTAGTGCTCATGAATACCGTCGAGATCACTCGCCGCCTTGCTGGTTAATGCGACTTTCGGCACGCGCCACCCACTTAGCCTTTACGGCATCCAAATCGACCAGATTGCCTGCCTCTGCATCTGCGATGCCTTCGGCTACAGCACGGAAATGCCACGACTCGGATTCCACATAGCGAGCCAAAGCACGTTTCAAATGGTATTGACGATCTCGATCGGTGGCTTCGGCGAGCTGATCAAGCTGATTGATCAGCTCGGCTTCCACACGGAAAGAAAGAACGGGCGAACCCATGGCAGTACTCCTGGGACGTTTGTTTACGATGTATACGTTTACGCGCAACGTACACACTACCGATTGGAAGCTGCTTGAGCAATCCCTGTCGTGACTGATCCGGAAGTCAGCTGCTGCTTTCGAATATCGGGCTGCTGAAAAGCCTGGTGTGTACTGGTTAAATCACCACTGGCTGTACGGTATTACTTGCCAATTCGTCAGGTAGTTTCACTGCTACAACAACCCAGAGACCATACGGACATGCTCATCGACCTCCTGCCTGCCTTCGCCCTCTTCGCTCTGGTGTCGTCCATCACCCCAGGCCCGAACAACACCATGCTGCTGGCCTCGGGGGTGAACTTCGGTTTCCTGCGCACCATTCCCCATGCCTTGGGCATCAGCCTGGGGTTCATGCTATTGGTGCTGGCGGTAGGATTGGGCCTGGGTGAAATATTCACTGCCGTGCCCTGGACCTACACCGCCCTGCGCTGGATAGGCGCGGCCTACCTGCTTTACCTGGCATGGTGCATCGCCACCTCTGGGAGCATGAGCGAGGCGGGAGAACAGAACAGCACACCCATGACCTTCCTCGGCGCCGCCGCCTTTCAATGGGTCAACCCTAAAGCCTGGGTAATGGCGGTTGGCGCCATCACCACCTATGTGCCGGCGCAGGGTTACGTCTATAACGTGATGGTCATCGCTGCAGTGTTTGCACTGGTCAACCTGCCGAGCGTGTGCGTCTGGGCAGGTTTCGGCAGTGTGTTGCGCAACGTGCTGCGCGTGCCGCGCTGGTTGCGCTTGTTCAACTGGGGCATGGCGGGGTTGCTGGTGCTGTCGTTGTATCCGTTGCTGCAGAGCCCGGCGCCGGTGTGAGGTGTTGGAAAGTCATCCGCGTATTAGCGTTCAGGCGATGTATTGGGCTATTCCCTGATGGCCCAGTCTTGGGATATGCAATGTAGGCGACGGTTTTACAACGCGCTTTTGAGCTAGCATTGTAGATACTATGTTTATACAAAACGCTTGTAACTGGCTCGCCATGTATCTACAATGTGTACACTTTTCAGGAGGTTGCTATGGAAGTCAAAGTGCAGCAGTGGGGCAATAGCGCGGCGATTCGCCTGCCAGCAACTGTGCTCAAGATGATGAATCTGGTCAGTGGCGATGTGCTGAAACTCGATGTGTCCGCCGAGGTTATGACCCTCAAGCCTGCGAAGGCCAAGCCGCGTTACTCGCTGGCCGAGCTGATGGCGCAGTGTGACTTGAGCGCGCCGGAACCTGCCGACATGGCAGCGTGGGATGCCATGTCAGCCGTTGGGCGTGAAGCGTGAGACGGGCCAAATTCAACCGTGGCGACATTGTGCGCCTGAACCTGAACCCCACCGCCGGCCGTGAGCAGCAAGGCGATTTTCGTCCAGCGCTGATCATTTCGCCTGCGGCCTTCAACGTATCGGGCTTGGTGCTGATCGCACCCATCACCCAAGGCGGGGATTTTGCCCGCCATGCCGGTTTTGCCGTGCCACTAAGCGGTTCCGGCACGGAGACGCAAGGCGTGGTGTTGTGCAATCAACTGCGCACCGTTGACCTTGAGGCTCGTGGAGGCAAACGCGTAGAGACGGTCCCCGAGGTGGTGATGGACGACGTACTGGCCCGCATTCAGGTGTTGATCGAGTAAGGAAAACAATACCAGCGCCGGCCCTCGCGGAAGAATCCATTGGAAAATACGCTGCACTATCGGCAGCGACACCCACCGGCCCACACTGGAAAGACCCATGAAATACAGCATCCTGGCTTCGCTATTGGCTTTGAGCCTGAACGCATCGGCCGCTCAACAGAGTCTTGATCTACCTAGTTGCGACATCAAAGCCCAGCGCGAGCTGGTGGGCGAAATAGGTGGCAAGATCACCGACCCTCGACAGGCCCACATCTCGGTACGAGCCAACATTCTCAGCGCGGACATCGGCACCACGCGAAAAGCCCGCAAGATCAGCCAAGCTCAAGCCGACCGTATGATCGAACGTGTCGAAGTCGTCCGTCATCAAACCGACCAATTCGTACATCAGCAGGGCTTCTTGAGCGCAGCGGAAAAAGCCAGTTTCGACCGAGAGTTCGACAGCCTCGCCATGCAGTTGTGCAAGCAGAAGAGTCGGAGTGAATAGGTCGATGGTATGCTCACAACGCGGATAAAACGCTCGACTCACAACACCGCAGCTCACCTAAGAAGAGCATCCGCAACCCAGCGAATCGATCGAAGAAGGTCACCTCATGAAACTGAAAGCTTTTTACTATTGCACTGCTTTCCTGTGCGCGGCTACGTTGGCTGGTTGCTCCACCAACACGGTCGTTACGTTGCAGGACGGGACGCAGTACATCACCAAGGATGTACCTGACGCCAAAACGAAAGACGGCTTCTATGAGTTCGAAGATGTTTCGGGCAAGCAGGTAAGGGTCAAGGCAGACGAAGTGGCTACCGTGAAGGAAGAGGATTGATCCTGCCGTAACGCCGCGCCCCGGCGACACAGAGGATCACCGCCACGGTGACGCCGAACATGCCAAGGCTGACCTGTTCGTGCAGCAGTACCGCGGCCAGTGCCAAACCAAAAAATGGTTGAAGCAGTTGTAGCTGGCCGACAGCAGCGGTGCCGCCCTGCACCAGGCCGCGGTACCAGAACACGAAGCCGATCAGCATGCTGAACAGCGACACGTAAGCCAAGCTCAACCACGCCGGCGTGCTGATCCCGGAAAACGAAGCGGGCGCCAACCATGCTGTCAGTGGCATCACGACCGGCAGCGCCAACACCAGCGCCCAGCAGATCACCTGCCAACCACCCAACGTTTTGGAAATTTTTGCCCCTTCGGCGTAGCCGAAGCCGCAGGCAAGAATGGCCAAGAGCATCAGAATGTCGCCGGTCGGTGAGGCGGTCAGCCCTTGGGTGACGGCAAACCCGACGACTATCAGACTGCCCAGCACCGAGAAAACCCAGAACACCGCCCCAGGGCGCTCGCCACCCCGCACCACGCCGAAGGCAGCAGTCGCCAGTGGCAACAGGCCAACGAACACAATGGAATGGGCCGACGTCACGTGCTGCAACGCCAGTGCAGTCAGCAGCGGAAAACCGATCACAACGCCCATTGCTACGATGATCAAAGGCAATAACTGCTGACGTGCCGGTCGCCGTTCCTTGAACAGCAAGAGCAGGCACAGCGCGAGCACGCCGGCGATGGCTGCCCGTGCGACGGTCAGAAATACCGGGTCGAATTCCAGCACAGCGATGCGAGTGGCGGGCAGTGAACCGCTGAAGATCACGACACCGATGAGGCCATTGACCACCCCGCTCGCAGGTTTCACTGTGGCCTGGCTGTGCACGTCAGAGGCGCGTTCCATTGAGTGTCCACTCCATGTCGGGTTGCATGTAGCGCATCGTATGACCGACTATCGTGACAATCAAAAAATTGTCATGGATACACTTCAAGATGGCTCGCTCCCGGTACAAGTCACTGGTAGATACCTTTGCAGCCGACATCCGCGCCGGGCGTCTGCCTCCCGGCGCGCGCTTGCCGACACACCGCCAACTTGCGGCTACCCATGGATTGGCCTTGGTCACCGCCAGCCGGGTGTATGCGGAGTTAGAAGCCATGGGACTGGTCAGCGGCGAGACCGGGCGCGGGACGTTCGTGCGGGAAACCTCACTGCCGCCCGGCCAAGGTATCGATCAGCCGGACGTTGCTGCGGGTGTGATCGACCTCAACTTCAACTATCCGGCCATGCCAGGTCAGGCCGACCTGTTGCGCAGTGCCTTACGCCAACTGGCCTTGTCCGGCGACTTGGAAGCGCATTTACGCTATCAGCCACATGCGGGTCGCCTGCATGAACGGGCTTCAATCGCCCGTCATCTGATCCACCGTGGCGTCACGGTGGATCCCGAGCAGATTCTGATCGTCAGCGGCGCCCAACATGGTTTGGCGATAAGCCTGATGGCATTGCTGAAACCTGGGGACGTGATCGCGGCAGATGCGTTGACCTATCCTGGCTTCAAGTTGCTGGCCAAGACATTGCACCTTGAAGTGGTGCCCATTCCCGCCACCGCACAAGGGCCGGATCTCGATGCCCTCGCCTCGCTCTGCCGCCGTCGTTCGGTGCGCGCCGTCTACACGATGCCTACGCTGCACAATCCGTTGGGTTGGGTGCTGCCCGCCGATCAGCGCGAGCGCTTGGTGGCGATCGCTCGCGAGCATGACCTGACGATCATTGAAGACGCAGCCTACGCGTTTCTGGCGCAAGATCCGCCGCTACCGATTATTGAGTTGGCGCCTGAAAGAACGTTTTACGTGTCAGGGTTTTCCAAGAACATCGCCACCGGCTTGCGCGTCGGCTTCGTCGCAGCCCCTGTGCATCGAGTGGACGCGTTGAAGCGCACGGTCAAGGCCACAACCTGGAACACACCCGGCGTCATGACCGCCATCACCTGCGCCTGGCTCGACGATGGCACGGTCGACGCGCTGGAGACGCAAAAGAGCGCGGACGCGCAGGCCCGGCAGGCGTTGGCTGACACGTTGTTGTCAGGGTTGCCGGTGGTGCGTCATCCCTCTTCGTACTTTCTATGGCTGCCGTTGGCGGAGGATGCAAGGGCGGATCAAATCGCTCTGGAACTGATGCGCGAGCATGTGTCGGTCTCGACGGCCGAGCCGTTTTCGATCTCGGTTCATGTCCCTCATGCACTACGGCTGGCGCTTGGGTCGGTGAGCATGGACGCCCTGGGTGAGGCGCTGGGCACCGTAAAGCGGGTGGTGGGGGCGTATATCTGATCCCAGTTCACCCAGGTAAGAAAACGAGACACCACGTCGTCTACTCGACCGCCGAATGCGATATGAGGTGAGTTTGGACATGTGGCCATCAAACACGTTTGATTGCGTACATAAAAGCAAAAACAGCCAGGATCTTGAAAGTTGCCAAAAACCCTTTAAGGGCCAAAGAATACCACTCTGTTCCTTCAACACAGTCCATGCACTGCAGCGACGCAGGCGAGCTTCCTGACTTCTTGAACTCCAGTTCGCGGCAGTAGCCATAAAACATGAACGACCAGAGAAGCATGACCGCGCCCAATGCTTTGATCTTGTCTCTGGATGAGTAGATGACCTCTGGCTCAAGAAGGTAAACCACGCCTGCCAAGACAAAAATCAACATGCCCACATAAGCCATTTTTTTTCGGCACCTTGGCGACGCCCGAAAATTGTTGAATACATCGAAAGGATGAAATGTACGGTCCCTCTGTAATCTATCTTCGAGGGAAACCAAATAGCCGGAGCAAAAAGCAAGCATCCCAATAATAAGAACAAGGATCATATGAAGCCCCGCATTAGCAAAACTGGGCAGAACACCGATCTACCATTTCCCGATCAGGCTGTGGCTCCCACGACCTCAATACTAACACCGGTACCCGCCATCGGAATATGATGCGGCAGTGGTGTCAACGCCCCCTTCTCGCGCGATCTATCGCCCGGCTCGGGTGCTAAAATCCCTCGTCCCTGGACTCCGCCCGAGTGATGCACTCATGCTCCTGAATCTCGAAATCCGCAGCTATGAGTGTGAAAACCCTCATCACTCCCACGATCATGCTCAATTGGTCCTGCCGGTTCGTGGCCAGATGGAAATCGATGTAGACGGTCGCGGCGGGAGCATCGATCAGTCATTGGCCGCCGTGGTGAGGCCAGGCTCGGTGCACTCTCAGCTCAGCCGCGCAGACAGCTGTTTTCTGGTGCTGGACTGCGCGCCGGCTCTGCTGGAGACACTTCAGATGGAGCATCTGGCTCGAAAGACGTACGTACCTATCTCCCCTGCGACACGACGGCTCATCGAGTTCGCCGAGCTCATCGGCAACAAGCGACTAGCCTTGGACGCTCCACAGTTGAGCTCGCTGCTTCTCTCATCTCTCGGCCCTGACACCTACAGTTCCCCATCCGCCATCGAGCAACTGGTCGCTCGCTTGCGGGCTAACCCGGGGGCAAACTGGAGCAACGAGGTCATGGCCCAGGCTGCAAACATGAGCATGAGTCAAATGCACCAGCGATTTCGGCAAATGTTTGGAATGAGTCCTCAGGCCTGGTTGACGGGGTTACGCATCCAGGAAGCTCAGAGATGGCTGCGTGGCACTTCCTTGCCGATCGCCGAGATTGCCTTGCGTACAGGGTTTTCCGATCAGGCATCGCTGACTCGAACCATGCAACGTGTAAGCGCCGTCACTCCGGCGGTCTATCGCAAAGCGCAAAAGCATTCTGGGATAAAAATCCCGTAGTTACCGACAATACTCTCCTGGTTCGGCGCTTCAGACTTTCCCCGTTCAAGCTACGGAGCACGGGTGGAATGTTTACTGATCAGTCGCTGTTGAAGGGTATTGTTTATGGTGTTTGCGCGGGACTGTGCTGGGGAGTGATTTTTCTTGGGCCACAGCTCACGCAAGGCTTGAGCGGCCTGCAATTCGCAGTGCTTCGATTTCTTTTTTACGGTGCGATTTCAGCTGTTCTGCTTATGTCCCGGTGGCGGCAGTTGTGCGCAAACCTTACTCGAGCCGATTGGAAGTCACTCTTCTGGCTCAGCCTGATCGGGAATCTCGTTTACTACGCGCTGGTAGGTACCGGGGTGCAACTGGTGGGAATTGCGACGACGTCACTGATTGTCGGGCTCATCCCCGTGTTGCTGACCTTGGCAGGTAGGCACGACACCAATGCCGTCTCCCTGCGCAGACTCGCCCCCTCGCTGTGCTGCGCAATGGCCGGCGTTGTACTTATCAGTTGGCATGCACTGATCAATGGCGACACGCCTGAAACATCGACAGCCATTGCGGGTATTCTCTGCGCCACAGGTGCGTTGGTTGCGTGGACTTGGTTCGCCGTCCGCAATGCTCGGCGGCTGATTCAGCTCACCAGCATTTCCTCCAATGACTGGGCACTGCTGACCGGCATCATGACGGGCGCTCAGTCGTTGCTCCTGGCGGTGCCTGTGCTGGTTTTTCAGGCAGATGCCCATGGCAGTTCAGAATGGCTGCATTTTTTTCTGGTGGCCTGTGGTGTAGCCCTTCTTTCTTCGGTTATTGGGGGCGCGTGCTGGAATCAGGCAAGTCGGCTTCTGCCGTTGGCACTTAGCGGGCAAGTGCTGGTGATCGAGACGCTGGCAGCGTTGGCTTTTGGATTTCTATGGGAGCATCGGTTACCCGATACGTACGAGATAGCGGCCATTGCGTTGCTGGTCGCCGGGGTTGTCTGGTGTCTGAATTGTCATCGTGCTCCTCCTACACTTGCAAGCTGATCAAACCCGCTCGTGAACATGGGCAACGGATGTGCTGATCTGCCGAACTGACGGCCAAGCGAATTCAATCACTGACCGATGGACTTCGCAGCGTTGACCAAGCCATCCAGCCAGTCCTGATGGCCATTGATCATCGGATTTGGTTTGGCTTTGGCTAGATCCTGCGCAGGTTTGCCCTTCTGGGTCTCCTGGGTAAGGATGCGCACCCGTCCATGGGGCAGATCCTCGATCAGCCAGGCATGATGAACATCCAGACGTGTCTCGCCTTCACCCGCCCAGCCATGCCAGGCAATCCGGCCAGGTTCGGTCGAGGTGGGCGGCACATGCTCGGTGCACAGCGCCTCGACGGGAAACCCGAAAGTCTCGAAATAGAAGCGCACGCCCTTGGCCAGATCCGGCCCAACGGGATCGTGAAAGCGCACGTTTGCAGAGTTCGCGTAGTACGAAGGCCACCGCTGGGCCTGACTCAATAGCGGCCACACTTGTGCAGGGCTCAAACCCGCAACGATCACTTCGTTGGAAACGAAGTTTTCAGTGAAACCGGGCAAAAAGCCCTCGGGCCAAATGATTTCGTTCATGGACGACTCGGTAGGTGATGGATGGAATAGCGCCATGATCGGTGTAAGCTTGGAATAACGCCAATCGCGATTTTTTATCCAGCACATCATGAATACTGATATCAGAAACCTGGACCTGAACCTGCTCAAGGCCCTCGATGCGCTGCTAGATGAGCGCAGCGTCACCCGTGCAGCCGAAAGGCTGGCACTGACCCAACCCGCCGTCAGTGGCATGCTCAACCGACTGCGGGAAAGCTTCGACGATCCGCTTTTCGTGCGCGCCCAGCGTGGCATCGTACCGACGTTGCGAGCCGAGCAATTGGCGGCACCGGTCAAGCAACTGCTGGCTGATGTCGAAGCCTTGCTACAACCCCAGGGGTTCGATCCGCTCAATGCCAACCTGACCCTTCGTCTGGCGTCGACTGACTATGCGTTGCGCGCAGTCGTCGTGCCGTTCTTGCGTGCGCTGAGGGAACGGGCTCCGAACATCCGGGTTGCGGTTCAACCCGCTGATGATCAGCAGCTTGCCTCCCAGATGGACCAGGGTGATATCGACGTGGCGCTGGTCACACACGACACAACACCCGCAGGGCTACATGCTGCCCCGTTGTTCGATGAGCAATACGTCTGCGTCATGAGAACTGACCACCCTGATGCGCTGAACGGCACGATCTCACTGGATCGTTTTTGCGCCGTGAATCACGTATTGGTTTCGCCCTCCGGTGGAGGATTTCGAGGCGTGACAGACATTGCCCTCGAACGCATTGGCCGGACACGTCGAGTCATCTCATCGGTGACCAGCTTCTTGATTCTCCCGGAACTGCTGATGCAGAGCGACCTGATTGCCGTGGTCCCCCGGCGCTTGGTGCTGCATCAAAATGGCCTGTGTCTAATGAAACCCCCGGTCGAGATTCCCGGCTTCAGCAAGACGCTGGTCTGGCATGAAAGGACGCACCGCGATGCAGGCCATGAGTGGATACGTTCGCTTCTGCTCGAAACAATTGAATCGCTTGACTGACGAGGGCATGAAAAGAACGGATTCACTGAGTAAGCACCCATCGATTCGGCCAGAAACAAACGTCCTGTATGCAGCAATCTGCTGTCTTCATTGAGACGGACGCACTCCCGATGCTCGGCACTCTGATAAAGCTGACTTAAGCAACGGATCGGTAATCCGATTGGCCTTGCTCAGCACTTCGTCCAGTAACGGCTCAATGAGCCCGGGCGCAGACAGCGGCCGGTACACGCTTTTGCTGATATCTACCGCATGCTGACGAATCCGCCCTTCATCGGCAGGGTTGGGCAGCAGGTTTTCTGCCAGTGGCGCAATTGTGGCGCGATTTCGAGAATCGCGCCAATTTCTGGCGCGATTTATGGCGCGATCTGCAGAATCGCGCCAACTGTCTTGGACGTTGCAGGAAACCAACACCGGCAACGACAGTGTCCGGGAGCAATTTCCTTCAATACAGCCCCTCCCATGATCTCTACCGTCAGTGCTCCCTCACCCGTATT
Source organism: Pseudomonas sp. CFBP 8758 (assembly GCF_014841725.1). Taxonomy (NCBI): domain Bacteria; kingdom Pseudomonadati; phylum Pseudomonadota; class Gammaproteobacteria; order Pseudomonadales; family Pseudomonadaceae; genus Pseudomonas; species Pseudomonas sp. CFBP 8758. The sequence continues at coordinate 440,244 of NZ_JACYUK010000001.1, read as the reverse complement.
GAAGGTGCCTGATGAGTATCGTCGTTTCCATGGCCGTGTTTGCGTTGGCCTCTTCCATAAGCCCCGGCCCGGTCAACCTGGTCTCTTTGAGTTGCGGTGCACACCACGGACTGCGGGCCGCCCTGCCCCACGTCACGGGGGCGACTCTGGGGTTCATCCTACTGCTCGTGCTAATGGGTCTGGGACTGCATGAAGTGCTGAACCGCTGGCCGTGGTTGACCCAGCTGATTCGCATGGCCGGCGTGATATTCCTGCTGTACCTGGCCTACAGGCTGGCAAGCAGTGACGGACGAGTGAACACGGCGCACGTGCAGACCCGACCCTCCGCCTTCACCGGCGCGCTGATGCAATGGCTCAATCCGAAAGCGTGGCTCGCGTGCCTTGCGGGCATGGGCGCTTTCGTCGCCGACGGCAATGTGCGAATGGTGTGGATGTTCGCACTGATCTATCTGGTGGTGTGCTGGCTATCACTGGCCAGTTGGGCCTGGGCCGGTGCCTCGTTGCGCGACTACCTGAACAACACTGCCAGACTGCGCGGGTTCAATCGCGTCATGGCCGCGCTGCTCGGGGGCTGCGCGGTGTATCTATTGCTTGAGTAGGCACACCGCGATAGTGCCCTGGCGTCGTCGCCAAGGCGCGCTTGAACAGCCGCTGCAAGTGCGCTTGATCCGCAAAACCAACGCGCGCCGCGACCTGGGCGATGTCCTCCCCCTGGCGCAGGCCATCGCGGGCCAACTTGAGGCGGCAATCAATCAAGTACCCATGAGGCGTAAGCCCATGGCACGCTTTAAACGCGCGGATCAGATAGGAAGGTGAAAGCTGTACGGCCGACGCTATATCCTCCAGCCGCAGTGCATCAGCGCAATGCTCACGGATGAATTCCGCTGCCTGGGCCATCTTGTGCGGTTCACTTTTGGCGTCATTGCTGACCGGCTGCAACCGCTTGACCAATCGCTGGAAGAACCCCAGCGTTGCACCCTGCATGATATTTGGCGGGCAGTCGCTGGCCGTGAGCGTGCGGTACAGATCGTCCAGCTCGTCAAACAGACTGACGTCGGCGCTATAGGTCTGCGCAAAAGGCACGAAGTCTTTTTGCGTACCGGAACCCGGCTGTTGCAGCGTCGCGAGCCACTGGGCATCCACGTAGAACATGCGGTACGCCCAAGGCTGTTCATGTATGGGGTTGCACGCATGCACCACACCAGGGTTCATGAGCACCACGCTGCCGGCACTGATCAGGCGGCTACTGTCGCCGTTCAAACAAGTGCTCTGCCCCTGCATGATCGCGCCAATGGAGAACGTCGAATGAGAGTGGCGCGCGTGGCTGAACGTGCGACCGTCCTCGACGTTGCGGATTTCCAGGTGTGCGAGCGCAGGATGACGCCAGTAGTGAGACATAGGTACTTCCATCCCGAGGGGCTCGCATGCAGAAAGGGGCAGCGTTGCCGTTGGGTACGATTGTGCTTGATCCTGAGCTTATACCGAGGGTCCGCTCTCGGCCAACTGCCGTCGTGAGGGCAATGAAGGAGTAGCGATGCTAAGCCGGCGCACTCATTGCTGCGGCGTTACAAGCACGCCCTTGGCGCTACCCTAAAAGAGATCAACAAGTGGGTACTGGAAAAACCAGCCACCGATATGTTATGGTATAACATATTACTGCTCACATGAGGCGATGACTATGAAACCTGGAATCCACCCTGACTACCGCACTGTTCTGTTCCACGACACGGCTGCGGACGTCTATTTCCTGATCGGTTCGACGGTGGAAACGGATCGAAGCCAGACCCATACGGATGGCAACGTGTACCCGTATGTCGCCCTCGACGTCTCGAGTGCTTCACACCCTGTCTACACCGGCCAGGTCCGCAAGACTCAGGCGGAAGGCCGTATTGCCGGGTTCAACAAGCGTTTTGCCGGTTTCGCGTCGAACAACAAGTGACCCCTCGTAACCAGTGTCGCTGAAGCCAGTGCGCCCCGCTGGCTTTGGTCCTGGCGAGACGTTTACTCGGCTGCACGTCACGCACCGTGGTGCCAAGCCCTCTATCGCGACAGTATGCAGTTAGACTGTGCACACTATTCAGGTATGGATCCCGAGCCGTGAGCGTGATTCTGATCAGCATTGTGTGCATCATCTTCTGGACCGCCGTGTCATGGCTCTCAGGCAATGCGGAGCCGTGGGACGCAGCGGGTTACTGGACCACTGTCTATCCAGCGGCGCTGGTGCTGTCAGCCGTTGTGGGGGCAATGTTTCTACGCCTCAGCCTGATAGCAGGCGCGATAGTCATGTTTGCCCAACTCCCGGTGGTCGTAGTGTCTACCGGCGTTTCGCCCTTGCTGGCTGCGGGGGTCATCTATGTCGCTCTCCTTTCCATTCCTGCAATGATGATCTCTTGGGTGTCCGGAAAACTGCGGCTTTTTTGCAGCGGTTGAATAGCGGCAGGCTGCTGGCCCCTCTGCTCGGCATTGATCCCTACAGTATCGGGTGATGAGGCATCGGAGATGCTTCGATGGCCAATATCCTCGATAAGGAAATGCGAGATGAAGAATCACGACAACCATGCGCTAGTGAGCACGTTGATATTCCCCATTGCTCCCATCGTGGTGATTTTCGCGCTTTCGGCTCTCTGCGCAGATATGTGGCATGCAGCCCATTACCCGCCAGGCGAAGATGGTGGTGAAGCTGAGCCTGCCATGGCGCTTATTCTGATACCGCTGCTGCTGACGATATTCGCCATGGTCCTTGCAGGAATGACAGCACTCAATCGCTGGGTCGCCCGACGGTTCGCGCCGGGCGTCTGGTGGCGCCTCGCAATGGCCATTCCGCGAGTGCTGCTGGCGGGCCTGTCACTGCTGCTTTTTCTCGTCTCCGCTGGTTTCTTCATGGGCGACGTGACGGCCATAGGACACTGGCAGGTAGTTTGCGCCTGGATCGCCTGCCTCATGGTAGTAGCGACGTTCGTTGTTCAGCAGTATCGCCGCCTGACTGAATGAACATCGGACGTAGGCACCGCCGACGACTTCGTGGCGGCGGGTGGTTCTTCGATCTGGAACAGTCGAGGTGAAAGCCTCTGCAGTGCTGGTACAGATCAGGAAGCATTGATTGCGTATGACATGGAGACTGGCGAAGCGGGTATTTTTAGCCTGGTGTAAAACCCCACACTTGATGTCGCGACAAAGGCCATTGCGGATTACCTGCGCGCAAGCACGGCCATACCAATGCACAGAAAAATTCTGTAGACGACCGGTCGGTATGTGTTTACCATGCCGCCCATCATGAAGAAACCAGCTCAAGACATGCGGCAGCACATCATCGATGTGGCTCGTTCGCTGATGACCAACAAAGGCTATACGGCCGTTGGCTTGGCCGAAGTGCTGAGCACGGCGGGTGTGCCCAAAGGGTCGTTCTATTACTACTTCAAGTCGAAGGAAGAATTCGGCCAGGCTTTGCTGGAAGAATATTTCTCCGAGTACCTGGGCCGCGTGGACGCGCTCATGGCAAAGCCTGGAAGCGGCGCCGAACGCTTGCTGGCCTATTTCAACTACTGGACTGAAACCCAAGGCACTGACCTGCCCGAGGGCAAATGCCTGGTGGTCAAGTTAGGCGCAGAGGTCTGCGATTTGTCTGAAGACATGCGCGCTGTGCTCGAAGTCGGTACGGCGAAGATCATTCAGCGCATCACAGCATGCGTGGACATGGGCGTAGCCGACGGCAGCATTCATCCAGAAGGTGACCCTGCAGCCTTTGCTGAATCACTCTACCAGCTATGGTTGGGCGCCTCCCTGCTGGTCAAGGTGAACAGATCCACGGCGTCCTTTTCCAAAGCTTTGATCATGACCAAGCGCTTGCTGCACTAGTACGCGCTTTTTATTTACCCAATTTAGTAGACGACCGGTCCACTACAAAGGCTTAGAACATGAAAGACATCAGCAGCACCACTGACCTGTTTTCTCCCGTACGCATGGGTGCCATCGAACTGGCTAACCGCATTGTCATGGCCCCCGTCACCCGTAGTCGTTACGGCGAAGCAGGTATCCCCACTGAGTTGCACGCCACTTATTACGCTCAGCGGGCCACCGCTGGATTGATCGTGGCTGAGGCGACCAACATCTCGGCTCAAGGCCGCGGCTACGCGGCGACCCCTGGCATCTGGAGCGAGGAGCAGGTAGCGGGATGGAAAAAGGTCACCGATGCGGTGCACGCTGCAGGTGGCAAGATTGTCAGTCAGCTCTGGCATGTAGGGCGCTTTTCAAGCGTCGACCTGCAACCCAATGGCGAGGCGCCGGTAGCACCTTCCGCTATCCAGGCAGAGGGTAATACCTACACAGCCGATGGTTTTGTGCCTGTGTCCATGCCGCGAGCGCTCGAAACCGACGAGATTCCCGGCATCATCGAGCAGTACCAACACGCGGCCAAGAATGCCAAGCGAGCGGGTTTCGACGGGGTAGAAGTGCATTCGGCCAACAGCTACCTGCTGGACCAATTCCTCCGCGATTCCACCAACCAGCGTACAGACCAGTACGGCGGATCCATCGAGAATCGCGCGCGTCTGACCCTTGAAGTGACCCGAGCAATCGTCGATGTCTGGGGCAATGACCGCGTAGGCATTCGCCTGTCACCGGTGACACCGGATGCGGGAAACACGCCACCGGACAGCAATGTCATGGGCCTTCACGGCTACCTTATCCAACAGCTCAACGCGCTGGATCTGGCCTACCTGCATTTTGTCGAAGGGGCCACGGCCACCTCCCGAGAAGTGCCGGAAGGTGTCGACATGGACGCATTGAGTGCCCAGTTCAATGGTCGGTTCATTGGCAACAACAACTACGACCTGGAGATGGCGGTCGAGCGGCGCGCAGCGGGCAAGATCGACGCTGTGGCATTCGGCCGCCTGTTCATTTCCAACCCAGACCTGGTCGCGCGCCTGCGCCACGGTGCCGAGCTGACCATTGCGCCTCGTGAGTCGTACTACGGCGGCGGCGCCAAGGGCTACACCGACTGGCCATTGGGTAATTACTAAGACCAGCACTTACCTACTCCCCTGCCCGGTTCATCTGGCACTCCCCAACGGTTAGTACGCGCCACCTAAGCGGGAACACCGCCACAAAGGAACACGACATGAATTACCTGGACAAGAAAACCGCCATCGTCACTGGCGCCTCTTCTGGCATTGGAGCCGCCACGGCTAGAGCGCTGGCGGCCCATGGCGCCAACGTCATCGCCGCGGCCCACGAAGAAGCGGGCCTCGTCGTTCTGGTCAGCGAGCTACGTGCCGCCGGTTATGAAGCGGTGAGCTACGTAACGGACGTTACCTGCCCAGAGCAAACACTGGCGATGGCCCAGTTCGCCAAGGACACCTACGGCTCAGTGGATATCTTGGTGAACAACGCCGGCCTGATGCTGTTTTCCAACTGGGTCGACCTCGCCACCCGCGATTGGAACGCCATGATTGATGTGAATATCAAGGGCTACCTGAACGCCATCGCGGCCGTTCTCCCATTCATGATTCAGCAGAAGTCCGGCCAGATCTTGAACATGGACTCAGTGGCAGGGCATCAGGTCGGCCCAGCGGCCGGTGTCTACAGCGCTACCAAATTCTTCGTTCAGGCTGTGACCGAATCCATGCGCAAGGAGTTGGGTGTGCACCACGGCATCCGCGTCAACACCGTAAGTCCAGGCGTGATCAATACCGGCTGGGCCGACAAAGTGACCGATCCCGAAGGTCGCAAAGCCGCCAAGGCGCTGAATGAAATCGCTATCGCGCCCGAGGACATCAGTCGCGCGGTGATCTACGCACTCAATCAACCAGCCAACGTAACTGTGAACGATCTGATCATTTCGCCGACGCGTCAGGACTGGTGATCGGATTATGCACGTCGATGTAACCCCGTGATCCGTCGAATCCATCTTCAGGAGAAACACCCCATGAGCAACAACATCAAAGCCGTGCCAACCAGCGATTACAACGCCGTCATCGAAACCGCCAGCAACTATGTCGAAGGCTTGCGTGCAGGCAGCGTTGCCATCATCGCGGAAGCGTTTCATAAAGACGCCGTGATGTACGGCTTCACCAACGGTCAACTGTTGGGCGGGCCGATCAGCAACCTGTATACGTTCGTCGAAACCAACGGCACGGCGCCAGACATCAGCACTCGTCTGGACGTGCTGGCTATCACTCCGACCACCGCTGTCGTACGCGTCGATATGGAAAAAGACGCGATCGGCGCTGACTACAACGACTACCTGACGTTGATCAAAATCGATGGTGCCTGGAAAGTCATTGCCAAGGTTTACCACCAATTCGAAGGCTGACTGCGCAGTTCTGTGCCGGCGCGAGCCGCGCCGGCGTTTCCCCACAGCAGGAGCAACCCATGTCCAGAATTTTGTCATTGGCGCCGCCGGTAAAGTCGGCAAACGCCTTGTCAGTAACGGTCACGACGTAGCCCCACTGCATCGGCAGCGCGTCGATTGATTTGGCTGCAAGCACGCTCAGCCAACGATAATTTTAAAAGACATGACTTTGAAGGTTTTTGGAGTTTGATGTATGGCAACTGTTGAATACAGCGCCGTTATGGCAACCACCGCAGAACACGCCTGGAAAGTGCTAAGAAACTTTGCGGAAATAGCCCAATGGCACCCGGCAATCAATGAAAGCAGTCTCGAAGATGGGCAATCAGAAAGCACGATTGGCGCAGTCAGACGGCTTGATCTGGCAGACGGAGGCGTTCTTCGCGAACGCCTTCTCGTACTGGATGACCCCCAGATGCGCTTAACATACAAATTCGAAGAATCACCTCTACCGCTCGACAACTATCGAGCAGACGTCAGGGTGATCAAGGTCAGTGGAGAGCTTCAGTGTGTCATTGAATGGCGTGCGAGCTTCGACGTCCGCGATGCAGAAATGACTGCCCACTTTGAAGCGCTGATCACCCGGCTGGTCGTGGATGGCCATGACAGCCTGGCGCTGTACCTCGCTCAGTCACCGCCGTGCAAAGACGGGCACTGAAGCCAGCCGGTTTGAAGGACTACTGATGCCCCATCACCGGCCAGCCTATGATCTAAAGCGGCGGACGCTCAAGGGCGACCCAGGCCTGCACGCTAGGACGCTGCCATTGACGTTGCGCGTAGTCCACCAACGCTGAAGGCACAGTATCGCCATTGAGTATCAGCCGGTTGAGCATGAGCGCCAGATCGACATCCACTATCGACCATTGACCGAAAAGATTTTCTGCGCCGTCTTTAAGCAGCGCTTGCGCTGTATAGAACAACTTGTCCGCTGACTCACGAGCCGTCGACGACAAAGGGTCATACTGCTGACCATAGAACACCCCAGCGGTGGAGCGCTCCTGCCTGATGGGCAGCAGATCGCTGCGGATCCAGGCCTGAACCTGCCGAGCTTTTGCCAGCAGCCGAACGTCTTTTGGATAAATCGGCACTTCGGGGTAAACGCTTTCGAGATACTCCGTGATCGCTGAAGACTCCGACAAGGCAAAATCTCCATCCACCAGCGTGGGGACCCTCTGGGTTTGCGAGAGAACAGCGTAGGCATCTGCCTGGTGTTCAAGTTTCTGCAGGTCGACTGCGCTCATCGCAAAATCGATGCCTTTCTCGCGCAGTGCAACAAACACCGACAGGGCATAGGGGCTGGTGAACTGCGAATCGACGTACAAGTGCAAACGGCTCATGGACTGATCTCCTTATACAGAAGACTCCACGCTACGAGATTAGGCGGAGAGAGGGAAATCAATGATTTTCATGGGGGTATTCTTTACAGGAATGGGCTGTGTTGGGGTGTTGGTCTGGATAGGCTAGGGTCTGGGTCGATAGTACCCAGCCCACGCGTTTATCGGCTCAGGCGAGTACCGGCTCGGTGCGGACCATGGCAGTCTCGAGGTACGAATCAAGCGTCCCAGTGGCTACGCGATTCCAGACCAGGCGTTTAAAGGTTGGCACAAGTGACAGCTTGTTTGATATCATAGCCTCGTCAGCACAGACCGGAACCTTCGCTTGAAGGGGTGTTGATTTCGGAGTGAAAGCTCTCCCAGCCAGTGTGCGGGATAAGGCGCAAGCCGAAAGAACAGGCCGATATTGAGACACGCAAAAAGCCCCTGTGCGCAAGCACAGGGGCTTTTTGCTTCCTGTCACACCGACTTTCCTTTATTGCGCATCTCCAGTACGTAACGCGTGTTGAATGCTTTCCCTTTGGGCAGCGAGTGGCGACCCCAGGTATCAACCTCATAAGCGCTGATGACGTGCATTCGCAGTAGATTCGTCGTTTCGGCGGGGTTGGTGATGGAAAAGAAAATCGCGCAATCATGTAGATCCAGACAAAAGTACCTCTGGCCACTGTTCTTGCTGTTATGCGGCACTACCATTCCGGTATAGAAGCGGCGCTCTATGTAGTCACGCAGCTGGGTGCTGCAGTGGTACCGCGAAGGGCAGAAATATCTATGTTCATGCTTGTGCCGCAGCGGCTCACCGTTGCCTTTATCGTCCGTGAAGCAATGAAAGCCGAATTCGAAACGGACGGTCAGCTGGTTACCAGCCACCTCGAAGGTCATCTCGAACGGCTGCAAATGCGCCATACTCTTGGTAACACCGTTGATGACCAGATGATTCCATTGCATGTTCAGTAGCAGTCCAAGCGCCCTGTGAAGCGGGCATTGTATCGTTGCTGAGACAGATTGCATTCCGCCTCCAGGTAGACCTTTCCAACATACCGAGATGAGCCATCACTTGATGCCAGAATATCCCTACGGTGGGCATGCCGTGTGGCTGCTTTGGCTGCGTTGCGAGACTTGTGTTTGGCGCGATCAACAGAATGAATCGCGCCAATCTCCTTCCAAGTCACTCACCGCGAATCAACAACGCATCTACCAATGCCTTCGCCCCCTCGATGCAATGCACCGTGGCGCCAACCAGTCCTGGATCCACCACCCGGGCATCGCACATTTCAGATGCCGAAGCATGGGCGCATGTCAGCAGATGGGACAATTGCGTCAAGGCATCTTCCAAGGCAACACCCGAGTTGACGCTGAATATCGGCTGCTGGTCCGAGCCATGGCGGCCGAACGGCAAGACGTTGGTTTCCGTGATTTCGATCATGGTCAATCTCCTTATCTACGATGAACACGCCAACAGTCCTACCCAAGGGCAGGCACCTATGGGAGCAGGCCCTGCCCATAGGCAGTCACCTGTGGGAGCAGGCCCTGCCCATAGGCAGTCACCTGTGGGAGCAGGCCCTGCCCATAGGCAGTCACCTGTGGGAGCGGGCTCTGCCCGCGAATGCCGCGCCGCGGTCTATGTCCGCCAGAACTGCCAAAAGCGCCGCGGCGGCTGACTCTCGCGCTGCGCATTTCTCCGCGCTTGCTCCATCAACGCACGCTGCCGCTGGAAACGCTCGGCCAGCACACGGCCATCGGTCTCAGAAAAGTCTGTTGCGAAATGAAACAACGGGTGATCGGAAGGAAGATCGACAACGGGTGAATCGGGGGTCGGCTTGACCATGATGCAACTCCTGACGGCTCGATTGAACCGCCACCTTCCGCTGCTAAACGAAAAGGGTGGCAGCTGTACGCGGGTTAGCAGACCGGACCGTCAGGCACCCGGCGCACCCGAAGGTGCCCCACGCACAGCCGCCATAGATCGACACTGTAGGCGAAAAAAAACGCCGACAATGGGTATGGAGGCGCTGCGCGCCTGACGAATTGTTCGAGCTGCTAAACCCGGTCGCTGAATTGGCAGCGACGGGTGAGAGGTTAGCGGAGGTGGTGGGGGATGGCAAGGTTGGGGGGGAGTTACTGATTGAGTGGGATGGACGAAGGATGGTTGAATGACTACTTCCGGTCAAAAGTAGTCACTCGCTCTCGATAAAACCAGTAGTGACCTATCGCCTCTTTACACTTGATTAATCTTTGACATCGTTCGTAGTTGAAGACGAGCCTTTTCGGGCAACAACTTAAACCACCACTCGGTGTTGGCCGAAGCTGGTTTTGTAACCACCGGAACAAAATTCATCCGATTTTGAAAGAGCCATAAGAAGAACACTTTGCCAATGATTCGCCCCAAAGCTCTCACAATGGCTGCTATGGGCTTTCGCTAGATAGGTCTTCAAAGGTGGCGCGCCGAAAGCGCCGCACTCTTCAACACTAGTGCGAAGTCCACCGAGGAAAATATTGATTTGTGGCCCATACCTATCATTCAGTTGGAGCGTCTCAAATTGAAACTTTAGCCTTTCGTACTCATCGGCACTAAGACTTGCCACAGGCTCAACACTATACACTACACCGATCCCCTTCTGCAAAATCGTAATAGATGCAAACAGAAATTGCTCTGTCGGGTAGGCACCTAAATATACATGGGAAAACTGAGCACTGGCAGAATCACCACCTTTTGCCCTTTTTAGATTATTGCAAGGATGGCAACTAGGGATAAGGTTCTTGGCATATAGTGCGTGCGCTCTGTATTTTGAGCGAGGCAGATGATGATCTAAGTCTGTGACCGAACCATATCCACAATACGGGCATAATTCTGCCAACAACTTCAATTGATTCCTATAATTCGCAAGTCGCCCACCGATCTGAACCTGACTGTAGGCATTATAAAGCGCCTGCCGCAACTCCTCGCTCAGATGATCGCCTTCTAAGTGAACGGTAGGCTGTCCAAAGTTATCATCATATGCCGCATAGATGTCGAGAATTGCAGAGTGATCTATCTCGCTCAGTAGATGAACTACCGTGCCGTCCACGAAGGTTAATGCGGCTAGCAGATTTTCTCTTACATTTTCAAAGTCAGGGACTGCTAAGCGCCACATTAAATCAGTCCTCTCTTCGCAAGCTCCGCAATGACATATGCTCGTGCCTGCATGCTAAGCCCGTGAGGCTGAAAGAAGTATTCTATAACATCGAGATTTTGGTGTTTTTCGATGAGATCATTTAAAACTTTGTGGTAGTCGGTTTCGCGCGTACTGAGTCCGAAAATATCACCAGTTAACGTCCCGACATTCTCTCCAAATGTCTCTTTTGACGGGCTCTTCGTAACTGTAATATTATCTTCTCGCCTAATAATTAAGGTGTGCTTGGCAATCGTTTCCTGTAAAACCACAGGTGAATGCGTAGCGACGATTGCAAACGCTTTCCTTACATTCAATATATTTCTAATGGCGTGCATCAACGCAGCTAAGAGAGGTGGATGCAAATGTGTTTCAGGTTCATCTATTAATATCAGGGATGACTGAGTGGTGTGGGCCGCGAGCTTGCATATGATATGCATCACGATTTTATGCCCAGTACTCCATTGCAAAAATATCTCGCGCGGCCCATTACGAAGAAGAAAATCACTGTTGAGGTTTTTTGAGTCGGTAGAGAAAGATGAATCTGTCGAAAGATAGGCTAACGACTGATCCAGTAAGGCTTGCGCTTCTGTTTCTTGGACCAGCTGTAATGTCTCCTCAAACTCCCTCGCCAACTGCTCAATGGACTTAAGCAATGTTTTTCCTAATTTATCGGAATGGGCAGCGAATGGCCCAAAGAAGCCTTCACCTTCAATGTCAGCTTCTAACTCTGCCGCAACGTCACGCAGGCCGCAAAATACGAATCGTCCGACACCCATCCGAATATCTTTAACCACTTGCACACGTTCATCCGCTTCACCCTCTGCGGTTGGTCTAAGCGCGGGCAAGCGAAAGCTGTCGAACGCGCTATAAGACACCGTGATTATTCTAGGAAAGCTAACTTCATCAGGCAAAATCTTTCCTAGCGATGATAGGCTTTCATCGTGACGATCCTTTAGGCTGCCATAAGCCACACGAGCAATGCGTGCTAAAAGTGTACTTTTGCCCGAACCATTTCTCCCGATGACCGAAAATATCCGATTTGGAAGCGGAGCTTTTCTATTGCCGACTATTTCAGCATATTCTGGAAGAGAGTAATCGAACGTGACTATCTTTTGCCAGCCAGGCACAGCGAAAGAAAACTTTAAATCCTGAGCTAGTAAGCTATCAAAATTTTTTACAAGTAAAGACCTAGCCGTTTGAAGAAAAGCATCATTTTCGCCGAAATATCTAAATAATGACGTATTCCAACCGTCTTCAAGTCGAAACGACTCCGCTCGTCCAGGACTATATATAAAATCTTTAAGCGCTATTAGTAGCTTTTTCCTTAGGGTGTCTTCTAATGCGGATAAGCGCTGATAATAGTCCAGCGACTGACCCACAGAAATATAATCCTCCCCCAAAACATCAAAATCGTTAACAATTTGCAACCCATCGACAGCACGCTGCCCTCGCTTTAAGATCTTAACAGTGCCGATCAAGTTATGTGAACGCTGCTCCTCGGGGCCCAAATAAACCAAACTATATTGGGTTTCGAAACTGTAGTCATTCCAGGTGTGTTGAATTAGCGCAAACAGCGCTGTGGAATCATAATTGGGCGAGGTTCTAGGCCGCAATACCTGAAAGTCCATTTTCATCCATCCTTTTCGTCGTTACTTGTCGCAATTAAAAAATAAATCTATGAGAGAGCATCATAACGCTTACACCAAAATAAAAAAAGCTATAGGCCACCATAACACATAAGCTAGTTGCTCGTTGAATTGCGAACCGCCATTTTACTTGAAGTCTCCGGTTGCAGCCCTGCGCGAAGGGTTTCTTTGGGGCGAAAGCGGTCGTTCTCGACCGAACGTTTTCGATCCATAGCAGCCTTCGCGAAAGCCAGCTACCTCCGTAAAAGGAGTCATTCACAAGTATGAGCCGAACGAATGCCACCGCGTAATTTCGTTAGGCCTGGACTATTTAACAGTCAGCCCCAGCTGTATCCCTCAAACTCCATTCCAGCATTTAGAAGGCGAGCAGTCTTCAATCCCATCATATTGTCATGCTCTAGGAAATAATCCGTCAAATCGTTAAGATCCGAAGGCATTTGGGCGTTCGGACTGCAACCGTACTTAATGAAGGCAGAATAAAATCTAGGATAGGCTTTGGCGCTAAAGACCTCACAGTCTTTTAAAGCGATAAGGTCAGCTAGATCACGATCTTTGAAAACCTCTGCAAGCCCTTTTTTAGAAAAAGTTGGGCGCCCTCGCTCCGCAGATCTAGCGATCAAAATTGTCCTCAGACACCAAGCAAGCCTTTTGTTTAGAAGGTAATAATCTTGAATATTCTCAATGTGCTTTACAAGTGCAAACCCTAGCTCGCTTGCATTTGAAATTTCTGAAGAGTAGTTTTCCTTTTTTAAAAAGCTCCTTCTAACTTGGTCGAAAACTCCACTTGGATCGTATATCGCTTTAGCCTCTAAAGCGATGTGCATAAAAAACAAGTCTCCGCCTTCAGCCCTTGAGATGGCTTGACCCAAAGGATAGCAGGCAATATTGGTAGTCCCTTCAACTATCATTTCATATCGCTGATCATCAGTAATCGCAAACAAATCTGTATCTGAATCGACAGAGTGATCTTCGCGAGCACGACTTCCATATACGACTAGTGAAAGAATAGCCATTAATTGATCCTACTGATTCTATTGATCAACGTAGGAACTAACACTGCGTACCACCAAAGCCCAAAAAAAGCGTTGATTCCGTATAGCAATTCAATGTGAATTGGATTTTGATTTAACGTGCCCGCATATTTTGTGTAACCTACCAGAAAGGTGATATCAAATCCTTGCACTAGTCCTCTTTGATAGTCCTTAGATATAAACCCGTATACTATACCAAAGACAAAAGTCATTAAAATTCCAATTATCGCTGGCCTAGCTATGCTTTTTCCCCAGCAGTTAACAAATCCAGAGATATTTAGTAGCAATAACTCGAAGTATGCAGCAAAAAAATTCATACCATGTCCGAAGAACCCTTTTCCATGGATAAACTCGTATATGGATTTTTGAATTTTGCTTTTTAGTGACTGATTTAAGTATGTTTGAACAGCTCCATAATAAGCATCATCGTCACCGTGGCTTTCGGCATTCTTCAACAAAATTCTAGAAAATTTTGCTTTGGTTCCCTCCAACCTCATTTTTTGATAACGTGGCGTAGTACTATTACGTTGCAGAAGGCTTTTATCGAGATTAGTGTAAGCGGCGCCTATGAATTTGGCCGGATTGGAGACCAGAGTGTTCGGCATTTTTGTTTCAGTGCCTGACAGCGTAATATCGCTCCATTTACACTCATAGAAAATACAATCTTGGAACTCAGCCATTGTAAATGAGCATCGTTCAAATTTGCACTCGCTAAACTTCACCCCTTTCCAAACGCTCCCGCCGAAATCACACTTGGTAAATTTACATTTTCCAAATGAAATTTCATGCTTAGAGATCTCACTCGTGAACTCGCCATTAAAATCGCACTCATCAAAACTAATTGCTTTGCAGTTAAATCTACGTAACAAATTTTCCTTTATATAACCAAGCAAGTCTGAAGAGTTGAAATAAAGCTGGCTAGGTCCTTTGTTGTTGGTGAAGTCCCAGCCATGCGGCGTCAACTTCAGAGTATGACCAATAAAAACAGAATCCCAGTAAGACTTGCTTCTTTTTTGTGAGCTTATTATCGTGCCTGCTTCAAGCGTCGGCGTCGCTAATGTAGTATACGTATTTTCGTGCACTTCCTGCTCCATGCAAGTCCTGATTAGTATTAGCATAGCCTTTCTGAGCCTTCCACCGATAGGGGAAGGCCGAACTCTGCTTTCAAATTACAAGACAGCGTGCATCAGAACCCGCCAGGCGCGTTAGCAAAGCCACTGACCGCGATATCGGCCATCAAAGGTCCGCTCGAAGCCAACCTCTGCCCTCGGCGAACGGCTGTTCGGGGTCGTTACCTGCCATTCTCAACAGGCGACTTCTAGCCGATAGCGCCCCTTTCAGTACGCAGTCATCGACCGAAAGTGATTTACACCATCCGCAGCCTTGTTCCAAACGACAGCTGCTCCCCTCAGAAACCTCTCATTTCGAGTATCCGCCCATCGAAGGGCACTCTTCGATCCTTCTCCGCGCATTGGCGGGCGCTCGTGAAGCAGGCCCTGTCCCACTTGTGCATATCGATGAGCACAGCGACTTCAGCCATCCGGACAACTTCGATTCGGAGCAGAGCCTAGGCGCGGTGGCGGGTATGGATGTCGCCTTGGCAACCTGGCGTTGTGAAACCCCGCCCACGCCACCCTCCTTGAACCCCGGCACCAGCAAAACGTCATTCAAGACACAGCAATCTGACCAGCCCCCATCAGCGGACATACCTGCACGGCTCGCTCGGCCAATAGGTTGCGTAGAGCGTGCATTTGTCCAATGCGCTCGTCCAACAAAGCGATTTTCTCAGCAAATAATTTCGCCAGCAGATCGGTGGAAGCTTCTTCGCCAGTCCATAGCAACGGTAGATTTTCACCGATCTCCCGCAGTGAAAATCCCAGCTGCTGCGCCAGCTTGATATACCCAACCAGTTGCAGCGTCTGCTCGGCATAAAACCGATAGCCGTTGGTAGCACGACCCGGCTTGATCAAGCCTTTCTCTTCATAGAACCTCAGGGTATCGACTGACACGCCTGCCTTCGCTGCCACTTCTCCGATCTTCACCCGTCAATTCTCCGTTTGACTCTGGACCTAACTCCAGGCTTTAGCCTGCGGGCTCCAACTGTGAGGGGTGAATATGATCAGCGTAAATAGAAATCTACAGATCGTTCGGGCCAGTGCTGTTTACGATCTTGTGGTCAC
Organism: Pseudomonas sp. CFBP 8758; assembly: GCF_014841725.1. Taxonomy (NCBI): domain Bacteria; kingdom Pseudomonadati; phylum Pseudomonadota; class Gammaproteobacteria; order Pseudomonadales; family Pseudomonadaceae; genus Pseudomonas; species Pseudomonas sp. CFBP 8758. The sequence goes on along the minus strand of NZ_JACYUK010000001.1, from coordinate 424,555 downwards.
TGCAGGCTTCATGACGCCTTGGACGGCATTGCTGGTTTTTGAAGGATTCGCAGCGCTGTCCGCTGTGCTGGCATTGGACCGAGCGGTCCCCACGCTGGACACTACCGCAATGCTGTTCGCCAACCTGCTGGGCAGCATCGTGGTGATCTGGTCGATATGGCGGCTGGTGCAACCGAGCCGCAGCGTTGGTTTGTATGACGCACTGGCGAGAGTGCTGTTCGCTGCCTGGCAGCTGTTTGCAGTAGCTCACGGCGCCAGTTTTCTGATTCTGGGCTTCACGGTTTTCGAAGTGGCTTTTGCCATCGCGCAACTGCTGCCGACACACAATCCACAAGCGGTTCAAACGCAGGCAAGCCCTGAGGGTTCTGGTCTTGGTGCGCGGTAGACGAAAGTCTCGCTATGGCGTCACCCGCAACAGCTTGCCGTCGACTCCATCGGTCAGCACATAGATCGACCCATCGGGAGCTACCTTAACGTCGCGCATGCGCTCGTCCAGTTCGCCCAGCAGCAGTTGCTGACCGACGATCTGCTGGCCGTTACGCACAACGCGGCGCACGGCACGCTCCTTGAGTGCCGGGACCAGCAAGTCGCCTTGCCATTGGGGAAACAGCGGACCGTCGTAGATGGCCAAGCCAGCGGGTGCAATCGACGGCGTCCACTCCAGGATTGCGTTCTGGTAGCCAGGCAACCGGGTGAATGGCGTTATTTTCGCGAACGGATAGTCGATACCGCCCGTGACGATGGGCCAGCCGTAGTTGCCTCCCGGCACGATGCGGTTGACCTCGTCGCCGCCGCGCGCGCCATGCTCGGTGATCAGCAAATCGCCTGTGGTGGGATCGACGGCGATGCCCTGCACATTGCGGTGGCCAAGGCTGTAGATTTCCGGGGCGACGCCAGCTTGGCCGATGAAAGGGTTATCCGCCGGCGGGCGGCCCTCGCGGTCGATTCTGACCAAGGTGCCCAGATCGTTCGCAGGATTCTGCGCTTCTTCTCGCCGCTCGCTGCCGTCGCCTAGCGCGAGCACCAGGGTCTGGTCGCCAAGAAAGGCAATGCGCCCGCCGTTGTTGCCGGCGCGAGGTTTGAGCGTGGAGCTGAACAGTACGCGGACGTCGTCGATCCGATCATTCGCCAACGTGGCACGCACAAGGCGCGTGCCGTTCGCACCGGCTTCGCCATAAGCCATGGTCAGGTAAAGCCAACCGTTGTGTTCGAACTGCGGATCCAGCGCGACCTCCATCAATCCCGCGGTACCGCCCTGCTGGAAGATGGGCGGCAGCCCGTCGAGCTTGATCTGCGAAGACGCGCCATCGGCAGCGATGGCCAGGAGTCGCCCTTGCATCTCTGTGACCAGGACGCGGCCGTCCGGAAGAAACGCCACCGACCATGGGCGGTTCAGGCCTGTCGCGACGGTCTGAACCTTGTAGCTGGCGGAATCTACCCTCGCTGGCGTATCGCCGGTACCAGGGGCCATGGCGAAAAACAACATGGCGGGCGCAGCGATGAGAACCGCCACCACACCCACCTCACGCCACTGCCCTCCTCGGCTCGACGAATGAGCAGTCACGACGGAAGGCGCGTTCAGACGCGCATAAAGCCACCCGCCGACGATTCCCGTCAGCGACATCAGCACATGGCCAAGGGCCGTGCGGGTGCCCGGCAATGCCGGCATCGGAATCACCGAGCGCATCAGCCAAAAGACGAAACCCAGCCCACACACGCTGGCCGTGATGAAAACGAGCCTGCGCCAGGAAGCTGGGGTGAAACGCAGCACCCAATGGCCTGCCAACACCGCGAAAGACAGCGCCAAAAAGGCTATGCCGGCCATGACTGGAGCAAACCGCGCAAGGTCTTCGAGCGTGGTCCAGAGTCGAACCGACAAGGTCACCGGTGCACCGAGGCGAATCAGTTCGGCAAGGTTGAGCTGAGTCTGCACGATACTGGCAATGGCACCCGTCGCCAGCGCGGCGACGAGCAGTGCCCTTATATAGTGGATCGCGGCCTTCATTCGATGCCTTCTCTGCCTGGCTTTCAATGCTTGGAGATTAACCGCAAACACTGCACGCCAGCACTCAAAAACCAGCCTACCCGCGGCCCTTCGCCCGATCGGCCTGTGTCCGCCCGTCATACCCCCAATCGGTTGCCGGATGCTCCTTTACAACGATGTAGGTCGCCGGGTGAAGGTCCGGCAGGGCCCGTCGGAGCAACGACATGGCACTTGCGATAAACGCGGTTTTTTCCTCTTCCGAGTTCGTCCCGGCGGTCACGCTGACCTCAAGATGCGCCGCCGCCGGCTGTTCATCAGCGCCGACTGTCCAGCGATGTGCCCCCGGCACTTCGATCAGCACCGAAGTGAGGTCCCGGCGTTTGCCCAGGGCGTTGGCGATCAGGTCAGTCAATTCGGTGCACAGCTGGCGGCCCTGGTCGAGAGACGGCTCGTGCGACAGCGTAAGTCTGGCAAAAGGCATTTTCGTTCTCCTGGCGGTGATGGAGATCGAAGTCTATTTGAGGAAAACGAAACTATACTCGAGACTTTCCAGACCCCAGGTTTGAGTTTTCCTCATGATTGCGGACATTCCCTCCCCTTTGCTTCGTACCTTCGTGGCGGTGGTCGATGGTGGCTCGCTGGCCGCGGCGGCCACGCGCATCGCGCGCAGTGAGTCGGCACTCAGCCTGCAGATCGCCCGTCTTGAAGGCATCGTGCGCCAGCCGCTGTTCGACAGGGATGGCCGGGCCTTGCGGCTCAACACGGCCGGGGGGCTTTTGCTGGGCCATGCGCGCTCGATCCTGGGTCGTATAGACGCCGCACGTGCGGAGCTTGCGCCGGACACCGCGGCGCCGGTTCGACTCGGTGTCGTGCAGGATTTCGTGGCAGGGGTATTGCGCCCCACGCTTGCGGACGTCCTCGCCGCGACCCCTGATGCCGCTTTTTCAATTGTCGTGGCCAGCACGGCAGAACTGCTGCAGGCCATAGGCGAGGACCGCATCGACGCCGCCTTGTGTGCGGGTGAGCCGTTTGGCGGCAGCGTGGTCACCCGGCTTCCCATGGAGTGGTTCGGCAACCCGGATCTGCTGCTCGGTGACGTGGTCCCGCTGGTGGGCATTATCCTGCCCTGCCCGTTTCTGCTGGCCGCGCAGCGGGTGCTGGACGCCGCCGGGCGTCCGTGGCGCATGGTGCTGACCACGCCGAGCCTCGATGGCGTACGTGCGGCGGTCGAAGCAGGACTGGGGATTACCTGCCGCACCGAAGCGGGCTTCTGCCGACCGGCGATGGCGGGCACAGCGCTGCCGCCACTGCCGGAGATCGCCTATTCCATCGTTGAGCGACGTCGGGGCGATGCAGGTAACCGCCTGGCCGTCAGCAGAATGCGGGAGCACCTTGAAACCGTGGCGCATCACTCGTAAAAAGGCGAACCGTTATACCTAACAAACGTTAGGTAGCCTATTGACGCGCTCCCAAGAGGCGCCTATGGTCTGTCTACCTAACAAGCGTTAGGCCGGACTGCTCAACTCTCCAGGACCCACCCATGACTTCCAAACTGCAACTCTTCACCTCCCCCTCGGCTTTCCCCAACCCGCAGCGCCTGCGGTTGTTCATGCACGAAAAGGGCATTGCCGATCAGTTCGATGAAACCATCTACGACATGGCGCCGGGTGGGCAGCAGCGCGGTTGGCGCCATCTGAACATGAATCCGTGGGGTGAAACGCCGACCTTGCAGTTGGCCGATGGCAGCTACCTGGCGGAAACGGCGGCCATCGCGCGTTACCTCGACCAGTCCTATCCGGGCCGCAAGATCATGGGCGAAAGCGCGCTGGAACAGGGCCTGGATACCATGTGGGACAACCGCATCTGGGTGCATATCCTCTATCGCATCGTCACCGCGTTCCACGTGCTGCACACCGGCCTGGGCTTCAAGCTTGAACTGACCAAGAACGAAGCGTGGGGTGAGCACTGCCGCAAGGAGGCGCTGATGCATGCCGCCCTGGTCAATCGCCATCTGGCTGACGGCCGTGAATGGCTGCTGGGCGGTGCCGAGCCGACGTTCGCCGACATTACTTTGGCAACCGCCATCGCCTTCTCCAAGTTCCCGGTCAACGCCACGCCGCTGGACGAGCGTTTCGAGCATCTGGACAGCTACTGGCAGCGCTGGCAGCAACGGCCAGCCTTTCAGGCGGCCTACGCTGACCGCAGCAGCGGCATACCAGAGCTGGATTCGCCTACCGCGTGATTGGTCGCAACGGGTAGCAATGGCCGAGGCCGCCATCCCCTGGCGGCCTCGGTACGCGTCATGCCGAGCCCTTTTGCTTTAAGATGCCGCGCTTCCCCGAGAACTCGTCCGACGTACGAAAGGCACCCCAATGAGCAGCAACGCCCGCGAGGCCATACTCCTGGCTGCCCGAAACATCGCCCAGTCACAAGGCTACAACGGGCTGAATTTTCGTGACCTGGCGAATGAAGTCGGGATCAAGCCGGCCAGTATCTACTACCACTTTCCGAGCAAGGCCAACCTCGGCGTTGCCGTTGCACGGCGCTATTGGGAAGACGGTGCGGCTGCGCTGGAAACCATTTCCGAGCAGACCCCCAACCCTGTCGAAGCGCTGCAGCGCTTCCCCGAGATCTTTCGGCGCTCGCTGGAGGCTGACAACCGGCTTTGCCTGGGCAGCTTCGTGGGCGCTGAAACCGATAACCTTCCCCCGGCCATGGCCGAGGAAATCCAGGCTTTCGCGCAGGTGAACATTGCCTGGTTGAGCCGGCTGCTGGTCGAGGCGCACGTGTGCGAACCGGCTGCAAGCGAGGTACGTGCGCGGGCTATCTTTTCGGCAGTGGCCGGCGCTCAACTGGTTGCCAGAAGCCGCTCGGACATCTCGCTGTTCGATACGCTGATCGAGGCCTATCAGGCTTACGGGCCCCTGCCCCCCCGTCAGTAGCCTTCAGGGCCCACATCCATTATCGCTGCACGCGAAACTGTTTCGGTGATTGCCCCGTGCAGCGTTTGAAAAAGCGCGAGAAGTAGGCCGGGTCGGAGAACCCGAGGTTGTCGGACACTTCGGCGATGGTCATGCTGGTGTAGACCAGGTCGCGCTTGGCCTCCAGCAGCAATCGCTGGTTGATCATCTGCAATGCAGACTGCCCCGCGAGGCGCCGACACAGCGCGTTGAGATGGGCATTGCTGATGCCGAGCGTCGCGGCATAGTGATCGATAGGCAGGTGTTCACGAAACCGCAGTTCCAGTGTCTTGATGAAGACCTGCAGATAGTCGCGCCCACGATCCACTTGCAAGGTGTCCGATGAGGACAGTGCCTGTTTGCGCCGACTGAGCCAGATCGACAGTATCGTGATCAAGGATTGCAGCATTGCATCGCGGCCCGATCGCTGTTGGTTGTACTCCTGGGCAAGGGCTGAAAACAGCGTGTCCAGATATGCACGCTCGGCACCGACCGGATAACACACAGCCGTGGTCAGCACCGGGCTGCCGAGCAAGGCGCCGAGCTGATGGGCCAAGGGCAGCGCCAGGCTGAGCACGTGGCCCTGGGTATCGGCGGAAAACTTGAACGTATGCACGCTCAGCGCTGGCACGACCTGCAGCGAAGCAGAATCGACGAGATTGATCTCGTCCTCGACCTTCAACGTGGCCTGCCCTGCCTGCACGTACAACAGTTGCACCAGATCGCTGTGCCGATGGGGTTTTATTTCCCAGCCATGCAGCTTGCTCCGCTCGGGAATCGACTCGCAATGGATCAGGTCTGGCGTCGGCCAGGCCCCGGTTTCGCCGTACAGCTTGAACACCGGAACGGGCGCGGCGAGCGATTTCGACATTGTGTCTTCCCCACTGCAACGATCCGCCGAAAGTCCATGAAATATGCCGGATATTGCCTTCTTATCTCAAGTCTGCTCATCAAAAATACAGGGGACAACAATAAAAATGCACTGCAAGGGGTCACGCCCGCAGTCGCACCTCACAAGGCTGCTCACATGAAAACTCAAGTCGCTATTATCGGTGCCGGTCCGTCCGGCCTTCTGCTCGGCCAACTGTTGCATCGTGCGGGTATCGACAACGTCATCGTCGAACGCAAGGACCCCGACTACATCCTCTCGCGGATTCGTGCCGGTGTGCTCGAGCAAGGCACCGTCGACCTGCTGCGCGAAGCCTCGGTCAGCGCGCGTATGGACGCCGAGGGTCTGGTGCACGATGGGTTCGAACTGGCGTTCGATGGACGCAGTGAACGCATCGACCTCAGCGCACTGACCGGCGGCAAAACGGTGATGGTCTACGGCCAGACCGAAGTCACCCGCGACCTGATGCAGGCCCGGGCCGCCGCCGGCGCGCTGACGGTCTACGAGGCCGACCAGGTTCAGCCCCATGACATGAACAGCGACAGCCCGTACCTGACCTTCCAGCACAACGGCGAGACGGTTCGCCTGGACTGCGAGTACATCGCCGGCTGCGATGGCTTTCATGGCGTGTCGCGGCAAGCGATCCCGGCAGAGGCCCTGAGCTTCTTCGAACGCACCTACCCCTTCGGATGGCTGGGTATCCTGGCCGACACACCGCCGGTCAACCACGAATTGATCTACGCCAACCATGAGCGTGGCTTCGCCTTGTGCAGCATGCGTTCGGCAACGCGCACCCGTTACTACCTGCAGGTAGGAGCAGAGGAAAAGGTCGAGGACTGGTCCGATCAGCGCTTCTGGGACGAACTCAAACTGCGCCTGCCCGCGCCTGTCGCAGAGCGGCTGGTGACCGGCCCGTCCATTGAAAAGAGTATCGCGCCGTTACGCAGTTTCGTGGTGGAGCCGATGCAATACGGCCGTCTGTTTCTACTCGGCGATGCCGCCCACATCGTCCCGCCCACGGGAGCCAAAGGCCTGAACCTGGCGGCCAGCGATGTCAGCACCCTGTATCGCATCCTGCTCAAGGTCTATCGCGAAGGGCGTACCGACCTGCTGCAGAAGTACTCGCACATCTGCCTGCGCCGCGTCTGGAAAGCCGAACGGTTCTCTTGGTGGATGACCTCGATGTTGCACCGTTTCCCCGATACCGATGCCTTCGGACAGCGTATGCAGCAGACCGAACTGGACTACTTCGTGGGTTCGCCTGCCGGCCGCCAGACCATCGCCGAGAACTACGTCGGGTTGCCGTATGAAGACATAGAATGAATACGAGCTTCCAGTGCGGTACGGAAACTGCATTGATCTCGCTTTGCCGCCAAGCCAATGACGCCTTTTATGAAACCAAGCGACTTTACCCCAGCCAGACTATCGCCGTCGTTGCTGAGCAAAGCCCTGATAGGCTTCATTGCATTGGTGTGTCTATCCTTGGGTCTGGCAACTGCGTGGCAAATGAGTTTGTCCCGGGAAGAACGTCTGGCGGCCGCCAAAGTTGCAGTTTCCAATATCGTCCGTGCCGCCGAACAGCAAGCTCAAGATACGGTGCGACAAGCTGACAATACCTTGCGTGATCTTGTGGAACGCGTAGAGCACGACGGGCTTGCGATCGACGCGCGAGCGCGGTTGGCGAAGCTGATGGCGGCAAACGTGTCGAACGTCGAGGCTGTCCAGGGGCTCTTCATCTTCGACGCCCAGGGCAACTGGATCGTCAACTCGTTCTCCGAGATTCAAACCCACGATAACGGTGATCGTCCTTATTTCATCTATCACCGTGATCACAGTGATACCGCCACGCGAATCGGCTCCATCGTGAAAAGTCGCATCACCGGGGATATGGTCATCCCGATCAGCCGACGTATCAATGGCGCTGATGGCACTTTTGCCGGTGTGGCATTGGCCACGGTGCCCGTTGCCTATTTCCAGACGTTCTTCGAACGAATGGATGTAGACGACCAGGGCGTTATTTTCCTGGCCCTGAACAACGGTGACCTGCTGGCCCGGCGCCCCACCTTGACCGCGCTGATGACCACCAACCTTGCCAAGGGCGATATTTTCTCGCGCTATCTGCCCGAGAGCGACAGCGGTATTGCCGTGACCAGGTCTTTGGTGGACGGCGTGGAAAGGATCTATGCCTACCGCCGGGTCACCGGCCTGCCGATTGTCGCGGCCGCGGGTGTCTCCTCCCAACACGTATTCGCCTCCTGGTGGGCGTATGCCTATCGGTCGGCCGGGCTGATTGCCCTGATCTGCCTTGCCTTGATAGGGCTGAGCGTCTTGCTGTACAAGCAAATCCAGCAACTGATAACGGCGGAAAGCGAGCTGCAAGGCGCCCAGAACGAACTGGAAACCATCGCGCAAACCGACAGCCTGACGCAGTTGCCCAACCGACGTCGCTTCGACTTTGCCGTGCGCCAGGAATGGGCACGAGCCAGCCGCAATCGCTCGACCCTGGCGATCATCCTGTTGGACATCGATTGGTTCAAGCAATACAACGACCAGTACGGGCATGTCCGAGGCGATGACTGCCTCATGGAAGTCGCCAGCCTCATAGGCAGTGCGGTGCACCGAGCCGGGGATCTGGCGGCGCGTTATGGTGGCGAGGAGTTCGTGATTCTGCTACCGGAAACGGATCTTGCCGGCGCGCTCAGCGTTGCCGAAAAGGTCAGGCTGTCCATTTTCAATGCCGGCATCGAGCATTCAGCCAGTGCGTTGGGTAACGTCACTGTCAGCTTGGGCGTGGTGGCAATCAACGCACCCAAACACGACGCCTATACCGCGGCCCTGAAGGAGGCGGACAGGCTTCTGTATCGCGCCAAAAACCGAGGCCGAAACCGTGTCGAGGCGAACGAGCTGCCTGGTGCGCAAGCAACCGGTTCATACGTTAGCAGCCTGGTGACTTAGGGCAGCTGCCCTGGATTATCCCGAGCGAGGGCTGCCGTCCGTCACCGCAGCCCCAGCCCGTCCTCACACCTTGAAGCGTCGTACCACAGCGATCAGATTGGCATTGGATGCGGCGAGCGCAGACGTGCTCTTCTCGGTCTGCGCGCCTCCTGCCACCAGGTCCTCGACTATCTGCCGCACCGCTACCATGTTGCGGTTGACCTCTTCACTGACGGCGCTCTGCTCTTCAGCTGCGGTGGCTATCTGCGTGCTGAGGTCGTTGATGCACACAACCGATTCGGTCATCGCATCCAAGCCTTCGTTGACCCTGGATGTCTTGTCGACCGTGGCCTGACAGCGCGCCTTGGTGCTCTCCATCGCCACCACGGCAGCACTGACACCCTGCTGCAGACGGGTGAGCATTTCATTGATTTCCGAGGTGCTGGATTGGGTACGCCCTGCCAAGGCCCTCACTTCATCTGCAACCACTGCAAAACCGCGGCCTTGTTCGCCTGCGCGCGCGGCCTCGATCGCAGCGTTGAGCGCGAGCAGATTGGTCTGCCCGGCAATGTCACCAATCACCCCCAGTACAGAATTGATACGCTGGGCATCGTGTTCCATAGCCCTGACCTTGGTAGTGGCGTCTTCCACTTCCGAGATCAGTTCGCGGACACTGCTCGAGGCATCTTCGACCACCACTTTGGAATGCCGGGCCTTCTCGCTCGCCACCTGGGTCATGCTCGCCGTTTGAGCGGCATTGCGGGCGACGTCATCGGCGGTAGAGCTCATTTCGGTGATGGCCGTCACCGCTTGATCGGTTTCATTGGCGTGGCGAGTCAGAATGCTGTTGGTGCCCCGCGACTGTCCGCGTAGCTGCTCGATACCCTCGGCAATCAAAGAAGACGAGTCGGACACTTCACTGATCATTTTCTGCAGATAGACGATGAAGCGGTTGATCGAGTGACCCACTGCGCCGACTTCGTCCTCGGCACGAATGACGATGCGCTTGGTCAGGTCGGCATCACCGGCCGACAACGTATCGATGTTGGTCTTGAGCACCGCCAGACGGTTCATCAGTTGCCTGAGGGCGAACACGATGACCAGCAGCATGATGACCACCATCGGGATCTGCAGCATCGCCAGGGTCTTGAGCACATGGCTGCTTTGCGCCGTCAGTACTTCAGTGGGTTGGGCTACCGCCATCTGCCACGGCGTGCCTTCGACGGGCATCAGGAACAAGGTGTATTCCTTGCCATCGCTGCCGACAAACGTCGAACGCGTGGCACCGGGGCTTTTCAGCAAACCCTGCAGTGCTGCCGCAAAGGGGTATTGGCCAGCCAGGTCGCCGAGATTCTTCAGTACGTTGTTGCCTGGAATCTCCGGCTGGTTGCTCAGGACTTTGCCGTCGCTTTCGACGATCATCAGTTGCGCGTTGATCTCGCGCTCTTTCTGCGCGATCAGCTCATTGAAGAAGCCCAATGTCACATCGATGGTCGCGACGCCATAGGCCGCGCCGTCCTTGGTAATGGCCATCGCGCAGTTGGTGCGCGGCTCCGGGCTGGCATCGTCCTGGTAGGCCGAGGCCCAGTTGCACTGCCCCGCAGGGGCCTTGAGCCCACCGAGGTACCAGGACTGCTCGAAGTAGTTTTTCGATTCAGGCGAGTTCCAGTGCGTGTTGACTATCAACTTGCCGCTGGCATCGCGGTGATAGAACGTACTGTGCTTGGCCCGGCCCACGGTACGTTTGTCGGGAAGCGGCCAGATACCTCCGCCGAATACCTTCGACTCGCCGTACTGGTTGACCATGCTGGGCAGCAGGCGGTCGATACTGTCGCTGTCCAGTTGCGCAACCGTCTCGGTAATCACCCGCTGCTGCGCCTGCACCCGTGCCAACTCGCGCTTGATGACGGCACTGATCTCCCCTGCCTCAGTGACCAACTTGCGTTCATCGGTGCTTGTGAGGCTGGGCGTGATGAAGTAATTGACCCCTATCGCCGTCAGCACCGCGACGAGCAGAACGAAGCCTACGAAAGTAGCGGTATAGCGAGTTTGAATGGTGTGCAGCATGAGGGGCGCATCCGCAAGGTGTGGAGTTATTGATCTTGTATAACCTTATCGGCGCGGAACTTTGTCGCATGAGTGCAAGCCCTGATAAAACGCGAAAATCTCGGTTAATCAGGGGCGTGCACGGCATGCTTATACAGTGCGATCAGAGCGCGTTCACCTGACCGATCGCCAGTGGCTCGGCGCTTTCGCCGATGCCGTTTTCCAGGGGTGCGCCAAACGCATCGAGGCTGATCTGGAAGCGATCACCCGGCTGGGTTTTCACGCCGTCGGCGAATGACAGTGTCGCGGTGCCGAAGTAATGCACGTGGACATCGCCCGGGCGCAGGAACTGCGCGTATTTGAAGTGATGGAATTCAAGGTTGGCGAGACTGTGGCACATGTTGTCTTCGCCGCTGAGAAACTCCTTTTCCCAGAGCGTTTCGCCATTGCGAATGATGCGGCTGGTACCGGCCAGATGCAGTGGCAACGCACCGACGCGCAGTTCCGGACCGTAGGCGCAGAAGCGTAATTTGGAATGGGCAAGGTAGAGGTAGTTGCGCCGCTCCATGACATGGTCGGAGAACTCGTTGCCCAGGGCATAGCCGACGCGGTACGGCTGGCCATCCTCACCAATCAAATACAGCCCGGTAAGTTCCGGTTCTTCGCCGGCATCTTCGGCGAAGGGTGGAACAGGGAAATCGGCCCCCGGCCGCACGACGATGCTGCCGTCACCCTTGTAGAACCATTCCGGTTGCGCGCCGGCTTGGCCCTGTGCCGGTTTGCCGCCTTCCAGGCCCCATTTGAAGATGCGCATGGTGTCGGTCATGCCGGCTTCGACGGCGCCCTCGTGCTGGTGCATCTTGTCGCGCGCCGAAGCGCTGCCCAGGTGAGTCAGGCCGGTGCCGCTGATCAGGCAATGCGCAGGGTCTTCGTGATCGAGCGGCGGCAATAAGCGGCGCTCTTGCAACAACTGCGCATAGTCCGGACCCGGTCGCGTGCCACGGGCGGCCACTTCATCGGCCAGGCCGTGGTGACCGCGAATGGCCGCAAGAGCGAGCTCGCGGGTCGTGCGGGTATCATTGACCACCTGGACGTGGGCGCCCTCGACAACGCCAACCTGGCGTCCCCCGTCGGTGTTTTCGAATTGAATCAGACGCATGTGTGGCCTCCGGAACGTCATGGTTGGCGCCGCCCGCAAGCGGCGCCAAAGGGTCACTCGATGATGTTGAAGTCGCTCAGGTATTCATCGGAGATTTCCAGGCCCAGACCCGGGGTATTGTCGTCGAGCTGAATGTAGCCGTTGACCGGTTGTGGCTCGCCCTTGAACACGTAATAGAAGAGTTCATTGCCGACCTCGACATCGAACACCGGGAAGAACTCGGCCATCGGCGACGCCGTGGTCGACATGGTCAGGTGATAGTTGTGCATTTGCCCGGCGTGCGGGATGACGGGCACCGACCAGGCTTCGGCCATGGCGTTGATCTTGCGGGCAGCGGTGATGCCACCGACACGGTTGGTGTCGTACTGGATCACGTCGATCGCACGGCGTTCGAGCAAGTCCTTGAAACCGTAGGAAGTGAATTCGTGCTCACCGCCGGAGATCGGCATGATGCCCATCTTCTTCAGCTCGATGTAGCCTTCGATGTCGTCGGCAATGACCGGCTCTTCGAGCCAGCGCGGTTCGAACTCGGCGAGCTTGGGCAGCATGCGACGGGCGTATTCCAGGGTCCAGCCCATGTAGCACTCGAGCATGATGTCGACGTCGGGGCCGGCCAGCTCACGCAGGGCGCGCACTTGTTCGATGTTCTTGCGCATGCCGGCCGGGCCGTCTTTCGGGCCATAGCCGAAACGCATTTTCAGCGCGGTGAAGCCCTGGTTCAAATAGCCCTGAGCCTCTTCGAGAAACAGGTCGAGGTTGTCATTGGCGTAGAGCTTGGAGGCGTAGGTCCAGATCTTTTCCTTGGTACGGCCACCCAGCAGTTTGAACACCGGTTTGTTGACCGCCTTGCCCATGATGTCCCAGATCGCGATGTCGATTGCCGAGATCGCCGCCATGCCGATGCCCTTGCGGCCCCAGGCGTGGCTCTGGCGGTACATTTTCTGCCAGATGTACTCGTTGTCGAACGGGTCTTCACCTATGGCGATCGGCGCCAGATAGGTGTCGATGATTTCCTTGGCCACACGTGGCGCCAGGGCGCAGTTACCGATGCCGACCAGACCGGTGTCGGTCTCCACTTCCACCACCAGCCAGCCGTGGAAACGGAACGAGCCCATGGCGTCGCCGCGCTCGAACAGAATGTCACTGGCGTTGGTGCAGAAGTGCGCCTGGGGCGGAACGACTTTGCCTTTCCACTCGAAAACGCGGGTACGGATGGCTTTGATTTTCATGGATTCAGGTTCCTTGCGCTGCCGGTTTCTTGTAATTGTCGAGTCGTGTTCAGTAGCTGTTGCCCGCCCATCCGGCAGGCAATTTCGAACGCTTGGCGAATGGCGCCGACATTGGCTTTGCCCTGCCCGGCAATATCGAACGCGGTGCCGTGGGCCGGGGTGGTGATCGGGATCGGCAAGCCGCCCTGCACCGTTACGCCGCGGGAGAAGCCCATCAGCTTGATCGCGATCTGCCCTTGGTCGTGGTACATCGTGACCACTGCGTCGAAGGCACTGGCATCGCCCTGGACCTTGAGGAAAATCGTATCGCCCGGATACGGGCCTTCCGCGGCAATACCCATGGCCTGCGCCGAACGCACTGCCGGGCCGATGATGTCCAGCTCCTCGCGGCCAAACGAGCCGTTGTCGCCGTTGTGTGGGTTCAGCCCACAGACGCCGATGCGCGGTTTTGCCAGGCCACTGCGCTTGAGCGCGGTGTCGATCAGCTGAATCGCTTCGATCACCCTGGTCTGCGAGAGCAGGCCCGGCACGTCGGCCAGGGCAACGTGCGAGGTCACGCGCGAGGTCCACAGGTTGTCGAGCACGTTGAATTCGCAGAACGGCCCATCGAAGCCCAGCAACTCGGCGAACCAATGCAGCTCATCGCTGTGGGCCATGCCGGCCATGTGCAGCGAGGTCTTGTTCAACGGGCCGAACAGCACGGCATTGGTAGTGCCGGCTTCGGTCAAGCGCAACGCCTGTTCAAGGGTGTCGAGGCTGTAGCGACCGCCGATGACACTGGCTTCACTGCGGGCAAATTCGCCCACGGTGTCGCCGCGAAAGTCATACAACAGCGGCGTGTCATCGGCGAACGACAACTGCTCCAGCGACTCCACGCGGCGGTAGGGAAACTCCATTCCGGCGATGCGCATGCCGCGCTGCATTTCCGCTTCGTCGGCGATCAGGATCACGTTGGCCTGGCTGCGCACCGAGGGCTCGGCGAGCAGCCGTGCGATCAGTTCCGGGCCGATGCCCGCCGGGTCGCCAAGGACCATGGCGATGGATGTCTTGTTCATGCTTCACTCCTCAAGGGTTCAGGCCGTGTCCGGTCTAGGGTGCCCGGCTCGCAGCGATAGACGCGCTGCGCATTGCTGTAGAACAAACGTTCCTGATCGGCCAATGGCAGATCGGCAACGATGGATTTGAATCCGTTGTAGATGACATCGAACGAGCCACAGAGGCTGTCCACCGGAAAATTGCTGGCGAACATCACGCGGTGGGTGCCGAACATCGCGATCACCTCGCGCACGATCCAGGCGTTGTCCTTGGCCCGCCATGCCTGGCGCAGCTGGCCGAGGCCTGACACCTTCACCTGCACGTTCGGCCACTCGGCCAGCCGCGCCATGGCCAGCCGCCAGGCGGCGAGGCCTTCGGCGCTGCGATCATTGGGCAAGCCGGCATGGTTGAGAATCAGCGTGGTGCCCGGAAAATCCCGCGCCAGCCATTCCGCCTCATGCAGATTCCACCACGGTGTCTGCAGGTCGAAATGCAAGCCCAGCCCTTGCAGCACGGCATAACTGCGCCGCCAGCGCTCGTCGCTCATCAGGCTGCGGACGTGCCCGACCTGCGCCCTTGTGGTCGGGCCTCCAGGCTTGTGGCGCACGCTGCGCACGCATTTGTAGGAGGCTTGCTCGGCCAGTACGGCGGCGGCCTCGGGATGATCCAGCCAGGCTTGCGCGACGATTGCATTGGGCAAACCGTAGCGGCGGGCGAGTTGTTCGACGAAGCGGGTTTCGCCCACCGGGTCCTGCGGGTCCCATTCCGATTCGATGTACACCGTCTGCACGACCTGGTGAGTACCGGTATCGGCGAGGTAATCGTCGGGCAGGTAGCTGCGTTTGATCGCGCTGTAATCGCCATAGCGGAACGCGACACTGGCATCGGCTGCCAGCCACGGATGGGGATTGATCGAAGGATCCCAGAAATGATGATGGGCATCGATGATCGGACCGTTCCACAGCTCGGCCATGGCGCACCTCATTGGTGATTTATTGTTCTTCTGATTGATCGTTCTTCTGGGTGCAGCCCACCGCAAAACACGGCATTGGCGAGCACTATCGAAGGCTCCCCGATAACCGTCCAATCAAAACTTGGAATAGAGCGATAGCCTGGAGTTATCTCAACGGGGTTTTCGCGTGTCTGCGGATGAGTTGCAGCGAACTGGACTTTCTTATGAAATGGCTCTGGACCGGCATTTACACCCTGCTGTGCGGCTTTGAACCAAGCTAGCTATAACCCCTGGTTATCGGTGTATGTATTGTTTTGACTAGACGCGGAGCTTGCACCTTCCCACACTCACTCCAGGCTTGCGGTTCGACCGCTCAGACAAGTCACTTATAACAACTACAAGAAAACGAGGCTCTTTCCATGCGAAATGCATTCGTCCGTCGTACATCCCTTCTCATTCTCGGCTGCTCCCTGGTTGCTGCCGGCGCTCTTCCGGCGCTCGCCACGGCGGCCTGGCAACCGGACAAGAATGTCGAAATCGTCGTCGCGGGTGGGCCCGGGGGCGGCACCGACCAGTTGGGCCGCCTGATTCAGTCGATCATCTCCACGCACAAGCTGCTCGACGTCAACACCATCGTCCTCAACAAGGGTGGCGGCAATGGCGCCGAAGCGTTTCTCGACCTGAAGATGAACAAGGGCGATCCGGAAAAACTGGTGATCGGCACCAACAACATCTACCTGCTGCCGCTGGTGGCCAAGCTCGGTTACCAATGGCAGGAACTGACGCCCGTGGCGGCCGTCGCCGAGGATGACTTCATTCTGTGGAGCTACAAGGACGCGCCATGGAAAGACGCGAAAGGCTTCTACCAGGCGGCCCAGGCCGACCCTGCGAAAATGCGCATGGGCGGCAGTCAATCCAAGGATGTCGACCAGACATTGACCTTGCTGCTCAACCAGACCAACAACAGCAAGCTGGTCTACATCCCTTTCAAGAGTGGCAGCGAAGCCGCGACCCAACTGGCCGGCAAGCATATCGCCGCCAACGTCAACAACCCCAGCGAAAGCATCAGCCAATGGCGCGGCGACCAGATCGAGCCGCTGTGCGTGTTCAGTAAAGAGCGCATGACCTACACCGACAAAGTGGCCGGCGACAAATCCTGGGCCGACGTGCCGACCTGTTACGAACAAGGCCTGGGCATCGATCAATATCGCTTCCCGCGCACCGTGTTCATGCCAGGCGACGTCACTGCCGAACAGCGCGCGTTCTATGTCGAACTGATGCGCAAGGTCACCGAGACGCCGGAGTTCAAGGCCTACGTCAAGCAGAACGCATTGGTACCGACCTTCCTCGAAGGCGAGCCGCTGACCGCCTACATCGAAAAAGACACCGCCCGCGTGACACCGGTGTTCAAGGAAGCCGGCTGGCTGAAAAACTGAGTCGCCTGCGGCCGTCCGCCTAAGGACGGCCGTCATCTGCTGGAGGTGTTTCATGTCCCATTCTTCGGATTCACCTGCGCTGGTCGGCACCCGCTGGGTCGAACTTGGCCTGACTCTCTTCACCACGCTGATAGGCGTGGTGGTGATGTTCGGCAGCGTCGAACAGGGTATCGGCTGGGGCGACTCCGGCCCCGAGCCGGGTTACTTCCCTTTCTACATTGGCCTGCTGCTCAGCGCCGCCAGCCTGGGCAACGGCGTGTTGACCCTGGTGCGCTGGAAAGCGCTGAGCATTGCGTTCGTCAGCCGCAGCGCCTTTGGCCAGGTGTTGTCGGTGTTCATCCCGATTGCCCTGTTCGTCGGCGCGATGCCGCTGGTGGGCATCTATGTGTCATCGGCCTGCTTCATTGCCTGGTTCATGTGGAGTGACAAGGCACGCGCCACGCCCTACAGCAAATGGAAGATCGCAGGCATCTCCCTCGGCGCAGTGCTTGCCAGCTACCTGATCTTTGCGCTGTGGTTCAAGGTCCCGCTGGATGGCGGTCCATTGGGCGAATGGATTGCCCAGACCGTGAGATATTTCAAATGAGCGAATTCGATTCCTTGTTGCAGGGCATGAACCTGATCCTGACCCCGGGCCACATCGGCCTGATGGTGATCGGCGTGCTGCTGGGTATTCTGGTGGGGGTGTTGCCCGGTCTCGGCGCGCCCAACGGCGTGGCGTTGTTGTTGCCGCTGACATTCACCATGTCGCCGGTGTCGGCGATCATTCTGCTGTCGTGCATGTACTGGGGTGCGCTGTTCGGCGGCTCGATCACCTCGATTCTGTTCAACATACCCGGCGAGCCGTCATCGGTGGCGACCACCTTCGACGGCTACCCGATGGCCCGCGAAGGCCGTGCGGCAGAAGCATTGACCGCCGCCTTCAGCTCGGCGCTGATCGGTGCCCTTGCCGGTGTCCTGCTGCTGACGTTCCTGTCGACACGCATCGCCGAGTTCGCCATGTCCTTCAGTTCGCCGGAGTTCTTTGCGGTGTATCTGCTGGCGTTCTGCACGTTCATCGGCATGAGCAAGAATCCACCCCTGAAAACCGTGGTCGCCATGATGATCGGCTTCGCCATGGCAGCCGTCGGCATGGACACGGTGTCCGGCAACCTGCGCCTGACGTTCGACCAACCGATCCTGATGACCGGGATCAGTTTCGAAGTGGCGGTGATCGGCCTGTTCGGCATCGGCGAGATTCTCTGCACCGTCGAGGAAGGCCTGGTGTTTCGCGGTGAGCATGCGCGTATCACACCGATGGTCATCCTGCGCACCTGGGCCAAGCTGCCGCGGTACTGGTGGACGATCGTGCGCAGCACCCTGGTAGGTTGCTGGATGGGCATCACCCCGGGCGGGCCGACGGCGGCCTCGTTCATGAGCTACAGCCTGGCGCGGCGCTTCTCGAAAAACCGCGAGAACTTCGGCAAGGGTGAACTCGAAGGCGTGATCGCCCCGGAAACCGCCGACCACGCGGCAGGCACCAGCGCGCTGCTGCCGATGCTGACCCTGGGCATTCCCGGCTCGGCAACCGCGGCAGTGATGCTCGGTGGCCTGATGATCTGGGGCCTGCACCCCGGGCCGACATTGTTCGTCGAGCAGCATGACTTTGTCTGGGGGCTGATTGCGAGCATGTACCTGGGCAACGTGGTGAGTCTGATCGTGGTGCTGGCCACCGTGCCGCTGTTCGCTTCGATCCTGCGCATTCCGTTCTCGATCATCGCGCCGATCATCATCATGGTCTGCGCCATCGGCGCGTACTCGGTGCACAACTCGTTCTTCGACGTGGTGTTGATGCTGGGCTTCGGCGCCCTGGGTTACCTGTTCAAGAAGCTGGGCTACCCGATTGCGCCGCTGGTGCTGGCAGCGGTGTTGGGCGACAAGGCGGAAGATGCGTTCCGGCAGTCGATGCTGTTCTCGGACGGTCACATCGGCATCTTCTGGTCCAACCCGTTGGTGGGCGGCTTGACCACGGCGGCTCTGCTGATGCTGTTCTGGCCGCTGATCTCCAAAGCGCTGCAAACCGTGCTGGGCCTGCGCAAATCCCAATTGCCGAAGGCAAAATCAGTGCTGTGACACGCCATGCTGGCAACGCCTGGCATTTGTTGTCAGGCTTGCCGCAGTTCATTTTCGCGAGCCCGGCCCATGACCCGAATTCCTGATGCCAACGTGATCCACGGCCGCCTGCGCCTGCGCCAACTGCGGTTGATGCTGACGCTGCAGGAATTCGGTTCATTGCGCCGCGCCGCCGATCATATCGGCATGACCCAACCCGCCGCGACCAAGATGCTGCACGAGGCCGAGGATCTGCTCGGTGTCGAACTCTTCGAGCGCCTGCCACGCGGCATGCGCCCTACGCCGTTCGGCGAAACCGTCACTTACTACGCGCGCATGGTCTTCGCTGAATTGAGCGGCATGCGCGAGGAACTGGTGGCGCTGGAATCCGGCAACCTCGGCCGGGTTGCCGTGGGTGCGATTCCGGCACTGGCCTCGGGCTTGTTGACCCGCACCATCGCCACCTTGAAACAAAGCCACCCTCGCCTGTCGATGAGCATTCAGGTCGACACCAGCGACGTGCTGGTGCAGGCGCTGTTGCAGGATCAACTGGACATCGTGCTGGGGCGGATTCCGGCCGGCGCCAGGGCCGAAGAACTGTTGTTCGACAGCCTGGGTGAGGAAGCCCTGTGCGTGATCGCCGGCGCACAACATCCTTTGTCCAAGGAGAAACAGCTGAGTTGGGCCGAGTTGCAGAACATGACCTGGGTGTTGCAACAACACCCCAGCCCGATGCGCTCGATCATCAATCAGGTGTTTCACAACGCGCGCGTGGACATCCCCAGCAGCATCGTCGAAACCACCTCGATCATGACCTTGCTGTCCTTGGTACAGCAGACCGACATGCTCGGCGTCACCCCGGTGTCGGTGGTCGAGGACTATCCCGGACGACATCTGCTGGCGGTGTTGCCAATCAAGTTCGAAGCACGCCTGCCACCGTTCGGGCTCATCACCCGACGCCATCGCATCCAATCGTCAGCGATGCAGGCGTTCATGAACTCGGTGCGCGCGGAGCACGCGTTGGTCAAATGAGCGGCGAGAAGAATCAAGCACACTGATGAATAGACCGCGCAAGTTAAACGTTCGAGAGCTTCGCGTGACGTTCGCAACGCCCTTTTCAACGCACTGAACTTTTAGGTATTTGAGCGATTGCAGAGGGCGCCGCCCGTGTCATACTACGTCCTACAACTAGAACGACAGGATGTCTTTAAGGCCCTGGCGCACGACCAAAGGAAGGCTGTTTTTCATGAATTTTGAAAGCGAACGCGTCCGCCAAATCTCCTCGTCCCCCAGCATGGTCATCTCCATGCGTGCCAAGCAGTTGTCCAGCGAAGGTCGCGACATCGTCGACATGAGCCTGGGCGAACCCGACTTCGACACCCCTGCGCATATCATCGAGGCCGCGCATCAGGCGATGCTCGACGGGCACACTCGCTATACCGCACCGCAGGGCACCCTGCCCTTGCGCAAGGCCATCGTCGCCAAGTTTCAGCGCGACAACGGCCTGGCTTATAGCGTTGACGAAATCACCGTCGGCAACGGCGCCAAGCAGGTGATCTACAACACCTTCGTTGCAACCCTGGAACCCGGCGACGAAGTGGTCATACCCGCGCCCTATTGGGTGTCGTACTCAGACATCGTCACCTTGAACGGCGGCGTGGTGCGGGTCATTCCCTGTGGCATCGATGCGGGCTTCAAGCTCACGCCGCAGGCCCTGCAAAGTGCGTTGAACGACAAGAGTCGCTGGCTGATTCTCAACTCGCCGTCCAACCCCTGCGGGGCGATCTACTCTGAAGCCGAGTTGCAGGCACTGGGCAAGGTGCTGGAGGACTTCCCCAATGTGCTGGTGATGTCCGATGAAATCTACGAGCACGTGCTGCTCGCCGACCAGCCTTTCGTGTCATTCGCCAGCGCCTGCCCGCACCTGCGCGAACGCACCCTGCTGATCAACGGCGTGGCCAAGGCCTACGCCATGACGGGCTGGCGTATCGGCTACGGCGCAGGGCCCAAAGGTCTGATCGCCGCCATCAGCAAGATCCAGTCACAAAGCACGTCTGGCGCGAGCGCCATCAGTCAGGAAGCGTCCCGCGCAGCGCTCGAAGGCCCGCAGGATTTCGTCAGCAGTTGCGCCAGGGAATACGCCCAGCGCGGCAAGCTGCTGGTAGACGGCCTGAGCCAATGCCCGGGCCTGCGCCTGAGCGCGCCGGCCGGTGCGTTCTACGCTTTTCCGGAATGCAGCCAGTTGTTCGGCCGCACCACGGCGCAAGGCCAGGTGCTCGAGGACGACGTAGCACTGTCGGCCTACCTGCTCGATCACGCCGGTGTCGCGGTCGTGCCGGGCGCGGCGTTTGGCATGCCAGGGTACTTCCGACTGTCATTTGCCACTTCACGCGAACAGATAACCAAAGCTGTCGTTGCCATTCGCGAAGCGCTTTCAGCCCTGCGCTGACGCTATCGCTTTTCGTTGTGCCAAAGCTGCCATAACAACATCGGAGATCTACATGCTCGATCAAAAGAAACAGCTGCTTGCCTTGGTTATCGCGGTTTGCCTGGGCGCCAGCGCTGCGCAGGCTGAAGAACTGACCGGTACACTGAAAAAAATCAAGGAAGTGGGCACTGTCACGCTGGGCTACCGCGATGCGTCGCTGCCTTTCTCCTATCTCAACGACGCCCAGCAGCCTATCGGCTACAGCATCGAGCTGTGCAAGAAAATCGTCGACCAGATCAAGGTCAAGGTTGGTGAGCCCAACCTCAAGACCGAGTACGTATCGGTCGTTGCGGCCACCCGTACCCCGCTGCTGATCAATGGCACCATCGACATGGAGTGCGGCGTTACCACCAACACCGTCGAGCGTCAGAAGCAGATCGGTTTCCTGCTGACCAGCTACATCGCCAGCGCCAAATACGCCGTGAAGAAAACCGCTGGCATCAACAGCGTGGCCGATCTGAAAGGTAAGTCGGTGGTCGTGATCACCGGTGGCAGCGGCGAGTGGATCACGAAGAACCTGGACCGCGAAAAACAGCTGGGCTTGAAAATCCTCAACGCCAAGGACGGCGGCGAAGCCTTCCTGATGCTGGAAACCGGCCGCGCCGTGGCCTATATCAACGACGACGTGCAACTGATGGCAACCATCGCGCAAAGCCGCAGTCCGGACGCCTACGCCTTGCTGCCTGAGCCGATGTCGGCCGAACCCTACGCCATCGGCATCCGCAAGAACGACCCTCAATTCAAGACCTTCGCCGACGATGTGCTGCGCAACCTGTACAGCACCGGTGTGATCGATACGCTGTACCCGACCTGGTTCCAGCAGCCGATCCCGCCGAAAAACGCCACGATCAACCTGCCAATGAGCGATGCATTGAAGCAAGCCATCGCCAACCCGAACGACACCGGCGTCTGACCCGCCCCCTTCACGCCAGGCAGTGACGCGGCGCACATACGCCGCGCCGCTGCGCGCCTGGCTGCATGCAGTGCTTCTCCCTGAACGTTGGTGTTGGCATGGATTACAACTGGAACTGGAGCGTGTTCTGGGATTTTGCTCCCGGAGAATCCGCCTCGTATTTGCATTGGTTGGTCACCGGCACGAGCTGGACCCTGGCGACCACCCTCCTCGCGTTCACCCTGGCGTTTCTGATTGGCGGCACGGTCGGTACCCTGCGTACCAGTACGGTGCGCCCGCTGGTATGGCTGGGCAACCTGTATACCGAGGTGTTTCGCAACATCCCGCTGCTGGTGCAGATGTTCATCTGCTTCTTCGTGGTCCCCGAACTGCTACCCCTCTCCTGGGGCGACTACCTCAAGCAAGACCTGCCCTACCCGTCTTTCTTCAGTGCCGTCGTGGCCCTGACCCTGTTCACCTCGGCCAAGCTTTCCGAGCTGTTCAAGGCGGGCATCGAGTCGGTTGCCTACGGCCAGCGCGGCGCAGCCCTGGCCCTCGGCTTGCGGCCCACCCAGATGTACCTGAACGTACTGCTGCCGCAGGCGATCCGCGTGGTGTTCCCGCCGCTGACGTCCGAGGCACTCAACACCCTGAAAAACTCTTCGGTAGCGCTGACCATCGGCTTGATGGAGCTGACCGCGCAGGCGCGTAACGTCAGCGAATACTCGTTCAATACCTTTGAAGCCTTTACCGCGGCAACGGTGATCTACGTGGCCATTTCACTGCTGATGACGTTCGTCATGGGTCGTATCGAAAGCTCCCTGGCCGTTCGCGGCGCGACGAGGTAAGTCATGTTCGATCTAGACCCCAGTGTCATCGTGCGAGCCATGCCCGCACTGTGGAACGGCCTGAAGTTCACCTTGTTGCTGACGCTTGTGGCGATGTCGGTGGGCATCGTGGTCGGCACCCTGCTGGCACTGATGCGCTTATCCGGCAACCGCGTGATGCGCGGCTTCGCCCTGGGCTACGTCACGGTCATGCGCAGCATTCCGCTGGTGCTGGTGATCTTCTGGTTCTACTTTCTGATGCCGCTGCTGCTGCAGATGACCTTCCACACCGAACGCCCCGTGCAGATAGGCCCGGTGGTGACTGCCTTCGTGACGTTCTGCATGTTCGAGGCGGCCTACTACAGCGAAATCATCCGCGGCGGCATCCAGAGTATCTCCGGCGGCCAGAAGCAAGCAGCCCAGGCCCTGGGCCTGCGCCCGTCGCAAGCGATGCTTTACGTGATCCTGCCGCAAGCACTGCGGCGCATGCTGCCGTTGCTGCTGACCCAGACCATCATCCTGTTTCAGGACACCTCGCTGGTGTACGTGCTGTCCATCGCGGACTTCACCGGCGCCGCCAGCAAATTCGCCCAGCGCGACGGACGCCTGGTGGAGTTGTACCTGTTCGTGGCCCTGGTGTACCTGGTGATCTGCTACCTGCTGTCGCGGCTCAGTAAACGCCTGAAAAGAAGCACGGAGAGAACCGCATGATCCAGATGAAAAACCTGAGCAAGTGGTACGGCGACTTTCAGGTCCTGAAAGACTGCACGACCCAGCTGTCGCGCGGCGAGGTGATGGTGGTGTGCGGGCCGTCCGGCTCGGGCAAGAGCACCCTGATCAAGTGCGTGAACGGTTTGGAGCCGGTGCAGGAAGGACAGATCTCGATTGACGGCCAACCGGTCACCGGCCGCGGTGTCGACCTGCCGAAACTGCGTGCCCGAGTGGGCATGGTCTTCCAGCATTTCGAGCTATTCCCGCACCTGACTATCGTGGAGAACCTCAACCTGGCGCAGATCAAGGTGCTCAAGCGCGATGTCACCACCGCCACCAGCAAGAGCACGGCACTTCTGGAGCGCGTGGGCCTCAAGGCCCATGCGCACAAGTACCCCATTCAGCTGTCCGGTGGCCAACAGCAACGAGTCGCCATTGCCCGCGCCCTGGCCATGGACCCCATCGCCATGTTGTTCGATGAACCCACCTCGGCGCTGGACCCGGAAATGGTCAACGAAGTGCTGGATGTGATGGTGGAGCTGGCAGGCGAAGGCATGACCATGATGTGCGTTACCCACGAGATGGGGTTCGCCCGCAAGGTCGCCGACCGCATCGTGTTCATGGACGGCGGCGAAATCATCGAGGACGTGAAATCCGAAGAGTTCTTCAGCGCGCCCCGCTCCGATCGTGCTCGCAGCTTTCTGTCGAAGATCTTGCAGCATTGAGTGCGGGGATGGTGCGCCTGCTGGGCCGGCCCATAGGGTGATACCGCTGGACACAGAGCGTGAGTCGGCGCGGCAACTGCCATGATAATGCGCCGATGGAGCGGGTATTTCACAGTCTAAAAAGCGAATGGATATCGACGGTGGGCTACATGAGCGCTGCGTTGGCTAAACAAGATATCTGTCGTTTCCTGATGAAACGGTACAACTGGCGACGACCGCATCAGTTCAATGAGGGCTTGGCATCTGCCGTTGTCGAGAAAAAACTTAACGCAGTGTCCGGGATCAGTTGATCCGCTACAAAATGACATTGAGCCAATTGATTAAAACCATAGAGGTTTAGATGGATACAAATATAGGATTTCATGACGCAGATAACTCTGTGCTAGATAATTTGGATCTAATACACAAATTCAAGCCTTACAGTGATAGCACTCTGGAAATGATTGCAGAAAGCTATTTGTGGTTTGCATCGCTTCGTAGCCTGAATGATCCGTTCGAAGGGGGTTTAAGTTATAAGTATGATCCAGGGCTAACCCTAGATCAAATATTGTATTCGGAGTTTGCTTTTTGTACTGATGATACAAATATAGATTGTGAGCATACAGCGATACAAGCAGAACTCAAGGAATATCAGAAAAACCCCACTGATTATATAGACAGAAAAAGAGAAGAACACAAAAAAAGTTTTGAGCGCTCAGTTGTAGATAACACAAAGAACTACGGTTATTTCTGCGCTCTAAGTGCTCCTAAGATCGATGAAGTGGCTAATGACATTACTATTAATACTGACCAACAAAGGCTTAATCAGGTTCGTAGGAACCAAGAGGACATAAGCCTTTGGAGTCATTATGGGGATGGCTTGCGAGGTATCAGGATAACCTACGACCCACTAAAACTAAAGCAAATGCAAAATATCAGTACTGCACTTGTTACATATCAGGACCATCCGGAGCCAATCGATGCAATCTATGAAGTTCGCAGACGAAAAGGCTACTGGAAGGAGAGATGGAATCATATACAAAGCCTGACTATGTTCAATACCAAAGCTACATTATGGGCAAATGAGCGTGAAGTGAGAATCAGGACCGGCAGTCAAGGTAAGGTGCGGATAATGCCAGATTCAATTAAGTGTGTTACGTTCGGCGAAAAGATGCCTAAGTATCGAAGGGTATTAATAATAGCCGCAACTATACAACACAACCCTAATGCAACTTTTTATGAAGCTCGAATTAGTAAAGACGAGTTCAAGATCGAATACACCGAATATGAAGTACCACCTTTGGTGTATTCGCCAGTGCAGCCAGCTTCTGAGAATCAAAGAATCTGATTCTTTTTATGCGTTAATAACGTGCAGCATGCCCCTTGATTCAAGCCCATCGCCCGAGCGGAGTAATCCCATGACCGAACAGCCAAAAAGCGTGGACAGTATCGCGGTGCCGCTACTCAAGCAGGACACACGAGCAGGCGTGAGTGGCTACACGCTGGATCTGCTCTCCAAGCTTACCGGCCTTAGCAGGACAGGAGTTATTCACCTGGCCCTGCGACAGATGGCCGACCGGTATTTGCACAAGTACGACATGGACGACGGCCCGCTGAGTGACGCTCAGCACACTGCAATACTCCTCGCCAGCCGCGCCACGAGCATCCCGGCCGATCACTTCACCAAAAGGCTGTTTTAGGTCGCTGAGGGCTGCTAGGGTATAAAAAGATATCAATCACCCAATGCATTCAGCATTGTTAACAAGCGCATACGCGATGACCGATGGAAATTCACCATCGAGCGCAAAAAGATGCTCGACCGCCCATTTTCCATATCATCCGACACCGGGGCTGAAGGCATAGCAGTCTGCGCGCGAATCGAGCAGCAGATGGATGCCGGCCTCATCCCACCAGAAATCCGCGACCGCGCTACGGCGACCACGGACTAGGTGGAAACCATCCTACAGACGGCGCGCCGCTATGAGCTCGCGATGACGGTATCGGACTCTATGTAGTGGTCTACCAGACCGGCCACCTTTTCAGCGAAAATGATCGCTACCTAGAGGTGTTGGATGAGCGGACAACGACGTACCGTTGCCAACCAACGAATCCTGAATTTGATTGAAAGCAGTGTACAGCCCAACGGATGACTACTTGTCCAGAAACCAAAAACCCCCGAAGCGCTGGACGCTCCGGGGGTTTTGACGTATCGAATATGGCGGTGAAGAAGTCCGCCATCGGCTCATCCTATTTCGTCCCAAAACGTCCGAGGAGGCTAGGTAAATCGGGCCTCTCAGCCTATCATACCGTCCGAAGACGTCCCGTAAGATATTGCTGCATCCATCTAGAAATGTGGGAACAAATGGGGGAACGATCCCCCGGCCTGTAGGAGTGTGGGTACAACGTCATGGGTAAACTCAACCCGAAGCAAATCGAAAACCTGACGACCTCGGGGACCTACGAAGATGGCGAAGGTCTCAGAATGGTCGTCAAACCGACCGGGAAGAAATACTGGGTCCTGAGGTACCAACTCGCTGGTAAACGACGGGAAATGGGCCTAGGCGGTTTTCCTACGATCACGCTGAAGAAAGCGCGAGAAGCTGCGGCCGAACATCGGAAAATGCTTAGCCAAGAGATCGATCCGCTGGTCAGCAGGGATGCAGAACGCAAAGCATCGCGACTTGCCGAGGAAGCTCGGCAGGCACGCGCTATCAGCTTCAGAACGGTAGCGGAAGACTATATAGCGGCACATAAAGCGGGATGGAAGAATGCAAAGCACATTCAGCAATGGCTGAATACGCTGACCACCTATGCCTTTCCGGTGATCGGGGATACGCCAACGGAAGAGGTCACAACTGAGCAAATCTTGAGGATCCTTACCCCTATCTGGCACACCAAGCCTGAAACTGCGTCAAGGGTTCGTAACCGAATGGAGATGGTGCTTGATGCAGCGAAGGCAAGACGACTCCGAGACGGCGAAAATCCAGCACGCTGGCGCGGGCATTTGGACAAGCTTCTTCCGCCTCGTTCAAAGGTGAAAGCGGTAGTACATCATCCTGCTTTGCCATGGCGCGAACTGCCAGGCTTCATCAGCCGCATCAAGGATAGGAACGAGCCCAGCTACAGAGCGATGTTGCTGACCATTTTGACGGCTTGCCGAACAAATGAGTGCTTAGCAGCAACGTGGGATGAAATTGATCTGAAGAATGCGGTTTGGAAAATTCCAGCTCATCGCATGAAGGCTGGCAAGGAGCACCGGATTCCCTTGAGTCAGGCGGCATGTGACGTGTTGCGCAGCTTGATAAAGATCAAAGACAACCCTTACGTATTCCCCAGTACCCAGAAAGGGAAGCATCTCTCGAATATGGCTATGCTGATGGGGCTACGGTATCTGGAACGTGGAGACCTCACTATCCATGGATTCCGCTCGACGTTCAGGGACTGGTCAGCGGAGGCGACGAGTTATCCTCGCGAGGTCTGTGAGCAGGCATTGGCGCATAATCGGCAGGACAAGGCGGAAGCGGCGTACTTCAGAACCGATCTTTTTGAGAAGCGTCGTGCAATGATGGAGGAATGGGCGGAATACGGATGTTCGATAAAGGCAGACAAGACGCAGACCTCCGGGCCATAGGCCTAGAGATCTGCTTTCTTTTTTTGTCTTGATCCAAGCCCTTTCGAGAGGTATAGGCTGCCCGACAAGCGGCCGAATCAGTGCAGTCATTAGCGACAAGCTTCTATCGGCCAAAAGCAGACGCTTAAGCGCGCCGTGTGCGAGGGTTGTCGAGGTTGGCAAACCACTCGACCGCGGCCGGAACTTGCGCCAGCGTCTGGAATTCGACCGACGTGAGTCGGAGTTGATCATTCTGCTGGGATTTTGTCAGTTCCTGCATGAGCTTCTCATTGTTGGATCGCCTTCGATCATCTGCCGTGCTTTCAGTCACGAAAGCAACGCCAGATGCTCCCGCTGTTTCCGAAACCGACAAACGGTAATAATTGGTGATAACGTATTTCTTACATTGGTAAGTAACGGCCATAACCGACAATGGTACGCATGCGCCGCCGGGGGACGTGGTGTCAACGAGCTGACGAACAGCCATAATCCTTCACGATTTCTAGCCGATAGCTTCAAGACCAGGCCTCTGGCCATCTTGCAGTGGGAAGTCCTATGCGGCTCAGAAATATAAACCTCGCTCCACGCGCCACCTTGTTTTTTTCGGCCATCATTTTGCTGGTCGTGGTCTTGGGCGTCATCGCCATACTGCAGATGGGCAAGCTTCGCGATACGGAAAAGGATGTCGAACTGAATTGGCTACCCAGTATTCGGCAAACCGCGATGATGAACTCCACCGTCCTTCGCGTCCGGTTGGAGACCCAGCGGGCCGTTGCCGATCCTCAAACCGTTCAGCAGACCATCGTCAAATTTCCTGCCTACCGGAAAGCCATGAAGGATGCGGTCTATAACTATGAGACCCTCATTGCGAGTGACCAGGAGCGACAGTTGTTCTTGGCCGTGAAAAAGTCCTACGACGATTACGCAAGCCAACTGGATCTGCTGGAACCTTTGTTGAAGGCAGGCGACACCGCTTCGATTGTCAAACTCGTCGCTACCGGTATACGTCCCCTCACGAACCAAATGGAAACTCAGGTCGAGGAATTAACACAATTCAATAACAAAGGCGCTGCGCTTGCCGGTGTTCAAGCGACGCAAGTTTATGATTCAGGTCTTTACATCGTCATCGGCCTGATTATCTTCGTCGCGCTCCTGACTCTTTGTTTGGCAACTCTTCTAACCAAAACGATTACGTCGCCCATCGGGAGCGCCCTTAGCGTCGCCGAACGCATTGCCTCAAGCGATCTGACGAAGGAGGTTGAGGTAAGCGGTACCGACGAGGCAGGCAGGCTTTTGAGCGCGTTGGCCACGATGCAGCAGAACCTTCGAAGCACGATCATGCAGATCGCTGACTCCTCATCCCAACTGGCTGCCGCCTCGGAAGAAATGACCGCGGTGACTGAGCAATCCAGCCTTGGCCTGGTGTCGCAGAATGATGAAGTAAATCAGGCTGCAACTGCTGTCACCGAGATGAGCGCTGCAGTGGACGAGGTAGCACGCAATGCCGAATCAGCTTCCGAAGAGTCCAGGAAAGGTCAGGGCTATACGGAGGTTGGTTTGGAGCGTGTATCGCAGACGCTTAAGTCCATCGAAAAGCTGTCGAGCAACGTGCGCGACACCAGCGAGCAGATCACTGGCTTGTCCAATCGTGCACAGAACATTTCCAAAGTGGTTGAGGTGATCAGAGCCATTGCTGAGCAGACCAATCTGCTTGCGCTCAATGCCGCGATCGAGGCCGCTAGGGCGGGTGAACAAGGCCGAGGCTTCGCAGTCGTTGCTGACGAAGTTCGAGCCCTCGCTCACCGCACGCAAGTGTCTACGCAAGAAATTGAGCAGATGATTCAGGCCATTCAGAACGATTCTGACCAGGCCGTGAAGGCGATGGCCACCAGCAGAGAACTGGCTGCAGAATCCCTAAGCGTCGCAGGCGATGCCAGCAGTTCGCTTGACCAGATCGCGACAGCTATTACGGGCATCAACGAGCGTAACATTCTCATCGCCACCGCTTCGGAAGAACAGGCGCACGTCGCCCGGGAAGTCGATCGCAATCTGGTTAGCATTCGCGAGCTGGCCTCCCAAAGTTCTGCAGGTGCAAGCCAGACTGCAAGCGCTTGCAACGAGATGTCGAAGCTTGCGGTTAGTCTGAATCAGCTGGTCAATCGTTTCAAGGTTTAAGGTATTCACGTACGTCAGCGGACTCGTCCGATGTCCTTGGATATCGGACCTAGACTGTCGACTGTGCCTTGGCGATATACCGTCCTCCCTGAGCGTGAGCCTGCAGGGATTGCACAGTCTATTGGCTATTGGGTTGATCGGCTGTTTGTGTTTTGTGGGGTGGGTGACGTTGCGGGCCCGTGAAGATGTCCCGTAGGATCGTTGATCTGAATTGTCTTCCCATGCTGCCATCCATCCGCACCTGGATCTGCTTTGGGGATCTGAATATCGGCTCGTTGAGCTTTGATTGCCGACTTGACGATTCCCAAGCGTTGGTTGCGTTGTTGCTGCATTGCGGGATCAGCCTGGCCGTCAGCTGTGAACCCCATCATCAGTTGTGGAACACCTAGGGGAAGTGTTTTGTCTTGATCGGTGTGCCAGGTGTGCCACGTCTTGCCATGGGTATGAGCCAGTCGCTCCACCCGGTCAGCAATCTGAGTGACTCCACAGCAATTGAGCTTCATGGCCTGAAGATTGGTTGATAACAGATCGGGGATTCGCCACTTGCCTTTAGGCCTCAGTGTGGACTAAACACTATGCCGCCATTGCCGGAGCTGGTGAGGTGATTCAAAGAGACGGAACTTAGGAACTTGGGGATTTTCCGAATAAGGGAACTTCGTCACATTCCGGGAAAGGAATTGCCCATGCCACACTCCGCTCATTATCGAATCGAGTACGTGCACAATGGTGCCGACAAGAGCTTTTACGTCAGCGCGGAAATCATGAGCAATGCTGAGGCCTGGCACTGGGCTGCAGTGGATTCGGGGGTAGCGCAGATCCCGAAATATCGCCGAGACAGGGTCCAGATCGTTAGCAAGCCACTCGCCAAGCGGCACGGTATTGTCCAGGTGCAGTGGTCGCACGCTTAGTAGTCAGCTCAGTCTCGCATGGTGTATCAATGCACCATTAGAGCAAGCTGGCGGGCTTTGACGGCTGCACTGAACAAGAACGAATAGTCATCTGACCCCGTTGGGCCCCTCCAGCACTTGCCTCACCTTCTTAGCCAGATCGATGGGCACGTAAGATTTGGATAACATCAAAATCCCCCCGCATCCGTAGGCTCTAGCGAGTTTTCGGAATAACCAGTTTTCAGCGACACCTTTGGAGTGGGGTAAAAGCGCTTGGCTTCCCGGGCCAGCGTCACGCCTTTCATTCCACCAGGAATTGATCAGGTCGTAAGCGTCTGCCGAACACATCTTGTACCAGCCCGTTTGGTGTAGACGGACGCTCGAAACACCCTGTCGAGGCTATCGCGCTATTCGGTTTCGATGGCAGCTTGCTCCCCCTATGCTCTTGACTCGTCTAGGAGCAGCAACCAGAGCGAACCCCAGCAGCAGGTTCAAAAAGTGACTCAACAATCGTGCAGTCTGGAGTGTTCGAACCTAAGCATGTTGACTCACACATACCTGCCATTGAGAGCAGCTCTACCCGGATTTGCTGAAGCTTTGCTACCTTCGACTCTACTTCCGCTAGGTGCTTCTTGACCACCGAAAGCGCGTCAGCGCACGGACGATCAGCATCTGCTGCGAGCGCGATGAGTTCTCGGATATCTTCGAGCGGGAAACCCAATTCACGATTCTGCCGGATGAAGACGAGTCTTGATCGATGCTTTTCAGTATAGATTCGATGACGCCCAGTCGACCGCAGGGCGGGAGGTAAAAGGCCTATTTTCTCGTAGTAGCGAATCGTTTCAATGTGGCAACCCGTTGATTTCGACAGCGCCCCGATTCCTGACATGCAAACTCCCCAAGCATTTTCTTGAACCTGTAGCAGCTACAGATATTAACCTGTCTTCAGAAAATAATTTCACGCGCTTGAAGGGCATTTTGTGGACAGAGAACAGCTAGAGACTAACCAGATTCCCATTTACTTCGTCGCGGTCATTGTCGCGGCCCTCGGAGGCCTGCTCGCCCCCAATGCGTCTGAAGCATTAGGGTCGACGGTGACACCCACCATCGCAGTGCTGATGTACGCCATGTTTCTACAGATCCCGTTCTTGGATCTCCGTAATGGCCTCGCAAATAAGCGTTTCATGGCGGCGCTGCTCACAGCCAACTTCGTGGCAATCCCCTTGCTGGTTTGGGCATTGACGATGGGGATAACCAATCACCCGGCGATTTTGGTGGGTGCCCTGTTGGTCTTGCTGACGCCTTGTATCGACTATGTGGTGGTTTTTACCCATATCGGTAAAGGCGACTCCAAACTCACTCTGGCGGCCACCCCATTGCTTCTTTTGATGCAGCTTGTACTGCTGCCGGTGTACCTGACCTTCATGCTGGGTAACGACTCAACAGTGGTCATTTCTATAGGCCCATTTGTTGAGGCCTTTGTGATGCTGATCGCTTTGCCTTTGGTCTTAGCGGTAGCAACAGCTGCCGGGGCAAAGAGATCACGCATCGTTGAAAGCTGGAACAACGCATGGGCCTGGATGCCTGTACCGGCTATGGCGGCTGTATTGGTCGTGATGGGTAGGCTGCCCTGGGCGCTAGGCTCAGTTTCACTACACGTCGTGGGCTCGCTGGTAATGACGGCTGCCGGGCTTCTGTCCTATCAAATAATCAACACGCGCTGAGGAGAGGAACATGAAAGCTTTTCTGGTGACCTTCTTTACTCAACAGAATCGTCGCTATCAGGGAAAGATGCTCGGCGACTGGGTCGTTGATTTGGCGAAAGAAATGGGACTGCGGGGTGCGACTCTGTCCACAGGTATCGAAGGCTTTGGGCATACCGGCCGGCTGCATTCCTCGCATTTTTTTGAACTAGCGGATCAGCCTACCGAAATTCGTATGGCCATTACCGAGGACGAATCTGAACAGTTATTCAAGCGATTGGAGCTTGAAGATATCTCGTTGTTTTACATAAAAACCCCAGTTGAGCTGGGCTTCGTCGGAACAGAGGTCACCTAGTTTGGCCCTCTTTCGTAAGCGGTGACTCGAAGACGCCTTCGCTTGCCTCGTACTCCGAAACACGATTTTACATTTTGGACAGACCTAGCTAAGATCGGCGCATTGGAGATGGCATTCCTCCATTAACAAACCGCTGCGCCCGTAGCAGCTGATGATGCCTACAGAAACCTGATCAAACCAGGTCTGTAGGCGTTCGCGCTTAGAATCCCTTCTTTGGTCAGGCCCACTTATTTTTTGTGGCTGGCCAAATGTCTAAATTTCGACGACCTGAACAACTCGACTTACTGCCCTATATAGCGAAATGGCTTGCGCTTGCTGGTCTTGTAGCTCTTTTGGCAGGCTCTGCTTCTGCGTTATTCCTGCTTTCTTTGGATCATGCCACCCAGTGGCGAGAAACCCATCCCTGGGTAATCTGGCTCCTGCCAGTGGCCGGCTTTGCTGTGGGACTTGCATATCACTTGATAGGCAAACCCGTTGATGCCGGAAACAACCTGATCATCGATGAGATCCATGATCCTAAGAAGATCGTGCCTTTGCGCATGGTGCCGATGGTGCTGATCGGAACCGTGGTTTCCCACCTTTTTGGTGCATCTGTGGGACGTGAGGGGACGGCGGTGCAAATGGGCGGTGCCCTTGCCGATCAACTGACGCATGTCTTCCGTCTGCGCCGCGAAGACCGTCGGGTGATTCTCATGGCCGGTATCAGTGCTGGCTTTGCGTCCGTCTTCGGCACCCCTCTTGCCGGGGCTTTATTCGGACTTGAAGTATTGGCCATTGGACGTATGCGTTACGACGCGCTTTTCCCTTGCGTGGTTGCGGCAATCGTTGCTGACCAGGTGGGGCAAGCCTGGGGCGTGGTTCACACGCATTACGTCATTGGCGAAGTGGTTCCGGTGCAGCTGTGGAGCGTCATGGCTGTGGTGGCAGCTGGGATTGTCTTTGGCCTTACCGGCCTGCTATTCGCGACTGCGACCCACAAGCTCGGAGCCTTCGTTAAGCGGCTTATCACCTATTCACCATTAAGACCCTTCGCCGGCGGCCTGCTGATCGCAGTCGCAGTGTGGGCGCTCGGTAGTAACCATTACATCGACGTTGATAAGTACATCGGGCTAGGCATTCCGAGCATCGTCCAATCCTTTCAAATGCCAATGGCCCCTTGGGACTGGCTTGGAAAGATGGTGTTCACCGTTGTCTCCCTGGGGACTGGATTCAAGGGCGGCGAAGTCACACCGCTGTTTTACATCGGTGCCACCTTGGGGAATGCGCTGGCTCCCCTCTTGCACCTTCCCTTCGGCATGCTGGCTGGTATCGGCTTTGTCGCCGTCTTTGCCGGTGCAGCTAATACGCCACTGGCAACCATCGTTATGGCCATGGAGCTCTTCGGGCCCGAAATTGCTCCGCTTGCAGCCATTGCCTGTATCGCAAGTTACCTCGTATCCGGACACACCGGGATCTATCACGCCCAGCGCGTCGGCCACAGCAAGCATCACCGTCCTCTTCCGGAGGAAATCCGGCTCTCTGATATCAAGCAATTTCATGCTCAAAGTGAATCCGCCAGCGAGCGGAAAGTGACTCTTGCGGGGGAAGAGAAATGATTGAACATCACCAAGATCGCCTGACAGCTTTGCAACTCTATTTTCCTGGCGCTAGCCGGGCTCGCGTGACCAGCTTCTGGCACCACCTAAGCGCACCTGCACTAGCCCAGCACCTCCTTAAAGTTGCTCAAAAAGCAAGAATTGAGCAGGTCATGCTCAAGACGATTTCTGCAGGTTATTTGCCAGGCCATCGCATCTCCCATCATCACCCGGAGCTTGGCGATATGCGTCATCCCAGTGTCTGGAATTGCTAGATACAGAGGACAAGCTGCGCGCATACCTGCGCGACCACGCTGACGAGTTACGCAAGGTGCGAGCAGTTCTTCTCTTATGTGAGTTACCGCTCACTGACGCGTCGTAATTCAGTTTGAAAACAGCTCGGAAATGAAGAGGTAAGGCCGACCGAAGCGTCGGTCACTCGCGACATTAGAGGATGTAGCTATGAACGGCTTTCAACTGACGTTTTTCACCGAACAGAGTACCAACTACCAGCACCTTCCACTGGGAGAGTGGTTGGTCGAGTTCGCCAAGCGAGAGGGCGCGTTGGGTGCGACGTTGGTGAGCGGTACAGAGGGGCTAGATCATTTGGGGCATTTGCATACGGCGCATTTCCTCGGCGGTGCCGACCATCCCGTCACGGTGACTATATCCACTGATGAAATTGGGTGCGACAGGTTGCTGGAGGCATTGGCCAAGGAGTCGTTTTCACTGAGCTATATCAAATTGCCCATCGAATACGGTCGAGTGGGCCAGGCGAAAAACTAAAAAACGCACCTTGTTGGACAACCGATAAAAAGGATAAACGCCATGTACCGAGTTTATAACCTACGTCCACAGCCAGCCCCCGCTAACTGGGCTCATGACAACAGGCAGCTCCTCGTAGGACTGGTTTTTTGGTCGCTTTTTCTGGCGGGCATCGCAGACAATCAAAAGATTTCGAGCGAGGGGTGGTACGTCGTCACCCCGCTCGAAGGCGCATTAGTCACGATGCGTATGCCCAGTGAAAAGTCCTGCAAGGCCGACGTAGCCCAGACCTGCGTACCGGGCTACGAGCTGAGAGCACAGCAACATTGAGCGCGATGGCGGTTGGCAATCCAAAGATGAGATCGCGAAATGGAGCTCACCGACGTCGGCTCATCAAAATCATTTTAGAGAATTGGGAGACCACATGAGCGCAGTGACGCTGAGCATCGTATTCGGGCTTGTGATGGGCAGGTTTTTCA
Source organism: Pseudomonas sp. CFBP 8758 (assembly GCF_014841725.1). Classification (NCBI taxonomy): domain Bacteria; kingdom Pseudomonadati; phylum Pseudomonadota; class Gammaproteobacteria; order Pseudomonadales; family Pseudomonadaceae; genus Pseudomonas; species Pseudomonas sp. CFBP 8758. The sequence goes on along the minus strand of NZ_JACYUK010000001.1, from coordinate 388,670 downwards.
CAGGATCCGTCTATGAGTTCGCCGCGCTTTTCATCGTAAGCGTTGGAGTGTCCTTGCTGACCTTTCATCTGCTAAATCAAAGGCGCGTCAGGCTACAAGCCCAGACGGCGTATTGCTGCTCTGTAATGGTTGCTTCAAACCAAATGATGGAGCTTTTCCAGATGGCAAAAAGAGGGCAGTTCATGCCCTTGGTGGGAGAGATTCCTGAACTAATTATTGGAGGCTTCTTGGTTCCCGCAATTGCGGTGTCGGCAGTGCAGCTGTTCAGGATACTCATGGAGAGCTGACGTCCGACATAGAGGCCTCTCAACGGATTCAAATGGTTAATGACGCTCCCGAATCGTTACTTGGAGAAGATCAATGAAAACGCAAATCCAGGCCATTCATGCACGTGAAATTCTCGATTCACGCGGTAACCCTACCGTTGAAGTCGACGTCACCTTGGAGTGCGGCGCCATGGGCCGGGCTTCAGTACCGTCCGGTGCCTCTACAGGCGCTCACGAAGCAGTTGAGTTGCGTGACAAAGATACACAGCGGTACTCCGGCAAGGGAGTGTTAAAGGCCGTTAGCAATGTGAATACCGAAATACTTGAGTCTCTGAGGGGCATGAATGCGATTGACCAGGAACAAATTGATCATTTGATGATTAAGCTGGATGGAACCTCTGATAAATCCAGGCTTGGAGGAAACGCGATCTTGGGCGTGAGCCTCGCCGTTGCCAGAGCGGCGGCTTCTGCGCTGAACTTGCCCTTGTTCCAATATCTGGGCGGCGAGCAAGCAGCAAGAATGCCCGTCCCGATGTTCAATATTCTCAATGGCGGTGTTCACGCCAACTGGCAAGGCCCTGACTTTCAGGAATTCATGATTGCACCTACAGGGGCTGGCAGTTTCAAGGAAGCCTTGCGATGGGGCTCCGAGGTGTACCACGAGCTGAAAGCGGTGCTTAAGGACGCCGGCTATTCAACAGCGGTCGGAGATGAGGGCGGCTTTGCGCCGGCACTCAAGAAAAACTCAGACGCCATTGAGCTGATCATCAAGGCAATCGAGAGGGCTGGTTACACCCCTGGATCTCAGATCGAGATCGCTATCGATCCAGCATCCAGCGGCTTCTATGAAAACGGCCTTTACCATCTGCGCTCTGAGGGTCGTAAGGTCGATGCTCAAGAGCTGATTAATCTCTATTCCTCCTGGGTCGACAAGTATCCGATTGCGGTACTGGAAGATGGACTCGCGGAAGACGATTGGTCAGGCTGGAAGCTATTGAATGCAGCTCTGGGTGACCGGATCGAGTTGGTTGGAGATGACCTATTTGTCACCAATGTCGAACGGATTCAGCGAGGCATCACAGAAAACGTCGCCAATGCCGTATTGATCAAACCTAATCAAATCGGAACGCTGACTGAGACCAAAGCCGCCATCGAAATGGCCTATGGGGCAAATTGGGGGGCGATGGTTTCTCATCGTAGCGGGGAGACGGTGGACAGCTCCATCGCTGATCTGACTGTCGCGATGGGGACTGGCCATCTCAAGACAGGAGCTCCATGCCGGGGGGAGCGGGTCGAGAAATACAATCAGTTTCTGCGAATAGAAGAGGATCTTGGCAGCCGTGCGTTTTATGCAGGACATGATGCATTCGTGCGCTGACGGCCTATCGCCGGTAAACCTGTTGGACTGGTTACCGTAAAAAAACGAACCACGTATAGCTGTTGGCAAAAACGTCAGTGGCATTGGCCTTTCCTAGACGCTTGGAGATATGAGCATGAGCTACACGGATATTCCAGCTGGTAACGCGATCCCCGATGACTTCTTCACCGTTATCGAGATTCCTGCAAACCACTCGCCGATCAAGTACGAGGTGGACAAGCCAAGTGGACAGATCTTCGTTGATCGCTTCCTCAGCACGCCGATGTTCTACCCGGCTAACTACGGGTTCATTCCAAATACCTTGAGCGATGACGGCGATCCTTTGGACGTCCTCGTGATTTGCCCTTACCCGGTATCACCTGGCGTTGTCATCCGCAGTCGCCCAGTAGGTGTGATGTACATGACGGACGAAGCTGGTGCGGATGCCAAGGTAATCGCAGTGCCTCATGAAAAACTCAGCTCTATGTACAGCAATGTAAAGGAATGCTCTGACCTCCCTGCGTTACTCCTCGCACAGATTCAGCACTTCTTCGAAAACTACAAAGCGTTAGAGCCGGGTAAGTGGGTGAAAATGGGCCGCTGGGGGAGCGCAGACGAAGCGCGGGAAGATATTCGTAAATCGGTAGCGGCCTATAACCTGAAGAAGGACGCTTCCAAGTAGTGTTACTCAATCAGAAAAGCGCAGAGCAGGAAATTTCTCTTAAGGTAAGAGAAGACTTTTTGCTGCTGCCGAAAACTGCTGAATTGACGCGCTGGGTAATGGCCCAGTCCACGGGCGAAAGAACATTACCGTATTTCGATCCACTGGATGGCGGCGTCTTCGCAAGGGTATTGATCTTGTTGGAATCGCCCGCTCGAACGGTCAGTCTTCCACGGTATGTCTCAAGAGACAATCCGGGGCCTGCACAACGCAACCTGAAAGGTTTCATTGAGCAGGTTGGACTGGCACGTCACAAAACCGTCCTTTGGAATTTGTACCCTTGGTTACCAGATCTCGATAAGCCCAAGGGTCCGCTCCGCAGAGCGCAAATTGAGGAAGGTATCGAGATGCTGATCACGCTACTGACGCTTTTCCCTGATCTCGTCACTATCGTGTTTGCCGGACGTGTTGCCCAGAAAGCCATACCGCGTGTTCGGCTCGCCTTCCCTAATTTTTCATTGCTGGAAATGCCACACCCAAGCCCCCTTTCCGTTTGCACTCACCCGAATGTTAGGCAGCGCATTTTGTCCACACTGCGTCACGCCAAACAGTCGATCAAGTAGCCAAAGGCTCAGGTTTTGCTCGCCTTGCTCAGCGAGTGGATACACGGCGAGACGAACAAGTTGCCGCGATAGGCACCAGCCAGGGTTTTAGCCGCGACGATCATCCACATGACAGTCAGCATCAACACCAGCACCACGCCAAAGAAGCTAAAGAACGTGAGGTGCAGCATAGAGCCCAATTTGAGGGTTGTTACGGCGTACACTCCCAGCGGAAAGGTGAAGCCCCACCAGCCGAGGTTGAAGGGAATGCCCTCCCTGAAGTAGCGCCCGGTAATTAGCAGCGCCAATACCATCCACCACAATCCCAGCCCCCAGAACAGCACACCACCGATCAAGCCAATGCCCTCGGCTACGCCGCCGATGCTTGCCATTCCATGGGCAGCAAAGATTGCTGGAGCATCGTTGCCCAGCAGCAACATCCCCAAAGCCCCGGTACCGATCGGCCCTAAAGACAGCCAGCTCGATGCTGCCATGCTTTCATGAGGTAGTTTGTGCAGAGCCATGCGCAGTAACAGGATCACCAGTATGCTCAAGGCGACGGGCACCGAGTAGGCCCACAGCACGTAGCTGGTGATGAGCATGGTGAACTGTGCGCTCGCATCAGCGAGGTGCGGAGCCAATAGACCGCCACTGGCGGCAGCCACCTCAGCCGCAACTACTGGCAGCAGCCATACCGCTGTCATCTGATCAATGCTGTGCTGCTGGCGAGTAAACATCATATACGGGATCAGCACCCCGCAGGCCAATGCCATGGTGACATCGATCCACCACAACACTTCGGCTAAAGCGACTACCCCACCCCCCCAGCGTGGCAAACCATAAAGGAGAAAACCGTTGATGATGGTCGCCAATCCCATGGGGATAGTTCCAAAAAACATCGATACAGTGGAGTGGCCGAAGATCTGTTTGGCCTCATCGAAGAACAATACCCAACGGCTCGCGTACATCAGCGTAAACAGGCAAAACAGCACGATATTAAAAAACCACAAGGCTTCCCCTAACGCTTTGGGCCACTGCGCAACAAAGGGCAGTTGGCCCAGAGCCAGCGCCAGAATCCCGGTGCCCATCGTGGCGGCGAACCAGTTGGGTGTGAACTGCCGGATCGCTTCTCGTGGATTGGACAAAGCCGCCAGTGGATGGCTGCCGCCCATTATAGCTGCGAGTCGTGTCTCACTCATTTTCGCGCTCCCGCTTCAGTGTGCCTTCGATATGACATGGTTGAAGTATAGCTTGATGGGAATAGCGGTAAAAACGGATAGTATAGGTTTATATGACCTATAAAGAAGGTAGATTACATGAAGCTAAGCCTACGCCAGCTACAAATTTTCTGCGCCGTCGCGCAGCACGGTAGCACCACCAGCGCCGCCATTTCGGTGTCACTGTCCCAATCTGCAACCAGCGCCGCACTGAACGAGTTGGAAAGCGCCTTGGATACCAGGCTGTTCGACCGTGTAGGCAAGCGTTTAGTGCTGAACGATAACGGCCATGCCTTACTGCCTCAAGCCAGAAGGATGCTTGAGAATGCACAACAGATAGAGGCCAGTTTCTTACCCGGCCATGCCGGGCTGAAGACACGCTTGCGGGTAGGATGCAGTACCACGATAGGCAATTATGTTCTGCCATTGATTCTCGGTGAGCTACGTCAATCAACACCACATTTGAGGGTCGATGTCGACATGGCCAACAGCATGGCTATCGCAAGAAGAGTCGCTGATTTCGAGATTGATATGGGCCTGATCGAGGGGCCTTGCCACCTGCCCGAACTCAGTGCCGAGCCTTGGCTAATTGATGAGTTGCTTATTGCCGCAGGCCAACGGCACCCCTTGGCACTAAAGCAGCAGGTCACACTTGATGATCTTCGTACCGCTGAATGGCTACTGCGCGAGCCAGGTTCTGGTACCCGTGAAGAAGTCGAACAATTGCTGCTGCGTCATTTGCACGATCTCGCCGAAACGCGCCAGATCGGCAGTTCAGAGGCCATCAAGCATACCCTCGCACAAGGCATCGGCATCAGTTGCCTGTCCCGCTGGGTCGTTCGGGATCTACTGGCCTCTGAAGTCTTGGTTGAACTGCCGCACGCGTTGCCTGCACTGACCCGACGTTTTTTTCTGATCCGTCACCGGGACAAATACATCTCGCCTGGGCTTGAGCGATTCTGGGAAAAATGCAGTCAATTCGTGAGCCAGGAGTAGCTAGACCTATTTATAAAACAGGTAAGAGCTACCAAAACAAGTTGTTTCCGGAATTTATCAACGACGCATAAAGTCAACTCATTGCCCTGCAGCGATGAACGAGTTGTATATGCCAAGGCGCGACTGGGTGCCTTGCTTACCCTATGAGGAAATTCTGATGAATGTGATAAAGAAAACCGTCACAGCCCTGACGTTGGGTGTTGCGTTGGCCGCATCGATGAGCGCGTGGGCCGCGCAAGATCGCTGGACGTTTGACGGCGATATTCACAACAACTCGCTGGCCGTCAGCCCTGATGAAACGACGGCGGTGGTCTCTTACAGTCAGCGTCCAGATGTAGTGGTTTATGATTTGAAAACCGGTAAGGTTCGCCAGGTTCTCACCGGCTACGTCACGCCGCGAAATATTGTGTTTTCGCCAAATGGCGATGTGTTCTACCTCTCCGACAGCAGTTTGGGGGTCGTGCGCAAGATTGACACCAAGACTTTAAAAGTGATCGCAGATATTCCGTTGGGCGCAGGTGCTTTTGGTACCACACTCAGCAAGGACGGAAGCCTGCTCTACGTCAACAATGAAGCGGCCAGCACGCTGTCGGTCATTGACCTTGATCACCAGCGGCCAGTAGCTGTGGTACCTGGCTTCTCCCAACCGCGCCAGGGCATCCGAGTAAGTCCTGACGGCAAAACCGTCTATGTCACCAACTTTCTTGGGGACAAAATTACCTTGGTCGACAGCAAGACCAATACGATTGAAGGTGAGATCACTGGCTTCAACAAGTTGCGCGCCATCTCCATATCGGCGGACGGCAATACGCTGTACGCGGCTAACAGCGGCAGTAACAGCATCGCAGTTGTCGACACTCAAAAACGCGCCATCACAACCACCGTCATTGTTGGCAAAGACCCCTACGGCGCAGCCCTCACTCCAGACGGGCTGCACGTCTACTCGGGTAACCTCGGTGACAACAGCCTTTCAGTGATCGACACCAAAACGCTGAAAGTGACCACCACTGTGACCGGTTTGAAGGCACCCCGCCAGGCCATTGTCTTCACCAAAGACAAGTCGAAGGCGTATGTCCTCAATGAGGACTTGAGTATCTCCACAGTCGATCTCGCCAGCAACAAGGTGGTGTCGACGCTCAAGGCCGACTGATTGAACAGCGCAGGCCTTCATGGGGGCCTGCTGATACTCCACGACCAAGTGAATAATAATGAGTGAAAATGATGAGTCCTGGATGATGGATCGCCGTCGCTCATTGAGATGAGCCAATGATGCTTGACCGTGAGCGTCGCTTTGCTCAATTGAGGAAGGCACAGGGTCCGGGGGGGGGGAGAGCCCAGCATTCCAGCAAAAAATGATATCGGGACGTTTTTTCTATGGAGTCGAATTAACCTGTTTGTGGCTCGTCTATTGTCTGATCGCTTGCCGTTTCAGAGGCAGGTGGGTCTTCTAAAAATTAAAAATGACCAAAGGAAATACATATGTTCAAAAAGATGATTCTCACCGTCGCTGTTGCCGCCAGCTGCATGTCGGGTTTGGCGCTCGCCGATGCGCCAGTCAAGCTTGCTGAAACGGACAAGGGAAAAGTACTCGTAGACGCAAAAGGTATGACTCTTTATACCTTCGGTAAGGACACCTCGGGCAAGTCGGTCTGCAATGGGCCATGCGCTTCAAACTGGCCACCTCTACCGGTATCCGCAGACGCGAAAGCGGGTCATGATTACTCTGTCATCACTCGAGACGATGGCACAAAACAATGGGCATACAAAGGCATGCCACTTTACAGCTGGGTCAAAGATACCAAGCCAGGGGATACAACCGGTGACGGCGTCAACCAAGTCTGGCACGTTGCCAAGCCGTAACGTCAAATAATTAATAGGCTGGCTTACGCCACTGGCTTTGTCAGTGGCGCAAACCAGAAGAATACACACCTGATATTTTCGCCAACATACAGCCGCCGCGCCTCATAAATCTTTGATGGATCATTTCAACGAAAAATGGGGCCGAGGTACGGTACACCTTGGACGTATTCCCGTAACGCCAGCCTGAGGATTTCGTTTGGCCGGGAGTCTGTGACGATGCGCATGGTGGTTCCATCCAGCCGCTAGTGGACCGATATTCTGAGGCAACGCCAATTAGAACGGTAGGGCATCGTAAATATGCGGGCGAAGGTCTGCTTATGGCCGAAAGCTGCCGTTAATAAGCCGACCAACAGGCGTCGCTTTGTTGGTTGGTGCGCATGGCTTACAACTCAAACAAGGGTATGGTTTTGGGCGTATCAAATCGGCCCGCACAGCGCTACCTTCAGCATCTAACAAACGTACGCTGAGGAGTCGAAACAGTGGAGACTGAACGAGGTGTTGAGGAACGGAACGGTCGATGGTCGATCGTTGCCGGACGTGCTGTATGCACTGGCTGCATGGAAAGCCAAGCGCTGGAAGACTGCGAAAGCCCCTTTCTACATGCCGACACCTGTCCAGCCAGCGATGTGGAAGGTCATCATCCATGGGCAGCGTTGCACCACATCCTTGGCAGTGCGCGTGGGTGAGCTGCCGCTTAGGCCTCGATCACTTCAATTAATACTTCACTTTATAGGTGGGTGAATCCTCCGGCCGGTTCTCCCGCCGATCGTAGATCTTGGTCGTGCTGATGTTGGCATGACCCAGCCAGGCCTGGACCTTGGCGATATCGGCTTCATGCTCCAAGGCGTTGGTGGCTGCCGTTGCTCGGAGTCCATGAACCCCAAGGCCGTCGACCTCAATCCCGGCCTTTTTCGCGTAGGCCGTGACGACGGCATAGATGCCGTTTGCCGTGATACCGGCGCCGGTCAATTTACCTCGCAGCGGCATGAACAGTGGCACCTTCCGTTCGGCCAGATGATGCTCTGAGTTTTCCAGGTACTGATGAATACGCCCGGCTGCGATCGGGTGCAACGGGAGGTATCGCACCTTGCCGCCCTTGCCGTGAACCTTCAGATGCTGAATACCGCGGCGCTCCTGAATGTCGCTCACCTGCAGCAGCGCCGCTTCTTCACGGCGCAGTCCGTGATAGAGAAGAACAGCCAATAGCGCCCGGTCGCGCTGCCCTTTAAGTGTTGTTTCATCCGGCGCCTCGAGCAGCGCCTTCGCCTGGTGGTCACCCAACGCCGGCGTCTTGCCTTCATTGCTTTCTATCCTGGGACGTTTTACCCCATGCACTGGATTGCCGCCGGCGATCGCATTGTTCTCCAGGAGGTGATCAAAGAGGCTGGCCAGCGCGGCCAATTTGCGCCGGATCGTGGCTCCGGCCAAACCGCGATGCTCGAGGTGGGCTCGCCAGGCTAAAACATGCGATCGGGTCACGACCCGAAATTCATCGGCCGAAGCCAAGCCGATAAAACTACAGAAGTCTTCCAGGTCGTTTTGGTAAGCACGTCGTGTTCGAGGGTTGTCCAGGTTGGCAAACCACTCGACCGCGGCTGGAACCTTGGCCAGCGTCTGAAATTCGACCGCCGTGAGCCGACGCTGATCATTCGTATGGTTTTTCGTCAGTTCCTGCATATCGTTCTCATCATTGGCTATCCTGCAATCGCTCTCAAAGCTTTCGGTCACAAAATCATCGCTATATCAGTCCGCCGTTGCTAAAACCGATAAACGGCAATAAGTGGTGATAACGTATTTCTTACACTGATTAAGCAGCGAGCGATGCATAGTGCGTTGATTCAACCCTGTCCAAATACCATGTGGGATGACGTTGGGGTACTGGTGCAAACGCTTGAGCAGTCCAAAATCTCATTGATGCAAGGTAAGCTGCAAATCACTCAGTTTATAGGATGGCCGCACATGAAATTCATAAGCCTTACTGACGCTGGACGGCGCACTGTCGCGGCCATGGCACTAGCTGTAGCGTCAGTGGCGCAAGCCGCTCCTGCGCATGTGATCGACGTGTACCGGGACCCCAATTGCGGATGCTGTTCCAAGTGGATTGCTTACCTGCGGGACAATGGCTTCACGGTTAATGACCATCTGGAAGAAAACATGAGCCCGGTGAAGGCCAAGCTGGGTGTGCCTGAGAAATTGATGTCGTGTCACACCGGTGTGGTGAACGGCAAGTTCATCGAGGGGCATGTCCCGGTCCAACAGATCGCTGAGCTTGAACGCCGGACCGACCTGATCGGCGTGGCGGCACCTGGCATGCCAATGGGCTCACCGGGCATGGAAACAGGGCATAAAAGCGCCTATCAGGTCATCGGACTGAAAAAGACCGGCGAGCAGGAGGTGGTGGCTGACTACCCGGCGCAGTGACAACCGGTTTCATGTTCGCCAAGCCTGGTATGGCCTGGCTTAGCGGTGCCCAGGCTGTCAGGCCGGCATGTCAGGTTCGTGGGGCAGGCGATCGCATGAAGGTGAGGATGAAGGTCGTTCGGCCCTCGTGGGATGTACACGAGATAGTGCCGCCATGCGCTTGCATCAAGGACCGGGCAATCGCTAGCCCCAGCCCCGCATTCCCGGCGCCTTCGCGCCGCGCCGGATCCACCCGGTAGAACCGGTCAAAGATGCGGTCTAGGTGCTGCGGTACTATTTCAGGGCCAGGATTTTCCAATCGAAGCTCTACCCTTCCTCCGTGATCGTGGATGCTGACCTTGATCGTCTCTCCGGACGACGTATAGCGCAGGGCATTGGACAGCAGGTTCGACACGACACGGTCGATCATCACGCTGTCCGCGAAGATCGAGGCGTTGCCTGATGCTTGTAGCTGAATCCCCTTGTCCTCGGCCAGAAATTCGTAATAGCCGAACAGCTTGCTGATGACTGTTCTCAGATCCAGTTCAACAGCCTCAGGCACAATTAGCCCGTTGTCGGACTTGGCCAGGAACAGCATGCCGTCGATGATTCCCGAAAGACGGTTGAGCTCTTCCAGGTTGGAGCTCAAGTTCTCTTCGTACACCTCGGGCGCACGCTTTTTGGCCAGGATCACCTCGGTGTGGGTGCGCAGGTTGCTGATCGGGGTGCGAAGCTCATGCGCGATGTCAGCGGAGAAATTCGATAGGCGCATGAAGGAATCATCCAGGCGACCGAGCATGGAATTGAACGCGGTGATGAGCGCGCGCAACTCATCCGGCACTGGCTCCAAGGGTATGCGTTCCTTTAGCGAGCCCGCGGACATCGAGGCGGCGGTCTGGGTCACCCTGGCTACCGGGCGTAGCCCGTTCTTGGCGACCAGCCACCCCAGGGCCGCGCTTAACACGGTACTAGCCAATAGGACGCCCCAGAACCAGCGTTCAAGCATGGCAAAGAAGTGCATATGCGTGGTGACGTCCAGGACAAGCCACGCGGTCAGCGGCGGGCTGGCAGTGGGCAACGATACCGAGGCGGTCAGGGCCCTGAACATGCGGCCTTCTTTTTCCCACTCCCAGACGCCATCGCGCTGGGTGGCCTGCGCGAGCGACGGCACCGCTGATTGGGGAGGTTCTGCAAAAAAAGGCGTTCCATCGGTCTTCAGAAATACAGCACTGAGATCGGGATGTGCCCCCAGGAGGGTGTGCCAGCGCGCCTTGAGCAGTTCCGGGTTTGCGCCTGATTCCTTGGCAATCTGGGTAATCGCTTCCAGCTTTTCTCCCAGCGCCTGCGCATCCAGGGCGCGAAAGTGGTGACGGCTCAGCTCGTTGAAGGCAACCCCTACAATGATTAGGACGGCGGCGACCGCGACCACAAACAGAAGGCTCAAGCGCAGGGTGAGTGAGCCAGGCTTCATCCTTCGTCCTGCGCCTCTAGCATGTAACCCATTCCCCGGCAGGTATGCAGCAGTTTTACCTCGAAGTCATCGTCAATCTTGGCCCTCAACCGTCGTATCGCCACCTCGATAACATTTGTGTCGCTATCAAAATTCATGTCCCAGACCTGGGAGGCGATCAGCGATTTGGACAGCACTTCACCCTGCCGGCGCATCAGCAGTTCCAGCAGTGCAAACTCTTTGGCCGTAAGCTCGATTCGCTTGCCGCCCCGAGTCGCCCGACGCTTGAGCAAATCCACCTGAAGGTCTCCGATTTGCAGGCTCGTTTGAACCTGCAGGCTGCTGCTGCCGCGCCGTAACAGCGTTCGCACCCGTGCCAGCAGTTCTGAAAAGGCAAACGGCTTGACCAGATAATCATCGGCGCCCAGCTCCAGGCCCTTGACCCGGTCGTCTACCCCGTCCCGTGCGGTCAGAAACAGCACCGGTACGGACTGGCCAGCGGTGCGAAGGCATCTGATGACTTCCCAGCCATCAAGGCCTGGCATCATCACGTCGAGAATCAACAGGTCATAGGCTTCATTGAGCGCCTGGTCAACGGCATCTGTGCCTGTGACCACGCGGTCCACGTTGAAGCCGGCCTCCCGCAGGCCTTGCTGCAGATAGATTCCAGTTTTAGGTTCGTCTTCGGCTACCAGCAGTTTCATGTTCGACCCTCCACGGCACCGGCCCAGTGTGACGGTAAAACAGGGTCAGGCACACTCACATCCCCGCTTCCATCTCAGGGGACAGTGTGCCAAGCCAGGCAATCAGGCCCAACACCAAGACGGCGGCGCCCAGTTCCAGGGCCATGCTGTAGCGGATCGAGCGGGCCGCTCGCGCGTACTCGCCCCGGTGGACCGCCCGTTCAAACGCCGGGCTCAGGACAAAGCGGTTAGCTGAGGCCAATCCGACCATAAGGCCAAACAGTGCCAGCTTGCCCAGCAGCAACACCCCGTAGGTGCTTTCCACCACACCACTGACCTGGGGGCCGACGATGAACAGATAGTTCACCACGCCCGAGAGGACGATCAACGCCACGATCACCGCGCCGGCCCGTTCGAAACCGCTGAGCGTGCGCGACAGCACCTGGACTGACTGTAGGGTTTCGACCTTGTTGGGCCGCAGCATCAGTGCAAACGCCACCAGCGCGCCGAACCAGCCGCCCGAGGACCACAGATGAAGGATGTCCGCGCTGAAGTGCCAAAAGCGCCGGGAGCCTTCGTCCATGGCCCCGTGGCCCGTCCAGGCCAAGGTCGCCAGGGCCACGCCTCCCAGCAGCGAAACCATCAGCAGGCTTGCCATGGGCACCCGAAGGTTGAAGGCGATGGTCACAGCAGCCCCCACCAGTGCGGCCATGCGGATGAGCCAGGCAGTGCCAAGCTCCGTCTGCGTCACCATCATCTCGGCGTGAGGCACAGCCTCTAGCCATTCAGACGCACCGCTCATGGCTTTGGCCATGAGCACAATGGAGACAACCGACAACAACAGGCCGATCAAAGCGGTCGCGCTCAGAAGGGGCCTGAAAGGCAATACAGCGCCCGAACGGCGTTCTGCGCCGCGTAGGCTGTAAAGGCCAAAGAGGGCCAGCCCGAACAGCATCATCAAATCGGTATACAGCGCGAAACGAACTGCGATGCTGAGCGGATCTTCCATGTTTACTTGACCTTAAACGTCACGCTACCGGTAATCGGGTGGGTATCGGAAGACACTGCCCGCCAATCGACCTTGTAGGTGCCTGCCGTCAGAGGTGAGGCCGGGGTAATCACCATGGTCTTGGGGTCACCCCCGCCCGATACCGCGGCTTTGACTGCCATCGGTGAGTGTTCCATGCCTGGCATCGCCGTCATGACCAGCTTCGCGCCGGAAAATTGGGTAACCAGGTTTTCGGAGAAATGCAGCTCGATCTTGGCAGGGGCCGCGCCTTCACTACCTTCAGCCGGAGTCGAAGACACCAGCTTGGGGTGGGCTTGGGCCAATGCGCTGACCAGCATCCCAGCGGCAAAGAGCGTGACGAAACTTGTGCGGTTCAACAACATGCGAACTCCTTACAGCCCAAAAAGGCCGTTCGTGGGGGATCAGATTTTCAGACTAGAACGGCTCAGAACCACATGCGCACGCCCAGGACTAAGCGGGCCTCGCTGCGGTCCTCGCCTTCCTCGCGGGCAAAGTCGGCTGTATTGCCGTAGGAGCGGTTCCAGGTGACGCCAATGTACGGGGCAAACTCGCGGCGGATTTCGTAGCGCAGTCGTACGCCGACTTCGGTTTCAGACAGGCCAGAGCCGATGCCGCGCTGAGGATCGCTCTGACCGTAGAAATTAACCTCAGCCGTGGGCTGTAAAATCAGCCGGTTAGTCAGCAAAATGTCGTAGTCGCCTTCCAGCCTTAACCCGGTTTGGCCGCCTTCACCAAGAAACGCAGTCGCTTCGGCTTCGAAGTTGTATAAAGCGAGGCCCTGGAGGCCAAATGCAGCCCAGGTTTGCGGCGAGCCTGGCTTGAAGTCCTGCCGGACGCCGCCGACCAGGTCCCACCAAGGACTGATCGCATGGCCCCACAGCGCTTGCAGCTCGGCCGATTCGGTCTTGCCGTTGGTACGTTCGCCCTCGGAGCGAATCCAGAGCCGGTCGATGTCACCACCCACCCAGCCGTTAACGTCCCAATTAAGGACGCTGCCGTTGTCGGCGTCCTGCCATTCGAGTTGATCGAAGAGCAGGAAATAATTAGCTGCTTCGTCATGGACAGTGTGGCCTTTGGCACTTCGGTAGACCGCAGCCCGATTGGCATCGGTGACAGGCGCAATAGGCGTGCGGCTTTGTGTCGGTGCCGCAGGCTTGCTGGGGGCCATGGTCGTCATGTCCGAGTCCATGCCCTGCATCTGGCTATGGTCCATACCCTGCATTTTGGAATGATCCATGCCCTGCATCTGGCTGTGGTCCATACCCTGCATTTTGGAATGATCCATGCCTTGCATCTGGCTGTGGTCCACGCCCGGCATAGCGGCCTCTGCCGCAAACACGCCCACTGGGAGCATTCCCAGGCTGCTGACCGCGAGCAGTGAACAAACGTGGAGTCTATTCAAAACAGTCATTGGCCTCACTCCTCTACCCGAACTTCGCGGAACATACCCATCTCCATGTGGTAGAGCAGGTGACAGTGATAGGCCCAGCGCCCCAGGGCATCAGCGGTGACACGGTAGCTGCGCTTGGAGCCTGGCGGCATATCAATGGTGTGCTTGCGCACCCTGAAGTTTCCGTCCTCGTCCTCCAAGTCACTCCACATCCCATGCAGATGGATCGGGTGAGTCATCATCGTGTCATTCACCAGCACGATTCTTACCCGTTCGCCGTATTTGAGTATCAGAGGTTGGGCGTCCGCGAATTTGATGCCGTCAAACGACCATGCAAATTTTTCCATGTGCCCGGTCAGGTGCAGCTCAATGGTCCGGCTCGGCTCACGCCCGTCAGGGTCTTCGAAGGTGCTTTTAAGGTCGGCATAGGTGAGCACCTTGCGCCCGTTATTACGCAGGCCCAAGCCAGGATCGTTCAGCTTGGCGGTAGGGCTCATGGCCTGCATGTCCACCAGCGGGTTGTCGTTCTCGCTGGCAGGGTGGCTCTGCATCACCATGCCGCCCATGCCGCCCATCGCACCATGGTCCATGCCCGACATAGCGCCATGTTCCATACCCTGCATGGTAGACATTTTGCTATGGTCCATGGCGGGCATGGAGTCGCCCCCCATGCTGCTCATGGTCTGCATGCCGTCGTCGGCACCCGAATCCATGCCGCTCATGCCATCCATGCTGCCATGGTCCATACCACCCATGCCCATATCGTCCATCGTGACCAGCGGACGAGGATCAAGGGGGGGGACCTGGGCTACCAAGCCTTCCCGCACGGCTAGGGTGCCGCGGGCGTAGCCCGTGCGATCCATGGATTGAGCAAAGACCGTGTACGCCTCGGCAGTGGGCTCAACGATCACATCGAAGGTTTCGGCCACGGCAATGCGTAATTCATCGACCTCAACCGGGTTCACGAACTGGCCATCCGAAGCTACCACGGTCATTTTCAGGCCTGGAATACGGATGTCGAAGTACGTCATAGCCGAGCCGTTGATGAACCGCAGGCGCAGCTTTTCGCCAGGACGGAACAAGCCGGTCCAGTTCATATTGGGGGCCTGACCATTGAGCAGGTACGTGTAGGTGGCCCCGCTCACGTCCGCAAGGTCCGTGGGGTTCATCTTCATCTCGGCCCACATCTTGCGATCCGCGACGGTTGCGGCCCAGCCCTTATCAGCCACATCGTTGACGAAGTCACCGACTGTGCGCTTGTGGAAGTTGTAGTAATCGGACTGCTTTTTGAGGGTACGCATCAGCGAGACGGGATCTTCATCCGTCCAGTCGGTCAGCATCACCACATGTTCACTGTCGTACTTGAAAGGCTCGGGCTCTTTCGCCTCGATGACGAGCGGGCCATACACCCCCACCTGCTCCTGAAATCCGGAGTGGCTGTGGTACCAGTACGTCCCGTTCTGTTGGACCTTGAACTGGTAGACGTACACGCCACCCGGCTCGATGCCCGCGAAGCTCAGTCCTGGAACGCCGTCCATGTTCGGCGGCAGGATAATGCCGTGCCAGTGTATGGAGGTTGCAGCGTCGAGCCGGTTGCGTACCCGGAGCGTGACAGTGTCACCCTCTTTCCAGCGCAGCAGGGGGCCCGGCAGCCCGCCATTGATCGCCATCGCTGTGCGACGCCTGCCGGTGATGTTTACCGGCATCTCGCCAATAGACAGGTCGAACTCCGTACCGCTCAACACGCTGAGCGCCGGCGAGCCGGACGCCGCCCAGCTGGGCGAACGCCACAAGCCTAGCCCACCTAGCACGCCGGCAGCCGCGAGGCCTTTGACGAAAATACGTCGAGAAGTTCTTGATTCCATACGCGCGGGTCCAGGTAGGCAAGGACGGCATTTAAGCCGTGTACTGGGTTTAAGGTACTGGAGTGGACGATGTCACAGCATCGTAAGCGGCGCGATTACATTTCTGTAAGCTTGAAAACCCGCGTTGGTTAGCAACATGCCTTAGAGCTTTGAGTTTTTTTAGTATCTGCAGAAGCCAGTTGCGCCTCAGCTTTTTTGCTTAGGGTTGTCTGTTGCGCATCCATCATCCGAGCGAACACACGGTCGGCACCACCTTCAGCAAAGGCGACCGAGGAAATACTGAATGCGAGGGTAAGGAGTACGGCTTTGGAAAGGTTCATAACGAGTCACCTTGTATAGGGAAGGCGGCACATGCCGCTGGGCCCAAGGTAACGAGTAGAGGCTTTCAGTTGGCTGAGTTGAGGGTTACAAAAAAGTCAGGTTGAGCATTAACTAAGCCGCCAAATGGTGGTTAATACTTCACCTTATAGGTCGGTGAATCCTCCGGCCGGTTCTCTCGCCGGTCGTAGATCTTGGTGGTACTGATATTGGCATGTCCTAGCCAGGCCTGAACCTTGGCGATATCGGCCTCATACTCCAGGGCATTGGTCGCCGCAGTAGCCCTGAGTCCATGCACCCCCAAACCGGCAACCTCAATCCCAGCCATCTTTGCGTAGGCCGCCACCACGGTGTAGATGCCGTTGGCCGTAATGCCGGCACCGGTCAGCTTGCCGCGCAATGGTATGAATAGGGGCACCTTCCTGTCCGTCAAATGATGCTCTGAGCTTTCCAGGTACTGGTGAATACGCCCGGCCGCTACTGGGTGCAGTGGCAGGTACCGTACCTTGCCGCCTTTGCCGTGCACTTTGAGGTGCTGAATTCCGCGGCGATCCTGGATGTCGCTCACCTGCAGCAGCGCCGCTTCTTCGCGGCGCAGCCCGTGATAAAGCAGAACAGCCAATAGCGCCCGGTCGCGCAGCCCTTTGAGGGTTGTTTCATCCGGGGCTTCGAGCAGCGCTTTGGCCTGGTGATCGCCCAATGCCGGCGTCTTGCCTTCGTTGCTTTCTATCTTCGGTCGTTTTACACCGTGCACAGGATTGCCCCCGGCAATTGCATTGCTCTCCAGTAGGTGATCAAACAGGCTGGCCAGTGCCGCCAACTTGCGCCGGATCGTGGCGCCCGCTAAACCGCGATGCTCGAGCTGGGCACGCCAGGCCAAAACATGTGATCGGGTCACCACGCGAAACTCATCGGCCGAAGCCAATCCAACAAAACCACAGAAGTCTTCCAGGTCATTTTGGTAGGCACGGCGTGTTCGAGGGTTGTCCAGGTTGGCAAACCACTCGACCGCGGCCGGAACTTGGGCCAGCGTCTGAAATTCGACCGATGTGAGCCGACGCTGATCGTTCTGATGGCCTTTCGTCAGTTCCTGCATATGGTTCTCTTCATAGGCTCGTAGGAGATCACCGACGACCGGTTCAGTCACAAAAGCAACTGGATATGCTTCTGGTGTATCTGAAACGGATAAGCGGCAATAATTGGTGATAACCTATTTTATCACCAGTAATTGACCGAAAGCCTTCGCATGCCTCAAAAGTCATAAGTCAACCTGATTTGCTGTTTCAGTATTGACAAGCAGGCAAAAAAAGAGTCGTTCCTGAATCATGCAGAATCCTTAAAGAATGTGTATATTTGTATATGTGAATATACATATCCACTAGGAGTGCTCATGGATCTGCTACCGGCGACCGTCTTCAAATGTCTTGGCGACGAAACGCGCACACGCATCATGCTCATGCTCGCTGACCAAGACGAGCTCTGTGTTTGCGAGCTGATTTGGGCGCTGGATGATAGCCAGCCGAAAATCTCTCGGCATTTAGCCCAACTTCGTAATTGCGGGTTATTAGCGGACCGCCGTCAGGGACAGTGGATTTATTACCGCTTGCATCCACAGTTGCCCGAATGGGTTATGCAAGTGCTCCAGATAACACGCAGTGCTAATCAGTCCTGGATTGATCAAGACGTAAGCCGTCTTGCATCAATGGAAGGTCGTCCGGTCCGTCAGGCCGCGTGCTGCTGATTTCGCTGGAGCGTCTCCATATGGTTGCTGCAATCACAATATTCGCTTTGACACTTATGTTGGTCATCTGGCAGCCGAAGGGCTTAGGCGTAGGCTGGAGCGCCGCCGGCGGCGCAGTACTGGCTTTGCTTACGGGTGTGGTTGGTTTAGGCGACGTACCCACGGTATGGGCCATCGTGTGGAATGCAACGGCCACCTTTATCGCCGTCATCATCATTAGCTTGTTACTGGATGAGGCCGGATTCTTTGAGTGGGCTGCCTTGCACATGGCCCGGTTGGGCCAAGGCAAAGGCATCCGGTTGTTCATCCTGATGATCCTGCTGGGCGCCGCTGTTTCGGCCCTGTTTGCAAACGATGGCGCTGCGTTGATCCTGACCCCCATCGTCATTGCCATGCTCACAGCCTTGCGCTTTAGCCCGGCGTCTACTCTGGCCTTTGTCATGGCTGCAGGCTTCATCGCCGATACCGCAAGCCTGCCCATGGTGGTGTCCAACCTGGTCAATATCGTGTCGGCTGATTTCTTCCAGATTGGCTTTGCTGAATATGCCGCGGTCATGTGGCCTGTGAACGTGATCAGCGTAGTGGCGACCTTGTTCATGCTATGGCTGTGCTATCGGCGCGACATACCCACTACCTATGATCCACAGCAGCTTCATGCGCCTGGGACTGTCATCCGTGACAAGGCTACCTTTGTCGCAGGCTGGTGGGTCTTGGCGCTGCTGCTTGTCGGTCTGTTTGCACTAGAGCCGTTGGGGGGTCCTATCAGTGCAGTAGCAGCCAGCTGCGCACTCATCCTTCTGGTGATCGCCGGCAAAGGCTGCGTTATTTCTACCCGTACGGTTATCAAAAATGCACCGTGGCAGGTTGTGGTGTTTTCGCTAGGGATGTACCTGGTGGTCTATGGGCTGCGCAACGCAGGGCTCACGGACGCTCTCACGTCTCTGCTTAATGTCTTCGCTGAACAGGGCCTGTGGACCGCAACTATGGGTACCGGCGTGGTGGCTGCATTGCTGTCCTCAGTGATGAACAACATGCCCAGCGTGCTTATCGGTGCGCTTTCGATACAGGCCAGTCAGGCCACAGGCGTGGTCCATCAGGCCATGGTGTACGCCAATATCATCGGCTGCGACTTGGGGCCCAAGATCACCCCGATCGGTAGCCTGGCCACGTTGCTGTGGCTCCATGTACTGGCTCAAAAAAACATCCGCATCACGTGGGGGTACTACTTCAAGGTCGGCAGCCTGCTGACCATCCCTGTGCTGCTTATTACCCTGGCCGCACTCGCCCTGCGGCTCAGCATCCAAGCCTAGGAGCCACCGATGAAAATCCTTTTCATGTGTACCGCCAATAGCTGTCGGAGTGTGCTTTCTGAAGCGCTGTTCAACCACTTGGCCCCTGAAGGCGTCACAGCAGTGAGCTCCGGCAGCTTTCCGAGCGGACGACTCAATGCACAGGCGGTCAGTACCCTCCAAGCGCTCGGCATCGATACGTCAGGGCTACATAGCAAGGGCTCGGAGAGCTTCCAGGGCAATCCGCCTGACGTTGTGATCACCGTCTGTGACAAGGCTGGAGGCGAGCCCTGCCCCGTCTATTTTGGCCCTGCTATCAAGAGTCATTGGGGGTTGTCTGATCCCTCGGATGTCGTTGGTAGCGATGAGGAAAAGCAGGCAGCCTTTGAGGGTACCGTGGCAACTATCCAGAACCGATTTACGGCCTTCTTTGCTTTGGATTTGGATGCGCTCAGTTCAACAGAGCTTAAGCATGCGTTGGACAGGATTGGAGCGCTGTAATGATCGAGCCTACATCCGAATATCCGGAAGACTTCCCCAGCCTGGACCTAACCCTGCTCGATGTGCCTACGCCTGAGAAGCTTGGCCAGGGTATGCAGCCCGATCACAAGCCTCGCATCCTGTTGCTCTATGGATCCACCCGTGAGCGCTCGTTCAGTCGGTTGCTGACTCAAGAGGCAGCGCAACTCCTGAATCTCATGGGCGCAGAGACGGCCATCTTCGACCCTTCAGGTCTGCCGTTACCTGATGATGCACCCGTGGAACATCCAAAAGTCCAGGAACTGCGCGACCTGGTGCTGTGGTCTGAGGGTCAGGTGTGGTGTGCGCCGGAACGGCATGGGTCGATGTCGGCCGTGTTCAAGGCGCAGATCGATTGGATACCCTTGGCCATGGGCGCGGTACGGCCCTCGCAAGGCAAGACGTTGGCCGTGATGCAGGTATGCGGCGGATCCCAGTCATTCAATACGGTCAATCAGCTTCGTATCCTGGGCCGCTGGATGCGCATGGTCACGATCCCGAATCAATCCTCGGTACCCAAAGCCTTCCTTGAATTTGACGAAGCCGGGCGCATGAAGCCGTCTGCCTACTACGATCGGGTAGTGGACGTGATGGAGGAACTGGTGAAATTCACGTTGTTGGTACGAGGTCGAGAGAGTTACCTGGTAGACCGCTATTCGGAGCGCAAGGAGGACGCCGAGGCCCTTTCCAAACGGGTGAACCAGCGGTCTATTTAGTTAACCTTGAGCTTACAAGCCTGTTAGCGCATTGCGCTAACAGGGCCAACGAGCAGCTACGGCGTGGGAGGATGAGTCATCGGCTCCTAAATTTTGCGCCACACCAACGCAGGAATGGCTCGGATATAGATCAGCTCGCTTATCAACTCAATCAACGTTTGAGTAATGACCGCAGCTGCAGCTAGCCCTCTGATTTCTTCGGGTAAAGCCAACGCTAGAGGTAAAACGACTAATGAATTGCGTGTCGAGCTACTGAATGCAACTGATCTGGCAGTGATAGCTGGCAATTTGAATGCTCGCGCAACCAGCGCACCCACCAGTGGAGCCAGGAGCATGAAGCCGATGTAGACAGGAATCACAGGTAGCAGCTTATCTATATCTCTGACCACTGCCGAAATCTGCGAGCCAATCACTACCACTAGCACAGCAGCCATAGCCGGCACAGGCATCCAAGCCCATGCGCTATTCCAGCCGTCAACAAAGCGCGACCGCTTCGCCCCGGCAGCCGTTGCTATCGCCAAAACCAAAGGCAGGGCGATCAGCACCACAAAGGCCTCAATGAATGGTCCGATGGATATGACTACTGCAGAGTCGTCGCCCAGCATGAAGGCAAGGTACAGCGGCAGTAGCACAAGCTGGAGCAAAAGTAGCAATGGAGTGGCTGCAAGGATCAGTTTGGAATCGCCCTTCCCGATATGGGTAAACACCACCACATAATCGATACAAGGCGTCAGCAGAACCAGCAAAGCACCTACCAAAATCGCGGGATGATTGCTTAGTCCCGTAGTCAACGCCCAGACCAACAAGGGAATGGCTAGGAAATTCGCGGTCAGCAGCGCCGCCATGAAGCGCTTATTGGCCAGCCCATCCCGGAGATCCAAGGTAACCGTCCGGGCAAGTCATCTAGCGTAGCTGGCTCTATTGTTTTACGAGATTGCGCAACGATGAAGCTCAGCCCTCAATGTCGATCAGGGACTGCCGGGCATCATCACCCCAGTCAGACCCGATCAAAGCACTTTCTCGTGCTATCAACAATTGAAACGCTTGAGATTCCTTTCAAGCGTTGCTGGATAACTTAAACTTGCCGACTACGCTGCGAAGTTCCTTAGCGAGCAATGAAAGCTCGTCAGCCGTTACGGCATTATCCTCTACGCCTTCCATGACGATTAAGCTGCTGTTTCGAATGCCGATGACGTTGCGATTGATATCCTCTGAGACCGAATGTTGCTGCACCGCCGCACTTGCAATCTGAGTGTTCATGCCCACAATTCCGTCTACCGCTTCATTGATCTGGTTCAGGCTGCCAGACGCTTGGCTCGCTGCCTGAATGCATTCCCTAGCTCGGGTTTGCCCAGCTTTCATCTGTTGAACAGCGGCATCAGTAGCGCCTTGCAACTGTTGGATGATCCGTCGAATTTCTTCTGTGGAGTTTTGTGTGCGCGAGGCCAGAGTCCGCACTTCGTCAGCCACGACCGCGAAACCACGGCCTTGCTCGCCAGCTCGCGCCGCCTCGATGGCCGCGTTAAGGGCCAGCAGGTTAGTCTGATCCGCGATGGTACTGATGACCTCGATGACACCACCGATTTCTTTGCTGTGTGTCGCTAACGCTTCGACTTTGCTTGCACTGAGCTCCACTTCGTTGGCCAACGCCTCAATAGCGGCACTTGTTTCAATCATAACTTTCAAGCCGTCGTTAGACGCACTGCTTGCAGATTCAGCGGCACGTGCTGCGCCCTCGGTATTCTGGGCCACGTCGGCAACGCTCGCGGTCATTTCGTTGATGGCAGTAGCAACCTGCTCGGTTTCAGCCTGTTGTGAGTTCATTGAGGCTTTGGCTTGGCCTATGGAGATTTCTAGTCGCTTTGCCGCATCTGAGACTGAATGCGAGCTACGCTCCACCTGGCTCAGTGAGCCAGAGAAGGCCGTTACCATGCGGTTAAGTCCCTCGCCTACATCACCGATTTCATCGTGGCTGTTGATTCGGACGCGCGCGCTCAGATCGCCTTGAGCAATACGTGCCGTCACAGCTAGGAGCTCATCAACCCCAATCCGCAGAGCCTTGTAGATGCCGACGAACGCATAGAGCAGCAGTATCGCAATGGCGATAAATAGCTCAGTGCCGAAAGTACGCTCATTACTCAGTGTATTCAGACGCTCATCAATTCGAATTCGCAGCGATTCCTGCATCTGATCCTGAGCTTTGTAAAACTGAGCAACGACGGCGTTTCCACGCTCGCCCAAGGTGTTGGCATTCACGTTTGAGCGCTTGCTCGGATCAAGGTAGTCCACCAGGTCTTTACGCAGATTTTCCAGGTCGGTAATGGCTGTTGTTACAGACGGCTGAACTACACCAGATAATTTCGGCTCTTCTCGGCGAAGCAGGGAAAGGCTCTGCTGCAACTCTTGACGCATTAGCAGCTCCTGTTTCAACAAAGTCTGGGCAAAAATACGAGTGGTGTCGTCCAGAGGACGGTCAGCGCTAAAACCGCTGGCCAGACCGCGAATCTGTCCGACCAGATTTATTTGCCGAGGCAGACGTATAGAGCTTAGATCGATGAGGTACAACGAACCTGCATCTTCGTCCAAAATCATGCCGGAAGTGGCCGTAATGTAGTAAACGAAATTCATTAGGTCGGTTAACTGGTCGTTCCACGCGGAAAAGATCACCAAAGGTGCTTCGCCTGCTTTGGCGCGTTCAACCAGCTGCACACTAGCGGTACGCAACGTCTGAACTCGGTCTGTCGTTGCCAGTTGGGTGCTAAATTTTGCGTCCTGCGCAGCAAGAGTCGCATAGGCATCGTTAAGCTTTTCAGCATTGCGTGCTGCATTGGCTACTGCGTTGGTGTCACCGCTGAGCATGCCTGTAGTGGTCAACTGATTCCGGACACTGAATTAAGTTTTTCCTCAGCGACCGCAGGCGCGAACCCGCCATTGAACTGATGCGGTCGCCGACAGTTGTACTGCTGCATCAGATACCGACCGATGTCCCGTTGCGCTAAAGGACCTCCCCTGAAGAGCGCAGACAGTCGCTCCCGGAGCAAAAGAGATCTGATCTCAATGGACCAACCTTGGCGCTATTTGCCCCGAGCTTACCGGTCGAGCTGCCAGTACTGAGAATTTGCTTACCAAACCCGGCCCGGCCCAACGTGTTCGACGAAGCCTATTAGCTACCTGGACAGCAGTTATCTAAGTGACTCAGGCCATTGATCCCTACCCTTCTCGGCTGCCCGAGGCCTCCCCCTCCTCGGGCCTTCCTTCCGAGGAGCCAGCCGACCTCTGATGAACGCCTGTATACCTGGTAACGCAAGCCGCAATAGTTCATCAGGCTTTGTCGCATAGGCTGCATATAGTTCAAAGCCCTCTCGCGCTATTGGGTCTGTGCAATGTGCCAAGCCCAGAAAGCATTTTTTATAGCGCTCCTTGCGCGCGTTGCAATTATAATGACTGCCCATCCCTCCAGTAATAACTTTATCCCAATGCTGGCCAATACGCTTCCCCAAAATTACATCCTTACACATTGCTGAGCTATCAAAGAAGAACAAGCCATGAATGTGATAGCCTTTGTATCGCCCCAACTCTAGCTTGCATGCGTAACCTAGCATTGGCCCAAATGCGCCATTTTGCAGATCTTTCAGTAGCATATCTCGATGTCTACACGCATCTGTGCCAGTGATATGTTTGGCCAATCGGTATTTTTGTAAGTAGGATAAATCAACCCTCAAGATCAACATTCTCGAATGTCTTGCAAAGAGCTCAGCCGTGTATCTCATGAGCGTATCGTATTGCCTTTTAATGGGCCTCCTAAAAGCTTTAAGCCTACTTCGAAACTCTACGGTACTGACCTCAGCACGAAATTCAGAGATGCAGGCATTCAACCTATGGACTGCTTCATTCACGTGTTCCCCTTTGGTTCCAGAGAACGAAGTTTCCGATGGCACCAAGTGATGCTTTAATACCGCGTTGTAGAATACTTCAAAGTAAGGATTGAATTGAGCACTTGGAAACATCTCAAATGAGATTCGAATATCTCTTTTGATGCAGTTAATAAACCTACGCCCCAACGAATGAAAGGTGATTCTAGCTTCACCATTTTTAGCATGGCCGACTGAATACAACTGATGCTTGGTCGCAACTAGATCTTGCAACAAAGGCAACAACCTAAAAGCCAACCAGCTTCTCGCATCATATTCCTCATCGAGCTCCACTACTCCAGGTTTTACCTCAGGCATGCTTTGCTTCACGAACAATAATGCAGCATCACTTAGCACTTTAATTGAAGATGCGAGCGGATCAGGACGCACGCAGCTAACACTGACAGTAGACATAAACAATACCCCGGAATACATGAAAAAGAATTGAACACATCCACGCCCCACACACTAAACTTTTACACCTCAACAAATAAATCTAGGCGGCATTAAGACGGTATATGAAAAGATCCATATTTATAAACTACTGAAACCCACGCAGCAGCAGGCGCCAACAGTAGTTAACGCCTTCATAATCACGGTTCTAGAACCCTGCAAAGTACTTTGCGCTATAACGACTTCCAGGCATGCAGCGATTAAAAATTTGACGCTAGCGGCGTGCTGGAATGCATACTGCTTGCACATACGGGGCGAAAATCATACCCTAACCTTGACAAGGTGCGCACAACCAAGGAGTTTCCGTATGAAAGACAAACAAGGAAGAGAATTTTATTCCGGCGATGAAGACCTGACTCATCTGGAATTATACATCAAATATCGCGCCTCAAAATCGGTCACTTGGTCTTTACTGGTTGCTATAGAACAACTTGGTACCCTAGTTCATGTCCAGTTGAAAGATTCCGCGATAAAACAATTGGAAAAATTTATCGAAACCAACCCGGCAGAGCTACCTGAAATCGATCAACTCCTCAACGAATTAGGATACCTCAAAGCTGAGACACCCAAAAAAAACACCAAGCAAAATGCAATTAGGGACGAAATCCTAAGGGGTATATGGCATCTTTCGTATGCCATATATTTTAATGAACTCGATTCTGACAAAGCCCACCAGGCACTGCAACATTTCTGGTATCACGCTGGCTTAGTTGAGGGGATGGAGTATTCTACTTCAGGCCCTATGACAACGGTTAAGCTTTCTCGCGCCAGCAAAGGAGGCAAAACCAAATCGGATAAATACACAGCACGAATTGAAGCCATCGCAAGCCTTTTAGAAGAAGAATCACCTCCTGCCGGATGGTCGAGCGAAGCACAAGCAGCCTCAATGATTGCTGAGGTAGTCGTATCTCGTAAAATAAGTAAAAGTTTAAATCTTTCATCTAGCGCCATGAAATGCTATGACCAGCTTTCAGAAATGATCAATTCAAATGAAAAGTTGAGAAATATTGTCAATCCGGGAAAAACACTAAAGCAGTGATTTTCTACTAATTATTTCTATTTCTAAATTGTAGTATTACATTGTTCAAAGCAGCCTGATCATCGGGATACCATGGAATTAGGTCTATCACCAGATGGTCTAGATAAGGAACAACTCTAATTCGATTGTCGTCAATGAGCGCGTCCAATGCTCGATTGAATCTGTCTTTCCGCCTCAGTTCAGCCCCTGGAGCCACTCGCATTACAACTGATTTACGAACATAACGGTGATTAGCGTGACGATACTCATTCAGCTTGCCATCTAACGCAACTGCATCAATCTGCTGCTGCGATGGCTGATGTAATATATCCATAGTTTCGGCCAAATACCAATTAACAACACTAATTGCATCGCGCAACACCTCTACCGAAATGCTTCCGTCAATGCCGCTGCTGTAGCAGTGGAATAGTGCGGCCAACCTACTGGTATTATCCATCAATCTATTAGCGATATCCTTAGATTCGTATAATAACCCCCCAACCTGCATTAAAGACTCAACGTTATTGAAGGTCTGATTCCACAGCTCAACAGCTTTGGCATCGAACCCAATTATGTCACGCCCGCTAAAAACTTCAGCTTTTTCTTTAACTAACTCCAAGTGCGATGCCATAGCTAACAGATACCGTTGATAGTTATCCCCTAATGAACCAGTATTTGTGGTAAAACGCGATCCTTGGGTAGTTCTCGGATATGACACCAGAAATCGAGCTAGCAGACCCGAGTCTCTCGCTTCAACGCCCCGCTTTTCAAGAAACCGAATAAAAGGTCCTGGTTGGACTTGGATTGCGACGGATAACCTTCCTTTCCAAATAAAGCTCCCCCTGATCCTGTTTATAGGAATCTCATCACCATCCCATGCGCTGTTGAATTTCGTCATATCCGAAAATGCCCGTCCATTCAACATACTGCTACCTTCGCTAGACAGAAGTACGGCATTTTCCGTCTTTTTGCTCATTCCCTCAAATAGCGCAATAGGAGTCGACTCGTTGTAGACTATCTGGGGCTCTCGGGGCTGGATAGGCTTCACGCTCATTAAGTGTGCAATCTGTTCATCGAATTCATCCTCCATTTTCAATTTTGATTTAAAATTACTCTGTTGGGCTTTTTTTATTTTTCCTTTCCATAATTCGAGAGAGATTTCCCAGTCAGAGATTTTTTCTCGATATTCTTTCCGCAGTTTTTCCTGAAATTTTATAACTGGTTCAAAGCAAAGTTTTTCCACAGTCCCTTTTCTCTCCCCTGCATTGGCAATAGTCAGCGTTAATATTGAAACAGGACTTACCTGCCCTGGTGGCTTTCTTACATCCACCAACCCTTGAAAAACTGTTGAAAGCGCGGAAATGAGCGACGCGGCTACAATTCCAACAGGAGCTTGAGTTGATATATGCAGTTCGCTTATTAGATCTCTAAACTCTAAGAGTTCTAGAGATTGCAAGTAAGGAAAATCTAACTTAGGATAATTACCCCCAAGGGCACCCTGAATACTCATACAGTTTCATCCCTCTGCTGCGCTTTCTGGAACACCCAGTGCATCACCTCCTCCTCTATAAACCCAATACGACCGTTACTCGTAACGGAAGAATATAGCTTTATCGGTCTTGGAAATGTGGAGTCATACTGACAAGATTTTTTATCAAGCCGACCGTATACCGTGGATCGGCTAATCTGCAAAATTTTCACCAGTTGCTGAAGCGACAGCACTGACTTCACTCGACTATCATTCATAAATCACCTCAAGGGCTGGGTCAGAACGAGTCTTAAGCTACCTGTACCCGCGAACCCAGGCTCGCTTCTGCTTCCAGTAGAAACTCCCTAAGCCATGCCACGTCTGGCCTGCAGCATTTTTTTGCCGAAAATAGCCCAAGTATGAGATCGAATATTTCACGCTCGTCGCGATGTCGGCGCTTAGCTGTAAACCTGCTAATTCGTGTCCGATTAGCAGGTTTTCAATATGTTCCCGACGAGAACTAGCGCTCCTCTCGAATTGAACCCACTGGATCACCTCCCTTTTCTCACAGCGTGAGAAGATCAGTTCTCTTACCATAGAGAGGCCCGTCGCCTACCATTTAACTAAGAACTGGCGATTGCATGATTTTTGAAACCTATATCACCAAGGCGACCAACCATCCTGGAATCGCCATGCCCGCTATATGCCCGCAATGCCAATCAAGAAAGACTGCTTCAATCAAAGCCACACAACGTCTCGCACTGTGTGCTGAAGCGGTGAATGTACTCATCCTCAGCCGTTTGAAAGCGTGCTATCCCGCCATACCACAGTCCGCTGCCTATCACACACTGGAGAAACTTTCTCAGAACTTGGTTGAAGCACTCGCTAGATCAGTGCAACTCAAGCTGCGAAACATACCAGACGGTGATCTCCATACGCATGTTTGCCTAGGCTGCGGATGCATGTTCGATCCAGTCAGCCAGTCCGCCCAGCGTCCCGATAACCACAACCAATCAAACCCTGCCCAAGGAAATTAATCATGGCTCATGAAGTACACCAAATGGCGTATATCGGCGAAACACCTTGGCATGGCTTAGGGAATCGTCTCTCGCCGAATCAATCGCTTGAGATCTGGCAGCGTGAGGCAGGCATGGACTGGCGGATTGAATCCAGCGCCGTTCATTTCAAATCCACTGGATCAGGGCTACTGGCTCCGATCCATACCTTCCCTGATCAGAAGGTTCTGTACCGCTCCGACACACAAGAGCCGCTCTCGGTAGTGTCGCAACGCTACCAGGTCGTTCAGCCAAACGAAGTGCTCGAGTTCTACCGAGACCTCACAGAGGTCTCGGGGTATGAGCTGGAGACAGCAGGCGTATTGAAAGGCGGCCGGAAGTTCTGGGCGCTAGCACGAACGGGCCAGTCGGTAGCGCTCAAGGGAGGTGACCATGTCGGAGGTTATCTGTTGCTTGCTACCTCCTGTGACGGCACCCTTGCCACTACGGCAACGCCTACGACTGTCCGCGTGGTGTGCAATAATACTTTGGCATTATCGCTCAATGGCAGTACGACCGCTATCAAAGTCCCCCACAGCACAAGTTTCAACCCTGACCTCGTCAAGAAGCAGTTAGGTATTGCAGTATCACGCTGGGAGCAATTCATGTACGAGATGCGGATCCTCAGTGAGCGAAAAGTCTCGCGCAAGGAAGCCGACGCGTTCTTCAATCAGGTACTCAGCGTCGCCGGCACCAGCGCTTCTCCACAGGGCCAACACAACAACCGCCACGCCATTGCGAAAGCAAACAGTTTATTCGAGGGTAAAGGCAAAGGCTCAGACCTGACATCAGCCAAAGGCACCGCATGGGGGCTGCTGAATGCGGTGACCGAGTTCGTTGATCACGAAAAACGAGCTCGATCCGCCGACTACCGGATGGACTCCGCCTGGTTCGGCCAGGGCGCTGCCCTCAAGCAAAGAGCCCTTCACAGCGCATTAAGCTTAGCGGCGTAGCAAGAGCAGACCACCAACCGATACCTGCTCGCCATGTGGCGGGCTTTATGTGGCTGCTGCAACTGAACATCAGCTCAATTACGTGAGAACCAGAATGCACAAACTCAAAATCGTATGCGCACTGCTCACGCTTGCAGTCGCACTGTACTCGGCGACCCTAGTCGTAGCGGTGAAGATCAACCTAGCACTCGCAGTGATGTGCTGCGCAATGCTGATCGCGTTGCTCTGCAGCTTTATCAACGCTCTGTCCACGCCACCTGAAACCTGTGAGGACCTTCGCTCGTCTGCAGCGCTGTAGGCGGATAGAGGTTCGGGGAGACGCGACATTGAAGTGGGGGACCGGATGGGGGAACAACGAACCTCAGAATGCAGAAAGCCCCGCATAGCGGGGCTCTCTAGGTACAATATGGCGGTGAAGAAGGGATTCGAACCCTTGATACAGTTTCCTGTATACACACTTTCCAGGCGTGCTCCTTCAGCCACTCGGACACTTCACCGTTTCTCGGCGCACCTGTTCGGTGTGTCGAGGCGCGCTAATGTAGTCGATAGCGTTCGTGATGGCAAAGCTTTTCTGCAAGTTTTTCATGCGCTTAAGCCCAGCGCCAAATTCCCTCGGGCCTGTCAGCGTGACCGGCCAGTCAGTCACGGCGCTTTACCCGGCCGGCAAGGCTGGGTAACGTCGGCGCCACAACACGACAAGGAATACCGGTATGAGTGAGCTGATCGATTACCAACTCGAGGGCGGCATCGTCACCCTGACCCTGAACAACGGCAAGGTGAACGCCATCTCGCCTGCCGTCATCGCGGCGTTCAACGAGGCTCTGGATCAGGCCGTAGAGGCGCGCGCCGTGGTAGTCATCACCGGTCAACCCGGCATCCTTTCGGCAGGCTACGACCTCAAGGTCATGACCTCGAGCCCGGAGAATGCGATCAGTCTGGTCACCCAGGGCTCTACCCTCGCCCGTCGGCTGTTGAGCCATCCGTTCCCGGTCATCGTGGCCTGCCCAGGACACGCCGTGGCCAAGGGTGCGTTCCTGCTGCTGTCGGCCGATTACCGGATCGGCGTGGAAGGCCCGTTCCATATCGGTTTGAACGAGGTGCAGATCGGCATGACCATGCACCACGCCGGCATCGAACTGGCCAGGGATCGCCTGCGCCGTTCAGCCTTCCAGCGCTCGGTGATCGGTGCGGAAATGTTCGATCCTGCCGGGGCGCTGCAGGCCGGTTTTCTCGATGAGGTGGTGCCGCCCGAGCAGCTGCAGGCCGCCGCCCTCGCTGCGGCGCAACGCTTGCAGAAGCTCAACATGAAGGCCCACGCCAGGACCAAACTCAAGGCACGTAAAGCGTTCCTGGAGACCTTGGACGAAGCCATCCGGATTGACCAAGAGCAAGGCTTCTAAGGCGCGCCAGTACGAGCGGTAGGGAATACTGCCTACACGTTAGGTCTTCACTGTGGCGGGCGTGAGCAGGCCGCTGCGCAGTGCAATGCGCGATCCATGAACTGAACCGCGAACTGCGCCGCGCCGGAACACTCCTATCCACAGCAGGCCCATACCGGGTCGCCCTGCCAATCGAAGAAGTGAGCATCATGGGCCGAGTGGTCGCCGCCGCGGTATACAGCGCGGGCAAGAAGATTACCGACATCAGCCTCGACGACGGCGCGCAGTGGGCGCGGCGTCCGGGGCATTTCGTATGGATCGGCCTGGAACAGCCCGACGCCGAACAGATGAGTCAACTGCAGAAACAGTTCGACCTGCATGAGCTGGCCATCGAAGACGCCCTCGAAGTGCACAGTCGACCCAAGCTCGAAACCTTCGGCGATGCGCTGTTCATCGTGACCTATTCGCCGATCCGTCGAGACCGCAAAGTCGAGTTCGTCGAGACCCATATCTTCGCCGGACGCGGCTACATCATCACTTGCCGCAACGGCCACTCGGCCTCCTACGCCTCGGTGCGCAAGCGTTGCGAAGCGCGACCATTGCTGCTCGATCACGGCGAAGATTTCGTGCTCTACGCTCTGCTCGATTTCGTCACCGAGAATTACCAGCCGGTAAGCGAGACCATTCACTGCGAAATCGAATCGCTGGAGCGCCGCGTGCTCGGTGGCTCGCTCAACGAAGCCGATATCCAGCACCTGCACGGGCTGCGCCGCGAGCTGCTGCGCATGCGCCGCTACGTAGCGCCCATGGTCGAGATCAGTGAAGAGCTGCAGCGGCTGGACTTCCCGTTCATCGACAAGAACATGCGCCCCTATTTCCGCGACGTGCAGATTCATGTGAACCGGCAGATGGAGGACCTGGCGACCATGAGTGACATCGCCACGCAGACCATCGAGATCGGCCTGCTGCTGGAGTCGTCGCGGCAAAGCCTGACCCAGCGCAAGTTTGCCGCGTGGGCAGCGATCCTGGCCTTTCCCACGGCCGTCGCCGGTATCTACGGGATGAACTTCGAAAACATGCCGGAGCTGACCTGGCACTACGGCTACTACATCGTGCTAGGGGTCATCGCGTCCGGCTGCACCGGCCTGTTCGCCGGCTTCAAGCGCGCTGGCTGGCTGTAGCCGCGCGCTGTCCGACCCTGCCAGGGCACGAGCGTCACGCCGCGGGCGGGGTGCCCTGCGCGACGAAACGCATCATCCATTCAGCCACGGTGATGCCGTGGTGATCACGGTCCAGGCTGGCAATGGCTTTCTGATACACCGGCTCGCCCAGATGCTGCTGACGAATGTCGAGCAGCGCTCTGGAATAGTCATGGATGAATTCCGGATGCCCCTGGAAACACAGGACCTGATCACCGATCTGATAGGCCGCGAATGGGCAGAATTCGCTCGACGCCACGACCGATGCGTTCTGCGGCAGCGACGTCACCTGGTCTTGATGGCTGATCAGCAGGGTCAACGTTTCGACTTCCGGACTCATCCAGGACGCACGGTTGGCCAGGCTGTATTCATGGGTGCCCACGCCCCAGCCTTGGGTCGCGCGCTCTGCCTTGCCGCCCAGCAGCAGCGCCAGCAACTGATGGCCAAAGCAGATGCCGAGCAGCTTGTCGCCGCGCTGGTAGCGCTCCAGCAGAAACGTCTTGAGCGTTTCGATCCACGGGTCGGTGGCAAAGGAGTCAGCCTTGCTACCGGTGACCAGATACGCATCGTAGTGGGCATCGGCCGGTGGGTATTCGCCGTTCATTACGTTGAACACGGTGAACTTGGCAGGAATGGGCTGGCTGGCGAACAACGTTTCGAACATGCGGCCGTAGCCATGGTATTGCTCGACCAGTTCGGGCCGCAGCACGTCGGTTTCCAGGATGCAGATGTTGAGGGTCATAGGTCACTCGATGGAGAGGGAACGCAGGTAGCAAGCCTGCCCGTTATCGGCGCTGGCTGGCAAGTGAAGCTGCGCCGGATTTGCCCGATGAACGGTAATTCACACCCCCGAGCTTGCATTCGCCTTCTTGGGCGTCTAGCACGGCATGTTCAAAATCGGCAAAAGAGTTCCTTAGTCGAGTTTGATCGAAACGACCCTGCCTACCGTGGCAAAGCGTTCTAAGCCCCGTCAATCAAGGGTTCTAAGGTAAAAGCGTGACTATTGATGCGGCCGTATGGGCACATCGAGTCGTGGGGGGTGCACCTTTTCGCCAAGCTCAACCAAGGTTGCAGCATGGGTTGGCGCCAGGAAGAACATAACTCATAGGCAGTCTGCCATGTTCAAACATCCAAAGATCCGCCAGGCCGGACTCATCGTGTTCACCATGACGCTGGTGCTGATCCTGCCCAATCTGGGCAGGCTGTTCAGCTGACGTTTCGCGGTCAAACCTCAGGGCGCTCCCGCCGCACCGGCGCCTGTGCAGGCGCACGTCCGAAATCTAGCCTTGAGTCTGACTCTGGGACTGCGGCGCAGTGGCCACGCTGACCACAGGTGCGCTCGGCGCGACCAGTACCTTGGCGTGCATCTGCTCGAAACCGCCACCGCGACGCATGCCGCGCACCGGGCAGGCATCCAGGTAGTCCAGGCCTATCGCCAGTTTCAAGTGGCGTTCCGGACGCGCCAATTGGTTGGTCACATCGAAGCTGTACCAGGCATCGTCGAGCCAGGCTTCGGCCCAGGCATGGCTGGCCATGTGCTCGGTGTCCTCGGTGAACAGGTAGCCAGAGACATAGCGTGCCGGGACGCCCAGGCTGCGGGCACAGGCAAGAAAGGCATGGGTGTGGTCCTGACAGACCCCGGCGCCGCTGGCGAAAGCTTGCGCGGCACAGGTATCCACGGCCGTCGCACCGCTGGTATAGGTGATGTGCTGGTGCAGGCCCTGCATCAGGTCGATCAGGCCATTGCGGTCGCGCCGCGTGTGGCACTGTTCGGCGGCAAAGGCACGCAAGGCGTCGTCGGCCTCGGTCAGCCGGGTAAAGCGCAGGAACGGCAACGGTGACTGTGTCTCGTGTTCGGCCTCGCGGGTCTCGTCGATCTCGACCTGGCCGCGCGCGCCGATGATGATCGCGTCGTGCGGGTCGTCCAGGGTCAGCACATGCAGAATGTTGCCAAACGGATCGAGCTGAGCGCGCACCGGGCGCGGCAGGTCAAGCTGCCAGCTGAGAATGCGCTGGCGCTCGCTGTCATGCGGCGTAAGGCGCAGGTACTGGATGCTGGCGCGCACCTCGTCATCGTAGTGATAGGCGGTTTCGTGACTGATGTTAAGCCTCATACAGCCTCCAGATAGGCACTGTGGATCGCATTGCCCAACTGGCGCACCAGCGGGATCTGTTCGTTCAACCACTCGTGCAGGCCTTCGTCGAGGATCTCGTCGATACCGGTGTAGCGCAGGCGTGCATCCAGTTCGGCGGCCAGGCGCTGCGCCGGGCGACCATTGGCGCCGGGCAGGTCGGCGAGAATCTGGTTGATCTCCTCGGTACACGCGCGCAGCGAACGGGGCACGTCGGCGCGCAGCAGCAACAGTTCGGCCACCGGCTTGGCGGCCGGTGCATCGCGATAGATTTCGGTGTAAGCCTCGAAGCTCGACAGCGCGCGCAGCAGCGCACTCCACTGGTAGTAACCACGGGCCGAGCTGTCGTCGACCGAATAGGCATCGTCGCCGAGCATCTCGTAACGCGCGTCGAGCAGGCGCAGGGTATTGTCGGCGCGCTCGATGAAGGTGCCCAGGCGAATGAAGCGGAACGCATCGTTGCGCATCAGCGTGCCATAGGTCGCTCCACGAAACAGGTGGGCGCGCTCCTTGACCCAGTCGCAGAACCGACTCATGCCATAGCGACCCACGCCCTGCTCGGCAATCCCGCGGATCTCCAGCCAGGTGGAGTTGATGTTCTCCCACATGTCGGCGGTGATCCGCCCGCGTACCGCATGGGCGCTGGCCCGTGCCGCACCCAGGCAGCTGTAGATGCTGGCCGGATTGGCCGGATCCAGGGCGAAAAAATGCAGCAGGCGCTCGGCATGTAGCTGGCCGTGACGTTCCAGGTAGTCTTCCAGGGTGCCGGTGATCAACAGCGGCATGGCGATTTCGTCGAGGCCGTCACCGCGGCCATCCTGCGGCATCAACGACAGCGAATAGCTGACATCGAGCATGCGCGCGAGGTTTTCGACGCGCTCCAGATAGCGCGACATCCAATACAGATCAGAGGCAGTTCTACTTAGCATTGGCAGGCATCCTTAATCCTCGACCACCCAGGTGTCTTTGGTCCCGCCGCCCTGCGACGAATTCACCACCAGCGAGCCTTCACGCAACGCCACACGGGTCAGGCCGCCTGGCACCACGCGGGTTTCACGGCCGGCCAGAACGAAGGGGCGAAGGTCGATGTGGCGCGGTGCGATGCCGTTCTCGACGAACGTCGGGCAGGTCGACAGCGACAACGTGGGTTGGGCGATGTAGGCATGGGGTCGGGCCTTGAGGCGCGCCCGGAAGTTTTCGATCTCGGCGGCACTCGCGCAAGGGCCTACCAGCATGCCGTAGCCACCCGAGCCCTGGGTTTCCTTGACCACCAGATCGGGCAGGTTGGCCAGCACATGGGACAGCTCCGAAGGCTTGCGGCACTGCCAGGTCGGCACGTTCTTGAGGATGGGTTCTTCATCCAGGTAGAAGCGGATCATGTCGGTGACGAAGGGGTAGACCGACTTGTCGTCGGCCACGCCGGTGCCGATGGCATTGGCCAATACCACGTTTCCGGAGCGATACGCGGCCAGCAGGCCGGGAACGCCGAGCATGGAGTCGGGGTTGAAGGCCAATGGATCGAGAAATGCGTCGTCCAGGCGTCGATAGATCACGTCCACCGGCTTGGGTCCGTCGGTGGTGCGCATGAACACTTTATCGTCACGCACGAACAGGTCCGCCCCTTCCACTAGCTCAACGCCCATTTCGCGCGCCAGGAAGGCGTGTTCGAAGAACGCACTGTTGAACCGGCCCGGCGTCAGTACCACGACGCTGGGATTGTCGATCGCGCTGGAGCTTTTCAAGGTATCGAGCAGCAGATTGGGGTAGTGATCCACGGGAGCGATGCGCTGCGCGGCGAACAGCTCGGGAAACAGCCGCATCATCATCTTGCGGTCTTCGAGCATATAGCTCACGCCACTGGGCGTGCGCAGGTTGTCTTCCAGCACGTAGTAGGAACCGTCACCGTCGCGCACCAGGTCGACCCCGGAAATGTGCGAATAGATATCGCGGTGCAAGTCCAGTCCTTGCATCGCCAGTTGATACTGCTCGTTGGCCAGCACCTGTTCGGCAGGGATGATCCCGGCCTTGATGATGCGCTGGTCGTGATACAGGTCGGCGAGGAACATGTTCAGCGCCTTGACGCGCTGGATACAGCCACGCTCCACGATGCGCCATTCGCTGGCAGGAATACTGCGTGGAATGGTGTCGAAGGGAATCAGCCGTTCGGTACCCTGCTCGTCGCCATACAAGGTGAAGGTGATGCCGGCTCGATGAAACAATAAATCGGCCTCGCGTCGACGCTGGGCAAGCAGTTCCTGCGGCGTATCGGCCAACCAACGGGCGAACTCCCGGTAATGCGGGCGAACTTGGCCATCGGCATCGTACATCTCATCATAATAGGTGCGGCTCATGCCGTACTCCTTGTCACCCGGACCCAAGAGCCTTCGCAAGGCCCGTGCCATCGGCATATGTGCCATTAAATCAAGCGCTTGGAATTCCCAGCCGGGAACCGTGCACCGTTATTGTGCGGCAACGTCCGAACGCCGCTGACATACGCTTCATTGCGAAGCGGATATTTCAAGCGGCTTGAGGCTATGACCAGCATAGACAGAGTTGAATTCAATAGCTTGCAGCGTTAGTGCATATTTAATTCATCGGCACCGGCAAAAGCTTGGCGCCCCATTGCGAGTCACCGAATTCCCTTTCGCCGCCACCTTGTGAGCGGCTTTTTTTTGCCTGCAATTCGCTGAGCGGGTGAACCACGGCGCTGCCGTGGTCCACCTGGTTTCAGGCCTGCGGGCGTTGGACCTCGTGCTTCACGCCCCACCCCTCGATTTCGCCTCCCAGAGGCTCGACCACGGCTTCGAAATCCTGCTCGAATTCACCGATGCCGCCGTAGGTCGCGTACATCAGCTTGCTCAACTCCAGGTGCCAGGCACCGTCGTCGCGCTCGCTTATCTGGGCATTGAGCGACTCGCCGCGAAACTTGCCGGCAGCCGTCCGCGCCCGGTCTTCATCGGGAAAGACCGCATAGAACTCGATAGGATGAATGCGTGCGAAATCGAAACCGCCCTCTTTCATGCGGCGCAATACATTGCTGCTGATGTCTTCTTGATAGGTTGTGCTCATGAATCGTCTCCCTCAGCAATAACGACGGATAGACTTTCAGTACTTCCAGAACCTCCTCGGAACAAGGAATGGGTGCGGTGCAGCGTCGAGGACGCGGCGCCTGGAATCGAGCCTGTTGCAAGAAGCATGGTACGAAAACGAGCAGCAGGATCCGTGGGGACCCTGCCAGCAGAGTAGCGCGAAGGCCGGGCCCGTGCCAATGGCCCGGATCAGATGAAATTCAAGCGACTTCGGTGATGGCCGTGATTTCCACGCTGTGCTGCGACTTGAGGGTCTTGGCAACCGGCGAGGCAACGTTGTCGGGAAGATTGACTTCATCCAGTCCGGCTGCGACGGGGTACAGCTTGGAGCGAACGAGCGTTGCCGCCTCTTCGATCGACGGGCAGGTGTCAGCACGGATAGCCATGCTGTCCAGCACGCCATCCTTGTTGACGAAGCTGATTTTCCACTCTTTCATCGGTGTACATCTCCTCGACGGAATTCAGGCAGGAATCTGCTTGATACGCTCACACAACGTTGACTCGCAGCGGCGGGGATTCGTTCCAGACGGTGGATTGCCGGACGTGTGCCAATCCAGCGCCGACACGCCCATGAAAAAAGGCCCCGAAGGGCCTTTTACAGTACACCAGGTGCTTACTCCTGCTTGCTTTCCACCGCACCTGCGGTGTTGTCCAGCAGGCTCTTGGTCGCGGTCTGGATGAACGAGTCCAGCTTGGCCCGCAATTGCGGCACATCGTCGGCATCAGGGATCAGCTGGGCGTCGAATTCACGGCCCAGCTGATAGCGATACAGCCGCGTGTCCATGTCACGGGGCTCGACCAGAATGCGGTCGCCCTTGATGATCGCCACGGTCTGCTCGCTGCCCGAAGGCTTGATCACGGCGAAGCCGGGGTCGCCGGCAGGCAGGTTGAGCAGGTCGCGTCCCCAGCACTGGTGCTGGCTGGCGCCGCCCAGGCGGCCCATGATGGTCGGTACCACATCGGGCTGCGAGCCGACGGTGTGGTTGACCTTGCCGAATTTGTCCTGGATGCCCGGCCCGACCAGCAGCAGCGGTACGTTGAAGCGGCCCAGATCCATCTCGGTGATCTGCTTCTGGTTACCGAAGCCATGGTCGCCCAGCACGATGAACAGGGTTTCCTTGAAGTACGGCTCCTTGCGCGCCTTCTCGAAGAACTGGCCCAGGGCCCAGTCCGAGTAGCGCATGGCGGTCAAGTGCAGGTCCAGGCTGCCGCGCCCGGTGACCTTGTCCACTGGCAGATTCGCCGGCAGAGCGTAGGGCACGTGGTTGGACAGGGTCTGCAGCAGTGCGTAGAACGGCTTGCCGGCGGCGCCGCGCTTGGCCAGTTCTTCGTTGCCGCGGTCGAACATGTCCTGGTCGGACACGCCCCAGGTCGGATCGGAGAACACTGGATTGACGAAGTCGTTGCGGCCGATGAACGTGGTCATGCCCTGGTTGCTGAAGAACCCGGACTGGTTGTCCCAGGCGAAGTCGCCGTTATAGACATACACGTCGTCGTAACCACGCGCGGCGCTGAGCATCTCCGGCAGGCCGGAGAGCTTGTGGCTGCCCTCGGGAGTCTGCATCAGGTATTCGAAGCCCGGCAGGTTGGGGAAACAGCCCATGGTAGCGAACATGCCCTGATGGGTATGGGTACCGCTGGAGAAGAAGCGATCGAACAGCAGGCCTTCCTGGGCCAGCTTGTCGAAGTACGGCGTGATGCCACCCTCGGCGCCCAACGCTCCCACCGAATGACCGGCAAAGCTCTCCATCAGGATCACCACCACGTTCTTGATCGGCAGGGTGTTGGCCTGAGGCGGCTGGAAGTTGCGGCGCACCGCGGCGGTGTCGCTGTCCACCAGGGTGTCGTGGGGCGTCAACAGCATTTCACGGACGGCGCTCTGCGCTTCGTCCTGCGGCAGGGTCGCCTTCCAGATATTGTCGCGGTCTTCGGACATGCGGCTTTTCGCTGCGGCGATCAGCGTCAGCGAGCCGTTGAGGCCCAGCTGGTTGGCGAAGTTCGAATCGGTGGTGTAGGCGTCGCCCCAGCGCAGCGGCGGACCCTGGCGCAAGGTGCCGCGTGCGGCCACCACGGCAATCAGCAGGATGACCACGAACACACCGACGCGTGCATACCACGGCGCCACCGGCTTGCCGACGCTGGCCGCCGTGGCGATACGCGGACGGGTCAGGCGGTCGAAGCCCTTGAACACCAGGCTCAGCAGCCAGGTCACGAAGACCCACGCCAGCAGATAGCGCACCACGGGATAGCCATACCAGATCATGCTCAGCACGGTCTTGGGGTCTTCCTTCACGTACTGGAACACCAGCCCGTTGAGGCGCTGGTGAAACTCGCGGTAGAAGTCCATCTCCATCAGGCCGCACAGCAGCACCACGCTGGACACTACCGTCAGCCAGGCGCGGAACAGCCCGCGCCAGCGCATGGCGCGAGCGCTGAGTACCGCCAGCAGCAGTGGAATCAGCAGGTACACCACCAGGCGCAGGTCGAAGCGCAAGCCATTGAGGAAAGCTTCGACGAAGGTGCTGGCAGGCGTATCACCGATCATCTCGCGGTTGTACATCAGCAAGGCCAGGCGCAATCCGCTGAGCATCAGCATGATTGCCAGGCCGCTGAGCAGGGTATAAGCCAGGTGCGATTTGACGGTCGGTTGCAGGGTGCCGCGCGCGGCCTGCTTTTGACTCAAGGCGTCCGGAGTAGCCATGTGTGGGAAAGGTCCGTTGAGGTCTGTCGGTTAGGGTCTATGGGTGACGCGAAGGTGAAATCTGGGCGCGGATTGTCCGTGAAGACAGGTGAAAATTCCGTTCAGATTCTTTGCTGCGGCCGCGAAACGGCGGTCGGGCCGAGGATGATACGTCGGCAGGGCTGGCAGGTCGAACCCGTTGCAGGTTCGACCTGTTGTATTCAGACCCGTACGTTGCCGCGTGGACCAGCGATGGCCCAGATGATCAGGCCCAATACCGGCAGCAGGATGATCAGCAGTACCCACAGGACCTTGGCCCCGGTCGAGGCACCACTCTTGATGACGTTGATGACCGCCCAGATGTCCAGCGCGAGGATGATCAGGCCGATCAGGCTATTGAAAGTGGAACCCATGTGATACTCCTTGTGGATGGCATGCATCAACTAGGATAGCGGCGTGTCGCAGGGGTTCCGTGGCAACCGAGCGAAAGCTGGAACTGGCGTTCAGACGTGCAGTGCGACGCGCAATGCCTCCAGGGCAGGTACCGCCACGATGTGCAATTCGGCGCCCAGCGCCACCACCCGATCCACGTCCTTGCCGTACACCAGCACCATCTGCAGTTCATCGTCCAGTGGCTGGCTGAAGTTGAACAGCACATAGCCGCCCTCTTCCTTGCTCATGGCTCCCAGTTGCACCTGGATACGATTGAGTGCGGTCAGCGCCTCGACCTTGCTCAGCTGCTTGGGCTTGATATTGAAGGTCACGTCGGGCCCGAACGAGTCGATGATCTGCTGCAGCAGCTCGGGGTAGGTGTCGGCCTGGAAAATGACCGTGTCGGGCAGGCTGCCCACCACGACCCATTCGCCCAGCGGGATGGCAAAGCTGTCGTCGTAGTTGATGTCGGGGTTGGCGGCCAGGAAGGCCTGGGGATCGGCGTAGGCCTGGGCGGCCTCATCGGCAATGCGTTCGATGTCTTCATCGCGCATGCAGCCCGAACCGATTTTACCGATGAGTTCGACAAGTGACTGTTTCATGAGGCAACCCCTGCGGCGCTGGAAAAAGGCCGCAAGGATAGCCGCAATTCAGCCAGGCGGGTATCAGGCCGCCAGCTTCTGCAGCTGTTCGATGGTCAGCGTGGCCCCCATGGCACGCGCGGCGCCCAGCGCATCGATGCCTTGGGCGTCCACCGCGTTCGGGTTGGCGCCTTGCGCCAGCAGGTATTCGACCATTTCCGTGCGATTGAACATCGCGGCCATCATCAGCGCGGTCCGGCCATCGGCCGATGCACCATCGACCGGGGCCCCCTGCTCGATCAGCAACTGCACCATTGGCAGGTTGCCCTTGAAGGCGGCGCCAGCCATGGGCAGTTGGTTCTTGTCGTTGGCAATCAGCGGGTCGGCCTTGTATTGCAGCAGCGCGCGTGCCGCATCGAGGTGGCCGTGATAGGTCGCCAGCATCAACAAGGTATCGCCATTGTGGTTGCGCAGATTGGGCGGCAGGCCCTTCTCCAGCAGGCGCTCGAGCATCTGTGCATCACCGTTGCGAGCGACGTCGAACACTTGTTCAGCGAACTCGGCCGCTTCTTCGTCGTTCATCTGGCGAGCGTCGGGTTGGGTCATGGCAAAACCTCCTGGCAAATGGTTCACGGTAGGCAGTGTTCCCGCTGGGCTTCAAGCCTGCAACAGAGCCTGGCTATCGCCCCTGGAAGCGGGAATTTATTGGCGATTTGTGGTCATAGACAGTAGTGACGCGGGAAAAAATCCGTGCTGCGCCTGCCATTCCCTCCGGGCGACTTACCGTCAGACCCACCACGCCGCGCAAAATGCAGCATGCCCGACGACCATTCATGCAAATTGCACGGAGCCCGAATTTTGCGATATTCACAAGCTGTTGATTTACAGGGATTTTATATTTAACGAAACTTGGCACACTCGCTGCAACTACCTAGACATGCCTGCCAACTTGCTAGGAGCTGCACATGAACTTCCTCCACGAAAAATTCGTTTCCGTTTTCTCCGAGTACGAAGTGACCACCCAGCCGCGTCCGGATGGTGCTGTCCTGCTGACCCTGCGTGATACCGATGGCAAACAGATCAAACGCTCGATTTCCTACGCTCAGTTGCACACTCCTGAGCAACTGACTTGGGTCATCAGCGCGATTCGTCGCGACCTGGCCGGCGAAGCCAGCCAGCTGCCAGCGATCAACATGCTGCAAAGCCAGAACCGCTTCGCCCTGCCGACCTACCACTCGGCCTGATCAGCGCGAGCTGATCTGCCTGGCAAGCGTTGCTTGGCACGTATTCGCTGAACCGCTGTTCGTTTGACTCCTGCTGTTTGATTGAACGCTGTTGCTTGACCTCTGTTTCTTCTAAAGCCCGATACCTGGCGCATCCTGGTATCGGGTTTTTTTTCGCCTCGATAAAAGCCGGATCAGTCGTCCAGCCTCGGAAACAGATCGTTCGCTGGCTGCACCACGTAATCTGGGCACCAGCCGTGTGAATCGGTGAACACACGCAACGCAATCAATCGCCCCCGCTCGCCCATGTCCAGCCAGTGGGCCATGCCCGCTGGAACCACGACGCGATCATCACGCTCGCACAACAGTGCGTACAGGTATCCCCCGACGTGCAGGTTCAACAGCGCGCGGCCGGCCAGCACGCACAGCACCCACTCCCCTGCCAGACGATGCTCGCGCAGCAGTTCGGCCTGCGTCGGGGTGTGCTGCGCGTCGTTCTCGTCGAGCCTGAGCACGTCCACGCTCATGTAGCCACCCTGGGCCATCCAGGTGTCGACCTCGGCGCGACAGGTTGCGACAACCTCTTCGGGCTCCGCCTCGAACGACACGGGCAGCGTCGACCCGGCGCGCTCGAAGCGCACACCAAGCTCCGCCAAAGTGGCCGCAATGTCTTCGGCATGGCTCAGCACCTTGTTGGGGATGTCCGCAGTGCTGTGGTGATAGACGCTCAGGCGGCTCATGCAAATTCCTCGAATGGTTTCAGTGACTGGCCACAGGTGGCAGATCATGGGGTGTGCGTCTGAGCATGATCAACGCGGCAGCGAACGCGGCGAGGCTGGCCAGGGCAAAGGTGCCGGTGGCGCCCAGTGATTGCCACAGGTAGCCGGAGTACAGCGCACCCAAGGCGCCACCGACGCCAGCCAGTGCGGCATACAGGGCCTGCCCCTGACCCTGCTGATGGGCGCCGAAACTGCGCTGCACGAAATGGATCGCCGCCGCGTGGAAGCTGCCGAAGGTGGCGGCGTGCATCAGCTGCGCCAGCACCAGCAGCCACAGGTGTTCGGCGAAACTGCCCAGCAGCAGCCAGCGCACGGCCGCCAGAAGGAAGCTGGCGATGAGCACATGACGCAGGGAAAAGCGCGCCAGAATCCGGCTCATGGCCAGGAACATCAAGACCTCGGCCACGACTCCGACGGCCCACAGCATGCCGATCACTGCACGGCTGTAGCCTAACTGCTCCAGGTGCAGGGTGAGAAACGTGTAGTACGGGCCGTGGCTGAGCTGCATCAGGCCCACACACCCATAGAACGCCAATACGCCGGGGCGCACCAGCTGTTTCATGAAGCCCTCCCCCGTCGTGCGGCGCGGGCCCTCGCCGGCAGGCACATCCGGCACCCACGCACTGGCCGCGACGATACCGGCCATGATCAACAGCAACGCATAGGGATAGGTGTCCAGGCTCAGGCTCTCGAATACCCGGCCCAGGCCCACCACCGCCAGAATGAAGCCGATCGAGCCCCACAGGCGGACCTGGCTGTAACGTGCGGTTTGCCCCTGCAGGTGCGCCAGCGTCAGGGTTTCGAATTGTGGCAGTACCGCGTGCCAGAAAAAGGCATGCAGGGCCATGACCATTGCCAGCCAGGCGTAGCCGGTGTCCACCAGGATCAGGGAAAAACTGGCCAGCGTGCAGACCGCACCGATGCGCACGATGGCCAGGCGTCGACCGGTGCGGTCGCCCAGCCAGCCCCACAGGTTGGGCGCCACGCAGCGCATGAGCATGGGAATCGCCACCAGCTCGCCGATGCGCGCGCTGTCGAAGCCCAGATGGTGGAAGTACAGCGCCAGGAACGGCGCCGTCGACCCGAGCAGGGCGAAGTAGAACAGGTAGAAAGTGGACAGCCGCCAATACGGGACCGAATGCCCCGCCGGCGGCGGCACCGCGCTCAAAGCTGGCCCAGTACCGGAGTGTCGACCTTGACCTCGGCATTCTGCCCGCGATGGCGCAGCAGGTGGTCCATCAACACGATGGCCATCATGGCTTCGGCGATGGGCGTGGCGCGGATGCCCACGCACGGGTCATGGCGGCCCTTGGTGATGACGTCCGCCGGCTGGCCGTGGACGTCGATCGAGCGACCCGGCGTGGTGATGCTGGACGTTGGCTTGAGGGCCAGGTGGGCAACGATCGGCTGGCCCGAGGAGATACCACCCAGCACACCCCCCGCATGGTTGCTGAGGAACCCTTCGGGCGTCATCTCGTCGCGGTGCTCGGTGCCGCGCTGGGCGACGCAGGCAAAACCGGCGCCGATTTCCACGCCCTTGACGGCGTTGATGCTCATCAAGGCATGGGCCAGCTCGGCGTCCAGGCGATCGAAGATCGGCTCGCCCAGCCCCGGCATGACGCCTTCGGCCACTACGGTGATCTTGGCGCCGACCGAA
Source organism: Pseudomonas sp. CFBP 8758 (assembly GCF_014841725.1). Lineage (NCBI taxonomy): Bacteria > Pseudomonadati > Pseudomonadota > Gammaproteobacteria > Pseudomonadales > Pseudomonadaceae > Pseudomonas > Pseudomonas sp. CFBP 8758. The sequence goes on along the minus strand of NZ_JACYUK010000001.1, from coordinate 344,301 downwards.
TCCTGGTCGCGGCGCAGCTGGTCCATGTAGGCCTCCAGCTCCGGGACCTTGTCCGGATCGGGGCTGAAGAAGGCGTTGTCTTCCACGCCGTCCCAGCTTTTGAAAGCAATCGGGATCGGGCCCAGCTGGCTCATGTAGCCGCGGACCTGGATACCCTGGGTGGCCAGGTACTTCTTGGCGATCGCGCCTGCGGCCACGCGCATGGCCGTTTCGCGCGCCGAGCTGCGGCCACCGCCACGGTAGTCACGCTCGCCGTACTTGTGATGGTAGGTGTAGTCCGCGTGGGCCGGGCGAAACAGATCCTTGATCGCCGAGTAGTCCTTGGATTTCTGATCGGTATTGCGAATCAGCAGGCCGATGGAGGTACCGGTGGTACGCCCTTCGAACACCCCGGAAAGAATCTCGACTTCATCGGGCTCCTGACGCTGGGTCGTGTGCCGGCTGGTGCCCGGCTTGCGTCGATCGAGGTCGCGCTGCAGGTCGTCCACGGAAATTGCGAGCCCTGGCGGACAGCCGTCGACGATGGCGACCAGCGCCGGGCCATGGCTTTCGCCAGCGGTGGTGACAGTGAACAGCTTGCCGAAGGTATTGCCGGACATGCAGGGCGCTCCGCGAAATCAACCGAATCAGACAGAGCGCCAGTATACGCAGGGTCGACGGCCAGTTCATCCCTGAACCTTAGCCGGACGCCCCAGTCCAAAGCGCACTTCCCTCGATAGTGGCTCGATGATGTTGCAGATGACGTTCCGATTGGTGGCCTTGATACTGTTCGTCAGCAGCACCGCTGCGCTGGCCGCCACCCCTGATATTGCCAGGCGCCCGGTCGAGCTGCAGACCGCTCAGGGCAAGCTGTACGGCTCGCAGCTGGTGCCCCGCGCGGATCGGCCGGTGCCGGTGGTGCTGATGATTTCCGGCTCCGGTCCGACCGACCGGGACGGCAACAATCCCGAGGCAGGTCGCAACGACAGCCTGAAGAAGCTCGCCTTGCTACTGGCGCAGAACAACATTGCCAGCGTGCGCTATGACAAACGCGGCGTGGCCACCGGGCGCAAGGCCACCCCCGACGAGCGTGATCTGAGCGTGGCAGGCTACGTCGACGATGCCGTGGCCTGGAGCGCGCAGCTCAAGCGCGACCCGCGTTTCGGCCCGCTGATCATCCTGGGCCACAGCGAAGGTGCGCTGATCGCCACCCTGGCAGCGCCGCGCGCCAATGCCGATGCGGTGATTTCGCTGTCGGGCAGCGGTCGTCCCCTGGGCGAAGTGTTGCGCGAGCAGATCGGCGAACGCCTGCCAGCCGAACTGCAACCGCGCAGCTACCAACTGATCGAGCGGCTGGAAGCCGGGCAGTATGACCCGGACGTGCCCAAGGCCCTGCAGGTATTGTTTCGCCCCAGCGTGCAGCCTTACCTGATTTCGCTGTTGCGCCAGGACCCTGCGCAGGCCTTCGCCGCCTTGAAGATCCCCGCCCTCATCGTGCAGGGCAGCAACGACATCCAGGTCGGGATTGGCGATGCGCAGGCACTGCAACGCGCCAAGCCCGATGCGCAGCTGGCGCTGATTCCCGGCATGAACCACGTGCTGCGTATCGTACCGATGGACCTGCCTTCGCAACTCAAGTCGTATCGTGACCACAAACGTCCGCTGGCGGCGGGACTGGGTCAGGCAGTGGTGAAATTCATCGACGGACTTTGACCCAACGCGCCAGGGGACCCATGGCAGCGTTCAAGAGTGGGCAGGCATGGCCGATACAAGGTCCGTGAAGAGGATCGCGCCATGACCGAACAAGCCCCGCCAGAAGCCATCGTCGAAGAACCTGCAGCGCCGCCGCGGCCGTGGGCCGAGGTGACCCCCGAGCAGTTCAGGATGCTGCGCCTGGCGCCCCTGCCCGCCGACCGGGCCAGTGGGCCGCGCCCCCTGCGTTTCGTGCAGTTCGGCATGGCCGAGCGCCACGACCCTGCCCTGAGCCTGTTGCGCCTGGACATCCAGTTGCCCGGCCAGCGCGTCCGCAGCGAGCAGAACCGGTTGGATGTCTGGGTCGATCATCAGCTACGGCAAGTCAGCCTGGGCAGTGACGCAGGCCTGCAACTGGAACCGGTCAACCGCGGCCTGGGTCGCTTCGTCATGGCCCACGCTGCCGCCTGGCTGCAGCGTCATTGGCCGCACTACACGCTGCAAGGCGCGGCGCTGTCGAGCAAGGAGGCGCTGCAACCGGCGGGCCTGGATCGTCGTGATCACGCACTGCGCACCCAAGGCTTGAACGTCGAATACGCAGACGTGCAACGCCTCAAGGGCCAGTATCACCCGATTGCCGTCAGCCAGTTGCTGAGCACCTGGAACGCGGAGAAAGTGCAGGTGGTCGAGGTGCTGGCGGCCAGCGAGATGCTGCAGATGGCCGAGCAGCAGTTGCAGGAGATGGAACTCAAGCTGCATGGGCAGCAGGAACGTATCGGGAAATTCGCGCGCGAGGAAAGCGGCCTGCGCTTCACCATCGCCTGCCTGATTGCCTTCGCCGTGTTCCAGGCCGCGCTGCTGATCTGGATCGCCACCCACCGCTGACAGCGGCACTCGCAAAAACTGTGTGGGAGCGGGCTCTGCCCGCGAAGGCGTCACTGCGGTATCGAGCCAAACCGCTGCAGACGTTCGCGAGCGCAACCCGCTCTACAGTTCATGTCATGCGTTCTCAGATACGCGAAGCGAACAACGCCTGATGCTCACGGCACTGGGCCGCGCTGAGCATGAACACGCCATGCCCGCCGCGCTGGAACTCCAGCCAGTTGAAGTCCACTTCCGGATAGAGCGCCTCGACGTGCACCTGGCTGTTGCCGACCTCAATGATCAACAGGCCTTTGTCGTTGAGGTGATCAGCCGCCTCGGCCAGCATGCGCCGCACCAGGTTCAGGCCGTCGTCGCCACAGGCCAGGCCCAGTTCGGGTTCGTGCTGGTACTCGGCGGGCATGTCGGCGAAGTCCTCGGCATCGACATAGGGCGGGTTGCACACGATCAAGTCGAAACACTGCCCCGGCAGGCCTTCGAAACCATCGCCCTGCACCGTATAGACACGCTCTTCCTGGCCATGCCGTTCGATGTTCTGGTTGGCCACCTCGAGCGCCTCGAACGACAGGTCGGCCAGCACTACTTCGGCGTCCTGAAAAACGTCGGCGCAGGCGATGCCGATGCAGCCCGAACCGGTACACAGGTCGAGGATGCGCGCCGGCGGCTGGCTCAGCCAAGGCTCGAAGCTGTTCTCGATCAGCTCGCCGATCGGTGAACGTGGCACCAGCACCTGCGCATCGACAATGAAAGACATGCCGCAGAACCAGGCCTCACCGATCAGGTAGGCGGCCGGCACGCGCTCTTCCATGCGCCGCTTGAGCAGGTGCTGCACACGCACGATCTCGTCGTCTTCCAGGCGGCAATCCAGGTAGCTGTCGGCGATTTCATAGGGCAGGTTCAACGCCCCCAGCACCAACAGACGGGCTTCGTCCCAGGCGTTGTCGGTACCGTGGCCGAAGAACAGCTCTTCGCCATGAAAACGGCTGACGGCCCAACGGATGTGGTCGCGCACGGTGCGCAAGCGGGAAGTGATCACAAAAGCTCCTCGGTCGAATCAAGCCGGAATATTAACAGAGGCCCGTGGGTGATTTTCGCGATGTTCGCTCAATCCGATTCACAGAACGGCTCGAGCAGAGGACAATGCGGCAAAAGCCCTAGCCAAAGGAGCCCCAGATGTCCGTTCCAAAGACGATGTTCCAACTCAGTGGCCGCGGTTTCCCGCCCACCCGGATCGCCAACGCCAGCCTGATCATCATCGATGCGCAGAAGGAATACCTCAGTGGCGACCTGGCCCTGTCGGGCATGGACGATGCGCTGGCCAACATCGCCAGCCTGGTAGCTGCGGCGCGTGCGGCCAAGCGGCCGGTGGTGCACATCCGCCATCTGGGCACCGTTGGCGGGCTGTTTGACCCCCAGGGCCGGCGCGGCGAGTTCATCGAGGGTTTCGAACCGCAGGGCGACGAAGCCGTGGTCGAGAAGCGCATGCCCAATGCCTTCAACAACACCGGGCTGCACGAGCTGCTGCAGAGCTATGGCCACCTGGACCTGATCGTCTGCGGATTCATGAGCCACTCCAGCGTCAGCACCACCGTGCGTGCATCCAAGGACTACGGTTATCGCTGCACCCTGGTGGCCGACGCCTGCGCGACCCGCGACCTGCCCCAGGGCGATGGCGTGCTTGCCGCGGCCAAGGTGCAGGAAGCTGAAATGGCCATCATGCGTGACAACTTCGCCGCGGTTGCCATGACCGGCGACTTGCTCTGACCCCCAGCCGGCCCGATCGCCACCGAGGAATCAATGAAGTCATCCCATGGTTTCAATGCGCGCAGACTCAGGAAACGTGCTCCCGGTGGCTGGCGTTATCGGCTGGGCGCGGGGCTGGGCGCCGTGCTGCTGACCCTTGGCTTGTTGTTGGCGATGGCCGGCGTCGCCACCCTGCTGGGGCATCCGCCGCAGATAATCGGGCTGGACACCACCACCAGCGGCGCGGCCACACTCGCTGGCATGGGGCTGCTGGTGCTTTATCTTGGCCTGTGGCTTTGGCGCCGCAGCCGCCGTGGAATGCGCCGCAGCCGTGAACTCGGCCTGGCCCCGCACCTGATGAAAAAGCACGATTGAGTCGCGTAGACTAGCGCTCCCGTGGTGGAGACCTTCATGCAAGACGACGAATTTTCCCTGTTCAAGGACCAGATGCGCGGCGTGCGGCGCATCCAGCACGATCGCGCCGACACCGGCAGGCCGAAAGCCGACAAGCTCAAGCTGCAGGCACTGCGCCAGGCAGCCACGGTGGGCACCCAGGGCACGACGGTCGACGGGCTGTCCGATCAGTTCGTCATCGACGTCGGCCCCGAGGACGACCTGCACTGGGCGCGCGACGGCGTCCAGGAAAGCCAGATGCGCAAGCTCAAGGTCGGCCAGATTCCCTTCGAAGGCAGCCTCGACCTGCACGGCATGACGGTGGAGAAAGCCCGCGAAACGCTCTGGGCATTCCTCGCCGAAGCCACCCGTTTCGAAATCCGCTGCGTGCGCGTGACCCATGGCAAGGCGGTGCGCCTGGACGGCAAGCGGCCGATGATCAAGAGCCACGTCAACACCTGGCTGCGTCAGCACACGCAGGTGCTGGGTTTCACCTCCTGCCAGCCACGCCATGGCGGCGCCGGCGCGGTGTACGTGATGCTCAAGCGCACCATGCTCGAAGGCCGCGACGAATAACGCTTCGCTTGCACCCGTGCGAGCGGAGCCGTACCCTTCGCGTCTGCGAAATATTCCCCACAGGTTTGATCATGTCCCTGGAACAGAACTACACCGAGATCCTTGGCCAACTCGGCGAGGACGTTAACCGCGAAGGCCTGCTCGACACGCCCAAACGCGCCGCCAAAGCCATGAAGTACTTGTGCCGCGGCTACGAGCAGACTCTCGATGAAGTCACCAACGGTGCGCTGTTCAGCTCCGACGCGAGCGAAATGGTCCTGGTCAGGGATATCGAACTCTATTCGTTGTGCGAGCATCATCTGCTGCCGTTCATTGGCCGTGCTCACGTTGCCTACATTCCCAGCGGCAAGGTGCTCGGGCTGTCCAAGGTGGCGCGTATCGTCGACATGTACGCTCGCCGCCTGCAGATCCAGGAAAACCTGGGCCGGCAGATCGCCGATGCGGTGCAGCAGGTCACTGGTGCACTGGGTGTCGCCGTGGTCATCGAAGCCAAGCACATGTGCATGATGATGCGTGGCGTCGAGAAGCAGAATTCTTCGATGATCACGTCGGTGATGCTGGGCGAGTTCCGCGACAACGCGGCGACCCGCAGCGAATTTCTCAGCCTGATCAAGTAAGCCGTACCCCAACCTCGAGGGCTGCCACATGTTGATGAAAGCGTTGCGTATCGGACTGGGCCAGGTGATCGTGGCGGGCGACCTGCTCACCCGCCCACCGCGTCGCAAGCGCAGCCCCGAAGCGCAGGCCGAGGTCGACCGCGCCGCCAGCGGGCTGACGCTCTATCAGTTCCACGCCTGCCCGTTCTGCGTGAAGACCCGCCGCACCCTGCACAAGCTCAATGTGCCGGTACCCCTGCGCGACGCGAAGAACGACCCGGTTGCGCGCGATACCCTGCTGGCCGAGGGTGGCAAGATCAAGGTGCCCTGCCTGCGTATCGAGGAGGCCGGCAAGGTCACCTGGATGTACGATTCCAAAGTGATCATCGATTACCTGAACACCCGCTTCGCGGCAGCCTGAGTGCTGTCGCCCAGCTGTATCGCCGATTGATCGCGCCGCTGTACCGCATGCGCCTGTACACCTTGGCTTACCCTTGACCGACGCTGCTCAGGACAAGGATCGGACCGCCATGCCCAACCCCACCACCGTCGCCCCGCTGCGTCCGCTGGCCGATACGGCGCCATCTGCCGTGGTGGCCGGTTTCATCGCCATGATGACCGGCTACACCAGCTCGCTGGTCCTGATGTTCCAGGCCGGCCAGGCCGCCGGCCTGACCACCGCGCAGATATCCTCGTGGATCTGGGCACTGTCGATCGGCATGGCGGTGTGCAGCATCGGTCTGTCGCTGCGCTACCGTACCCCCATCACGGTCGCCTGGTCGACACCGGGCGCGGCCCTGCTGATCACCAGCCTGGGCGGCGTGAGTTACCCCGAAGCCATCGGCGCGTTCATCACCTGCGCGGCGCTGGTCACGATCTGCGGCCTGACCGGCAGTTTCGACCGCCTGCTCAAGCGCCTGCCAGCTTCGCTGGCCGCAGCGCTGCTGGCCGGTATCCTGTTCAAGATCGGCAGCGAGATATTCGTCGCCGCGCAGCATCGCACAGCCCTGGTGCTGTGCATGTTCTTCACCTACCTGATGGTGAAACGGCTGTCGCCGCGCTATGCGGTGCTGGCGGCGCTGGTCATCGGCACGCTGGTTTCCGGCGCGCTCGGCCTGCTCGATTTCAGCCATTTCAGCCTGCAGGTCGCCGTGCCGCAGTGGACCACGCCGTCCTTTTCCCTGGCCGCGACCATCAGCATCGGCATCCCCCTGTTCGTGGTGGCCATGACCTCGCAGAACATGCCGGGTATTGCCGTACTGCGCGCCGATGGCTATCAGGTAGCGGCCTCGCCATTGATCTCGGTGACGGGTATCGCCTCGTTGCTGATGGCGCCGTTCGGCTCCCATGGGGTCAACCTGGCGGCCATCAGCGCGGCCATCTGCACGGGCCCGCATGCCCACGAAGACCCTGCCAAACGCTATACCGCGGCGGTCTGGTGCGGCGTGTTCTATGCAATTGCCGGCACGTTCGGCGCCACCCTGGCAGCGCTGTTCGCCGCCCTGCCCAAAGAGCTGGTGCTGTCGATCGCCGCACTGGCGTTGTTCGGCTCCATCATCAATGGCCTGACTCAGGCCATGAGCGAGCCGAAGGAGCGCGAGGCCGCTTTGGTGACATTCATGGTCACCGCCTCGGGCCTGACGCTGTTTTCGGTAGGCTCGGCGTTCTGGGGGATCATTGCCGGCGTACTGACGTTGCTGATTCTCAACGCGGGCAAGCTCAGCCGTTGATCTGCGCAACCACATCGGCCAACGCCTGTGCTGGATCGACAGCCTGGCTGATCGGACGCCCGATCACCAGGTAATCGGAACCCGCATCCAGCGCCTGGCGAGGTGTGAGGATGCGCCGCTGGTCATCCTGGGCACTGCCGGCCGGGCGAATGCCTGGGGTTACCAGCTGCAGGGTCGGGTGGGCTGCCTTCAAGGCCTGGGCTTCCAGCGCCGAACAGACCAGACCATCCATGCCGGCTTTTTGCGCCAGCGCCGCCAGGCGCAATACCTGCTCCTGCGGCTCGATGTCCAGGCCAATGGCGGCAAGGTCTTCGCGCTCCATGCTGGTCAACACGGTGACGCCGATCAGCAATGGCTTGGCGCCAGAGCGCTGTTCCAGCACCTCGCGGCAAGCCGTCATCATGCGCAGGCCACCGGAACAGTGTACGTTGACCATCCACACGCCCATTTCAGCAGCAGCCTTGACGGCCATGGCGGTGGTGTTCGGGATATCGTGGAATTTCAAGTCCAGGAACACCTCGAAGCCCTTGGCGTTCAAGGTTTCGACGATGCCCGAGGCGCTGCTGGTGAACAGCTCCTTGCCCACCTTGACCCTGCACAGCTTGGGATCCAGTTGATCGGCCAGCTTCAGGGCCGCTTCGCGGGTCGGGTAATCCAGGGCGACGATGATGGGAGTCTGGCAGACGGACATGGCGGGTTCTCGGAGGCAGGTCGAAATCGGCGCGCATTGTAGCGGATTTTGCCCGGTCGCGGGCGCCCTGCACAGCCACCACCACCGGCTCGAAGCAACGCCCCGGCGCGATCGCCAAGGGCTATGATGGAACCACTGCGACCCACTGTCGCTCCAACCTTCACAAGCGCCGCGCATTCTCGGCGCACCGCGCAAGGAGTGTCCCATGCCCTGGTATGCCTGGTTGATATTGTTGGTGGCCATCGGCTCGATCGTCGGTGGCTTGATGGTGCTCAAGCAAAGTGCCCAGAAGCTGCCATTGACCGATGAGCAGCTCAAGAAAGTGCACGAACGCAACGCCGAAATGGATGCGAAGGACGCACGCAACCGCTGACAGACGCGTGAAGTCCCGAGTGCGCCGGCACTTGGGACGCTCTGTCGGCAGGCCGAAGCTTATCCCCTGAAAACATGCATGAGCCTGTGCATAACCTGGGTGCAATGCCCTGCAGGCCACGGCCCGCAAGCGTCTTCACGGCTTGCTCAAAAAGCGAGCTGTTTCAAGGGTTTATGCACATTCGTCGTGCACCTGCCTGTGGATAAGCTTGGGAGAACAGGCCGCAGGCCACGTACCGCAAGGCTTTGCCGGCCTTGATCAATTTATGATCAGTGAATATCGCCGCCCCACCCATTACGCGCCGCACTCCTGATGGCCTCGAGCAGCATGGCGAACGCCGGATTGTCGTTGTTCTCGCGCCAGATCAGGTGCAGCTCGCTCTGCACGCCCTCGCCCAGATCGATATCGCGAAACACCACGTTCTTGAACACCACGCTGGTGGCGCAACGCGGCACCAGCGCAACGCCCATGCCGGCATTGACCAGCGCCAGAATGGTCAGCGATGAACCCAGCCACTGCACGTATTGCGGGGTCACCTGAGCCGAACGCAGCATTCCGGTGAGCAGCTCGTTGAACGGCGGATAGGCCGAGTGCGAGTACATCAGGAACGGCTGGCCATCCAGATCCTGCACGCGCACCACGCCGGCGTCGGCCAGCGGATGCCCGGCCGGGGTTGCCAGGACGAACGGCTCACGCACCAGGCATTCGGTCAGGTAGCCGCTGTCGAGCAACGGTGCGCGCGCGATGCCCAGATCGATACGCCGGGCACGCAAGGCTTCGTGTTGCTGGTAGGTGTTCATTTCCGACAGGTCGATCTTCACTTGCGGCTGCTTGAGCCGCGCCTCGGCGATGACCTTGGGCAGGAATTCGTACACTGCGCTGCCGACGAAGGCGATATTCACCGAGCCGATATCGCCTTCGGCAAAACGCCTGGCCGACACCGCCGCTTGCTGCGCTCGCTCCAGCAGGTTTTGCGCCTCGACGAAAAAAGCCCGGCCGGCCGCGGTGAGTGCCACGCTGCGCGTGCTGCGGGTGAACAGTTCCACGCCCAGGTGATGCTCCAGCAGTTGGATCTGCCGACTCAAGGGCGGTTGGGTCATGTTGAGACGTTCGGCGGCGCGGCGGAAATTGAGTTCCGTGGCCACCGTGGTGAAGCAACGGAGCTGGCTGAGTTCGAACATTGATTCAACCTCGGTATCAATCAAGTGCCAACTTGAATTGGACTGAAACAATACCCCAAGTTCATGATCGAGCCCTCCAAAAAAAATAACCATCGGAGTCGCCCTTGAACGTTCAATCCGGTGCCATCGACCCCAGCGTGCTCGCCAGCGCGGTGGCCAAGGTCAAGCGGCATGTGCTGCCACTGTTCGTCGTAATGTTCATCGTCAATTACATTGACCGGGTGAACATCGGTTTCGTCCGCACCCACATGGAAACCGATCTGGGTATCGGTGCCGCCGCCTATGGCCTGGGTGCAGGTCTGTTCTTCGTTGGCTACGCACTGTTCGAAGTGCCCTCCAACATGCTCCTGCAACGCTTCGGTGCCCGCGCCTGGCTTACGCGGATCATGTTCACCTGGGGCCTGGTGGCCATGGGCATGGCCTTCGTCCAGGGCGAAACCAGCTTCTACGTCATGCGCTTTTTGCTCGGCGTCACCGAAGCGGGCTTCTATCCCGGCGTGCTCTACTACTTCACCCAATGGCTGCCGGCCAGCGAGCGCGGCAAGGCCATGGCGATCTTCCTCAGTGGTTCGGCCATCGCCTCGATCATCTCCGGACCCATCACCGGCGCCCTGTTGAGCGTGACCGGGCTGGGCCTGCATGGCTGGCAGTGGATGTTTCTGATCGAGGGCGGCGCTTCGGTGGCGCTGTGCGGGTTCGTCTACTACTGGTTGCAGTCGCACATCCACGAAGCCAAGTGGCTCACCGCCACCGAGCAGACGACCCTGAGCCGCGTCATTGGCGACGAGCAACGTGCCCGTGAAGCCGAGCACGTGGTCAAGCCCTCGATCTTCAAGTTGCTCGCCGACACCCAGATCCTGGTGTTCTGCTTCATCTTCTTTTCGGTGGCCCTGACCATCTACGGCGCCACGTTCTGGCTGCCCAGCATGATCAAGAAGATGGGTAACGTGTCCGACTTCGAAGTGGGCCTGTTCAACTCCATTCCCTGGATCATTTCGATTGCCGCCATGTACGGCTTCGCGGCCCTGGCTGCGCGCTTCAAGCATCAGCAGGCGTGGGTGGCAACGACCTTGCTGATCGCAGCCGCAGGCATGTTCATGTCGACCTACGGCGGCCCGGTGTTCGCCTTCGTTGCCATCTGTTTTGCAGCGGTAGGTTTCAAGGCCGCCTCGGCGTTGTTCTGGCCGATCCCGCAAGCCTATCTGGACGCACGCATCGCTGCCGCCGTGCTGGCCCTGATCAACTCGGTGGGCAACCTGGGCGGCTTCGTCGCCCCGACCGTGTTCGGTTTTCTGGAAGAGAAGACCGGGTCGATCCAGGGCGGCTTGTATGGTTTGGCCGCCACCTCCGTGCTGGCCGCGATCGTGGTGTTTTTCGCCCGCACCCGACCCCGCGGGCAGAAGCCCGATGACAAGCCGCTGCAACCTGCCGCTGCGCACTGACAAGGAACGCCCCGCCAGGCGGGGCCTGCATCCCGAGGAGAATGCCTGTGAAGATCAAACGCGTAACCGTTACCCCGATCGCTTTCCGCGACCCGCCGCTGCTCAATGCCAGCGGCATCCACGAACCTTATGCCTTGCGCTCGATCATCGAGGTGGAGAGCGACAATGGCTATGTGGGGCTGGGCGAAAGCTACGGCGACGCACCGGCGCTGGCCATTCAGATGGCCATCAAGGACCAACTGCCGGGCCTGGACCCGTTCAACCTCAACGGTCTGCGCCAGATCGTCGCCAGCACGGTGGCCCGGCACAAGCCGGCCAGCGTGAGCGGCGCCGAGTTGGCACCGGGCTCCCATGCCAGCAAGGCGGTCACCAATGCCTATTCGGCATTCGAGGTGGCGTTGCTTGACCTGCAGGCGCGTTCGCTGAACCGCCCGCTGGTGGATCTGCTCGGTGGCGCGGTGCGTGACGAAGTGCCGTTCAGTGCCTACCTGTTTTTCAAGTATGCCGAGCACGTCGACTCGCCCTACCCTGCGGACAATTGGGGCGAGGCCTTGAACGAGGAGCAGATCGTCGCCCAGGCCAGGCGCATGATCGAGCAGTATGGTTTCAAGAGCATCAAGCTCAAGGCCGGCACCCTTGAACCCGAGCGTGAAGTGGCGTGCATTCTGGCCCTGAAGAAAGCCTTCCCCGACCACCCGCTGCGCATCGACCCCAACGGCAACTGGTCACTGGAGACCTCGATCCGCATGGCCGAGCTGCTTGGCGACAGCCTGCAATACTATGAGGACCCCTGCCCCGGGCTGGACGACATGGCCGAGTTGCACAAGCGTACCGGGCTGCCCCTGGCGACCAACATGGTGGTGACCGACTTCGCCGAGTTCCGCCGCAGCGTCGAGCGCAACAGTGTGCAGATCGTGCTCGCCGACCATCACTACTGGGGTGGCTTGCGCGATACCCAAGTGCTGGCGAGCATGTGTCACACCTGGGGCCTGGGCGTGTCCATGCACTCGAACTCTCACCTGGGCATCAGCTTGATGGCCATGGCCCATGTGGCGGCGTCGGTGCCGAACCTGGATTACGCCTGTGACACGCACTATCCGTGGCAGGAGCCGGATGAAGAAGTGATCAAGGGCGGCAAGCTGCCCATCGTCGACGGGTGCGTGAAGATCAACAAGACACCGGGGCTGGGGCTGGAACTGGATCGCGACCAGCTGGGCATGCTGCATGAGCAGTTTCTGCGCTGCGGGATTCGTTCTCGCGACGACGTGCGGCAGATGGCCAGGTACAAGCCAGACTGGAAAGCGGTGAAGCCACGGTTTTGATGGGTCCCGGTTTGATCTAGAGGCCTCTTCGCGGGCAGATGGCTCGCCGCCCGCCAATGCCTGCAGCGACTCGGAAATCCGTCCATGGCACCCAAGGATATTCGGTTTTCCGAACGAAGCTTTCGCTCCTCATCCCCTGCTACATGCCCAACCTCCCCAGCCGGCTTGGCTGCGAGCCACATCCCCGCCTTTGGCACGACTCATGCTCTACACTCTTCAACGAAGCCGGTAACTACCCAGCCGCCGGATTTCGCCGTACCCCGAGGGCCTGCGGGCTCGATAAAAAAAACAAAGTCGAGGATTCATTGATGCGTATCGTTCCAAAACTCCTGAGCGCCGCCATTGCCGCCGCGCTGATCAGTACTCCAGCATTGGCTGCCGAACTCACCGGCACTCTGAAGAAAATCAAGGATTCGGGCACCATCACCCTCGGTCACCGCGACGCATCCATCCCCTTCTCGTACATCGCCGATGCGTCCGGCAAGCCGGTCGGCTACTCGCACGACATCCAGCTCAAGGTAGTCGAGGCCCTGAAAAAGGACCTCGACATGCCCGACCTGAAGGTCAAGTACAACCTGGTGACGTCGCAGACCCGTATCCCGCTGGTCCAGAACGGCACCATCGACCTGGAATGCGGTTCCACCACCAACAACGCCGAACGCGCCCAGCAGGTCGATTTCTCCGTAGGCATTTTCGAGATCGGCACCCGTCTGCTGAGCAAGAAAGATTCCTCCTACAAGGATTTCGACGATCTGAAAGGCAAGAACGTCGTCACCACCGCCGGCACCACCTCCGAGCGCATCCTCAAGTCCATGAACGCCGACAAGCAGATGGGCATGAACATCGTCTCGGCAAAAGACCATGGCGAGTCCTTCCAGATGCTCGAATCGGGCCGCGCCGTCGCCTTCATGATGGACGACGCCCTGCTCGCCGGCGAAATGGCCAAGGCCAAGAAGCCCACCGACTGGGAAGTCACCGGCACGCCGCAGTCCTATGAGATCTACGGCTGCATGGTGCGCAAGGGTGACGAGCCGTTCAAGAAAGCGGTCGACGACGCGATCAAGGCCACCTTCGCTTCCGGCGACATCAACGGCATCTACGACAAGTGGTTCAGCCAGCCGATCCCGCCAAAGGGCCTGAACCTGGGCTTCCCCATGAGCGACGAGCTCAAGGCGCTGATCGCCAACCCCAACGACAAGCCGGCTCCCGACAAGAAGTCGTAAGCACCACCCTGCCTTCACTCGAGCGCCGCCCGGCGTTCGAGTGAACGCCTGTGCCCGTGAATCAATTTCCGAGGGGTATTCCCCATGAATTACAACTGGGACTGGAGCGTCTTCTTCAAGTCCACTGGCGTCGGCAGCGAGATCTACCTGGATTGGTACATCTCCGGCCTGGGCTGGACCATCGCCATTGCCGTGGTCGCCTGGATCATCGCCCTGCTGCTGGGCTCCGTGCTGGGTGTCATGCGCACCGTACCGAGCCGCTGGGTCTCGGGCATCGCGACCTGCTACGTCGAACTGTTCCGCAACGTGCCGTTGCTGGTGCAGCTGTTCATCTGGTATTTCCTGGTCCCCGACCTGCTGCCCGAAGGCATGCAGGAGTGGTACAAGCAGGACCTCAACCCGACCACCTCGGCATTCCTCAGCGTAGTGGTGTGCCTGGGCCTGTTCACCGCGGCGCGTGTCTGCGAGCAGGTGCGTACCGGTATTCAGGCGCTGCCCCACGGTCAGGAATCGGCCGCCAGGGCAATGGGCTTCCGCCTGCCGCAGATCTATTGGAACGTGCTGCTGCCGCAGGCCTACCGCATCATCATTCCACCGCTTACCTCCGAATTCCTCAACGTGTTCAAGAACTCGTCGGTGGCATCGTTGATCGGCCTGATGGAATTGCTGGCGCAAACCAAGCAGACCGCGGAGTTCTCGGCCAACCTGTTCGAGGCCTTCACCCTGGCCACGCTGATCTACTTCACCCTGAACATGAGCCTGATGCTGTTGATGCGCGTATTCGAGCGCAGACTCGCCGTGCCTGGGCTGATCTCCCTGGGAGGTAAATGATGGACTTCAGTGGAATCATTCCGGCGCTGCCGGGCATGTGGAACGGCATGGTCATGACCTTGCAGCTGATGGTGCTGGGCGTCATCGGCGGCATTGCCCTGGGCACGGTACTGGCCTTGATGCGCCTGTCATCGAACAAGCTGCTGTCGCGCTTCGCCGGTGCCTACGTCAACTACTTCCGCTCCATTCCGTTGCTGCTGGTCATCACCTGGTTCTACCTGGCGGTGCCTTTCGTGCTGCGCTGGATCACTGGCGAAGACACCCCGGTCGGTGCCTTCACCTCGTGCCTCGTGGCGTTCATGATGTTCGAGGCCGCGTACTTCTGTGAAATCGTGCGCGCCGGCGTGCAGTCCATCTCCAAGGGCCAGATGGGTGCCGCGCAAGCGCTGGGCATGAACTACGGTCAGACCATGCGCCTGATCATCCTGCCCCAGGCGTTCCGCAAGATGACCCCGCTGCTGCTGCAGCAGAGCATCATCCTGTTCCAGGACACTTCGCTGGTTTACACCGTGGGCCTGGTGGACTTTCTCAACTCGGCGCGCGCCAGCGGCGACATCATTGGCCGGGCCAATGAATTCCTGATCTTCGCCGGCGTGGTGTATTTCCTCATCAGCTTCAGCGCCTCCCTTCTGGTCAAGCGTCTGCAAAAAAGGTTAGCCGTATGATCTCCATCAAGAATATCAACAAGTGGTATGGCGACTTCCAGGTGCTCACCGATTGCAGCACCGACGTCAAGAAAGGTGAAGTGGTCGTGGTGTGCGGGCCTTCGGGTTCGGGCAAGTCGACCCTGATCAAGTGCGTGAATGCGCTGGAGCCTTTCCAGAAAGGCGACATCGTGGTCGACGGCACGTCCATCGCCGATCCCAAGACCAATCTGCCCAAGCTGCGTTCGCGCGTGGGCATGGTGTTCCAGCACTTCGAGCTGTTTCCGCACCTGACCATCACCGAAAACCTGACCATCGCGCAGATCAAGGTGCTGGGCCGCAGCAAGGAAGAAGCCACCAAAAAGGGCCTGCAGCTGCTCGAACGCGTCGGCCTCTCCGCCCACGCCCACAAGCACCCCGGCCAGCTGTCCGGCGGCCAGCAGCAGCGCGTGGCGATTGCCCGCGCCCTGGCCATGGACCCGGTAGTCATGCTGTTCGACGAACCGACTTCGGCGCTCGACCCGGAAATGGTCAACGAAGTGCTCGACGTGATGGTGCAACTGGCCCACGAAGGCATGACCATGATGTGCGTGACCCATGAAATGGGCTTTGCCCGCAAGGTGGCCAACCGGGTGATCTTCATGGACCAGGGACAGATCGTCGAAGACTGCCCCAAGGAAGAATTCTTCGGCGATGTCAGCGCGCGGTCCGATCGCGCCCAGCAGTTCCTCGCCAAGATCTTGCAGCACTGATGACCGGCCGTCCTGCGCCCGCTCTGCCGGGCGCAGGACGCTGGCTGCTTGAAGGCGACTGTGATGAAATGCCTGCCCGCCACAAAGCCTGACCTGATCGTGAAGCCCCGCCTGATTCGACAATTGTTCCTGCCGCCGCTGATCCTGCTGTTGACGCTGGGCCTGGGCTACGTGGGTTTTCTGGTCAGCGAGCACAACAGCATTCGCGCCCTGAGCGAAAACGGCGAACGGCAGCTTGAACTGCACGCGCGCGCCGTCGAAAGCGAAATCACCAAGTACACCTACCTGCCCAGCCTGCTGGAACTCGAAGACAGTGTCTCGACCCTGCTCAACGAGCCCGACGGCGAGCACCGCCAGGCGGTCAACGATTACCTCGAAGGCCTCAATCGGCGCAGCCGCAGCCGCGCCATCTACGTGCTCGACACCACCGGCCGTGTGCAGGCCACCAGCAACTGGCGCGATGCCGACAGTTTTCTCGGTGAGGACCTGTCATTCCGCGGTTATTTCCAGGCCGCCATTCGCGGCCAGCCCGGGCGTTTCTACGGCATCGGCAGCACCACCGGCGAGCCCGGCTACTTCCTCGCCCACGGCCTGGAGGAGCACGGCAAGCTGATCGGCGTGGCCGTGATCAAGGTGCGCCTGGAAGCACTGGAAGAGCGCTGGCAGAAGGCTCGCCTGGAGGCCTTCGTCAGCGACGAGAACGGCATCATCATTCTTTCCAGCGATCCGGCGCGGCGCCTGAAGTCGGTGCGTCCGTTGACTCCGGAAATCAAGGAACGCCTGGCGCGCAGCCTGCAGTACTACTGGTGGCCGCTCAACGAGCTCGAACCGCTCGCTCGCCAGCGTCTGGCCGATGGGGTGGAGTTGCTCACCTTCACCACCCACACCGACAAGCCAGGCAAGGACATCGACGTCACCTACCTGTCGCAGTCGCGGCGCCTGGCCGACACGCCCTGGCGGTTCACTCTGCTGACCTCCATGCAGGACCTGCGGCACGAAGCCATTGTGCAGGGCGTGCTCGTGGCCGTGGCCTTTGCCCTGCTAGCGTTCTTGCTGATTGCCTGGAACGAGCGACGCAAGGTGCTGGCCACCCGCCTTGCCGCCCGTGAAGCGCTGGAACAGGCCAACAGCCATCTGGAGCGGCGCATCGCCGAACGTACCCAGGACCTGCGCGCCAGCAACGAACGCCTCAAGGGCCAGATTCGCGAACGCCGCCAGGCCGAGGAAACCCTGCGCAAGGCCCAGGACGAGCTGGTGCAGGCAGGCAAGCTGGCCGCCATCGGCCAGATGTCCACCAGTATCGCCCACGAACTCAATCAACCGCTGGCAGCCTTGCGCACGCTGTCGGGCAATACCGTGCGCTTTCTGGAACGCGGTGCGCTGGACACGGCCAGCACCAACCTGAGCACCATGAATGAACTGATCGACCGCATGGGGCGCATCACCGCCAGCCTGCGCTCTTTCGCCCGCCGGGGCGACGACAAGGGCCAGGCCAGCCTGGGCAAGGCGCTGGACGGTGCGCTGCAGGTGCTCGCCAGTCGCATCGAGGCCAGTGGCCTGAACGTGCAGCGCAACTGCAGCGAAATGCAGCTGGCTATCGACCAGACCCGCCTGGAACAGATTCTGGTCAACCTGATCGGCAACGCCCTGGATGCCACTGCCGGCCAGCCGCAGCCCACGCTCTGGCTGGACGGCCGCATGGAGGGTGAGCGCTACGCCGTGCAGGTGCGCGACAACGGCCACGGCATCGACGTCGAGACACGCAAGCATCTGTTCGAGCCCTTTTTCACCACCAAGCCCGGCGAGCACGGGCTGGGGCTGGGGCTGACCCTGTCGGCCAGCCTGGCGGCGGCCGCCGGTGGCAACCTGGCCGTCGAGCACCCCGCCGACGGTGGCACCACCTTCATTCTCAGCCTGCCGCTTGCGGCAGCGTCGCCCAGCGAGTCGCCATGAACGCCCTGACCGTCCTGATCGTCGAAGACGACCCCCACGTACTGCTCGGCTGCCAGCAGGCCCTGGCGCTGGAAGACATTCCCAGCCAGGGCGTGGCCAGCGCCGAGGCCGCGCTGGCCTGCATCGGCGACGACTTTGCCGGCATCGTGGTCAGCGATATCCGCCTGCCCGGCATGGACGGCCTGGAACTGCTGAGCCAGCTGAAGGCGCGTGACCCCAGCCTGCCCGTGGTGCTGATCACCGGCCACGGCGATATTTCCATGGCCGTGGGGGCCATGCGCAGCGGCGCCTATGACTTCATGGAGAAGCCCTTCTCGCCCGAGCGTCTGGTGGACGTGGTGCGCCGCGCGCTGGAGCGACGCGGGCTGGCGCGCGAGGTCAGTTCGCTGCGCCGGCAATTGGCCGAACGCAGTTCGCTGGAAGGCCGCATCATTGGCCGCTCGCCCGCCATGCACAATCTGCGCGAGCTGATCGCCAACGTCGCCGACACCTCGGCCAACGTGTTGATCGAGGGTGAAACCGGGACCGGCAAGGAACTGGTCGCCCGCTGCCTGCACGATTTCAGCCGGCGCCAGCCACAGCCATTCGTGGCGCTCAATTGCGGCGGCCTGCCGGAACAGCTGTTCGAAAGCGAGATATTCGGCCATGAGGCCAATGCCTTCACCGGCGCCGGCAAGCGCCGCATCGGCAAGATCGAGCATGCCGACCAGGGCACGCTGTTTCTCGACGAAGTGGAAAGCATGCCGATACCGCTGCAGATCAAGCTGCTGCGGGTACTGCAGGAGCGCACACTGGAACGCCTGGGGTCGAACCAGAGCATTGCCGTCGACTGTCGCCTGATCGCCGCCACCAAGGCCGACCTGGACGCGTTGAGCCGACAGAACCAGTTCCGCAGCGACCTGTATTACCGCCTCAACGTGGTGACGCTAGAACTGCCGCCGCTGCGCGAACGCCGTGAAGACATTCTCGAGCTGTTCGAGCATTTCCTGCAAATGGCCGCCCTGCGCTTCGACCGCGAGCCGCCCGAGCTCGATGCACCAACCTTGTCGCGCCTGATGAGCCATGACTGGCCCGGCAACGTCCGTGAACTGCGCAACGTGGCCGAGCGCTACGCACTGGGTTTGCCGGCCTTCAAGAAAAACGGTGCAGCCACCGTGGTCAGCCTGGGCTTTTCCGAAGCGGTGGAAGCGTTCGAGCGCAACCTGCTGACCGAGGCTCTGCAGCGCACGGCAGGCAATCTGAGCCAGGCCAGCCTGGAGCTGGGCATGGCCAAGACCACCCTGTTCGATAAGGTCAAGAAGTACGGGTTGAACTGAGATGGGTGATTGGCTTGCGGGCCTCTTCGCGGGCGCTGCACTCTCCCACAAGAGTTTGGGCTAAACGGAGCCCCTGTGGGAGCGGGCTCTGCCCGCGAAGAGGCCCTCCCCGACACCCAGTCAGCTACAACCCCGCCAACACCCCCTCGCGCTGGCGCTGCTGCGCCAGGTAAGGCAGCACCGCACCCAGCAGCGGCGCCTTGAAGGCTTCCTGGAAACGATGCGCCAACCCCGGTATGAGCCGTAACTGACTGCCTTGGATATGCGCCGCCAGATGCACCCCGTGCATGACCGGCAACAACGGATCGGCCGTGCCGTGCACCACCAGTGTCGGCACCCGCAGGCGATTGAGCAGCGCCACGCGGCTGGGCTCGGCAAGGATTGCCAGGATCTGCCGCTGCACCCCTTGCGGATTGAACGCCCGATCGTATGACAGCTGTGCCTGATGCAGCAATTCGGCGCGGTCGTCGGCGACCTGCGGGCTGCCCAGCGCCGCGAGCAAATCGGCCTGCTGCTCCAGTGCCAGTTCACGGTTCGGCGCGCTGCGCTTGGCCAGCAATTGCAGCAACGCCGGGCGCGGCTCGGGCAGGCCCGGCGCACCCGAGCTGGACATGATCAAGGTCAGGCTCTGCACCCGCTGCGGCGCACGATCGGCCAGACGCTGAGCGATCATTCCACCCATGCTGGCGCCCAGCACGTGGAAACGCTGCACCTGCAGGGCGTCCATCAGCCCCAGTGCGTCGTCGGCCATGTCGGTCAGGCTGTACGGGGCCGACACCGCCAAGCCCAGCTTGTAGCGCAGCACCTCGAATGTGAGGTTGGCCGACGGCGGCGCCTGTGACCAGGTGGACAGGCCGACATCGCGATTATCGAAGCGAATCACTCGAAAGCCCTGCTCACAGAGGGCGCTGACCACCTCGTCGGGCCAATCGATCAACTGTCCACCCAGCCCCATTACCAGCAACAGCGCAGGGTCCTGCGCACGTCCGATACTTTGATAGGCCAGGCTGACCTGAGCCAGCGGAGCGTGTTGAAGCGGAACATCGACATCGCAGCGCGCAGCTGCAAAAACCCACTGCCCGCACAGCAGCGCGGCCAGGAACACCAATAGACGCATGACTTACACCAGAACGCAGAACCCCATTGAGGCGCAAGTCTGATGACTTTTCATGCAGCGCGCTGCCACAGTTCTGTGACCGTTTGATGAACTCCGCCATACGGTCTTCCGTCCGATCTCAGGCCAGCCGCTGACGGGCCTGGCGCGCCGCCGCCACCATGTTGATCAGCGCCGCTTCGGTTTCGGGCCAGGCACGGGTCTTCAACCCGCAATCAGGGTTGACCCACAGCCGTTCGGCCGGGATCCGCGCCGCGGCCCGGGTCAACAGGCGCAGCATCTGCTCGGTGTCAGGCACGTGCGGTGAATGGATGTCGTATACCCCCGGACCCATGTCGTTGGGATAGTCGAAGGCCTCGAACGCCTCCAGCAGCTCCATGTCCGAGCGCGATGTCTCGATGGTAATCACATCGGCATCCATGGCCGCGATGGCCTGGATCACTTCGTTGAACTCGCTGTAGCACATGTGCGTATGAATCTGCGTGGCATCGGCCACGCCACTGGAGCACAGGCGGAACGCCTGCACGGCCCACTCCAGATAGACAGGCCACTGCGCTCGGCGCAGCGGCAGGCCCTCGCGAAATGCCGCTTCGTCGATCTGGATGATGCGTACCCCCGCGCGCTCCAGGTCCTGCACTTCGTCGCGAACCGCGAGGGCCAACTGCCGCGCCTGGACTTCCCGGGGCAGGTCTTCGCGCGCGAACGACCATGCCAGCAAGGTCACCGGGCCGGTCAGCATGCCCTTGACCCACTTGGCCGTCTGCCGCTGGGCGTAAGTGATCCAGTCCACGGTCATGGCGTGGTCGCGGCTGATGTCGCCGTAGATGACCGCAGGCTTGACGCAGCGCGAGCCATAGCTCTGCACCCAGCCGAACCGCGTCAGCAGATAGCCGTCCAGTTGCTCGGCGAAGTATTCCACCATGTCGTTGCGCTCGGCCTCGCCGTGCACCAGCACATCCAGGCCCAGGCGCTCCTGGACCTGGATCGCATGACGAATCTCGCAATGCATGGCATCGGTGTAGTCGTTGGCCGAGAGCTTGCCGGCCCTGTAGGCCTGGCGGGCCAGACGAATCGACGCGGTTTGCGGGAAGGAACCGATGGTGGTGGTGGGAAACGTCGGCAGGCGCAATTGCGCGCGCTGGACTTCGATGCGCGCGGCGAAGGCCGACGGCCGCCGACAGTCGGCGGCCGTGACCGCAGCCAGACGCGCTTGCACGGCAGGCTTGTGAATGCGCGGCGACTGCAGCCGGCTGGCCTGAACCGCCTGGCTCTGTGCCAGGGCCTGGCGTACCTGCGCAGCATCGGGCGTGTTCAGCGCCTGGCCAAGTACGGCGATCTCCTCGCACTTCTGCACGGCGAAGGCCAGCCAGCCCTTGAGTTCGGCATCGAGCCGGTCCTCGCGGCGCACATCGACTGGGCTGTGCAGCAGCGAGCACGAGCTTGCGACCCACAGGTTGGCACCAAAGCGCTCGCGGGCCTGGTGCAGCGACACCAGTGCCTGCGCCAGATCGCAGCGCCAGACGTTGCGACCGTTGACCACTCCGAGCGACAGCACCTTGTAGGACGGCAGACGGTCGAGCACGGCAGGCAGCTGTTCGGGTGCACGCACCAGGTCGACGTGCAGGCCGTCCACCGGCAGGCCCACCGCCAGGCCAAGGTTATCGTCGAGGCCGCCAAAGTAGGTCGCCAGCAGCTTCTTGAGCGGCGAATACTGAAGGATGTGATAAGCGCGCTCGAACGCGTTCTTCCATTCCTGGGGCAGATCCAGACACAAGATCGGTTCGTCGATCTGCACCCACTCGACGCCCTGCCTGGCCAGGCGCGAGAGGATTTCACCGTACACCGGCAGCAGTCGTTCGAGCAGATCGAGCTTGTCGAAGGGCTGGCCCTTGGTCTTGCCCAGCCACAGGTAGGTGAGCGGCCCGATCAGCACCGGCTTGACCTTGTGCCCCAGGGCGATGGCCTCGTCGACTTCCTCGAACAATTGCTCCCAGCTGAGCAGGAAGCGCTGGTCGGCGCTGAACTCGGGCACCAAGTAGTGATAGTTGGTATCGAACCACTTGGTCAGCTCCAGTGCGTGCTGCGCCTGGCCTGCTTCGCCGTTGCAGCAGGTGTGGGCACCGCGGGCCATGGCGAACAGGGTATCGAGCGTGGGCCGGCCGTCGCTGCCCAGGGCCTTGGCGAATCGACTGGGCACCGCGCCGAAGGCCAGCGAATGGGCGAGCATCTGGTCATACCAGGCAAAGTCGCCCACCGGCAGCAACTCGACACCGGCCTGCGCCTGCAGCTGCCAGTGACGGGCACGCAGCTCGCGCCCTGCAAAGCGCAGCCCAGCCTGGTCGATGTCGCCTTTCCAATACGCTTCGAGCGCCTTCTTCAGTTCGCGGTCGGCGCCGATGCGAGGAAAGCCGAGGGTGTGGGCTAGTGCCATGGGTGCAGCTCCTTGTAAATGATGGCGCCATTGTCGACAACCTGGGCAACATGAGACAAACTCAATCTTTTCGTGTTGCTCACAAGTTCTGCTCATGGAGACCCCGGTGCTCGAAATCCGTCACCTGAAAACCCTGCATGCCCTGCGCGAGGCCGATAGCCTGGTGGAAGCCGCCGAGCGTCTGCACCTGACCCAATCGGCACTCTCCCATCAATTCAAGGAACTGGAAGAGCGCCTGGGCCTGCAGCTCTTCGTGCGCAAGACCAAGCCGATCCGCTTCACCAGCGCCGGGCTGCGCCTTCTGCAATTGGCCGATGCCACGCTGCCACTGCTACGGGGTGCCGAGCGCGACATCGCCCGGCTGGCCGGTGGCACGGCGGGTCGGCTGCACATGGCCATCGAATGCCACAGCTGCTTCCAATGGCTGATGCCGACCATCGACCAGTTCCGCGATGCCTGGCCGGAAGTGGAACTGGACCTGGCCTCCGGCTTCGCCTTCGCGCCACTGCCAGCCCTGGCCCGCGGCGACCTCGACCTGGTGGTCACCTCGGACCCGCTGGAACTGCCCGGCATTACCTATGTGCCGCTGTTCACCTACGAAGCCATGCTGGCGGTGGCCAACCAGCACGCGCTGGCGGGCAAGCCCTTCATCGTGCCGGAAGACCTGGCCAGTGAAACACTCATCACCTACCCGGTGGAGCGCGATCGACTGGACATCTTCACCCGCTTCCTGGAGCCGGCCGATATCGAGCCGGCGCAAGTGCGCACCTCGGAACTGACGGTGATGATGATGCAGTTGGTAGCCAGCGGCCGAGGCGTGTGTGGCATGCCGCACTGGGCGTTGCACGAATACAGTTCACGGGGCTATGTGAAGGCCAAGCGCCTGGGCGACAAAGGCCTGTTCGCCACGCTGTACGCCGCCGTGCGTACCGATATGCTCGACGCTCCGTACATGCGCGACTTTCTCCTGACCGCCAAGGACACCTCGTTCTCGACCCTGGACGGCGTCAGCGCGGTACGCTGATCGCCTGCTGCTGGAAACGCCCTCAGCGGGCCATTCCCTCAGTGGACTATCCCCTCAATGGACTATCTAAGTAGCGCCCTGGCCTGGCGCGCAAGGTTCGTAATGTCGAGCGCGATGACCGCACCGGTCATCACCTCGACCTCAGGAACCGGGTTACATGCGCGATGCCAATCACACCTTCACTACTCGCCCGCTCGCATACCGCACCTATCCGATGCGCCACGACCACCTGTTGCAGGAAGGCTCCCTGCTTTGGGAACGCGCGCGCGCACGCTTGCAAGCACTCTTGCGCAGCGCCCCGCGCGCCCGCGATGCCCGCTCGATGCCTAACGCGGCGCCTGCGCGGGAGCAGGCACTGCAGCAGCGCTGGCGCGACTACTGGAACGGCCGCGCTGCGCATACTGCCATCTCGCGCCGCGCTGCAGCCGAGCAGGCCTTCCTCGACCATCTGCAGGCAGCCGCACGCCTGGCCTACTACCACGGACAGTTGAGCCACGCGCAACTGCTGCCACTGCTGACCTTGCTGGAAGGCGCCAACACCGCCGCAACAGCGTCGATCCATGTGCACACCCTTGCACTGCACAGGGCCGAGGGCGCAAGACTGCAAGCGCCTGGCGCACTGCTGCTGACCCAGGTCGGCGACGGGCCTGCGGCGCAGCTGCTCTATCTGCCCTGCGGCGATCCGGCGCTGATCGCATTCGCTGATCGGCCCGCGTTGCACACCTATCTGCTGAAACACCGCTCGCAGATATGGACTCGGGCAACGGAGCAGACCGATGCCGCGATCGAGCTGAGCTATCCGCCAGCACAATTGGCCAGCGCCTGCGAGCAATGGCTGGACGACTGCGGTAGGCGCTATGTGGAAGAAGCGCGCACCTTCCTCGCCGCCCGTGAACGGAACTCGAGCGCAAGCCCCGGCGAAGCCGCGATGCTGTCGGCCAGCGAACCGCCATTCGCCCGCCTGGCCTCGTTCGACGCACCCGAACCGGCGCAGCCGAGCGACGATTTTGCAGCCTTCGGCAGCCTGAGTCCGGACATTCCCCAGAGCCAGCGATGGGCCGAGGTCAAGCGCCAGCACCAGGCAATGCTGGACCTGCTCGGCGATGAGCTTCGCGCGGGCGCAGACAGTCCCGGGTGGGTGCGCTTGAAAGCATTGCTGACGAGCCTGACCGGCACCCAGCAGCGCGCAGCCCAGGCCGCTGCAGGGTTGCTCGAGTCTGCAAGGCTGGAGGACCTCTATCGTCTGCGCTACTTGCCCAACGTTCACTATTCGGCGCTTTACCAGGCCCGTCTGGACGGTCTGCGCGCCGAAGTGGCCGTGCAACAGGCGCTGGGTCTGTTGACCACGGCTCAGGTACAACTGATGCGCGCCGTGGTGTCGCATCCGCAAGCCAGCAAGCGCGGCGCCGAGGCCGGTATTGCCTGCGCCCTGACCCTGTCCATGTCGAACGTGACGGGCAGCGGCACCACCACCCATGTCCATGAACTGCACGGCGTGGCGGCATTCATGCACCCGCAGGCCCTGGAAGGCACAGGCTTTGTAATGCTGTACTGGCCGGGGCTGGGCGGCGGGCTGCAGGCCTTCCAATCGCTGGCCCAGCTCAAGCGTTCGCTGTTGCGCCTGGACAGCAGCGCAGACGCCATCACCTTGGAGCTGTCCCCGGTCGCGGGCGATATCTTCGACTACGGCCTGCAAGGTCAATTGCACGCCTGCGAGGCGCAGGCCAGCGAGTTCATCGAAAAGCTGCCCGCCGCGACCCACTCGGCGCAGCGCCTGGAAGCCTTGCAACGACTCACCACACACACCGGCGAGCAACTGCTGGTACCCACTCACGCCGCGCGGGACCGGGCCTATGTTCAACTGACCCAGGAGGGTTTCAGTGACCGCCTGGAAAGCGGCCTGCCCACTTGGCTGAAAACCCTGGAGGCCGATGATCGGCTGCGCCTCAAGTCGCTGATCAGCGATTACATCGGCGCCGCACGCGCGTCGAATCGTCAATTGGAACGTGATCTGCCGGACCTGGACCAGTACGCCGACGCGCTGCTGCAGCAGCGACTGCGCAGCGATTTCAACCTGACCGAGAACGTCGCGGTGGTGATCTATATCCCTGACCGGGTAGTCCATCGCAGGCACCCGGTGGCCGGCTCCGGGGCGCCCGGCACACCCCAGCACAGCGTGCCCACACCCGATGCCAAGCGCACACCGTGGCCGCTCGGCCGTCTGGCGCAGCACAATATCGATGCCGACATGTTGCAGCGCCTGGGCTTCATGCGCGTGCAGGTGACCGGTGCCGATAACGAACAATGCGTGCGAGTGGCGGCAGGTATCGACCTGAACTACCTGCGACGAACGATCACCGACCTGAATGTGGCGCAAGCGTGCGAAGACAAGATCCGCCAAGCGTTTCTCGGCCGCACGGACCAGGCCCCGTACGCCTTGGCCCATCAACGTGAGTGCCTGCTCGAACCGGTGCGGCTGATGCTGCACATGCAAAGCGAGTACGCGCGCCATCAAGGCAGTATCAGCCGCAGCGGCAGTGCCCTGGCATTGCTTGCCACCGACGCCGGCAGCGCCCTGGCCTATCAGGCAGGTGGCCGTGACGTGCAACTGCTGCCGGCTCGGCTGATGGCCGGCGGCAGCGATACCGACGATTCCCCCACCACGTTGTCCGGGGTCATTTTCATTCATGATCGCAAGGGTGGCCAAACCCTGCTGTACTTGCCCGACGCCCCCGACCAGCGCTGCCTGCGCGAGTTCGCAAGCCTGGAAGAAGCGCGTCTGCGCCTGTTCGCCCTGACGTTCGACGGCAAGATGGCCGACTATCTGGCCGATCGGGCCATCGTCGGCAACGCCGCCAGCCACAAGGCGCGGATCGAACAGGCAGGCCTGCGCGGCTTCGACCGCTTGATCGGCATCGGTCGCCCCTGGCCGGCAACGACTTCGCTCGCCAGCCATCTGCTCGACGCGCACATGGGCCGGCTGGTCGAAGCCCAGCGCCGACGTGGGCGCAGCAACGACGCCTTGTATTTGCAGCAAGCGGCGCTGGCCGATGGCAATGTCTTCAACTACATGAAAATGGCCATCGGCGTGCTGCCGTTCGTAGGCACTGCCGTGGCCTTGTTCGACGCCTGGACGGCCGCCAATGCAGCGGTCGGTGCGCTGCGTGGCGGCGAGTTCGGCGAAGCGCTCAACCAGCTGGAGGCCTTGCTCTGCGCCCTGATCGACGCGGCCATGGACGTCCTGCCGGGCGCCGTTTCGGTACCTGGTGGCGGCCGCATGCTCGCGCGCAATCGCCACTGGTCGATGCTGGCGCGGAGTGCAGGCGCACCCGGCCCGACCCAGCACGCCCCGACCGGCCTGCCCAATCCATTCGCCGGCTATCAGTACACCCTCCCGCTTGACCTCAGTGGCTTGCAGCCCGCCAGCCATGGCCTCTACCGGGGCATCTATCGCCACGCCAAAGGCGATTTCATCCTGCGCGACGGCCTGCCCTACCAGGTCACGCTGCACGTCAGCCCCCAGACCTGGCGGCTGCACGGCACCACGGGCAAGACCTACCGACAGCCCATTGCACTGGACCCGACCGGGCACTGGCAAACCCACGGAGCGCTGTACGGCACACTGGTGGAGAACGGTCTGGCCGGCGGCGGTGGCGTGCTCGGCTACCTGGGCCACCGCGCGGCGGATGGCCTGCAACCGCTCTGGCCCGCCGCCATCCGCGAACGCCTGCCACGCTGGCTGGTGGATCGCCAGTACCGTCGCCACTTCGAACTGTCCAGCAGCATCGATCACCACAACAAGCTGCTGCGCGAGCAACTGAACCGCAACGAAGCGCTGATCATGGAACACGCGGCCGACCCGCGCCAACGGGCCAGTGCCGAAGCCGCCTGCGCCAGTGACATCGTCCGGGGCGAGGCGCTGTACCGACTGCTGCAGGAGCATGAAGGCTACGTGTCGCGCGACTTTCTCAAGCGCAACCGGCAGTTCCAGAGCGAGGTGGCCTATATCGTTGCCGGGCGCAGGATCAACCATGCGAACCTGGCCAGGCGCTGGATCACCGAACTGACCGACACCCTCAATCAAACCCGTCCTGCCGGCGAACTGTTCGATCTACCACAACGGCAGATGCTCGAACAGCGCCGCAGCCGCCTGGCCCTGGACGAGCAATTCGGCCTCATGGAGCAGCGCCTGCAGCAGGCGCGCAGCTGGGCCGAACGCGTGACCCAGCGCAGCCAACGCGCGCCCCTGCGTGAGGTGCTCGAGGGCACGGCCGAAGTCGACCTGGAGATTGCCCGGGCCTCCAACCTGACCCAACTGGCGCACAAGACCGCCAACGCCAGTGATATTGCGCAGATGTTCCACCTGCTCGACACCCACGCCATGAGAAACCGCTTCCACCATGGCTTGGAAAGCCATTTCCAGTTGCTGGAAACCGCCGCCGGGCTGCGGGATAGGCAGAACGTGCTGCGCAGTTCACGGCAGATCTACGTCGAGTACCGCAACCAGCTGAACACGTGGGTACGCAACCGTCCGGATCGCTTCGAGCTTGCTCCGTTCGAAGGCATGATCCAGTCCCTGAATCGCTTGATCGAACATGCCGACCGGACGATGCCGCAACTGAGCAGTGGGGCGCAGCGGGCGAAACCCGCGAGTCGCGCCACGCGACGAGTGTTCGAAACCCACGAACATGATTTCTTCATCGGTGACGCTGGCCAGGCGGCAGACGGCGAGCAGATTTTCACCCTGACCGGTGCGGGCGGCAGGCTCGAAACCTATCGGCGCGTGGCGGGCCAGTGGCGCCTGCAAGATGCCCCGTCAGACGGTTCGGCGCATACTCCATCGCGCCCCCTGCCCGCGCTGATCGCCGAGGGCCAGGCCTGGCTCGACGCCACCCCCGCCCATGAACGGCGGGTGCAGCGTTATGCGCTGCCAGGGGAGGCGCCCGCGAATCTGGAAGACCTCATGGTCAATCAGGGCCGGCAGCTGGAACTGCGTGCCCACGCGATCGAACAGCAGGCGCCGGCGCACGAACTTGCTCAACGCCTGCGCGCCCGCGCCAGAGAGCTCCGAGCCAAGGGCCGGGCATTGCGGATTCGTCAGGCCATGAACAGCCAAACGCCGACCGAGGGTTATCTGGACTATCTGGTCGAACAGCGCCAGGTCGATATCGTGCAGGTGGGGACGCGCCGCGACATCGCGAGCGCGAGGGATGAGGCTGATTTCCTGCAGGAGTACGTCATCCGCGACATCGGCGTCCAGCCGCCCGTGCCCCTGTGGTACGCGCACTTTCACTATCGTCGGGAACGGGCTGCCTTCGAGCACTTCGACAAGGCGCACATCAAGCGCGCCGAGCAACGCACGCTCGGCTTGCGCTGGCAAGAGGCCCACGGCAGCGATGCACAGCGCATCTGGCGCGGGCCCATCGGCAAGCCGCTGGCGGTGAAACTCTTCGGGGGATTGCAGGCGTGAACCGCCTGCCATGAACCGCTGCGCGACGCCCTCGCCGGCGAATGAAAACCGGCTGTCGAGGCACGTCGCTGCAGCTCGCTACATCAGGAACACAGTGGCCAGGCCAAGGAAGATGAAGAACCCGCCGCTGTCGGTGACAGCGGTGATCATCACGCTGGCGCCCATCGCCGGATCGCGCCCGAACCTGGCCAGGGCCATCGGAATAGACACCCCCATGAACGCGGCAAGCAGCAGGTTCAGGGTCATCGCCGCGGTCATCACCACGCCCAGCGACCAGCTGCCATACAGCAGATACGCCACCACCCCGATCACACCGCCCCAGACCACGCCGTTGACCAGCGCCACGCCCAGCTCCTTGCGCATCAGCCGCTTGGTGTTGCCGTTGCCATGGCTGACCTGGTCGAGGGCCATGGCCCGCACGATCATGGTAATGGTCTGGTTGCCAGAGTTGCCGCCGATACCGGCCACGATCGGCATCAGCGCGGCCAGGGCCACCAGCTTCTCGATCGAGCCCTCGAACAGGCCGATCACCCGCGACGCCATGAACGCCGTGATCAGGTTGATCGCCAGCCATGACCAGCGGTTGCGCAGCGAACGCCATACCGAGGCAAAGATATCCTCTTCCTCGCGCAGACCGGCGGTGCGCAGCGCTTCGCTTTCGCTTTCTTCACGAATCAGGTCGACCATCACGTCGATGGTCAAGCGGCCGATGAGCTTGCCGTGCTTGTCCACCACCGGCGCAGAGATCAGGTCGTAACGCTCGAACGCCTGCGCCGCTTCGTAGCCGTCTTCATCGGGATGGAAACTCACGGTGTCGCTGGCCATGATATCGGCCACTTGCTTGTCCGGGTCGTTGACCAGCAGGCGCTTGATCGGCAGTACGCCCTTGAGAATGCCGTCGGAGTCGACCACGAACAGTTTGTCGGTGTGGCCCGGCAGCTCCTTGAGACGGCGCAGGTAGCGCAGCACCACTTCCAGGCTGACGTCTTCGCGGATGGTGACCATCTCGAAGTCCATCAGCGCACCGACCTGCTCGTCCTCGTAGCTGAGGGCCGAACGAACGCGCTCGCGCTGCTGTGCGTCGAGGGTTTCCATGAGCTCGTGAACCACGTCGCGCGGCAGTTCGGAGGCCAGGTCGGCGAGCTCGTCGGCGTCCATTTCCTTGGCCGCAGCGAGAATCTCATGGTCATCCATGTCCGCGAGCAGCGTCTCGCGCACCGAGTCGGACACTTCCAGAAGAATATCGCCATCACGCTCGGCCTTGACCAACTGCCAGACCGTCAGACGTTCTTCCAGGGGCAAGGCTTCGAGTATGTAGGCGACGTCGGCGGAGTGAAGATCATCGAGCTTGCGCTGCAACTCGACCAGGTTCTGCCGGTGAACCAGATTCTCGACCAGCTCGTTGTGCTGGCCTTCCTGGCGGTGAGCCAGACTTTCGACGATACGCTGGCGCTGCAACAGGTCGACGACCTGGGCCAGGCGATCCTGCAGGCTTTCTTGCGTTTTCTTTGCTTCTACTTCAGACATAGGCGAACTCCACTCCCAGCAGTGGGCACGCCGGGAGAATCAATCAGTCGATTCTTGATTGGTATACAGCTTCAGCGAGTAACTACTGGGTAAGTCCATGGAAATTTTCCAAAGCCCCGGCGGGGCTGACGGGCGCAATCATACACAACTTGTACGGATTCATAGTGAAAAAAACTGGGTGAAACAACTGCTTGCGTGCGGCGCTCGATGTTCGCGCAGTACGGGGGTGGGACGACGCATTCGGTAAACAAAGCACAATGCGTGCAACGACAGTCGTGGCTAGGCTGCAGGACGACATGAACCGCAACCAAGGACGAACACCGGTGCGCATACCCTCCTCCATTCTTCTGCTGCTGGTCTTGGCGGCCCATCACTCGGCCAACGCTGCCGTGGTGCAACGCTGCGAAGGCCCTCAGGGCCACATCACGTTCACCCACTCGAACTGCCCCGAAACCCAGCCCTGGGCCTATCAGCGCGCGCTGAATCCCTCGTCCGGAAGAAAACCCATGGCGCGCAAGGCTGCGCCCCGCCCTCTGTCGGTGACCATCGTCGAAGACGGAACGCGCACGCCCCTGGCTGCGCCAGCCGCAGCGCCGGAGTCGGCAACGAAAAAAGCCAGCCGTTCGAAGAAAAAGCGAAAGCCCAGGTATCTGGCCGGGGAGCAGACGCCACCGTCCAAAAAACGCAAAACGCGGAAAGCAAAAAGCCCGCAATAAATGCGGGCTTTTCACTTGTATGGTGCACTCGACAGGATTCGAACCTGTGACCGCTCGGTTCGTAGCCGAGTACTCTATCCAGCTGAGCTACGAGTGCAGGTGGTATTTTGTTGGACCAGGCTACCACTGGTTGAAACAGAAGCTGCAGACATTGCTGAAAACAACTTCTTGATTGGTGCACTCGACAGGATTCGAACCTGTGACCGCTCGGTTCGTAGCCGAGTACTCTATCCAGCTGAGCTACGAGTGCATTTGTTGCCGCGCATTATAGGCCGTCGAATTCTTTTGTAAAGCACTTTTTTCAGTAATTTCAACAACTTACGAAAAAAGCCAGGTTCAACGTACTACGCAAATAATGGCGGAGAACGGGGGATTCGAACCCCCGACACCCTTTTGAGGTGTACTCCCTTAGCAGGGGAGCGCCTTCGGCCACTCGGCCAGCTCTCCGCAACACGGGGCGTATATTAACCACCTTCTTCCCCGTTTGCAAACATAAAAAACGATAAAAATTAATGGCTTGGTTCGTCGTCCTTCTCTTTCTTGATCCGCAGGTAGATTTCCTCACGGTGCACGGCCACTTCCTTGGGTGCATTCACCCCGATTCGTACCTGGCCACCTTTCACTCCAAGCACCGTGATGGTGATTTCGCCGTCGCCAATGATCAGGCTTTCCGCGCACCGGCGAGTCAGAATCAGCATACCTTTCTCCTTACGCTTTCATTTCAGGGACAACACAGTCTGCAAACAAGGGCACGAACCCATGGTGGGAAAGCCATGGACATAGCCCGAAAACAAAGAAGGGCGCGGTTAGCCGCGCCCTTCTCTCACTGCCTGTTACTCACCCTGTCGGGCGGCATCGAGTTCGAAGGCCGTGTGCAGCGCGCGCACGGCCAGCTCCAGGTACTTTTCCTCGATGACCACAGAGACCTTGATCTCGGAAGTGGAGATCATCTGGATGTTGATGCTTTCCTTGGCCAGGGCTTCGAACATGCGGCTGGCGACGCCGGCGTGCGAGCGCATGCCGACACCGACGATCGACACCTTGGCGATCTTGGCATCGCCGACCACCTGCCGCGCACCGATCTCGCTGGCGGTCTGTTCCAGCACGGCCAGGGCCGCCTGATAGTCGTTGCGGTGCACGGTGAAGGTGAAGTCGGTGGTGTTATCGTGAGAAACATTCTGCACGATCATGTCGACTTCGATGTTGGCCGCGCTGATCGGGCCGAGGATCTTGAAGGCCACGCCGGGGGTGTCTGGCACGCCACGGATGGTCAGCTTGGCCTCATCGCGGTTGAAGGCGATGCCGGAAATGATCGGCTGTTCCATGGATTCCTCTTCATCAATGGTAATGAGGGTACCCGGACCCTCCTGGAAGCTGTGCAGGACGCGCAGCGGGACGTTGTACTTGCCGGCGAATTCCACCGCACGGATCTGCAGCACCTTGGAACCGAGACTGGCCATTTCGAGCATTTCCTCGAAGGTGATCTTGTCCAGGCGCCGGGCCTGGGCAACCACGCGAGGGTCGGTGGTGTAGACACCATCGACGTCGGTGTAGATCTGGCACTCGTCGGCCTTCAGCGCGGCCGCCAGGGCGACGCCGGTGGTGTCCGAACCACCACGACCCAGGGTGGTGATGTTGCCGCTTTCGTCGACCCCCTGAAAACCTGCCACCACCACCACCCGGCCGGCCTTGAGGTCGGCGCGGATCTTCTGGTCGTCGATCTGCAGGATGCGCGCCTTGTTGTGCGCGCTGTCGGTCAGAATGCGCACCTGGTTGCCGGTGTACGACACTGCATCCACGCCGCGCTTGATCAGCGCCATGGCCAACAGCGCGATGGTCACCTGCTCGCCGGTCGAGACGATCACGTCCAGTTCGCGAGGTACCGGCTGGTCGCTGATCTGCTTGGCCAGCGAAATCAGGCGATTGGTCTCGCCACTCATGGCCGAAAGCACGACCACCAGGTCATCGCCGGCATCGTGGAATTTCTTCACCTTGTCGGCAACCTGTTCGATACGTTCGACAGTGCCAACCGAGGTGCCGCCAAATTTCTGTACGATCAAAGCCATTTCAAAGCCGCCTCAGCCCGTGAAGGGCGCCCATTAAATACAACACCGGGCTCGCCGTGCACAGCACGAGCCCTGCGAGGGTTGAATCAGATCGCGTGTTCGACGAAAGGCACGGCCAGGGCCAGCGCAGCGTCCAGGGCACTGGCATCGACGCCGCCACCCTGAGCCATGTCCGGGCGACCACCGCCCTTGCCACCGACGGCCGTCGCGGCCTGTTTCATCAGGTCGCCGGCCTTGAGCCGGGCCGTCAGCTCCTTGGTCACCCCGGACACCAGCACGACCTTGTCGTCGTGCACGCCGCCAAGCAGGATGACGGCCTGGCCCAGCTTGTTCTTCAACTGGTCGACCAGCGCCAGCAGCGCCTTGCCGTCCTGACCGTCGATGCGCGCGGCCAGCACCTTCACGCCCTTGACCTCGACCGCCGAGGAAGAAAGGTCGTCGCCAGCGGCGCTGGCGGCCTTGGCCTGCAACTGCTCCAGCTGCTTTTCCAGGGCGCGGTTGCGTTCGATCACGGCCGCCAGCTTGTCGATCAGGTTGTCGCGGCTGCCCTTGACCAGTTGCGCGGCTTCCTTGAGCTGCTCTTCGGCCTGGTTCAGGTAGTTCAAGGCGGTCGCGCCGGTCACCGCTTCGATGCGGCGCACGCCCGAGGCGACGCCACCTTCGCTGGTGATTTTCAGCAGGCCGATGTCACCGGTGCGCTTGGCATGGATGCCCCCGCACAGCTCCACCGAGAAGTCGCCACCCATGGTCAGCACGCGCACGGTGTCGCCGTACTTCTCGCCGAACAGGGCCATGGCGCCCTTCTTGCGCGCCTCGTCGATCGGCATCTCTTCGGTCTGCACCGGGGTGTTCTTGCGAATCTCGGCGTTGACGATGTCTTCCAGGGCCTTGATCTGTTCGGGCTTGATCGACTCGAAGTGGCTGAAATCGAAGCGCAGGCGTTGACTGTCGACCAGCGAGCCTTTCTGCTGCACGTGATCGCCCAGCACCTGGCGCAGGGCGGCGTGCAGCAAGTGGGTGGCGGAGTGGTTCAGGCCGGTGGCCTGTTGCAGGGTCTGGTCGACCACGGCACTGACCTCGGCACCGACCGCCAGATCGCTCAATACGGCCACGCCATGGTGCAGGAAGGCGCCGCTGGTCTTGGTGGTATCGCGCACATCGAAGCGCGAACCGCCGGCCAGCAGGTAGCCACGGTCACCGACCTGGCCACCGGACTCGCCGTAGAACGGCGTCTGGTCGAGGATCACCACGCCCTCCTCGCCTTCCTTGAGCACGTCGACGGCGACACCGTCCTTGTACAGCGCAACCACCTTGCCGTTGCCGTGGGTGGCGTCGTAACCCAGGAACACGGTCGGAACGTCGACCTTGATCAGGCTGTTGTAGTCCATGCCGAACGAGCTGGCGGAACGGGCGCGTTCGCGCTGGGCGTTCATCTCGCGCTCGAAGCCGGCCTCGTCCAGGGTGAGCTCGCGCTCGCGGGCGATATCGCCGGTCAGGTCCATCGGGAAGCCGTAGGTGTCGTACAGCTTGAACACCACATCACCTGGAACGACGCTGCCCTTGAGCTCGGCCAGATCCTGCTCGAGAATCTTCAGGCCCTGCTCCAACGTCTTGGCGAACTGCTCTTCCTCGGCCTTGAGCACGCGTTCGATGTGCGCCTGCTGGCCCTTGAGTTCGGGGAAGGCATCGCCCATCTCGGCGACCAGTGCAGCGACGATCTGGTAGAAGAAGCTGCCCTGGGCACCCAGCTTGTTGCCGTGACGGCAGGCGCGGCGAATGATGCGGCGCAGCACGTAGCCACGGCCTTCGTTGGACGGCAGTACGCCGTCGGCGATCAGGAAGCCGCAGGAACGGATGTGGTCGGCCACGACCTTGAGCGAGGCCTGGCCCCGGTTGGCACAACCGATGGCGCTGGCCGATGCGTCGAGCAGGCTCTGGAACAGGTCGATTTCATAGTTGGAATTGACATGCTGCAGCACCGCGCTGACCCGTTCCAGGCCCATGCCGGTGTCCACCGACGGCGCCGGCAAGGGATGCAATACCCCATCGGCGGTGCGGTTGAACTGCATGAACACGTTGTTCCAGATCTCGATGTAGCGGTCGCCGTCTTCCTCGGGCGAGCCGGGTGGGCCACCCCAGATATCGGCACCGTGATCGTAGAAGATCTCGGTGCAGGGGCCGCACGGGCCGGTGTCGCCCATGGTCCAGAAGTTGTCGGACGCATAGGGCGCGCCCTTGTTGTCGCCGATGCGGACCATGCGCTCGGCCGGCACGCCGATCTCTTTGGTCCAGATATCGTAGGCTTCGTCATCGCTGGCGTAGACCGTGACCCAGAGTTTTTCCTTGGGCAGGTTCAGCCACAGCTCGGAGGTCAGGAAGGTCCAGGCGTAGGTGATCGCGTCGCGCTTGAAATAGTCGCCGAAGCTGAAGTTGCCGAGCATCTCGAAAAAGGTGTGGTGGCGGGCGGTGTAGCCGACGTTTTCCAGGTCGTTGTGCTTGCCACCGGCACGCACGCACTTCTGGCTGCTTACGGCACGGGTGTAGAGCCGCTTTTCCTGGCCCAGGAAGCAGTCCTTGAACTGGTTCATCCCCGCGTTGGTGAACAGCAGGGTCGGGTCGTTGCCCGGGATCAGGGAGCTGGAGGCGACTCGGGTATGGCCTTGCTCCTCGAAGAAGCGAAGGAAGGCTTCACGGATTTCTGCGCTTTTCATAGGTTCTTCCACGACAGGCTGCGGCCAGAGGCCAGTGCGCACGCCCGGCAGGCGGTGCGACGGCAAAGGGCCGCATTATATAGGCCCTGCGGCCGGGGTACAGCGTGTTTATACGATTGGCCCACTCAATTGGACAGCAGGACGCTCAGGTGCGGGCGAAATCGGCGAATACGTCGATGACCTGCTCGATCTGCGCCGCATCCACGTCCAGATGGGTGACCATGCGCAGGCGTGGCGCGGCACTCACGGTGACACCGCGGGTGGCCGCGAAGTCCTTGAACGCGCCGGCGCGGCCATCCAGGTGTACATAGACCATGTTGGTCTGCACTGCCTCGACGGTGTAACCCAGCGCCAGCAGGCCCTCGGCCAGACGCGCGGCGTGGGCGTGATCCTCGGCCAGGCGCTGCACCTGATGATCCAGCGCATACAGGCCGGCGGCGGCGAGGATTCCGGCCTGGCGCATGCCGCCGCCGACCATCTTGCGCAATCGTCGTGCCTTGGCGATGAAGTCCAGGCTGCCGCACAGCACCGAACCGACCGGCGCGCCGAGCCCCTTGGACAGGCAGACCGAAACCGAATCGAAATAGCGGGTGATCTGCTCGGCCTCGACTCCAAGCTTGACCGCCGCGTTGTACAGCCGGGCGCCATCGAGGTGCAGTTGCAGCCCATGCTCGCGAGTGAAGTCGCGGGCCTGGGCCAGGTAACTCAACGGCAGCACCTTGCCTTGCATGGTGTTTTCCAACGCCAGCAGTCGGGTGCGGGCAAAGTGGAAATCATCGGGCTTGATCGCCGCCCTGACCTGATCCAGGTCCAGCGTGCCGTCGGCCTGGAACTCCAGCGGTTGTGGCTGGATCGAACCCAGCACGGCGGCACCGCCGCCCTCGTACTTGTAGGTATGGGCCTGCTGGCCGACGATGTATTCCTCGCCACGCTCGCAGTGCGCCATCAGGCCGAGCAGGTTGCTCATGGTGCCACTGGGCACGAACAGCCCCGCAGCGAACCCCAGGCGTTTTGCCAGTTCGGCTTCGAGGCGGTTGACGGTCGGGTCTTCGCCATAGACATCATCGCCGGTGGGCGCCGCGTGCATGGCCGCCAGCATGGCGGGAGTAGGCTGGGTAACGGTATCGCTGCGCAGGTCGATGATGGACATGATGGCCTCGGGTTCGTGTCAGCTTCTATTACTGCGGATTGCAGGGCCATGAATCAAGCCTTGTCGAAACATTTGCTCACGCGCTGTTCAGCTCGCCCGCAAATATGTTACAAAAGTTGCGCCACCCACTGGGGTGGCAAACGTTCTCAGGGCGGGGTGCAACTCCCCACCGGCGGTAATGGCGCGCAATGCGCCGAGCCCGCGAGCGCTTGCAAGCCGGCAACGGCGTGCAAGGTCAGCAGACCCGGTGTGATCCCGGGGCCGACGGTCATAGTCCGGATGAAGAGAGAACGGGATTGCGACACCTTCAAAAGGCCAACGCAGGGCCGTGCCATGCGCATGTACCCATAGATCCCCTTCGATCCACATGCCCTGTTTTTTTCTTGAACAGGAGTGAACCGATGCAACCCACTGCAATTGACAGCAAAAGCCACACCCACGAACGGATCGCTTTCGTCCAGGCTTGCTGGCACAAGGATATTGTCGATCAGAGCCGCAAAGGCTTCGTCGAGGAAATGCGCGTGCTGGGCTATCAGGAAGCCGACATCGATTTCTACGAGGTCGGCGGCGCCTTCGAAATTCCGCTGCACGCCAAACTGCTGGCCAAGAGCGGGCGCTATGCCGCCGTGGTCGGCGCTGCCCTGGTGGTAGACGGCGGTATCTACCGTCACGAATTCGTCGCCCAGACGGTGGTCAGCGCGCTGATGCAGGTTCAGCTGGAAACCGAAGTGCCGGTATTCTCGGTGGTACTGACCCCGCATCACTTCCATGACGGCGAACAGCACCACACCTACTTCTTCAATCACTTCCTGCACAAAGGCGCGGAAGCTGCACGCACCGTGGCCGATACCGTGCAGAAAGTACGCGCCCTGCGTCGCCTGCAGCAGCAGCAGAAAAGCGCCTGAGCCTCAGGCCTGCGGAGTCGGCACGATGAGAATGCCGGCGCGCAGGCCAGTGGCAACCTTGGGGTTGGGGAAAATAATCCGTGCGCCCTGCTCTTCTACCACCCAGCGCTGACCGGCGCCGTCCTCGGCCAGCAGATAGCCTGGCGCCAGCTCGGTGAAATTCTCGATGTCGTCATCCAGGTGCAGGCGGAAGGCGTCCGTGTGCTTGATGACCTCGCGCGACACTGAAAACAGCTCCAGCTGCACCAGCGGTTGATCGAGGTCCGCCTCGCGGCCTTCGATCAGCTCGCGCAGGCTGGCGTCCAGACGCGTCAGATCGACCTCGGCGTTCTGCCCGAACGGCCTCGCCTTGCCCAGTTCCAGGGTGAACGCCTCGGCGTCCAGCTGCTCGTAGGTGAATGCGCTGAACGTAATGGAGGACTTGTTCTGCAGCAACACCGCGCGCATGCCTGCCGCCTGCAGGCGTACCAGCTCTTTGCGGGAGTGCTCGCGCCCCTGCTTCCAGGGGTACAGCGCGAACTGCTCGATCCGTGAGCCACGAATGGCCGTGTGCAGGTCGTAATGCAGGCGCGTGCGTTGCGGCAGGCTGAAGAAGGTCGTGGCCAGGCGTTCCAGTTCGCAGGCGCGCAAGGCTTCATTGCCACTGGCAGCGGCATGCCGGCCGTTGAACAGCCGGTTGACGTCGCGCTCGATGTAGCGCGCACCCCGGCGCATGGCTTCGGGGTTGCCGAACAGGAACAGAATGCGCGCGCGAGGAATCAGCTGGCCCCGGGCGATGGCCTGCAGCAGGCTGTCGAGCAGCTCGATGGGCGCGGTTTCATTGCCGTGCACACCGGCCGACAGCAGCAGGTCCAGGCCGCTGTCGGTGGCGGCAGGTGGCCGCACCTCCAGGGCGCCTTCTCCCAGCCAGCGCAGGCAGACGCCGCCGGTGGTCAGCTGGATCTTCTGCGTCGGCTCGTGGCCGGCCAAGGTCAGTTCGAGCAGTTTGCCAAGAGCGAGCATGGGGCGGCGTCCCTGAAGGATGAGATTTTAGTGGTTGCAGTCGGGACCGTGAACGTGGCCGTCTTCGTCCTCGGCACCGGCGTCGGCCGGCTCCATTTCCAGCTGCAGGCTGACCAGGTTGGTCGCCAGCGGGCGCAGCAACAGGTTGGCGTATTCGGCGTCGCCTTCCTCGACGTCCACACCGATCAGCAACTGGCCGCGGCCGTCATGCTGGATCCAGACTTCCTTGCCCTGCCAGACCACGCAGAAGCGCGTGCAGGAGGTTTCCAGCTGGGTGCCGTCGGTGTCTTCGAGAATCAAGCGCAGGGCGTCGGACATAGGTGTACCTCGATGCTGTTTAGAGTTGGAAAAAATCAAAGCTCGTTGAATCAGAGCTGGAAAGGATAGACCGAACCCAACCGAAGGATCCGGGTCAGCTCGTCCAATGCCTCGCGGCATTCGATCAGCAGTTGCGGGTCGGCCATATCGGCTTCGACCAGACGGTCGCGATAGTGACGTTCGACCCAGTCGTTCAGGGTGTCGTGCAGCGCGGGTGTGAGGATCACGCCTGGGTTGACCGCCGCCAGCTCCTCGGGCTTGAGCGCCACGCGCAGGCGCAGACATGCCGGGCCGCCGCCGTTGCGCATGCTTTGCTTGAGGTCGAATACCTTGACCTCGGCAATGCCTGTGCCCTGCCCGGTCAGCTGCTCCAGGTAGCTCCAGACCCGCGGGTTGGCGCGGCACTCTTCCGGGACCACCAGCAGCATGCTGCCATCGGCGCGGGTGAGCAACTGGCTGTTGAACAGGTAGGTGCGCACGGCGTCGTCCACGCAAACGTCGGCGCGCGGCACGCTGATCGCCTGCAGCCGACCACCGCGCGCGGCGAGCTTGGTTTGCAGTTCGGCCAGCACGCGGTCGCTGTCGAGGAAGGCGTCCTGATGATGGAACAACAGCTCGCCGTTGCCGACCGCGATCACGTCGTTATGGAACACCCCCTGGTCGATGACCGCCGGATTCTGCTGGGCGAACACCACGCCCTGCTCGCTCAACCCATGCAGCCGAGCCACGGCCTGGGACGCTTCCAGGGTCTGACGCGCCGGATATTTCTGCGGCGCGGGCACTCGTGCGTCGAAGGCGCTGCGGCCGTAGACGAAAAACTCCACGCCAGCCTCGCCATAGTCCCGGCACAGCCGGGTATGGTTGGCGGCGCCCTCGTCGCCGAACTGGGCGACGGCAGGCAGCGCTTCATGGTGGGCGAAGTGCGAGGGGTCGGCAAACATCGCCTGCAGCACCCGGCTGGTGGTGGGGTGTTCGATGCTGCGGTGGAACTTGCAGTTGAGGTTCGCCGCGGTGAAATGCACCCGCCCATCGGCCGTGTCGGCGCTGGGGCTGACAGTGGCAGCGTTGGCCACCCACATGCTCGAGGCCGAACAGCTGGCCACCAGCAACGGCATGGCATCACGCGCGGCCTGGGCGATCACCTCGGCATCGCTGCCGGCGAAGCCCAGGCGGCGCAATGCTGCCACGTCCGGGCGCTCCTGCGGCGCCAGAACGCCCTGGGTGAAGCCCAGTTCCATCAGCGCTTTCATCTTGGCCAGGCCCTGACGCGCCGCTTCGCGCGGATTCGAGCCTTGCTGACTGTTGCTCTGCGACGCCACGTTGCCGTAGGACAACCCACCGTAGTTGTGGGTAGGCCCCACCAGGCCATCGAAATTCACTTCACAGGGTTTCATCGGTTCGGCTCCGTGGATCTGTTCTTGTACGCAAGGGTGCAACGACCGCCTACAGCGTGATGCCCGGACTCAGGGTCGAGGGCAAACCGAGTGTGGGGGTTTCCAGCGAGGCCACCGGGTAGGCGCAATAGTCGGCGGCGTAGTAGGCACTGGCGCGGTGGTTGCCGGACGCGCCGACGCCGCCGAACGGTGCACTGCTGGCAGCGCCGGTCAGTTGCTTGTTCCAGTTGACGATGCCGGCTCGGCTGCGCAACCAGAATTCGCGGTAACGCGCCTCCGAGTCCGACAGCAGTCCGGCAGCCAGGCCGTACTGAGTGGCATTGGCCTCGGCGATGGCCGCGTCGAAGTCGACGTAGCGCACCACTTGCAGCAATGGGCCGAACAGCTCCTCGTCGCGACGCCCGTGGGCGCCGGTGACGTCGAGAATGCCCGGCGTGAGCAAGGCAGCATCCGCCCTGGGCTGGGTCATGCTCAACAGGCTGACGGCACCGTTGTCCAGCAGCTGTTGCTGGGCCTGGAGCAGCGCCTGCGCCGCAGGCAGGGAGATCACCGAGCCCATGAAAGGCGCTGGGGTGCGGTCGTATTCGCCGACCTCGAGGGTGGCACATACCTGCACCAGACGCTCGAGCAGCCGGTCCCCCCACTCGCCGACGGGTACCAGCAGGCGCCGCGCGCAGGTGCAGCGTTGACCGGCAGAAATGAACGCTGACTGAATGATGGTATAGACCGCAGCATCCAGGTCCTGCACCTGCTCGACCACCAGGGGGTTGTTGCCGCCCATCTCCAGCGCCAGGATCTTGCCCGGCTGGCCGCCGTATTGCTGGTGCAGCAGGTTGCCAGTAGCGCTGGAACCGGTGAAGAACAACCCGTCGAGCCCGGCATTGGCGGCCAGCGCCATGCCAGTGTCGCGGCCGCCCTGCAGCAGGTTGAGCACGCCGGCCGGCAACCCGGCTTCGGCCCAGCAGCGCGTGGTCAGTTCAGCCACCTTGGGCGTCAGCTCGCTGGGCTTGAACAGCACGCAGTTGCCTGCCAGCAATGCTGGCACGATATGGCCGTTGGGTAGGTGCCCGGGAAAGTTGTAGGGACCGAACACCGCTACCACGCCATGGGGTTTGTGCCGCAGGGCCGCCGTGGCGTCGGCCAGCGGCGCGCTCTTCTCGCCGGTGCGTTCGGCATGGCTCTGGATCGAAATCGCCACCTTGTTGACCATGCTGGTCACTTCCGTGGCCGCTTCCCACAAGGGCTTTCCGGTTTCCTCGCCGATGCACTGCGCCAGCTCATCGGTACAGGCCTTCAGTCGCTCGGCGAACGCCTGCAATACGGCAATGCGCGCCGACAACGGCTGGCTCGCCCAGCCGACGAAGGCATGCCGCGCGGCCTGAACGGCCAGGGCCACCTGGTCGGCACTGGCACTGCGCCCCTGCCAGACCACAGCCTGGCCCACTGGATTGAGCGACGTCAGCAACTCGCCTTCACCAGGCAGCCATTGGCCGTCGATAAACAAAGTATTCATCAAAGCACCTCCCGAACGGGCGGAGTCATGGGTACCGCGCGCACCTGGTCACCCGCGCTCAGCTGCAGGCGGCGTGCGGTCAGGGGATCGACCACCAGCGTGCCGGAAGCGAAGCGCGCCGGCGCCGCCGTGATGCGGCACTCTTCGCGTTCGCGGTTGTAGATCAGAAACGGTGGGGCATCGTCGCCGGGGGTGCCGATTGCCAGAACCAGACTCTTGCTGTCGTGGACCGCGCGAATCTTGCTGGTCTCGCATTCCACCGCCGGCCCGGCGTCGAAGATGTCGACGTAGCCCTGGTAGCTGAAGCCTTCGGCCTTGAGCATGGCCAGGGCGGGCTCGGTGTCGGGGTGGACCTTGCCGATGACCTCGCGCGCAGCCGGGGACAGGAAGCAGCTGTAGAGCGGGAACTTGGGCATCAATTCAGCGATGAAGGCGCGGTTGCCGACGCCGGTCAGGTAATCGGCCTGGCTGAATTCCATCTTGAAGAAATGCCGGCCCAGGCTTTCCCAGAATGGCGAGCGGCCGTCGGCATCGGAAATGCCGCGCATCTCGGCGATCACCTTGCGCCCGAACAGGTGCGGAAACTGAGCGATGAACAGCAGCCGCGCCTTGGCCAGCAAGCGCCCGTTCAGGCCCTTGCGGTGACCTTCGCGCAGGAACAGCGAGCACAGTTCCGAATTGCCGGTCAGGTCGTTGGCGAGGAACAGCGTGGGAATCTCGCGATAGATGTTCAGCTCCTGCGAGGCGCTCACGGTCAGGCCCACCCGGTAGTTGTACCAGGGCTCGCGCTGGCCCACGGCACCGGCAATGGCTGAAATGCCCACGACCGTGCCGTCATCGTCTTCGAGCACGAACAGGTAATCGGCATCGCCGCGCCCGGCTTCGCCGCGAAAGGTCTTCTCGGCCCAGCCGACCCGGTGCGCCAACCGTTCTTCGTTGGCTGGCAAGGTGGTCAGGCCGGGGCCGGTGCTGCGGGCCAACTCGATCAGCGCCGG
The DNA here is from genome assembly GCF_014841725.1 of Pseudomonas sp. CFBP 8758. Classification (NCBI taxonomy): domain Bacteria; kingdom Pseudomonadati; phylum Pseudomonadota; class Gammaproteobacteria; order Pseudomonadales; family Pseudomonadaceae; genus Pseudomonas; species Pseudomonas sp. CFBP 8758. The sequence continues at coordinate 300,646 of NZ_JACYUK010000001.1, read as the reverse complement.
CAGGTCACTGCTGCGTACGGGACGAACGATCATGCTTTCTCCTCGAGCAGGCACCGCGTGGTACCTGCAGAACTCGGCCTGTTCAACCAGGTATCAAACTGCAACCAGACGCACGCTGGCGCCCTCGCCCACACCCAGCGCCTCGGCGGTGGCCAGGTCCAGCCCGACCGGCTTGCCGGGCACCCAGTCGAGCTCCAGCAGCACCGCGCGGTAATCCTGCAGCAGACCGTTGGAAACCAGGTAGGGACGGCCAGGGCCGCCGCGCTCGTCCGACGCCGCGACAAGCTTGACCGGCACCACGCGGCTGTGGGCGATCGAGCGAATGCCCGATACCCGTGCATGCAGGGTGGGCCCTCCGTCGAAGATGTCGATGTAGTGATCGGTTTCGAAGCCTTCGCGCATCAGAATGTCGAACGTCACCTGCGCACGCGGGTGTACCTGGCCCATGGCCTCTTGCGCCTGGTCGGGCAGCAAGGGCACGTAGATCGGGTAGTGCGGCATCAGTTCGGCGAGAAACGTGCGGCTCTTGATGCCGCACAGGCGTTCGGCCTCGGCATAGTTGAGATCGAAGAAATTGCGTCCGATCGCGTCCCAGAAAGGTGAGTCGCCGTGTTCGTCGCTGTAGCCAACGATCTCGGTCACCACCGAATCGGCAAAGCGCTCCGGGTGGTTGGCCATGAACAGCAGGCGTGCCCGCGAGTTGAGCTCGGCCCAGATACTGCCGACCAGTTCGGGCACCACGTAGAAGCTGGTCAACAGGCTGTTGCCGGTCAGGTCATGACACTGCGAAAGCACGTGAATCTTGTTGTGGATCTTCAGCTCGCGCGAGGCGTGCACGAAGGTCTCGTTGCGAAAGCTGTAGAAGGGTTCGGAGTAGCCGGCGGAGGCGACGATCGCCGAACAGCCGACCAGGCGCTGGGTGCCCAGGTCTTCAAGAACGAAGAAATAGCTCTCCTCACCGTTGAAGCTGACTTCGGCGGCAAAGGACGCCTCGGACTTGGCGATCTTGTCACTTAACCGGCCTGCGTCGTCGGGCAGCGAAGTGACACCGATGGGGCTGTCGGCAGCCAGGCGCTGAACCTCGGCCAGGTCAGCCATTTGCGCAGGGCGCATTACCAGCATGGTGCCACTCCTTGTCGATTGCAGCGGGTCGATTGCAGAGGTGGCGCTGGTTTTGAGCCAACGCCACGAACGGGCCGATCAGGCCTGGGTCAGGTGCGCCACGGCGCGTTCGAAGCGGTCCAGGCCTTCGTCGATGTCGGCCTCGTCGATGACCAGGCTCGGGGCGAAACGCACCACGTCCGGGCCGGCCTGCAGAATCATCAGGTCGTGCCGTTCGGCCGCATTGAAGAAGTCCTTGGCGCGGCCTTTCCAGGCGTCGCTCAAGGCGCAACCGATCAGCAGGCCCAGGCCACGGACTTCGCTGAACACGCCGTAGCGCTGGCCGATCTGCTCCAGGCGCGTCTTGAAGTGCTGGTGCCGTGCCTTGACCCCGGCTCGCACTTCGGGCGTGTTGACCACATCGAGCACCGCCTCGGCCACGGCGCAGGCCAGAGGGTTGCCGCCATAGGTGGTGCCGTGCACGCCGACCGCGAAGTGTTTGGCCAGGGCATCGGTGGTCAGCATCGCACCGATCGGAAAGCCGCCCCCCAGGCTCTTGGCGCTGGAGAGGATGTCCGGGGTGACGCCGTAGTTCATGTAGCTGAACAGCTCACCACTGCGCCCCATGCCGCTTTGCACCTCGTCGAACACCAGCAGGGCATTGAACTGGTCGCACAGCGCGCGAGCGCCTTGCAGGTAGGCCGGATCGGCCGGCACCACGCCGCCTTCGCCCTGGACCGGCTCCAGCACCACGGCGCAGGTCTTGTCGGACACCGCCGCTTTCAGCGCTTCGAGGTCGTTGTAGGGGACGTGACGAATGCCGGTGATCTTCGGGCCGAAACCGTCGGAGTACTTCGGCTGGCCACCCACGCTGACGGTGAATAGCGTGCGGCCGTGGAAGCTGTTGAGGGCCGAAACGATCTCGTATTTCTCGGGACCGAAGTTGTCGTGCGCCACACGCCGGGCCAGCTTGAAGGCGGCCTCGTTGGCTTCCGCGCCGGAGTTGCAGAAGAACACCCGGTCGGCAAAGGTGGCATCGACCAGCTTCCGGGCCAGGCGCAGGGTGGGCTCGTTGGTGAAGACGTTGGACACGTGCCACAGCTTGTTGGCCTGTTCGGTCAGCGCGCCTACCAATGCCGGGTGCGCATGCCCCAGCACGTTGACGGCGATGCCACCGGAGAAATCGATGAGCTCGCGACCAGCCTGATCCCACACCCGGGAACCTGCACCGCGCACGGGAATGAAAGCGGCCGGTGCATAGTTGGGCACCATTACCTGGTCGAAATCGGCACGTTGCACGGGGGCTTGCTCAACGGACATCGGAGTCTCCTGTCAAGGAACGCTCAGCGCAGAATGGGCGAGCGATAGGGGATTGTAAGGACTGGTGCACGCGCGGCATTGCCGCCATGCGACAACTTGTTACAGCGCCAAACCGCCATTCTACGGGGGTTGTCGCGAATGCGACATATAGGGATAGAAAGGCGCTGACTAGCGTGTTGTGTCAGATCGACCGCACCACCCATTCGCGGCCGATGACCGCTCCTACAAGGGTTCTGCGCGCACTCCCGTAGGAGCGGTCCGTGGCCGCGAAAGTCACACCGCGCTTCACCTGGCACAGCGCATCCCGGAGCGAGGGTCAACCTCGCTCGGCGGGGACCGAAGACAATTCGAACGGGCTGCTGCTGCGACGCTGGTTGCGATCCTCGCGGGGGGTGGCGCCGAAAAAATTGCGGTAGGCGCTGGAAAAATGCGGGCCCGAGGAAAACCCGCACGACAGGCCGATCTGGATGATCGACTTGCTGGTCTGCATCAACATCTGCCGCGCCTTGTTCAGGCGCAACTCGAGGTAGTACTGGCTGGGCACGCGGTTCAGGTACTGCTTGAAGATGCGCTCCAGCTGGCGCCGCGAAACACACACATGCTGGGCGATCTCGTCGGTGGTCAGCGGCTCTTCGATATTGGCTTCCATCAACAACACCGCCTGGGTCAGCTTCGGATGGCTGGACCCCAGACGATTCTGCAACGGAATGCGCTGGCGCTCGCCGCCCTCGCGGATACGCTCCACCACCAGCTCTTCGGACACCGCCCCGGCCAGTTCGGCGCCGTGATCGCGGGCCAGTACCGCCAGCAGCAGGTCGAGCACCGACAAGCCCCCGCAAGCCGTCATGCGGTCGCGGTCCCAATCGAACAGGTGGCTGGTGGCGATGACCTTGGGAAAGCGCTCGGCGAAATCATCCTGCCAGCGCCAGTGCACGGCCGCGCGGTAGCCATCGAGCAGCCCCAGCTGCGCCAGCGGGTAGACCCCCGCCGACAGCCCGCCCACCAGGCATCCGGCCCGGACCGTCTGCTTGAGCGCAGTGGCCAGTGCCGGCGCCAGCGCCGACGGTGGCTCGTCAGCCAGCAGAAAAAGCTTCTGGCAACCCTCCAGGCGACCGTTCCACGCCTCACCGGGCAGCTGCCAGCCGCCTGGAACAGGTGGTTCGGCCTGCAGGAAAAGCAACTCGTAGGTCACTTCCGGGTGCACCTTCTGCGCCACTCGCAGGGCCTCTTCGGCCAGCGCCAGGGTCAGGGCTCGCGTGCTGGGCCAATAGAGGAAACCGATTCGTTGGGCTGTCATCTGATGCGGACCGAAACCTTAAGTATCAAAAACCGAATGGGAAATGGCACTGCGCCAGGCATGCTCGACCTGCTCGCAGGAAAACACCCGGCAGATGTTTCAAGCGGCGATCACTTGAGGCTGCCGGACAAGAACTGCTGCAACCGCTCGGAACGCGGATTGGCCAGCACCTCGCGCGGGTCGCCGGTTTCTTCGACCAGGCCCTTGTGCAGAAACACCAGTTGGTTCGACACCTCACGGGCGAAACCCATCTCGTGGGTCACGACGACCATCGTCCGCCCTTCCTGAGCCAGGGCCTGCATCACCTTGAGCACGTCACCCACCAGTTCCGGGTCGAGCGCCGAAGTCGGTTCGTCGAACAACATCACCTCGGGTTCCACCGCCAATGCACGGGCAATGGCGACACGCTGCTGCTCGCCACCGGACATGTGCCCCGGATAGGCATCCTTGCGGTGCGAAACCCCTACCTTGGCCAGATAATACTCGGCTTTTTCCAGCGCTTGCTTTTTCGATACGCCCAACACATGCACGGGCGCTTCGATGACGTTTTCCAGCGCGGTCATGTGCGACCACAGGTTGAAATGCTGGAACACCATCGACAGGCGCGAACGCAAGCGTTGCAGCTGCCTGGGGTCGGCCGCCCTGAGCGCCCCATCCTTGCCGGCAACCAGTTTGAGTTCTTCGTCGTTGAGCAGGATCTTGCCCGCGTGGGGCTGTTCGAGCAGGTTGATGCAACGCAGGAACGTGCTCTTGCCCGATCCGCTGGAGCCGATGATGCTGATCACATCGCCCGCCTTCGCCGCCAGCGAGACACCCTTGAGCACCTCGTGCGAGCCATAGCGCTTGTGCAGGTCCTGAACTTGGAGTTTGTACATGATCGGGGGTCTCGCAAATCGGTCAGTCACGGGCCAGCGGCCCGTGGCGAAAAGGTTTTTGCTGCACGCGTTCAGTGCCTGCGCGGTGCCAGGTAGGCCAGCCAGCGGCGCTCGGCCAGCTTGAACAGGCGCACCAGAATGAACGTCAGGCACAGGTAGCACACACCCGCCGTGATGTAGGCTTCGAACGGCAGGTAATACTGGGCGTTCACCGTACGCGCTGCGCCGGTGATGTCGATCAGGGTAACGATCGAGGCCAGGCTCGTGGTCTGCAGCATCATGATCACTTCGTTGCTGTACTGTGGCAGCGCTCGGCGCAGTGCCGAGGGCAGCAGGATACGCCGGTACATCCCGGCCCTGGACATGCCCATGGCCTTGGCCGCTTCGATCTCGCCCGGTGGCGTGGCCCGCAGGCTGCCGGCGATGATTTCGGCGGTGTAGGCACTGGTATTGATGGCGAAGGCCAGGCAGGCGCAGAACGTGGCGCTCGACAACCAGGGCCAGAGCACGCTGTTGCGCACGGCCTCGAACTGGGCCAGACCGTAATAGATCAGAAACAGCTGCACCAGCATGGGCGTGCCACGGATCACGTAGGTGTAGAGCCACGCGATGCCGTTGACCAGCGGCTGCCGGGACACCCGCATCAAACCCAGCGGCAGCGCCACCAGCAGACCGAAGAACAGCGAAATCGCCAGCAGCTTCAAGGTTTCCAGCATACCGCTCATGTACAGCGGCAGGCTGTCCCAGACGACGTTGTAATCGAAGATCATAGCTCAGCCGCCTTGATGCCCACCGAGTAGCGTTTTTCGATGGCGCGCAGCAACAGCAGCGACACACTGGTGATGACCAGGTACATCGCCGCCACCGCGAGGAAGAAGGTGAACGGTTCGCGGGTGGCATCCGCCGCCTGCTTGGCCTTGAACATCATGTCCTGCAGGCCGACCACCGAAATCAATGCCGTGGCCTTGGTCAACACCAGCCAGTTGTTGGTGACGCCGGGAATCGCCAGGCGAATCATCTGCGGCACCAGCACCCGGAAGAACACCTGCAGGCTGCTCATGCCATAGGCCATGCCGGCTTCGGCCTGGCCCTTGGGAATGGCCATGAAGGCCCCGCGAAAGGTTTCCGACAGGTAGGCACCGAAGATGAAACCCAGGGTGAAGATACCGGCCAGCAGCGGATTGAGGTCGATGTAGTCGTCGTAACCCACCAACGGCGCCACGCGATTGAGGATGTCCTGGCCACCGTAGAAGATCAGCAGGATCAACACCAGATCGGGTATGCCACGAATCACCGTGGCGTACAGGTCACCCAGCCAGGCCAGCCAGCGTACCGGCGACAGGCGCAGGGCCACGCCGAACAGACCCAGCACGATGGCCAGTGCCATGGACGACAAGGCGAGCTGCAGCGTCAGCCAAGCGCCATCGAGAATGACGGCCCCGTAGCCTTTCAACATGTAGAGATCCTCGCCCGAAGAATGAAAAATGGTGCAGACCGCGGTTTCCCGCCGTTTGCACCATCAGTCAGGTGACGCCTGCCGGCTTATTTGCCGTAGATGTCGAAATCGAAGTACTTGTCCTGGATCTTCTTGTACTCGCCGTTGGCGCGAATGCCTTCGATGGCCGCGTTGATGCGATCCACGTTGGCCTTGTCGCCCTTGCGCACGGCGATACCGATGCCGTCACCGAAGTATTTCGGGTCGTTGACCGACGGACCGACGAATGCGTAGCCCTTGCCGGCGTCGGTGTTGAGGAAACCGTCCTGCAACAGGGTGGCATCGGCCAGCGTGCCGTCCAGTCGACCGGCGGCCACGTCCAGGTAGATCTCGTTCTGCGAGCCGTACGGCATCACTTCGACGCCCAGCGGCTTGAGCACCTCGGTGGCATACCGGTCATGGATGGTGCCGCGCTGCACGCCGATCTTCTTGCCTTTGAGCTCGGCCATGGAGTCGCTCACCTGGGTGCCGGACTTCATGACCAGACGCGCCGGAGTGGCGTAGTACTTGTTGGTGAAATCAACGGACTTCTTGCGGTCGTCGGTAATCGACATCGACGACAGAATGGCGTCGATCTTGCGGACCTTGAGGGCGGGAATGAGACCGTCGAATTCCTGCTCGACCCAGGTGCACTTGACCTTCATCTCAGCGCACAGCGCGTTGCCGATGTCGTAGTCGAAACCGACGATGCTGCCATCCGGCGCCTTGGACGCGAACGGTGGGTAAGCGGCTTCGATACCGATCTTCAGCGGCTTTTCATCGGCGAACGCTGTCGCCGACAGCACGGACAGTGCCAATGCGCCAAACAGTGCAAGTTTCTTCATTGGGTGAGCTCCAGCGAAAATGGGCAGTATGGGCAAAGTGAGCGCAGGCCCAGAATGCGAAAAATGAGGCTGAACGGGCGACGCCACGAGGTCCGGCGAGTGAGCGCATTTTAACGGCACTGTGCCAGTCGATATTTCTTCAATGCGACAAGTAGTTACAGAAGCACCGAGACACCCAGACCAAGGGATTGACAGCCCATGCCGATTGTGGCTGAGCAAAAAGACGCGCAACCTGTCCATCAAGCAATTAGCGCGCCCATTATTGGCAAAGCCTTGGCAGACGGCAAGCTTGGGGTTGTGGGAGATGTTGCATGTGACAGGCGATGGGGCCTTGGGTGGCACCCGGCGCGGCAATGGCGTTACCGCAGTAACGCCAGCGCTGCCTGAACAGCCTTGCGGGCCCCTTCGCGGGCAGAGGCCCCCGAGGTCGCGTCAACTCACGCCGAAGCGCGATGCATTTCCTTGTGGGTGTCGATGAGCTGTTGCACCACCCCCGGATCGGCCAAGGTAGAGATGTCACCCAGCGAGTCGTACTCGGCCGTGGCGATCTTGCGCAGGATGCGCCGCATGATCTTGCCCGAGCGCGTCTTGGGCAGCCCCGGCGCCCACTGGATCACATCCGGCGAGGCGATGGGGCCGATCTCCTTGCGCACCCAGTTCTTGAGCTCCAGGCGCAGTTCCTCGCTGGTCTGCTCGCCACCATTGAGCGTGACATAGACATAGATGCCCTGCCCTTTCAGCTCATGGGGAACGCCCACCACAGCGGCCTCGGCCACCTTGGGATGGGCCACCATCGCGCTTTCGATCTCGGCCGTGCCCATGCGGTGCCCGGAAACGTTGAGCACGTCATCGACTCGGCCGGTGATCCAGTAGTAGCCATCTTCGTCGCGACGCGCGCCGTCGCCGGTGAAGTACATGCCGCGAAAGGTCTTGAAATAGGTATCGACGAAACGATCATGGTCGCCGTAGAGGGTACGCGACTGGCCCGGCCACGAATCGAGAATCACCAGGTTGCCCTCGGCAGCGCCGTCGATCAGGTTGCCCAGGTTGTCCACCAGCGCCGGCACCACGCCGAAGAACGGTTTGGTCGCCGAACCGGGCTTGAGGCCGATCGCACCCGGCAGCGGGCTGATCAGGATGCCGCCGGTTTCGGTCTGCCACCAGGTGTCGACGATCGGGCAGTTCTGCTTGCCGACCGTGTTGTAGTACCAGTTCCAGGCCTCGGGGTTGATCGGTTCGCCCACCGAACCCAGCAAGCGCAGGCTCGAGCCATCGGCGCCCTCGACTGCCTTGGTGCCCTCGGCCATCATCGCGCGGATAGCGGTGGGCGCGGTGTAGAGGATATTGACCTTGTGCTTGTCGATAATTTTCGAGACGCGGGTAATGTCCGGGTAGTTGGGCACACCTTCGAACAGCAAGGTGGTGGCACCGTTGGCCAGCGGACCATAGACGATGTAGCTGTGGCCGGTGATCCAGCCGACGTCCGCCGTGCACCAGTAGACATCGCCCGGCTTGTAGTCGAACACTCGCTCATGGGTCAGCGCGGCGTACACCAGGTAACCGCCGGTGGTGTGCAGCACGCCCTTGGGCTTGCCGGTCGAGCCGGAGGTATAGAGGATGAACAGCGCTTCCTCGGCGCCCATTTCCTTCGGCGCGCAGGTGCTCGATGCCACCTCCAGCAGCGAGTGGTACCAGATGTCGCGATGACGGTTCCACTCGATCTCGCCACCGGTGCGCTTGCACACGATGACCTTCTGCACGCTGCTGGTTTCGGGGTTGGTCAGGGCGCGGTCGACGTTGGCCTTGAGCGCCGTTTTCCTGCCGCCCCGCAGGCCTTCGTCGGCGGTGATCACCACCTTGGACTGGCAGTCGATGATGCGCCCCGCGAGCGCCTCGGGCGAGAAGCCACCGAACACCACCGAATGCACCGCGCCGATGCGGGTACAGGCGAGCATCGCCACCACCGCCTCGGGAATCATCGGCATGTACAGGGTCACCACGTCGCCGCGGTGCACATCCTGGCCGCGCAGGGCGTTGGCGAACTTGCACACCTCGGCGTGCAGCTCCCGGTAGGTGATGTGACGGCTTTCGGAAGGGTCGTCGCCTTCCCAGATGATCGCGACCTGATCGCCGCGTTCGGCCAGGTGGCGGTCCAGGCAGTTGTAGGAGACGTTGAGGGTGCCGTCGGCGAACCATTTGATGTCGACATGGTGATCGTCGAACGAGGTCTGCTTGACCTTGGTGAAGGGCTTTATCCAATCGAGGCGCTGCGCCTGTTCGCGCCAGAAACCGTCCGGGTTGACCACGGACTGCTGGTACATGGCCTTGTAGGTCGCCTCATCGGTCAGCGTGGACGCCGCCACCTCTGGACGAACGGGATACAGGGAAGCCGCACTCATCTTTCATACCTCGGTTGAGTAGTTGTTGTTTTATACACCTGTTTTAAGGGTATCTGGCCCGTGCAGCCATTCGACGATGGTAGTACCGCTGCTTGCACCGATGCACGCCCAGACCCGCGGGATTAGTGCAGATTCGAATAAAACTGTTTATCCGAACCGGCTCTGTTTACCTCCACCGTGCACGCCTAGAATCGATTTCGCCAGCAACGGCACCGCGATCGACGAAGACTGCATCTCCCCACGAAGGCCTGTCGATCGCAACTTTCCCACTCTCAAGTTTCACACGTGACCTCACAAGGGCTGCGTGCACCCTGACGACTGCAAAACAGGAAAATCGACATGAAAGCTTTTTTGATTCTGGCGCTGATTGGCGCGAGCGGCATGGCCCTGGCCGATGAAACCACCACGGCTGCCACCGAAAAAACCACGGTGGAACCTTATGAGTATTCGCAGCACCCCGATATTGCTCACGTCATCTCGACTTCAGCGATTCCCAACGTCTGCGCCGTGGTCCCGGCACGCCTGACTTACGAAGATTCGCAGGGCAAGCGCCACATCATGGAATATCAGGTCATGGGCAACGGCTGTTCGAACAGCTGAACACCTCCCAGCGTCGGGGCTGCGGCCCCGCTGCTGGCCTGCACCAGAGCAACCCCGCCAGCAGCATCTGCATGAAGCGCCACCCATCGCCGTCTCTCTTTTTGTGCCTCGTGCCTCTATCATGAGCGTCACGTAAGCCTGTCTTCATTTCTCGTGTGCGCCGGACACCCAGCCAGCCTGCCCGCACCTGCGCCCATCACCTGCTTCCGCGACGGATCTACCTATGCCCCACTCACAGCGCCCCATGACGGTCACGCTGCAAGTCGTCTCCATCGTCCTGTTCACCTTCATCGGCTACCTGAGCATCGGCATCCCGCTGGCGGTATTGCCAGGCTTCGTCCACAGCGACCTGGGCTACGGCGCGGTCATTGCCGGGCTGGTGATCAGCGTGCAGTACCTGGCCACCCTGCTCAGCCGCCCGCAGGCGAGCAAGATCATCGACAACCTGGGCAGCAAGAAAGCAGTCATCTACGGCCTGGTCGGCTGCGGCATCAGCGGGCTGTTCATGCTGCTGGCCGGCTGGTTGCAAAGCTGGCCGGCGCTGAGCCTGACCAGCCTGCTGGCGGGTCGGATACTGCTGGGGTCGGCGGAGAGCCTGGTGGGCTCGGGGTCCATTGGCTGGGGGATTGGCCGCGTCGGCGCAGCCAACACCGCCAAGGTCATCTCCTGGAACGGCATTGCCAGCTACGGCGCCCTGGCCATCGGTGCGCCGCTGGGCGTGCTGATGGTCAAGCATCTGGGCCTGTGGAGCATGGGTGCGAGCATCATCGTGCTGGCTGGCGTGGGCATCGCCCTGGCCTGGAACAAGCTTCCCGCACCCGTGGTGGCCGGCGAGCGGCTACCGTTCCTGCACGTGCTGGGCCGCGTGCTGCCCCATGGCACCGGGCTGGCCCTGGGCGGTATCGGCTTCGGCACCATCGCCACCTTCATCACCCTGTACTACGCCAGCAATGCCTGGGACAACGCGGCACTGTGCCTGAGCCTGTTCGGTGCCAGCTTTATCCTCGCCCGGCTGCTGTTCGGCAACCTGATCAACCGCATCGGCGGTTTTCGGGTGGCGATCGTATGCCTCAGCGTGGAAACCCTGGGCTTGTTGCTGCTGTGGCTTGCGCCCAGCCAGGAGCTGGCCATGGCTGGCGCGGCGTTGACCGGGTTCGGATTTTCCCTGGTATTTCCAGCGCTCGGCGTCGAAGCGGTCAATCTGGTGCCGGCGTCCAGCCGCGGTGCGGCCGTGGGGGCCTACTCGCTGTTCATCGACATGTCGCTGGGCATCACCGGACCGGTGGCAGGCGCCATCGCCGCAGGCTACGGCTTCAGCGCGATCTTCCTGTTCGCCGCCGTGGCTGCGTGCGCCGGCCTGGGCCTGACCTTCTATCTATACAGGCGAGCGGCAAGCCTGCCACCAGCGCAAGACAAGCTGGTCTAGAACGGCATGATCTAGAAATCGATCCTGCCACGCCCGGCCTTGATCGCCCCGCGCTTGGTCTTGCCTTCCAGGCGGCGAGTCTTGGAGCCCAGCGTGGGCTTGGTCGGCCGGCGCTTCTTCTCCACCTTGGTGGCCAGCAGAATCAGCTCGCGCAGGCGCTGCAGGGCGTCGGCGCGGTTTTGCTCCTGGGTGCGAAACTGCTGCGCCTTGATGACGATCACGCCATCGCCGGTGATCCGGCTGTCGCGCAGCGCCAACAGGCGCTCCTTGTAGAACGGCGGCAGCGACGAAGCGCCGATGTCGAAGCGCAGGTGCACCGCGCTGGAAACCTTGTTGACGTTCTGCCCACCCGCGCCTTGCGCGCGGATGGCGCTGAGTTCGATTTCAGCGTCGGGCAGATGGACGGCGTTGGAGATTTCCAGCATGCAGCGCTCCGGTCAGGACGAGGGGTTCGACTTGAGGCGATAACACAGGTACATCCCGCCGATCCACAGAGGAATGGCATACACCGACACGCGGATGCCGGGAATCATCAGCATGATGATCAGGATGAACGCCACGAACGCCAGGCACAGGTAGTTGCCGTACGGATACCACAACGCCTTGAACAGCGGCACCTGGCCCTGGCGCTGCAAGTGCTGGCGAAACTTGAGGTGCGAGTAGCTGATCATCGCCCAGTTGATCACCAGGGTCGCCACCACCAACGACATCAACAGCTCGAGCGCCTGCTGCGGCACGAAGTAGTTCAATGCCACGGCCACCAGCGTGATCGCCGCCGACACCAGCAGCGCCCGAACCGGCACGCCACGGCCATCCACCTTGGCCAGTGCACGCGGCGCGTCGCCCTGCTCGGCCATGCCCAGCAGCATGCGGCTGTTGCAGTAGGTGCCGCTGTTGTACACCGACAAGGCTGCGGTCAGTACCACGAAGTTGAGCACGTGGGCAGCCGTGTCGCTGCCCAGCATCGAGAACACCTGCACGAACGGGCTGCCGCTGTAGGCATCGCCCGAGGCATTCAGGCTGGCCAGCAGACCGTCCCACGGCGTCAGCGACAACAGCACCACCAGCGCGCCGATGTAGAAGATCAGAATGCGGTAGATCACCTGATTGATGGCCTTGGGAATCACCGTCTTCGGGCTGTCGGCCTCGGCCGCCGTAAAGCCGAGCATTTCCAGGCCACCGAAGGAGAACATGATGATCGCCAGGGCCATGACCAACCCGCCTACACCGTTGGGAAAGAAACCACCGTGGGCCCAGAGGTTGCTGACACTGGCCTGAGGACCGCCGTCACCGCTGACCAGCAGATAGCTGCCCAGGGCAATCATGCCGACGATCGCCGCGACCTTGATGATGGCGAACCAGAACTCGGTTTCGCCGAACACCTTGACGTTGGTCAGGTTGATGGCATTGATCATCAGGAAGAACACTGCGGCGGACACCCAAGTAGGTATTTCCGGCCACCAGTAGTGCACGTACTTACCGACGGCAGTGAGTTCGGACATGCCTACCAGGATGTACAGCACCCAGCAGTTCCAGCCGGACAGAAAACCGGGAAACCGGCCCCAGTAGCTGTGGGCGAAGTGACTGAAAGAACCGGCAACCGGTTCCTCGACGATCATTTCGCCCAGCTGACGCATGATCAGGAAGGCAATGAAGCCGCAGATGGCATAGCCCAGGATCATCGACGGGCCGGCGGACTTGAGCACGCCTGCCGAACCCAGGAACAGCCCGGTACCGATGGCACCGCCCAGAGCGATCAGTTGGATGTGGCGATTCTTCAGCCCACGCTTGAGCTGGTTTTGTTCAGTCATCAGGGAGCAGTCACTTCTTCGACGTTCGAGGTATCAAGAGTGCAATGGTCCGCCGCAGGCAAACCTTGTGGGAGCGGGTCTCTGCCCGCGAAGAGGCCCCCACCGACACCCCATAAAAAAACGCCAACCCTGGAAGGTTGGCGCACGTGGACATCAGTTGTCCTTACTCAGGCTTGGGCTTGCGACGGCCAAAGCCTGGGCGCTGACCGGTGCCAGCGGCCGGGCCGCGACGGTTGCCCGACGGCGCGTCGTCCACCAGCTTGATGCCCGGACGCTTTGCAGCGGGCTTGGCGCCCGGCTTGCCGGCAGGCCTGGCTGGACGCTTGTTCATGTCCGCCGGACGCTCGGCCACGGCACTGCCACGACCGCTGTCCTTGCGCGCAGCCGGAGCCGAATCACCGCGGGGCTGACGGGCTGGACGCTGCTCGCCGGACGGCGCCGAATCGCCGCGCGGCTGGCGAGCCGGGCGTTGGTCGGTGGACGGCGCGCCGTCCTGGGCAGGACGCAAGGTGCGCACGCGCTCGCCGCGGCCCATCGGGCGCGAGGATTTGCGCTGCATGCGCTCCAGCTTGTCCTTGGTCTTGGTGGTCATCGACGGCATGGCCACGGCGGTCAGGCCGACTTCGGCGCTCAGGGTATCGACTTCACCCTGGGTCAGCTCGCGCCAACGACCCATCGGCAGGTCGGAGTTGAGGAATACCGGACCGAAGCGCACGCGCTTCAGGCGGCTGACCACCAACCCCTGGGATTCCCACAGGCGACGCACTTCGCGGTTGCGGCCTTCCATCACCACGCAGTGGTACCAGTGGTTGAAGCCTTCGCCACCCGGTGCCTGCTGGATATCGGTGAAGCGAGCGGGCCCGTCTTCCAGGATGACGCCGTTCTTGAGGCGCAGCAGCATGTCGTCGTCGACTTCGCCGCGTACGCGCACCGCGTACTCACGGTCCATTTCGAACGAGGGATGCATCAGGCGGTTGGCCAACTCGCCGTCGGTGGTGAACATCAGCAGCCCGGTGGTGTTGATGTCCAGGCGGCCGACGTTGATCCAGCGGCCTTCGCGCGGGCGCGGCAGGCGGTCGAATACGGTCGGGCGGCCTTCGGGGTCGTCGCGGGTGCAGATTTCGCCGTCGGGCTTGTTGTAGATGATCACGCGGCGCACGGTTTCCGAGGCTTCCTCGCGCTTGATCACCTTGCCATCGACGGTGATGGCGTCGTGCAGGTCGACGCGCTGGCCGAGGGTCGCGACCTTGGCGTTGACCTTGATTCGGCCTTCGCTGATCCACGCCTCGACGTCTCGGCGCGAACCCACGCCGATACGGGCCAATACTTTCTGCAGTTTTTCGCCGGCAGGGCCGATTTCCTGGCTGCCGTCTTGCTGATCGAGATCTTTCATCGTAAGCACCTCCCGGTGGGTCGAATTGAATGCTGCTCGGCGCAGGCGCGCCGGAGGGCCGCGAATGATACGCGCAACACGGCGCCTGCGCATCAAAGGCTAGCCGATTTTTTCAGGCTTTCTTCTTTTTCCGCTTGGCGGTGCCTTTCATGTCTTTCAGACGCTGCACTGCCTGCGCGTTCACGTCGCGCCGCTCGTCCTTGTCCATCTTCTTCCAGGCCTTGCACTCAGGCTTGGTGCGGCCACAGGCAATACACGTCTCGTCAGTGAACTTGCAGACGCTGATACAGGGGTTCTTGCTGCTCATGAATAACGGTACTCGAGGATGGCCGAAACGTTTGGACAACAGCCCAGCCAAATCGCGCCCACAAAAAAAGCGACCCGAAGGTCGCTTCCTTTGTTTGCCTCAAGGAGTTCAAGGGCCTCGAAGCTTTGTATGGCGCAGCGGACGGGACTCGAACCCGCGACCCCCGGCGTGACAGGCCGGTATTCTAACCGACTGAACTACCGCTGCGTATCGCTCGGACTTGCGTCCGTTTGAAACCTGTTGACCCAGAACTTCGAGGTTCTCGATCGCTGACCCGGTGAACCGAATCAGTGTATAAAATGGCGCAGCGGACGGGACTCGAACCCGCGACCCCCGGCGTGACAGGCCGGTATTCTAACCGACTGAACTACCGCTGCGCAGTGTGTGCTCTCTTGTTTCAGCACGTGTTGCTCTTCGTTGCGTTCTCAGCTGCATTCTAACGAAATGGTGGGTGATGACGGGATCGAACCGCCGACCCTCTGCTTGTAAGGCAGATGCTCTCCCGGCTGAGCTAATCACCCTTTGCTTCGCTGAGGCCGCGAAATTTACGCAGGTAGCGAACCTAAGTCAATACCCTGTATGAAGTTTTTTTGAAAAAGGTGTTAGATGTCAGAGCTTGTGAAACCTTGCGGGCCTCTTCGCGGGCAGAGCCCGCTCCCACAGGATCCTCAGATGAACTGGGTTTGTGTGGGAGCGAGGCGGGCGGCGAGCCCTCTGCCCGCGAAGAGGCCTTCAGCGCTTACAACGCAGCCAGCCCGCGCGCCAGATCGGCCTGCAGGTCGCCAACGTCTTCCAGGCCTACCGCCACCCGGATCAAGCTGTCGCGAATCCCTGCCGCTTCGCGTTCGGCGGGCGACAGGCGCCCGTGCGACGTGGTCGCCGGGTGGGTGATGGTGGTCTTGCTGTCACCCAGGTTGGCGGTGATCGAGATCAGGCGGGTTGCATCGATGAAGCGCCAGGCGCCCTCCTTGCCTCCCTTGACCTCGAAACTGACCACGGCGCCGAAGCCTTTGGTCTGACGCTTGGCCAGTTCATGCTGGGGGTGGCTCGGCAGGCCCGAGTAATGCACCTTCTCGATGCCCTCCTGCGCTTCCAGCCACTCGGCCAGCACCTGCGCGCTCGCGCAATGGGCACGCATGCGCAGGTTCAGGGTTTCCAGACCCTTGAGAAATATCCAGGCGTTGAACGGGCTCAAGGTAGAGCCAGCGGTGCGCAGGTAACCCAGCACCTCGTTCATTTCCTTGCTGCTACCGCACACGGCGCCGCCCATGCAACGACCCTGACCGTCGATGAACTTGGTCGCCGAGTGCACGACGATGTCGGCACCCAACGCCAGCGGCTGCTGCAGCGCCGGCGTGCTGAAGCAGTTGTCGACCACCAGCATGGCGCCCTTGGCCTGGGCCACGGCGCTCAAGGCCGTGATGTCGACCAACTCGGCCAACGGGTTGGATGGCGACTCGACGAACAGCAGCCTGGTATTGGCCTTGATGGCCCGTTCCCAGCCGCTGACGTCGGCCAACGGCACGTAGTCCACTTCGATGCCGAAGCGCTTGAAGTACTTCTCGAACAGGCTGATGGTCGAGCCGAACACGCTCTGCGACACCAGCACGTGGTCGCCCGCGCTGCACAGGCTCATGACCACGGCAGTGATCGCCGCCATGCCCGTGGCGAAGCCGACCGCCTGTTCGGCGCCTTCCAGGGCGGCCAGGCGCTCTTCGAAGGAGCGCACGGTGGGGTTGGTGTAGCGCGAGTAGACATTGCCCGGCACTTCGCCGGCAAAACGCGCCGCGGCATCGGCCGCAGTACGGAAAACATAGCTGGAAGTGAAGAACAGCGGATCACTGTGTTCGCCTTCCGGCGTGCGGTGCTGGCCGGCGCGAACCGCCAGGGTGTCGAACGACACCCCTTCGAGATCGCTATCCAGTCGCCCGGCATCCCATTCCTGTGTCATGCCGTTGCTCCCATTCAGTTGTTGTAGAGGTCTATGATCGCGCTGACCGCATGCGACTTGCTCTTGTTGGAGTCGTTGCGCGCCTGCTCGATCTTGTTCAGATAGAACGCGTCGATATCGCCGGTGACGTACTTGCCGTCGAACACCGCGCAGTCGAAGTTCTCGATCTTGACCTTGCCACCACCGACCGCATCGATCAGGTCGGGCAGGTCCTGGTAGATCAGCCAGTCGGCACCAATCAGATCGGCCACTTCCTGGGTGCTGCGGTTGTGCGCGATCAACTCATGCGCACTCGGCATGTCGATGCCGTAGACGTTCGGGTAGCGCACGGCTGGAGCAGCCGAGCAGAAATAGACGTTCTTGGCGCCGGCTTCGCGGGCCATCTGGATGATCTGCTTGCACGTCGTGCCGCGCACGATCGAATCGTCCACCAGCATCACGTTCTTGCCGCGGAACTCCAGCTCGATGGCATTGAGCTTCTGACGTACCGATTTCTTGCGCGCGGCCTGGCCGGGCATGATGAAGGTACGACCGATGTAGCGATTCTTGACGAAGCCTTCGCGAAACTTCACGCCCAGGTGGTTGGCCAGCTCCAGGGCCGCGGTGCGGCTGGTGTCCGGAATCGGGATGACCACGTCGATGTCGTGTTCCGGGCGTTCGCGCAAAATCTTGTCGGCCAGCTTCTCGCCCATGCGCAGGCGTGCCTTGTACACCGAGATACCGTCGATGATCGAGTCAGGGCGGGCCAGGTACACGTGCTCGAAGATGCAAGGTGCGTACTGGGGGTTGGGTGCGCACTGGCGAGTGTGCAGTTTGCCGTCTTCGGTGATGTACACCGCCTCGCCCGGCGCCAGGTCGCGGATCAGGGTGAAGCCGAGCACGTCCAGGGACACGCTTTCGGAGGCGATCATGTATTCCACGCCTTCGTCGGTGTGGCGCTGGCCGAACACGATCGGACGGATCGCGTGCGGGTCACGGAAACCGACGATGCCGTAGCCGGTGATCATGGCCACCACTGCGTAGCCACCGGTGCAGCGCTTGTGCACGTCGGTGACGGCGGCGAACACGTCTTCCTCGGTAGGCTGCAGCTTGCCGCGCACGGCCAGTTCGTGGGCGAACACGTTGAGCAGCACCTCGGAGTCCGAGCTGGTGTTGACGTGACGCAGGTCCGATTCGTAGATTTCCTTGGCCAGCTGCTCGACGTTGGTCAGGTTGCCGTTGTGCGCCAGGGTGATGCCATAGGGCGAGTTGACGTAGAACGGCTGGGCCTCGGCCGAGGTCGAGCTGCCCGCCGTGGGATAGCGCACATGGCCAATGCCCATGTGCCCGACCAGCCGCTGCATATGGCGCTGCTGGAAAACGTCCCGTACCAGCCCGTTGTCCTTGCGCAGGAACAACTTGCCATCGCTACTGGTAACGATACCGGCAGCATCCTGGCCGCGGTGTTGGAGGACCGTTAGCGCGTCATACAGCGCTTGATTGACGTTCGACTTACCGACGATACCGACGATGCCACACATGCGACGCAACCCCTACTTAATGAATCTGAACTGAGCACCACTCACTGCGCCTTGTTGGCCGGCAAGAGGTGTTCCTTGAACGGAATGTCAGCCGGTGCGCTGATTCCGCTGGCGAGCCACTGGCTGGACATCCCCAGAATGAGGTTTTTCGACCAGTCAGCAACCAAAAGAAATTGCGGCAGGAGCCGTGATTCCTGCCACCACGAATCCTGTTGAACGGGCCCCAGGCTCATCAGCCCGGCGGCCACCACCACCAGCAGGCCACCGCGCGCGGCGCCGAAGACCATGCCCAGGAAGCGGTCGGTGCCCGACAGCCCGGTGACGCGAATGAGTTCGCCGATCAGGTAGTTGACCATGGCGCCGACCAGCAGGGTGGCCACGAACAGTACGGCACACCCGGCAATGACACGCGCGGATGGGGTCTGGATGTAGTTTTCGAAATAACCGGCGAGGGAACCACCGAACAGCCAGGCCACGCCACCTGCGACTATCCACGTGACCAGCGACAGGGCTTCCTTGACGAAGCCGCGTGTCAAGCTGATCAGTGCGGAGATGGCGATGATCGCGATGATCGCCCAGTCGACCCAGGTAAATGCCACGGTGCGGCCTGCATACGGATAAGGCGGCGCATTTTAGCAGAGCGCGGGCGCGGGAGTAAGCGGCGATTGTCGCCTGCACCGCAGCGCGCCCCTTCGCGGCCGCTGACCGCTCCTACAGCTTCCCGTAGGAGCGGTCAGCGGCCGCGAAGGGAGCGCCACGGTTCCACGCCTGACGAAGACTCAGCCGCGCTCGGGCTCGAAACGGACCACGAACCCCTGCAGCTTCTGCTGGCGGTTGATCACGTCACGCAGGCGCTCGGCCTCGGCGCGCTCGACCAGTGGACCGACGAACACCCGGTTCTTGCCATCGGCCGTACGCACGTAGGCGTTGTAACCCTGCGCACGCAGGCTCTTCTGCAAGGTGTCGGCACCGGCGCGGTTGGACAGGCTGGCCAATTGCACCGACCAGCTGACCGGCAGCCCATTGGGGTCGATCTTGCTGCCGGTGTCCGTCTTGGCGACCGGTGGCACCTTGGCCGCAGCGATGGGCGCGGAAGGCTGCACCGATTCCACCGGCTTCTTGGCAGGTGTGGCAGGCGCGGCAGGCACCGACTGGATCGGCTGGCTAGGCGGGGCAGCCTGCGTCGCGGCCTGCGCTGGAACCGGCTCCGTCTCGATGATCTGTGGCTCAGGCACGGCAACCGGCTCGACCTGCACCTGAGGCGCGGCCGGGGCCTGCGGCGCTGCCGGGGCTTGCACCTGAACCTGGCGCACGGTTTGATCCTCGCGCGAAAACAGCATCGGCAGGAAAATCACCGCCAGCGCGATCAGCACCAGGGCGCCGATCATGCGCTGCTTGAACACCTTATTGGGCAATGCCATCCACGTTCTCCCGTTCTACGTTGCCATACATCCATTTCAGGGCCTGGGCGACACAGTGGAACGAGCCGAACACCAGAATCTCGTCACCCTCGCCTGCGGCTTCGCACTGCGCTTCGAGCGCATCGGCGAGGCTGCCATGAGACGTCGTGGCAGCGCCAAGGTTCAGGAGCGCGGCGTCGAGTTCGGCGGCCGGACGACTGCGCGGTGTTTTCAGTGGTGCGACTGCCCAGTGCGCGATGACCGCTGTCAGCGGCTCGATCACCCCGACCAGATCCTTGTCGGCGAGCAGGCCGAACACGGCCAGACGCCGGCCCGCAAGAGGCTGACGCGCCAGACGCTCGGCCAGAAAGCGAGCGGCGTGCGGGTTGTGGCCCACGTCGAGAAGAATTTCGACCGGCTTGCCGGCGTAACTCACCCGGTGACGGTCCAGGCGGCCGGCCACGCGGGTGTGCGCCAGCGCCCAACCCATACGTGCAGCGTCACGCGGCAGATCGAGTGCCACGTAGGCCTGCAGGGCCAGCGCGGCGTTTTCCAGCGGCAGGCTGGGCAATGGCAACGACAGCAGCTCGACCGGGTAGCCTTCGACATCCACCCCGCGCCACGACCAGTGATCGCCTTGCGCGGTGAAGTCGTAGTCGCGGCCGCGCAGATAGAACGGGCAACCCAACGTGGCAACCTGCTCGAGCAATGGCTGCGGAGGGTCGATATCGCCACACAGTGCCGGCACGCCAGCGCGCAGGATGCCGGCCTTTTCGAACGCCACCGACTCGCGGGTATCCCCCAGGTACTCGGCATGGTCCAGACCGATGCTGGTGACCACGGCCACATCGGCATCCACCAGGTTGACCGCATCGAGCCGACCGCCCAGGCCCACTTCCAGCACCACGGCATCGAGCTCGGCGCGCTGGAACAGCCAGAGCGCGGCCAGAGTGCCCATCTCGAAATAGGTCAGGGTAGTGGCGCCGCGCGCCGCTTCCACGGCGGTGAACGCCTGGCACAACTGGGCATCGGTGGCCTGCTGGCCGTCGATCAGCACTCGTTCGTTGTAGCGCAGCAGATGCGGCGAGGCGTAGACCCCCACTTTCAGATCGCGATCCTGCATCAGCGCCGCGATGAACGCGCAGGTCGACCCCTTGCCGTTGGTCCCGGTCACCGTGACCACACGCTCGGCTGGCTTGCCCAGGCCCAGGCGCTGCGCGACTTCGCGGCAACGGTCCAGGCCCATGTCGATGCCCGAAGGGTGCAGCTGCTCCAGATAGGCGAGCCACTGGCTCAGGCTGCGCTCGGTCATACGTTGGCGGGCGCCGGTGGAACCACAATGGGCTCGATCGGGGCGGCCACGTAGGTGGGCGTCGGCAGGCCCATGAACTGGGCCAGCAGGCTGCCCAGGCGCGGGCGCAGTTCCTGGCGCGAAATGATCATGTCGATCGCACCGTGCTCGATGAGGAATTCGCTGCGCTGGAAGCCTTCCGGAAGTTTTTCGCGCACGGTCTGCTCGATCACCCGCGGGCCGGCAAAACCGATCAGCGCCTTGGGCTCGGCGACGATCACGTCACCGAGCATCGCCAGGCTGGCGGAAACGCCGCCGTAGACCGGATCGGTCAGCACCGAGATGAACGGAATGCCTTCTTCGCGCAAACGCGCCAGGACTGCTGAGGTCTTGGCCATCTGCATCAGCGAAATCAGCGCTTCCTGCATGCGCGCACCACCGGAGGCGGCAAAGCAGATCATCGGGCAACGGTTTTCCAGGGCGTAGTTGGCGGCACGCACGAAGCGCTCGCCGACGATGGCACCCATGGAGCCACCCATGAACGAGAATTCGAAGGCGCTGGCCACCACGGGCATGCCCAGCAAGGTGCCGCTCATGGAGATCAGCGCATCCTTTTCGCCCGTCTGCTTCTGCGCTGCAGTCAGGCGATCCTTGTACTTCTTGCCATCACGAAACTTCAGGCGATCGACCGGTTCCAGATCGGCACCCAGCTCGGCGCGGCCATCTTCGTCGAGGAAGATGTTCAGACGCGCACGTGCACCGATGCGCATGTGGTGGTTGCACTTGGGACAGACGTCGAGGGTCTTCTCCAGCTCCGGACGGTACAGCACTGCTTCGCAGGACGGACACTTGTGCCACAGGCCTTCGGGCACCGAGCTTTTCTTCACTTCCGATCGCATGATCGAAGGGATCAGCTTGTCTACCAACCAGTTGCTCATGCTTTATTTCTCCAGTACCGGGGACTGCTGGCCTGGCCAGGTCCCGTGCATGCTCTTGAGCGTGTTCAGATATGAAACGAATACGTGGGCGAGCGTGGCGCAGGCTGCACACCTGCGTGCCGCGCGTTTCGCGAAACGTATGGACGGTGCCGAGCTGCCTGCCGTCACATGCTGCTCCCACGCACCGCTTTGAGGAAAGCGTCGATTTTGCGATGGTCCTTGATGCCCTTGCTCGACTCCACCCCGCCACTCACATCCACCGCCCAGGGTTTGACCTGAGCGACGGCCTGGGCGACGTTGCCGGCGTGAAGCCCACCTGCCAGCACGATGGGCTTGTCCAGGTCCGCGGGCACCAGCGACCAGTCGAAGGCTTCACCGGTGCCGCCCGGCACGCCGGCCACGTAGGTGTCGAGCAGAATGCCGCTGGCGTTGCGATAGGCCCGGCAGGCCGCCTGCAGATCATCGCCGGCGCGCACGCGCAATGCCTTGATGTAGGGACGGTGGTAGCCCTCGCATTCTTCCGGCGTTTCGTCGCCATGGAATTGCAGCAGGTCCAGCGGCACGGCGTCGAGGATTTCACCCAGTTCGCACCGACTGGCATTGACGAACAGGCCGGTGGTGGTCACGAACGGCGGCAGCGCGGCGATGATCGCGCGTGCCTGTTGCACGTTCACCGCCCGGGGGCTTTTGGCATAGAACACCAACCCAATCGCATCGGCACCCGCGTGCGCAGCGGCCAGAGCATCCTCTATGCGGGTAATACCGCAGATTTTGCTGCGAACGGCTGACATGTCGGCGAGTACCTCGACTTGGCTGGGGAACGGCGGATGTTAGCAAATGCTGTCGGCGACGTCAGCCAGTGTGTCGAACCCGGTCAGGAAGTGCGGACCGATATAGCGCTCGGGCAGTGGGAACTCATCGCGGTACTCGACTTGCACCAGGTACAGCCCGAAAGGATGGGCCGTGACCCCGCCGGTTCGGCGTACCCGGCTTTGCAACACTTCGGCGGCCCATTCCACAGGGCGCTCGCCCGTGCCGATGGTCATCAGCACACCGGCGATGTTGCGCACCATGTGGTGCAGGAAGGCATTGGCGCGCACGTCGATGACGATCATCTTGCCGTGCTGGGTGACCCGCAGGTGATGCAGTTGCTTGATCGGCGACTTGGCCTGGCACTGGCCGGCGCGGAAGGCACTGAAGTCATGGGTACCGACCAGCGCCTGGGCGGCGGCGGCCATGCGGGTGACATCCAGCGGACGGTGATTCCAGGTGATTTCCTCGCCCAGATGGGCGGGTCGGATCTGGTCGTTGTAGATGACGTAGCGGTAGCGGCGGGCGATGGCCTTGAAACGCGCATGAAAGGTGGGCGGCATGATCTTCGCCCAGGTGACACTGACATCATGGGGCAGATTGATGTTGGCACCCATGACCCAGGCTTTCATGCTGCGCTCGGCCTGGGTATCGAAATGCACCACCTGGCCGCAGGCGTGGACACCCGCGTCCGTACGACCGGCGCACATCAGCGAGACGGGCGAAGCGGCAACCTTGCCCAGGGCGTCTTCGAGGGTTTCCTGTACGGTGCGCACGCCGGAGGCCTGGCGTTGCCAGCCGCGGTAGCGCGAACCTTTGTATTCAACGCCCAAGGCAATGCGATAGAAGCCGTCGGCCGCCGATTCGGCGACCGCGTTGTCGATGTTTTGCACGAAGTTGCAGCCTGTTGGTTGAGCGATGGCGGCGATTATACCGGATCATGGAATTGCGGCGCTGCCTTCGCGGGCAGAGCCCGCTCCCACAAAAAGGGCCTCGATGTACAGATGTGGGAGCAGGTTTGGGGGTCGGACGGCGACCGCTGCACCGCGTTACCGACTGATGCGCCCAAGCATCTCGCGCGCCTCATCCTGCTGCCCGGTGCTGCCTTCCTTGAGCACTTCACCGAGAATGTCGCGGGCGCCGTCGTTGTCACCCATCTCGATGTAGGCACGGGCCAGGTCAAGCTTGGTGCCAGCCTCGTCCCCCCCGTCGAGGTAGTCGAAATCGTCTTCGCCTTCGATCGGCGGGAGGTCTTCAGGCTTGGGGGGCACGGCGAACGGCTCGGCCATGGGTGTGCGGGCAAAACCGTCGGAGAGTTTTTCCAGTTCGGCATTGATCTCGTTCAGGCGCGATTCGGGTGCCTGTGGCTCCTCGGCGTCATCGGCCAACGACAGATCGAAATCTTCCGGCAACGTCGTCTCGGGTTCGTCGGTCGAATTGCCCGCCGCAGCTTTCTGCTCGGCCAGCAAGGTGTCGAAGTCGATGTCCGCGCCTGCCGTCGGCGCGGGGTCCGGGGTGTCGTCCAGGTTGAGGTCGAAATCGGTATCGAAGGTGCCGTCCAGCGAGTCGGCGGACCCCGGCTCGTCGTGCAGCAACTGCTTGACGTACTCGGCGTCCATCTGCGCTGCCGCGGCGGCTGCACCGGCAGCGGCGGCGGCAACGCCCAGCATGGCAGGGAAGCGCGCTTTCAGACGCTCGACGTCGGCATGGTTCTGGCCGGTGGCAATCAACTGCCGCTCCTGGCCGACGAAGCCATCACGATCACCTTGCAGGCCATACACTTCCATCAATTTCAGGCGCAGATCGCTGCGCTTGGGCTCGCGCTCGGTTGCCGCTTCCAGCAGTTCGGCAGCATGATTGAGGCGGCCGCGAGCAATGCTCTGCTCCACTTCGGCGAACAGCCCTTCATCGGTGTCGATGCTGGGGCGCAGCGGCGGCGTGGGCAGCACGGTCGGCGCGGGCGCCTCGGCGAAGGTAGCCGGTGCGGCACTGGCCCTGGCGCCCGCTACCGAGGCGGCCACCATGGCCGGGGTCAGGTGCACGGTCGCCGCCGGGCGCTCCAGTCCTTCGAAGCTGTTGGGCGGTAAGTCGAGATCCGGGCCGTGATCGGGCTCTTCGGCCAGCGCGCGGGCCATGCGCATGTGCTTCTCGGCCTCCTGCTGCGCCTTGCGGCGGCGGGCCAGCAGCAACAGCAGCAAGAGAAGCGCTGCAAGGGCACTGGCACCCACCACCATCAGCAGGGTCGAATTGTCGCTGGGCTGCTCGGCAACCGCGTCGTCGGCGGGGTCGGTGGTCGCATCCAGCGGCTCGCCCTGAGGCAAGGCCGGCGTACTGGCGGCAGCGTCGGGATTGACCTGCTCGGTGGCACCGGGTACCGCCGGTGCCGGAACCAGCGCGGCGTTGACCGGGGCGTCGGAATCGCCCTCGGCAGGCTCGCCGTCGGCTTCCGCAGGGGCCAGCGCCTGCGCCGGCGCCAACGCTTCGGCCGGCACCGGTACATCGGCGCCCGCTGCCTGCATCTTGGCCAGTTGGTCGTTCTTGAGCTGAATCAGTTTCTGCAACTTGTCGAGCTGGCTCTGCAGGTCGGCGTTACGGCTGCGCAATTCTTCGTTGTCACGGCGCGTGGAGTCCAGGGCTTCCTGAGTCACCGCGAGTTTCTGGTCGAGGGCCCTGGCATCGCCCGCCGGGCCGTTGGCCTCGCTGGCGCCTGACACCAGGCTGAGGTTATCTTGCGGCGGCGCGGCGGCCGGCGCCGGAGCACCGTTGCCGCGGCGCGTGGCATCGACCTGCTGCGCCCGCGGACCGAGGCGACGGCCTTCGCGCCAGGCAGCATTCTGCCGCGCGACTTCAGCCACGGCTGGGCCCGGCGCGGTGGCCGCGGTCTGCTGGGCGTCCGGCATGCGCAGGACCTGGCCGGTCTTGAGACGGTTGATGTTGCCGTCGAGAAACGCGTCGGGGTTGAGCGCCTGGATGGCCAGCATGGCTTGCTGGACCGAGCTGCCCTGACGATTGCGCGCAGCGATCTCCCACAGGGTGTCACGCGAACCCGTGGTGTAGGACGCCTGGTTGGCACTGGCGGCGGGAGCGCTCAGCGCCGGCTGCGGTGCATTCTGCGCCGCCTGGGCCGCCTGCGGGGCAAACTGCGCGGGATCGAGCAGCATGCTGTAGTCGCGCAGCAGACGGCCGCTGGGGAAATTGACCTGGACCAGGAATTTCACCAAGGGCGCCGACAAGGGTTGCGTCGAGGTCACGCGGATGACGCTGCGGCCACTGGCGTTGATCACCGGCGTGAAGCGCAGGCTGTCGAGGAAAGCCTGGCGCTCGACGCCCGCCTTGCTGAATTCCTCGGCCGGGGCCAGCACTGGCTGCACCTCGGCGGCAGTGAGGCCGCGCACATCGAGCAGTTCTATCTCGGCGAGCAGGGGCTGGTTCACCGCGGACCTGAGGGTCAACTCACCCAGCTCCAGGGCGTTGGCGATACCGGAGGACAGCGCCGAAGCGGCAGCCATTGCTAACACCAGTTTGCGAACTTGAACCATGGCCTAATCCTTGTCTGAACATTCCTCGGCAAGCGAGAAGAAGCTTGCGCTGTCGCATGCGAACAGCTGGGCAAAACGGGCGAACTGTCTGCAAATTGTCGGCAAGTATCTTTTAGCCATGACCTTTAATCAACAACTCGGCCACTTGTACCGCATTCAAGGCGGCGCCCTTGCGCACGTTGTCCACCGTGGCCCACAGGCTCAGCGCCTGGGGATCGTCGATACCGGTGCGTACACGACCCACGTACACCACGTCCTGGCCTACCGCATCGCCCACTGCTGTAGGGTAGTCGTCTTCCACCGTTTCGATCCCGGGCGCCATGGCCAGGGCCTGGTTGATGGCCGCAAGGTCCAGCGTCGAGCCGGTCTGCAGCGCGATGCTGTAGCTGTCGCCGAAGAACACCGGCGCCTGCACGCAGGTCACCGAAATTTTCAGCGCAGGCATGCCAAGCAGCTCGCGCAGTTCGTCGACCAGCCGCCGCTCCAGCGGCACATGGCCCTGCGCATCGGGCGTACCGACCTGCGCCAGCAGGTTGAAGGCGATCTGGCGGTCGAAGAACTGCGGTTCCAGCGGACGCACATTGAGCAGCTCGGCCGTTTGCCGGGCCAGTTCGCTGACAGCCTCGCGGCCCAGGGCCGACACGGCCAGGCAGGCGGTCACGTGCACCTGCTGCAGATCCAGCACGGCGCGCAAGGGTGCCAGGATCACGGCCAGCGCAGTGGCGGCAGCGCTGGGGCTGGCGACTTGCACGGGCAGCGGCAGATCGCTCAGCACGGCGGCATTGGCTTCCGGGACCACATTGGGAGCCTGGGACGCCGGCAGGCCGGCCGACAGATCGATGACCGTGCAACCGGCCGCCGTAGCACGCGGCGCCAAGCTGCGCGTCACCGCAGGGCCGGCGGCGAAGAACACCAGCTTGACCAGACTGAAATCGAACTGATCGACTTCACGCACCCGCACGTTCTTGCCGCGAAAGGCCACCGACGCACCGGCCGATTCGCTGCTTGCCAACAGGTGCAGCGCACCCACCGGGAAATCGCGCTCTTCGAGAACCTGCACGAGGGTTTCGCCAACCGTCCCGGTGGCGCCGATCACGGCGATGTCGAAAGTCTTGGGCATGGGCAGGGTCCTTGGGAAATGAACAAGGCGCGCACTTTATCGGTTATCGGCCGCGCTGTCCTCGCAGCAGACAGGCGCCGCGGTGCCCCTGACCCACCGCCGTGCGCCCTTCGCGGCCACGGACCGCTCCTACGGACAACCTCGCAACCTGCGCAGGAGCGGTCATCGGCCGCGAAACAGGCGCCGCGGTGCCCCTGACCCACCGCGGTGCGCCCTTCGCGGCCACGGACCGCTCCTACGGACAACCTCGTAACCTGCGCAGGAGCGGTCATCGGCCGCGAAACAGGCGCCGCGGTGCCCCTGACCCACCGCCGTGCGCCCTTCGCGGCCACGGACCGCTCCTACGGACAACCTCGTAACCTGCGTAGGAGCGGTCATCGGCCGCGAAACAGGCGCCGCGGTGCCCCTGACCCACCGCGGCGCGCCCTTCGCGGCCACAGACCGCTCCTACGGACAACCTCGTAACCTGCGTAGGAGCGGTCATCGGCCGCGAAGGAAGCGGCCGCGATGGCTCAGTCCTTCTTGTCCTTCTTGAAGGCGGCTTCCAGCGCATCGTTGATGGTGCGCAGTACCTTGACTCGCGCCCAGCGCTTGTCGTTGGCCTCGACCAAGGTCCACGGTGCCACTTCGCTGCTGGTGCGATCGACCATGTCGCCCACGGCGTCGCGATAGGCACCCCACTTTTCGCGGTTGCGCCAGTCGTCTTCGGTGATCTTGAAACGCTTGAACGGAATCTGCTCGCGCTCTTTGAACCGTTTCAACTGGGTCTGCTCATTGATCGCCAGCCAGAACTTGACCAGCACCACACCGGCATCGGTCAGTTGCTCTTCGAAGTCGTTGATCTCGCCATAGGCGCGCATCCAGTCGGCCGGACTGCAAAAGCCTTCGATCCGCTCGACCAACACGCGACCGTACCAGGAGCGGTCGAACACGGTGAACTTGCCCCGCGCCGGCAATTGCCGCCAAAAGCGCCACAGATAGGGCTGGGCGAGTTCGTCCTGGGTCGGCGCGGCAATCGGCACGATGTGGTATTGACGCGGGTCGAGCGCAGCGGCGACACGCTTGATCGCTCCTCCCTTGCCCGCCGCATCGTTGCCTTCGAACACCGCCACCAGGGCGTGGCGGCGCATGCGCTTGTCGCGCATCAGGCCTGCCAGGCGAGCCTGCTCGGCAATCAACTGGCGTTCGTAATCGTCCTTTTCCAGATGCCGGCTCAAATCCAGGCTGCCGATCAGGCTGCGTTTGTCGATGCTTTCACTGATGCTCGCCACGACTTTGCGCACTGGCTCGGTGGGCGCCTTCAGCGCTGCCTGCAACCCTTCGAGCAGAATCTGCCCGACCGCCAGGCTGCGGTAGTTGGCATCCACACCTTCGATCACGTGCCACGGCGCGTAGTCGCGACTGGTGCGCCGCACCACGCGTTCGCCGAAGCGCACGAAGCGGTCATAGGTCCTGGACTGCTGCCAGTCCAGCGGGCTGATCCGCCAGCTGTGCAACGGATCGTCACGCAATGACTTGAGCCGCGCCTTCATCTGCTGCTTGGACAGGTGAAACCAGAACTTGAAGATCAGCGCACCTTCGTCGCAGAGCATGCGCTCCAAACGCTGCGCGCCGTTGATGGCCTGCTCCAGACGGCCATCCTTGATGTCGCCATGCACCCGATCCTGAATCATCTGGCTGTACCAGTTGCCGAAGAACACCCCCATGCGGCCCTTGGCCGGCAATTGGCGCCAGTAGCGCCAGGCTGGTGGTCGCGCCAGTTCCTCGTCGGTCTTTTCATCGAAGGTGCGCACCTCGATCAGGCGCGGGTCCATCCACTCGTTGAGCAACTTGACCGTCTCGCCCTTGCCCGCCCCTTCGACGCCGTTGATCAACACGATCACCGGAAAACGCGCTTGCTCCTTGAGCTCGTACTGGGCTTCCAGCAGCGCTTCGCGCAGGGCAGGCAGACGCGCCTCGTAAGTGTCCTTGTCGATGGCGTGACCAATTTCGGCGGATTCGAACATGGGGCAGGCATTCCTCTTCGGTTAGCTTGAGCGAGCCTCGCTGGGCGAGGTGGTGCTTTGCGTATCGCTACTGAAGCCGACCCGCTCGAGCAGGGTTAGTTCGGCCAGCAAGGCGTTCTCGGCACCCTGGCGACGTCGGGCGATGTCATTGGCGCGCCGCAGGTAATCGCCGCTGCTGCCGGGTTCCTGGCGTTCGTCGAGGACGCTCAATTCCTCGGCGAACGACGCCAGACCTCGTTCCAGTGTGCTCGCATGGCGTTCACGCAGGTAGTCGGTCCAGAATGCCTGGCGGATCATGAACGCGGCGAAGTCCGGTGCGGCTTCGGCCTGCAGCACCTCGGCCTGTGCGGCGTCGTAGATGTCGACGCCGATACCGGCCGTGGCGGCATAGGCCATGCTCTGCGGCTGGCCGGGCAAGGCCAGGCGACGGGCCAGATAGGTCCGCAGCGCCATGCGCACTTCTGC
Organism: Pseudomonas sp. CFBP 8758; assembly: GCF_014841725.1. NCBI lineage: Bacteria > Pseudomonadati > Pseudomonadota > Gammaproteobacteria > Pseudomonadales > Pseudomonadaceae > Pseudomonas > Pseudomonas sp. CFBP 8758. The sequence continues at coordinate 270,758 of NZ_JACYUK010000001.1, read as the reverse complement.
CTCGTCGACGCTCACACCCAGGCGCCGACGCTCGGCAATGATGCGCCGGGCAATGACCTCCAGCCGGTCGAGCCGGAACAGTCCACGGGCCAGCTCGTACAGGCGTTCGCCACGCTGGGCCCAGGTTGCGCCCTGCAAGGCGTAATGCTGGAGCACATGCACTTCCATATCACTGAACATCAACCGCTCTCCATCCACGCAGGTGTCCAACCCGTGGGCCATGGTGTACAGGCGTTGACGCAACTGGCGATTGGCCGATGCACCGGCAACGACATTCCAGACGCGCCGGGTCAGTTCGGTTGGACTGCGGGTGTAATCCGGTGTGTGACGCAGATTGTCGATCAAGCGGGTGAAGGCCTCGGAGCCGTCTTCATCGACCAGCCCCTGCCACAACTGTGCGCGATGGCGTCGCTCCACCTCGCTGGCACCCTGCAGCCACACATCGACCAGCGGGCGGCCGGCCCTTGCCGGGTGCACATCGTTGGTCCGATGGGCGAAGAACTGAAAACGCCGGTGCGGCCTGGGGCTATCCAGCTGCCTCAAGCTGAAGTCATCCAGCCTGTTGCGATCCATGAAAACGTCCACACCCTGCCCTTGGCTCATCTCGGTGAACACCGAGTCGGGAATATGGCGCAGCCGGGTGCGGTACAGGTTCAGGGTCCGCAGCGCGGGCAGCCGCGAAGCCCACTGTGGCCAGCTGGGCAGCACCAGACCGGCGAGATTGAGTTGCTGCAGCCTGGAGAAACCGCTGGAAGTGGCTATCGGCCCTGGAAGATTGCCGCTCAGGCTCAACAGGGTCAGGTCCGGCAGACGTCCCAGGCGGTCGAGCAGCGCCTGGTCCAGGGTCAGGTTGCAGAGCGTCAGGTCCAGTTCGGTCAGCTGTGTCAGACGATCGACCGCTTCGGGCAACTGGCCCAGGTTGCACTCACGCAGGGTCAGGCTGCGCAGCTGCGAAAAGCTGGCCAGCAAGTTGGTCAGTGCCGGCGCGTCCACCGTGCTGCCGGTCAGGTTCAGGTGCGTGACGAAGCGCAGATCGGCGTTCAGGCCGGGAAAATCCAGCAGCGGCGCGTAGGTCAGGTTCAGATGATAGTGGTGTCCGTTGGCCGCACGTTCGGAAGGCAGCTGACGGCGCCAGGCGATGTCCAGACGCGCCGTGACGTCGGCACGGTAATGCATCAGGTCGCCTCTGCTGGCGTTGTAGCGGGCCGGCAGGTTGGCCGGGGCCGGTCGGTGCGCCCACGCTTGCAGCTGAGCGTGCATCTGCGAACGCTCGGAGGCCAGGTTGTCCAGCCCCAGCATGATGTCGGCGCGGCTCATGCCGGCTTGTTCGTACAGTCCCAGCAGTTCGCGGGCAGCGGGCTCGCTGGTGCCCGGATAGAGGCCGCGAATGCGTGCCACCAGCACCCGTCGCGACAGGACCACCTCTCGCCTTCCGCTCATGGGGTAACCCACGCGCCCGTAGCCGTCGCGCATCGGTGCCCTGAAGCTTTCCGGCAAAGGGGTCTGGCCCAGCCAGCGTGCACAGGCATCGCGGTGAGCGAAGGCGTAGTCACGCACCGCATCGGCCGACGCGGTGTCGCCCAGCACCTGCTTGATGGCCCGTTCCAGCTCGAGGCTGTCCAGCGACTGCGCGGTGCCGAAGCACAGGCCTTCGAAGGCGCGATTGAGCCGTTGGCACTGCTGATAGGCACGCGCGCGCTCACTCGACTTCAGGGGAATGCGTCGATTGACCAGCATTCGCGCCTGTTCGCCAGGCGCCACGCCGAGCAATACCTCCTCGGCTGCGGCGACGCTCAAGGCGGGAAAATCCCTGCAAATGAGCTGGGTGGCCGGACCGCTGCCAAAATGCGTGGCGTCGTAGAGCTGTTCGAAACGTACCTGCGCGGCAGTGTCCGCAAGCCCGGCGCGTTGCACCTGGCGGTGCAGGGCAAAACGTTGCAGGGCATCGACCAGCAAGGCAGTGGGTTTGTCGGCCTGGGCATAGACCGCGTCCAGAAAGGTGGGCGGCAACCCGGTGCTGGCCAGCGCCCGATGGATATCCTGTGACTCCATGCCCGACAGCCGCCAGCCCAGGCGGTCACGCAGGGTGGTGCCGGACACCTCGGGTTGCTGCTCGGCGGCCAGCCGCCAACCGGCACCCGTTTCCTCGATCAGTGGCAGGTAGGCATTCGCGTCGCGCGGATGGGTAATGCGCCACCGCTGGTACCGATCGTCGAAGCGAAGGTCATGCACGCGCCCGTCGATGACCACGCTGTCACGTGCTTCGTCGTGATAGAGCCGATCGGTATCGGGCAGCAGGTCGGCAGGCAGGCCCTGGGCAGCAACGTAGTCGTCGAGGTTGGGACGCCACAGGTGCTCGCGGCCATCGGCGAGCGTCACCGGGAGCAGTTCCGCCAGCTGGGTATCGGCGGCAACGGCAGGCACTCTGGGCGCGACCCAGCTGCGGCCCGCCTGCACCGCGCCGGCGAACACCGCCATGGTCGCCAGATTTTCGACCACGCTCATGGCATGGCCGAAGGCGGCATGATCATCGCCCTGGCGCCAATCGTCGACGCCACTGAACACTTCCTGCAACAGCTGGGCCGCAGCGCAGGTCAGCATGGCCGCACCCAACGCCGGGACCAGCAGGCCGGCGATATTGAGCAGGGTCGTTCCGGCGTCCAGATAACGCCGGCGTTCACGCTCCCGGATGATGGCGTCTTCGTCGGCGGTCGGCACCGCCATCACTCGAGCATCCTGGTAGGTCTTGAGCACGCGATCATTATGTTGCAGGTCGAACAGGTCACCGACCACCGCACGCTTTTCCAGGTTCAATCGCTTCAGCCAAGCGCCACCGGAGCCGGCAATCCGCTGCTGCAGACGCTGGTCGAACGGCGCAGCGAACTTCTCGCCCACCATCGAGCAGACATATCGCTGGAAATCGGGCCGCTGGAGTTTTTCTCCCAGGCGTTCGGCGAAGGCCTGGAACGAAGGGTATTGCTTGATCGGGTGGTCGGGTTCGCCGGGCATCAGCACCATACAGCGACCGTCGACGGTCGATTCGATCAGTTGCACGCCATACAACGCCACGGCAGCGAAATCGGCGCTGCCCAGCAGGCGCAGCCAGTGATAGCGCACCGCGCTGCCCGCCCAGGTCGGGGGAGCCGCTTGGGCAACCTGCAGCAACAGACGATAGCCGTCTTCCTCGACATCGCCGCGCAAGCGGGCAATATGGGCCAGCACTGCGAGATGGGCCTGGTCATTGCGTTTGAACAGCGCCGCCACCCGCTCGGGTTGGCCGTCGGGCTTGAACACTGTGTCCAGGTGAGCCTGGTAGCGCTGGCCCAGGTCCAGGCGCCGGCAGGCAGTGGCGAATCGCTGGGGGTCGAGGGCGATTGCCGGTTTTTCCTGGCGGGCGCGAAAGTCGATGTCTTTGCCGGCAGTGAAGTATTCGACACCGCCGCTTGGCAGCACCATCGAACCCGGCGCAAAGCTCAGGTTCGCTTCGAAATTCTGCATGGCGGCAACCAGCAGGTTCTGTTCAATCGCCCAGCGATGACTGAAGCCCATGCCGACGTTGTGCATGGCGCGCACCAGCACATAGCTCCGCGGATCGATGTCGAGCTGGAACTGCCTGCGGATCTCCTGCCCGACCAGGTCGGCACAGAACTCGGTGACGTCGCGCAGCCCGGCCAGTACAGGGGCGAGGGCGCGCTTGGCGGCGTGGCTTTCATTCTGACTGGCGCTCAACGCCTGGCGCATCGCCGGGCTGGCCTGGCTCAGCCAGGTCGGCAACCGCTGCGCGACGATGCGCGCATGGCGGCGGTCCCGGGCGGTGCCGCCCTGGCTCATTGGGGGGTAGATCGCGTGCATGATCGGCTCCTTGCCGAAAGGGGAGCGCGCACGGTAGCCCGCGCCACAGCCGCCAGAGGCTGCATTAATAACCACCTGCAGACCGCAGTGGCCGCCGCTGCGCAGCCGTCGCAGCCGTCGCAGCGGCCTGGCGCTGGCGAAGCAGAGCCTGCGCGCTACAATGCCTGCTCGCCTATTGCCGAAGCCGTCATGAAAACCCCGAGCATCCTCGCCCAGCTGGACTGGACCGACACCGGTCATCCTCGATCGCGCGCCTTCGGCGACGTCTATTTCGCCGCCGACGGCCTGGCCGAAAGCCGCCATGTGTTCATCGAGCAGAATCGCTTGGCAGAACGCTTCGCCGCCCTCGCCGACGGCGAACGCCTGGTGATCGGCGAAACCGGCTTCGGCACCGGGCTGAATTTTCTCTGTGCGTGGCAGTGCTTCGCCGCCTCGGCTGCACCGACTGCGCGCCTGCACTTCATCAGCGTGGAAAAGTACCCGCTGAGCGCTGCGGACCTGACCCGAGCCCTGGCGCTGTGGCCAGAGCTTTCGGCCTGCAGCGAGGCGCTGCTGGCGCAGTACGTGGCGGTGCATGAAGGCTTCCAGCGCCTGGTGTTCGACGGCGGCCGGGTGACCTTGACGTTGCTCATAGGCGATGCGCTGGAACAGCTGCCGTGCCTGGACGGGAAGGTCGATGCCTGGTTCCTCGACGGGTTCGCTCCGGCGTGCAACCCGGCCATGTGGACACCCCAGCTGTTCGCCGAACTGGCGCGGCTGGCGGCGCCCGGCGCAACGCTGGCCACGTTCACCAGCACCGGCTGGGTTCGTCGTGGCCTGGCGGCCGTCGGCTTCAAGATGAAACGAGTGCCGGGCATCGGCAACAAATGGCATGTATCCAGAGGCGTGTTCGTGGCCGACGCCGCCGTGGCAACACCCGCCGTCAGGCCCTGGTTCGCCCGCCCCGAGCCGGTAACCGGCGAACGCCACGCGCTGGTCATCGGTGCCGGCCTGGCAGGATGCGCCACCGCTGCCAGCCTGGCCGCGCGCGGTTGGCGGGTGTCGCTGCTCGAGCGTCATGCCGAAGTGGCTCGGGAAGCCTCGGGAAATCCGCAGGGCGTGCTGTACCTGAAACTTTCGGCCCACGGTACGGCCCTTTCGCAGTTGATTCTGGCGGGCTTCGGCCACACGCGCAGGCTGCTTGCGCAGCTGCAGCGCGGTCGCGACTGGGACGCCTGTGGCGTTCTGCAACTCGCCTTCGATGACAAGGAAGCGCAGCGCCAGGGGCAACTGGCCGACGCATTCCAACCCGAACTGCTGCACCTGCTGGACCGTTCAGCGGCCCAGGCGCAGGCAAGCGTCGACTTGCCCAGCGGCGGCCTGTTCTACCCCGACGGTGGCTGGGTCCACCCGCCTGCCCTGTGCCAGCACCTGGCGCGTCACCCACGCATCACCCTGCTGCGCCATCACCACGTGGCAGACCTGCGCCACCTCGACGGCCAATGGCACGCGTTCGCCGACGACACCCTTCTGGCCTGCGCCCCAGTAGCCGTGCTGGCGTGCGCCGCCCAGGCCAATGCCTTCGCCCAGACCTGCGCCCTGCCACTCAAGCGCATCCGCGGGCAAATCACTCGCCTGTCGGAGACACCGCGCAGTGCTGCGCTGTCGACGGTGGTCTGCGCCGAGGGCTACATCGCCCCCGCCCGCTCGGGCGAACACACGTTGGGCGCCAGTTTCGACTTCCACAGTGAAGACCTCACGCCCAGCCAGGCGGACAACCTCGACAACCTGGCCCTGCTCGAAGCGATTTCCCCTGACCTTGCCGTGCGTCTGGGCGCCGCACTGCTGCCCGCCGAACACTTGCAGGGCCGGGCCGGATTTCGCTGCACCAGCCCGGACTACCTGCCGATCATCGGGCCGGTCGCCGACGCGCAGGCATTCGCCGAGCGCTTTGCGATCCTGGCCAAAGATGCCCGCCAGGTGCCTGAACAGCCCTGCCCCTGGCTGCCGGGGCTGTACGTCAACAGCGGCCATGGCTCGCGCGGGCTGATCACCGCGCCGCTGTCGGGTGAACTGATTGCCGCCTGGCTGGACGATGAACCGCTGCCGCTGCCTCGGGAAGTGGCCTGGGCCTGCCATCCGAATCGCTTCGCGCTGCGGCGGCTGATACGCAACAAAGCTTGAACCTGCATGGGGGGCCGGACTCACAGTCACAGCCCCTCGCCGTTGCCGCGGCCCGAGGGCCGCAGCATCACCGTCATGAAGAACCTGCCCATGTTGCATATCCAGGGTCTGCACAAGACCTACGCCACACCGCAAGGCCCACTGCCGGTGCTGCAGGGCATCGACCTGCAACTGGAGCGTGGAGCCAGCCTGGCGCTGATGGGTGAATCGGGCAGTGGCAAGAGCACCCTGCTGCATCTGGTCGCGGGGCTGGACATGGCCGACAGCGGTCGTATCGAAGCGGCCGGGCAGGTGCTCACACAGATGAACGAGCGCCAGCTGGCGCGCTGGCGGCGCTGCGACATCGGCTTGATCTTCCAGCAGTTCAACCTGATCAGCAGTCTCAGCGTGGCCGACAACCTGGCCTTTCAGGCCCGCCTGGCCGGCCGCCTGGACCCAGCCTGGCAGCGCGAACTGGCTGAACGCCTGGGCTTGTCGGCACTCCTGCAGCGGTATCCGGAGCAACTGTCCGGCGGGCAACAACAGCGCGTGGCCCTGGGCCGTGCATTGGCCTCGCGGCCGCCCCTGCTGCTGGCAGACGAACCTACCGGCAACCTCGACGAAGCCACCAGCGAGCATGCGCTGGACCTGATGCTCGAGTTGCTGCGGGCCAGTGGCAGCACGCTACTGATGGTCACTCACAGCCCGCTGGTGGCAGCCCGCCTGGAGCGACGCGTGGTGCTGCAGGCCGGTCGCATCGTTGCCGGGACGGATCGCTGACGTGGCGGTGCTGTACTGGACCCTGCGCAGCCTGCTCAGCCATTGGCGCCGGCATCCGGTACAGGGCGTGGCGCTGATCACTGGCCTGTGGCTGGCCACCGCGTTGTTCACCGGCGTACTCGCCTTGAACAGCCAGGCACGACAGAGCTATGCCCTGGCCAGCCAGATGGTCGGTGGTCAGGCCCAGGCCAGCATCGTTGCCCGTGACGGCGCCGACCTTGCGCAGTCGACCTTCATCGCACTGCGCCTGCAGGGCTGGCCAGTCTCTCCGGTGCTCGAGGGCCGGATCACCCTCCCCTCGCATCCGCAACTGCGCCTGCAAGTGATGGGTATCGAGCCGTTGACTCTGCCGGCAGGCAGCCCCGTGGCCGGCGAGGTGCCGAGCAGCGATGACCTGAGCACGTTCATCGGCGCACCCGGCCGTACCTGGGTGGCGCCCCAGACCTTGCGCGAGCTTGGCGTGGAGGAAGGTGCGCGGTTGCCCGCCGGCACTGGCGCAACCCTTCCTCCCCTGCAGGCCCGGGCACAGATGGCACCCGGTGTGCTGCTGATGGATATCGGCGCGGCCCAGACGGTGCTGCAGACGCCTGAACGACTGACCCGCCTGCTGCTGCCACGAACGTTCGAAGGCGTTCTGCCCGACGCATACACCGATCGTCTGCAAATCAACCGCAGCGATGCCGACGGCGACCTCGCGCGGCTGACCGACAGCTTTCACCTGAACCTGACCGCGCTGGGCCTGCTGGCGTTCGTGGTCGGCCTGTTCATCGTCCACGCTGCCATTGGCCTGGCACTGGAGCAGCGACGTGCCTTGCTGCGCACCTTGCGTGCCTGCGGCGTGAGTGCCGCCCTGCTGGTGCTGGCCCTGGCCTTGGAGCTGGGCCTGCTGGCGCTGCTCGGCGGCCTGGCCGGTATCGTCAGCGGCTACTGGCTGGCCAGTCTGCTGCTGCCCGATGTGGCGGCCAGCCTGCGTGGCCTGTACGGCGCAGAAGTCGCCGGGCAGCTGAACCTGAGCCCGGCCTGGTGGCTGGGCGGCCTGGCACTGAGCCTGGGCGGCGTGTTGCTGGCCGGCGGCGACAGTCTATGGCGTGCTGCACGCCTGCCACTGCTGGCATTGTCCGGTGGCGAAGCCTGGCATCAGGCCCACCGCCAATGGCTGCGGCGACAAGGCGTGGTGGCGGCCTGTGCAGCCGCGCTGGCCGTGCTGTTGGCAGTATGGGGCAACGGCCTGGCCACGGGCTTTGCGCTGATGGGCAGCCTGTTGCTGGCGGCAGCGTTGGCCTTGCCGGTGCTGCTCAGCAGTGTCCTCGCCCTGCTCGCCCGGCGCCGCTGGGGCGTGCTGGGCCAGTGGTTCCTGGCCGACTGCCGCCAGCAATTGCCGGGACTGAGCCTGGCCCTCATGGCGTTGCTGCTGGCATTGGCCGCCAACATCGGCGCTGCGAGCATGACCGAGGGTTTTCGACAGACCTTCAGTGGCTGGCTCGAGCAGCGCTTGAGCGCCGAGCTGTACCTGCGACCGCAGCACGCCGAGCAGGCCCAGGCGCTGCAACGATGGTTGCAAGGCCAGAACGGGATCGAGCAGGTGCTGCCCGGCTGGGAGATGCAGATTCGTCAACAGGGCTGGCCAACCGAACTGACTGCCGTGATCGACGCGCCGCTGTACCGCGAGCATTGGCCGCTGCTCGAACAGGCCGCCGGCAATCCATGGGACACCTTGTTTTCCAGTGACAGCCTGATGCTCAGCGAGCAACTGGCGCGGCGCCTGGGCGTAGGCATCGGGGCGCGCCTTGCATTGCCCGCCGCCCAAGGGCGCTGGAACCCGACCGTGGTGGGCATCTATGCCGACTACGGCAACCCCAAGGGCCATATTCTGGTCAGCGCCGCGCAGTTCCAGCAACACTGGCCCGGCACCCCACCTGCCCGCTTTGCCCTGCGCATGGCCGAGGCCGACACCGCTGCCCTGAAAAGCCGAGTGCAGCAAGCGTTTGGCCTGGACGACAGCCATGTGGTGGAACAACGGCAACTCAAGCGCTGGGCCTCGCAGGTTTTCGAACGCACGTTCAGTGCCACGGCTGCCCTGAATGCACTGACCCTGGGGGTGGCCGGCGTGGCCCTGTTCATCGGCCTGCTGACCCAGAGCCAGAGTCGCCTGGGTCAGCTCGCGCCGCTGTGGGCAATGGGCGTGCAACGGCGCCAACTGATCCTGCTCAGTGTGGCGCAGACCTTGATCCTGGCTCTGCTGACCCTGGTGCTGGCGGTCCCGCTGGGGATTCTGCTGGCGTGGTGCCTGGTGGCGGTGATCAACGTGCAGGCGTTCGGCTGGCGCCTGCCCCTGCAGGTGTTCCCATGGCAGATCCTGCAGCTGTGCGGCCTGGCGCTGATTGCGGCGATGCTGGCCTCGGCCTGGCCCATGCTGCGCCTGCAACGCAGCCAACCCACCGACCTGCTGCGAGTGATGGCCAGTGAGCGTTAAGTTGATCCGAATCCTGGTGCTGGCCCTGCTGCTGGCAGCCAGCGGCTGCGAGCCAACCCCACCCCCTGCCGGTTTTGCCGGGCTTGGCGGCCAGGCCGGTGACTTCGCCCAGGTCACCCCCGGCAAGGTCTTCCAGTTTCCCGCCGACCATGGCGCTCACCCCGACTTCCGCATCGAGTGGTGGTACCTGACCGCCAACCTCGAAGACGACCAGGGGCAACGCTTCGGCGTGCAGTGGACCCTGTTCCGCAGCGCCCTGGCACCAGGCAGCACCGAACCGGGCTGGGGTAACCGCAACCTGTGGATCGGCCACGCCGGACTCACTTCCGCAACGGACCACTACAGCGCACAGACCCTGGCCCGCGGAGGCATCGGCCAGGCCGGTGTGAGCATCATGCCGTTCAACGCCTGGATCGATGACTGGCACCTGCGCAGCCAGCCTGGCGTCGAGCACACGCTCGCCGCAATGGACGTACAGGCCACTGGCGAACGGTTTGCCTACCAACTGGCCCTGACCAGCGAGCGCCCTCTGGTACTGCAGGGCGAGCAAGGCTATAGCCGCAAGTCCGATGCGGGACAGGCCTCGTATTATTACAGCCAGCCGTTCTTCAGCGCAGCCGGCCAGCTGCAGATCGACGGCAAGCGCTATAAGGTCAAGGGCCGCGCGTGGCTTGACCGGGAATGGAGCAGCCAGCCACTGGCAGCCGATCAGGCCGGCTGGGACTGGTTTTCGCTGCACCTGGACGACGGCCAGCAGTTGATGGTGTTTCGCCTGCGCGGCGCCGGCGGGCAAGACTTTCTCAGCGGTAACTGGATCGACGCCCAGGGGCGCAGCACACCGCTGGCCCCGGGCAGCATCACCCTGCGCCCGTTGCAGGACACCCGCGTGGCCGGTCGGCAGGTACCCACGCGCTGGGCCATCGACATCCCCAGCCACGGCCTGCATGTGCAAACCACCGCGTTGAACCCGAACGCCTGGATGGCGGTGGGCACGCCCTACTGGGAAGGCCCGGTGACCGTGGCGGGCAGCCACGCTGGCGAGGGCTATCTGGAAATGACCGGATACTGATACACGCACGCGTTTTTGTACAAATATCAAACCAACCTGGGTCGTCGCGGTCCTTTTAGAAATACCCAAGGACGCTCCGTCACGGCATGCCGACCTCCAGCGCTTTTGCCAAACACTGGTTCGCCAGCCGTCAATGGAAGCCCTTCGCGTTCCAGAAGGATGTCTGGGCCGCCGTCAAACGCGGCGAATCGGGCATGCTCCACGCGAGCACTGGCGCGGGCAAGACCTACGCCGTCTGGTTCGCCGCCCTGCAACGCTTCGCCAAGGCCGCGCCCGTCATTCCCAAGGGCAAGCGCAAGCCGGTCATGGCGCCGCTGACCGTGCTATGGATCACGCCCATGCGCGCGCTGGCCGCCGATACCCTGCGCGCCCTGCAGGTACCGGTGGATGAGTTGCAGATCGGCTGGAGCCTGGGCCTGCGCACTGGCGACACCAGCAGCAGTGATCGCGCCAAGCAAACGCGCCGCCTGCCCTCGGCGCTGGTAACCACCCCGGAAAGCCTGACGCTGCTGCTGGCCCGCGACAAGGCTTGCGAGGAGTTGAGCAGCGTCGCCATGGTCGTCGTCGATGAGTGGCACGAGCTGATCGGCAACAAACGCGGCGTGCAGTTGCAGCTGGCATTGGCGCGATTGCGGCAGTGGAACCCGCAGCTCATCGTCTGGGGCATCTCCGCCACCCTGGGTAACCAGGCGCATGCACAGGAAGTGCTGCTACCCGGCCAGCCGAGTGTCAGCGTGCAAGGCGCGCAGGCCAAGACGATCGAGGTCGACACGCTGTTGCCGGCGGCCATCGAACGGTTTCCCTGGGGTGGGCACATGGGCCTGCGCATGCTCGACCAGGTGGTCGCCGAGGTCGAAAGCAGCAACAGTTGCCTGATATTCACCAACACCCGTGCACAGTCCGAAATCTGGTTCCAGGCCATCCTCGATGCGCGCCCGGACTGGGCGGGCATCATCGCCCTGCATCACAGCTCGCTGTCGCGGGAGGTGCGCGAGTGGGTCGAACGGGCCCTCAAGCAAGGCCAGCTCAAGGCGGTGGTGTGTACGTCGAGCCTGGATTTGGGGGTGGACTTCCTGCCGGTGGAACGGGTGCTGCAAATCGGCTCGGCGAAGGGTATCGCGCGCTTGATGCAGCGTGCCGGTCGCTCCGGCCATGCACCGGGTCGGGCATCGCGGGTCACCCTGGTACCGACCCACAGCATGGAACTGGTCGAAGCGGCGGCGGCCCACGATGCCGTCGCGCAGCGACGCATCGAGCCACGCGAGTCACCCGACAAGCCATTGGATGTGTTGGTCCAGCACCTGGTGAGCATGGCGCTGGGCGGCGGTTTCCTGCCCGACGCATTGCTGGCTGAAGTGCGTACCACCTGGGCTTACCGCAACCTGACCGAGGATGAATGGCAGTGGGCCCTGGCGTTCGTGCGCTATGGCGGCCACTCCCTCACTGCCTACCCCGATTACCGTCGAGTCGAGCCTGACGAGCATGGCCTGTGGCGCGTCCCCGACGCACGCCTGGCGCGTCGTCATCGCATGGGCATCGGCACCATTGTCAGCGATGCCAGCCTGCAGTTGAAGTACTGGAGCAAGGGCGGTGGCGGTCGCTCGCTGGGCAGTGTCGAAGAGGGGTTCATCGCCCGTCTCAAACCGGGTGACGGCTTTCTGTTCGCCGGGCGCCAGCTGGAGCTGGTGCGGGTCGAGGACATGACCGCCTACGTCAAGCGCAGCACCGCCAAGAAAGCCGCCGTGCCGCGCTGGAATGGCGGGCGCATGCCGCTGTCCGGCGAGCTGGCCGACGCCCTGGTGGCGAAGCTGGGCGCCGCCGCCCGCGGTGAGTACGACAGCCCCGAGATGCGTGCCGTGCGCCCGCTGCTGGAAGTACAGCAACAGTGGTCGGCGCTACCCAGCGAAACCACGTTACTGGCGGAAACGCTGAAGTCGCGCGAAGGCTGGCACCTGTTCATCTACCCCTTCGGCGGTCGCCAGGTGCATCTGGGACTGGGCAGCCTGCTGGCCTGGCGCCTGGCGCAGCGCCAGCCCCTGACATTCTCCATCGCGGTGAACGACTATGGGCTGGAACTGCTCAGTGCCACCGAGGTGGACTGGGCCGCCCAACTGGACCCCGCACTGCTCAGCGCGCACAACCTGTTGAGCGATGTACTGGCCAGCCTGAACGCTGGCGAACTGGCGCTGCGGCGCTTTCGCGAGATTGCGCGGATCTCCGGCCTGGTGTTCGGCGGTTACCCCGGCTCGCAGAAAAGCACCCGCCAGGTTCAGGCTTCCAGCGGCCTGTTCTTTCAGGTATTCAAGCAATACGACTCCGGCAACCTGCTGCTGACCCAGGCGCAGCAAGAAGTCTTGAAGCAGGAGCTGGAAGTGCAGCGGCTGGAGCATGTACTGCAACAGATCGCCAGTCGGCGTCTGGATATGCACGCGGTCAAGCGTCCGACGCCGCTGGGCTTTCCGCTGCTGGTCGAGCGTTTCCGTGAAAGCCTGAGTTCGGAGAAGCTCGCCGACCGCATACGTCGCATGGTCGGCGACCTGGAGAAAGCCGCAGGATGAGTGAGTATTGCAACGTACAACTGGCAGGCGCCGAGCTATGGCTGCTGGCCGAGAAAGCGGTCTACTGGCCCGAGCACAAGGCCCTGTTGATAGCCGATGCCCACTTCGGCAAGGCAGCGGCCTACCGCAAGCTGGGCCAGCCCGTGCCTCATGGCACCACGGCCAGCAACCTTCAAGTGATTGACCGAATCCTGGAGAAGTATCCCACCGAACACCTGATATTCCTCGGCGACTTTCTACATGCACCGGGATCGCATTCGGCCGGAACGCTGGATGCCTTGGCAGCGTGGCGAACGGATGTCGCAGATTTGCGCATCACCCTGATTCGAGGCAACCATGACAAGCGCGCGGGCGACCCGCCGGCGGAACTGCGTTTCGAAGTGGTCACCGAGCCTCTGGAAATGGGCCCGTTCGCATTGCAGCACGAACCCGATCCACATCCAGAGCTGCATGTCCTGGCTGGACACATTCACCCGGTCTATCGGCTGCACGGACGTGGCCGCCAAAGCCTGCGCCTGCCGTGCTACCTGCTCAGAGGCAAGGTCAGCCTGCTGCCGGCATTTGGCGCTTTCACCGGTGGCTACAACATGGACAGCGCCGCCGACCAGCGTGTGTACGTGGTCGGCGACGGCGGCGTCTGGCGGGTCGCTTGAACGTCAGACCACCGGTGCGGGGGGCGGCTCGTCCGGAATGGTCGGGCTGCCTGGCTCCGGTGGTTGCGGGGTATCAGAATCGGGTTGGCCAGGTACGCCGCCAGCCATATGGCCGTAGGAATCGGCCAGAAGCGACCAGGCGAGTAGGCCAATCTGGTTGGGCTGCAGCTGAGCCAGTTGAGCACTGATAGTCGGGTCGATTTTCATAGACACTCCTGAGCAATGGCCCGGAATACGGTGGGTAAACCGGGCAAGTCACTCATATGGAGTGGTAAAACGATAACTAGTTCGCCTCGATGGCTTTCACCTGTCTGCCCACCTGTCTGCCGGAATCAGGTGCGTGGCAGGGTCACGCCGCGCTGGCCCTGATATTTCCCGCCACGATCCTTGTAGGACACCTCGCATTCTTCGTCGGACTCCAGGAACAGCATCTGCGCCACCCCTTCGTTCGCATAGATCTTGGCCGGCAGCGTGGTGGTATTGGAGAACTCCAGGGTCACATGCCCTTCCCATTCCGGTTCCAGCGGCGTGACGTTGACGATGATGCCGCAGCGCGCGTAGGTGCTCTTGCCCAGGCAGATGGTCAGCACGTTGCGTGGAATGCGGAAGTACTCGACCGTGCGCGCCAGGGCAAAGGAGTTGGGTGGGATGATGCAGACGTCGCTCTTGATGTCGACGAAGCTCTTTTCGTCGAAGTTCTTCGGATCTACCGTAGCCGAGTTGATGTTGGTGAACACCTTGAATTCGTCGGCGCAGCGCACGTCGTAGCCGTAGCTGGACACCCCGAAGGAAATCACCCGCTGGGCGCCTTCGCCGCGCACCTGACGCTCGACGTAGGGTTCGATCATGCCGTGTTCCTGCGCCATGCGGCGAATCCACTTGTCCGATTTGATGCTCATGGCGGGTGTCCTGAATAACGAGGTGAATAAAGTCCGAAGCGCATCTTACCGGGCCTCGCGCTGCGGTTCAAAGACTGCCTCGCCCATGGCGCGGCGAACCTGCCACCAGGCTGCGCATGGCCGCCGGGCACTATTTACAAGAAACCCTGCAAAGACCATTGGCACGTTCCTGAAAAAGGGTTAAGGTGGCGCCACTGTGTTGCTTGTGTCACTGAGAATCTCTACCCGATGTCCAACATCTTCATGAATTTTCCTGCTCTTTGCACTCAGTCTCGGCCAGGGCTTTTCCCGAACCGCAGTTAACTTTGTTCAAGGAGATACACCATGTCCAATCGCCAAACCGGTACCGTCAAGTGGTTCAACGATGAAAAAGGCTTCGGCTTCATCACTCCACAATCCGGTGACGACCTGTTCGTACACTTCAAAGCCATCCAGGCTGACGGCTTCAAAAGCCTGAAAGAAGGCCAGCAGGTCTCTTTCATCGCTACCCGCGGTCAGAAAGGCATGCAAGCTGAAGAAGTTCAAGTCGTATAACTTGAGCTGAACAGCTTCTGAAGAACCCCGCCCTCACCGGCGGGGTTTTTTTATGCCTGCCGTTTGACCTTTTCAGGTGCAGGTAACGGCGGGCGCCATGCGCACCGCCTCTCGCCTTCCCAGACCGTTCAGTCGTCGCTGATAATAATGCTGGGCATCGCCTGCGCACTGGCTTCCTGCAACACGATCCGCGCACCGACATGCCGCGCCAGTTCCTGGTAGACCATGGCAATCTGGCTCTCTGGCTCGGCCGCCGCCGTTGGCTTGCCACCATCGGCCTGTTCGCGGATCAGCATCGACAACGGCAGCGACGCCAGCAGCTCCACGCCATACTGCAATGCCAGCTTCTCGCCGCCGCCTTCGCCGAAGAGATGTTCGGCATGACCGCAGTTGGAGCAGATGTGCACGGCCATGTTCTCGACCACACCGAGCACGGGAATGTGCACCTTGCGGAACATCTCGACACCCTTGCGGGCGTCCAGCAGCGCCAGGTCCTGAGGCGTGGTGACGATCACCGCACCCGCCACCGGCACCTTCTGCGCCAGGGTCAGCTGAATGTCACCAGTACCCGGCGGCATGTCGATGACCAGGTAATCGAGGTCGTCCCAGGCAGTCTGGGTGACCAATTGCAACAGCGCGCCCGACACCATCGGACCACGCCAGACCATCGGGGTGTTGTCGTCGGTGAGGAAGGCCATCGACATCACCTCCACGCCATGCGCCTGGATGGGCACGAACCATTTCTGGTCCTTGACCTTGGGCCGAGTGCCCTCGGCGATGCCGAACATCACGCCTTGGCTGGGGCCATAGATGTCGGCATCGAGAATGCCCACCCGGGCGCCTTCGCGGGCCAGGGCCAGGGCCAGGTTGGCGGCCGTGGTCGACTTGCCGACTCCACCCTTGCCCGATGCCACGGCCACCACGTTCTTGACGTTGGCCAGCCCGGGAATCTGCGCCTGCGCCTTGTGCGCCTGCACCACGCAATCGATCTGCACGCGAGCGCGGTCGACCCCGTCCAGGTTTTCGATGGCCGTCTGCAGTACCTGGGCCCAGCCATTCTTGAACAGGCCGGCGGCATACCCCAGCTGCAAGCGCACCTGCACCTGCGCGCCATCGATATCGATGGCCTGCACGCACCCGGCACTGACCGGGTCCTGGTTCATATAGGGGTCGGTGTACTGGCGAAGGACGGCTTCCACCGCTGCGCGATTCACGGTGCTCATGGCTACTCCCGATCAAAGACTGAGCAAAACAGGCGGCTATCCTAACGCGTCTGCCCGGACACCGGCAGATTGGATTTGCGCGCCCGCCGGAGCCAGTCTGCTGCATCGGCGCGCGGCGCCCAGATTATTCAGCATACCTTTGGCCCTGCGCCCCCCAATCCGTTAGAATCAGCGCCTTTTCAAAAGCGGGAGACAGGCAGCATGGCGCAGCAGTATCAACCGGGGCAACGCTGGATCAGCGACAGCGAAGCGGAACTCGGCCTGGGCACCGTCCTGGCCCAGGACGGTCGCTTGCTCACCGTGCTCTACCCGGCCACCGGCGAAACCCGCCAGTACGCATTGCGCAATGCTCCGTTGACGCGCGTGCGCTTTTCTCCAGGCGATGTGATCACCCACTTCGAAGGCTGGAAACTGACCGTCCGCGAGGTCGACGATGCCGACGGCCTGCTGGTCTACCACGGCCTCAATGCGCAGAACGAGCAACGCACACTGCCTGAAACCCAGCTGTCCAATTTCATTCAGTTCCGCCTGGCCAGCGACCGCCTGTTCGCCGGCCAGATCGACCCGCTGCCGTGGTTTTCGCTGCGCTACAACACCCTGGAACACACCAGCAAGCAGTTGCAGTCCTCGCTCTGGGGCCTGGGCGGCGTGCGTGCGCAACCCATCGCGCACCAGCTGCACATTGCCCGCGAAGTCGCCGACCGCATCGCCCCGCGCGTATTGCTGGCCGACGAAGTGGGCCTGGGCAAGACCATCGAAGCCGGCCTGGTGATCCATCGCCAGCTGCTGTCTGGGCGAGCCAGCCGCGTGCTGATCCTGGTCCCGGAAAACCTGCAGCACCAATGGCTGGTGGAAATGCGCCGGCGCTTCAACCTGCAGGTGGCCCTGTTCGATGCCGAGCGCTTCATCGAAAGCGATGCCAGCAACCCCTTCGAGGACGCGCAACTGGCGCTGGTCTCGCTGGAATGGCTGACCGAAGATGAAAAGGCCCAGGATGCGTTGTTCGCCGCCGGCTGGGACCTGCTGGTGGTCGACGAGGCCCATCACCTGGTCTGGCACGAGGAAAAGGCCAGCCCGCAGTACTCGCTGGTCGAGCAACTGGCCGAAGTCATCCCCGGCGTTCTGCTGCTCACCGCCACCCCGGAGCAACTGGGCCAGGACAGCCACTTCGCACGCCTGCGCCTGCTCGATCCGAACCGCTTCCATGACCTGGCGGCCTTTCGTGCCGAAAGCGAAAACTATCGTCCGGTCGCCGAAGCCGTGCAGGAACTGCTCGACAAGGGCAGCTTGTCGAGCACCGCGCAACAGACCATCCATGGGCTGCTTGGCGCCCAGGGCGACACACTGGTCGCCGCGGTCAATGCGGGCGACGAGGAAGCCGGCCCACGGCTGATCCGCGAACTGCTCGATCGCCACGGCACCGGGCGCGTATTGTTCCGCAACACCCGCGCCGCCGTGCAGGGCTTCCCCGAACGCAAGCTGCACCCCTACCCACTGCCGTGCCCGGACGCCTACCTGGAGCTGCCGCTGGGCGAACACGCCGAGCTGTACCCGGAAGTCGGCTTCCAGGCCCAGGCCGAGGACAGCGACGCCGAACGCTGGTGGCGCTTCGATCCGCGGGTGGAATGGCTGATCGACACGCTCAAGATGCTCAAGCGCACCAAGGTGCTGGTCATCTGCGCCCACGCCGAAACCGCGATGGACCTGGAAGACGCCCTGCGCGTGCGCTCCGGCACCCTGGCCACGGTGTTCCACGAAGGCATGAGCATTCTGGAGCGGGACCGCGCCGCGGCCTACTTCGCCGATGAAGAATTTGGCGCGCAGGTGCTGATCTGTTCGGAAATCGGCAGCGAGGGCCGCAACTTCCAGTTCGCCCACCATCTGGTGCTGTTCGACCTGCCTGCGCACCCCGACCTGCTCGAGCAGCGCATCGGCCGTCTCGACCGAATCGGCCAGAAACACATCATCGAGCTGCATGTGCCGTACCTGGAAAACAGCCCGCAGGAACGCCTGTTCCAGTGGTACCACAGCGCGCTCAACGCCTTTCTCAACACCTGTCCTACGGGTAACGCGCTGCAGCACCAGTTCGGTCCGCGCCTGCTGCCGATGCTGGAAAACGCCGACGACGGCGAGTGGCAAGCGCTGATCGATGAGGCACGCAGCCGCCGCGAGTCACTGGAAAGCGAGCTGCATACCGGGCGTGACCGGCTGCTGGAGCTCAACTCCGGCGGCGACGGCGAAGGCCAGGCTCTGGTGGCTGCCATCGAAGAGCAGGACGATCAATTCGCCCTGCCGATCTACATGGAAACCCTCTTCGACGCCTTCGGCATCGACAGCGAAGACCATTCCGACAATGCGCTGATCCTGCGCCCCAGCGAAAAGATGCTCGATGCCAGCTTTCCGCTCGGCGACGACGAAGGCGTGACCATTACCTATGACCGCGAGCAGGCCTTGTCACGCGAGGACATGCAGTTCATTACCTGGGAGCACCCCATGGTGCAGGGCGGCATGGATCTGGTACTGGCGGGCTCGATGGGCAACACCGCCGTGGCGCTGATCAAGAACAAGGCGCTCAAGCCCGGCACCGTGCTGCTGGAGCTGCTCTACGTCAGCGAAGTGGTCGCGCCGCGTTCGCTGCAGCTGGGCCGCTACTTGCCGCCTGCGGCGCTGCGCTGCCTGCTCGACACCAATGGCAACGACCTGGCATCGCGAGTGTCGTTCGAAACCCTCAACGATCAGCTCGAAAGTGTCCCCAAGGCCAGCGCCAACAAGTTCATCCAGGCGCAGCGCGATGTGCTCGCACCGCGCATCACCGCCGGCGAAAGCAAGATCGCGCCGCGGCATGCCGAACGCGTCGCACAGGCGCAGCACCGCCTGGCTGCCGAAACGGAAGAGGAACTGGCACGCTTGACGGCGTTGCAGGCGGTCAATCCGACCGTGCGGGACAGCGAACTGGTTGCCCTGCGCAAACAGCGTGAAGACGGCCTGGCCATGCTCGACAAGGCTGCCCTGCGCCTGGAAGCCATACGCGTGCTGGTAGCAGGCTGACCGCTGCTCTCCCGCGCGGGCCTGAGCCTGCGCGGGAGGGCGTTACGGAATCACCCTGACTGTTACTGGCCGTGTCGCCGGCGCTCGCTGGCACGCTGGTGGTTGCCGATGACCACGATCAGCAGTTGCGAAGACCGGCGCGTTTGACCTCGACCACGCACCGCTGTGGTGCATGTATTATTCCCCTGCCCCTTCCTGGATCACCACCCACGGTGACACCACCACCGCCCAGAGCACCGGATCGCGTTCGCAAAAATCCAAGGCCCGCGGCGCAGACAGCTTCTCGACCTTTCCATCGGCCAGCCATTGGGCGACCTCAGCGTGCTTGTCTTCGGCCAGCGCCTGCCCTACGGTGATCAAATCCAGGCCAGGCTCGACCCACAACAGGGCACCCTTGGCAAAGAAGGGCTGCAATGCCTGCCATTCGATAATTGCGGTCTCGCCAAGCAATTTGGCATAGAGGGTGCTAGCGTCTTCAGTCATGGGTTTCATCGTCAGGAAAAAATCGGCGCCATGATAGCGGTCCGAGTTGTCTGGAAAAACCCGGTTGCAATATATAGGTTCGAGTTTTGCCCCGACAAACCGGCTTTATTTGTCTGGCCGGACGCCAGCATGTACTTGAATCTATAACTTTATGTCGATTTAGCGACAACCGATCGCTTTCGCTGCAAACGCCAGCTTTCCAACCGGCAAACCGGCGCTCTACACTGTACCGGTACAGTTGTCGGGTGCAGATTCGGATGTCGTCTGCCATGGCTCGCCGAGGGGGTAAAGCGGTGAGTGTGGCCAAGATTCGGTCCGCCGCCTGTTCGGCCAGGACTATAAAAACTACAACGCAAAAATGGAGCACTAATGAATAAGCAGATTTCCAAACTGTTTGCCGCTCTGGTTCTGGCCGGCGTCGCCAGCCATTCGATGGCAGCCGACACCATCAAGATCGGCATTGCCGGGCCCAAGACCGGCCCGGTTGCCGAATACGGCGTCATGCAGTTCAACGGCGCGAAGATGGCTATCGAGCAGATCAACGCCAAGGGCGGCGTTGACGGCAAGCAGCTCGTAGCCGTCGAATACGACGACGCCTGCGATCCCAAGCAGGCCGTTGCGGTGGCCAACAAGGTGGTCAATGACGGCGTCAAGTTCGTCGTTGGTCACCTGTGCTCCAGTTCCGCCCAGCCGGCATCCGATGTCTACGAAGACGAAGGCATCATCATGGTGACCCCGGCGGCCACCAGCCCCGATATCACCGCCAAGGGCAAAAAGCTGGTATTCCGTACTATCGGCCTGGACAGCGCCCAGGGCCCTGCCGCCGGCAACTACATCGCCGATGTGGTCAAACCCAAGATCGTTGCCGTCGTCCATGACAAGCAGCAGTACGGCGAAGGCATTGCCACGGCGGTCAAGACCACGCTTGAAGGCAAGGGCGTGAAAGTCGCCGTGTTCGAAGGCATCAACGCCGGCGACAAGGATTTTTCATCGCTGATTGCCAAGCTCAAGCAGGCCAACGTCGACTTCGTCTACTACGGCGGCTACCACCCCGAGCTGGGCCAGATCCTGCGCCAGTCCAAGGAGAAAGGCCTGAACGCCAAGTTCATGGGCCCTGAAGGCGTGGGCAACGATTCCATCTCGCAGATCGCAGGCGAAGCCTCCGAAGGCCTGCTGGTGACCTTGCCCAAGTCTTTCGACAAGGATCCTGAAAACATCGCGCTGACCAAGGCATTCCAGGACAAGAAGCAAGACCCGAGCGGTCCGTTCGTTTACCCGTCGTACTCGGCCGTGCAAGTGATTGCCGACGGCATCACCGCCGCCAAGAGCGAAGACACCGACAAAGTGGCCGAGGCCATCCACGCCGGTACCTTCAAGACGCCCATGGGCGATCTGAGCTATGACGCCAAGGGCGACCTGAAGAACTTCCAGTTCGTGGTCTACGAATGGCATTTCGGCAAACCCAAGACCGAAGCCGCCCAGTAAGCCCGGCGACACCCCCACAAAGCCCACTGCATTGCAGTGGGCTTTGTTTTACGAGTGACGGGTACGGCCGGTGCGAACCACCGGCCGGCCCCCTGAAAATCTTGAAACCGTGACCAGCGGTTCACCTGCCCTGCCCGGCAACACTGCGCCAAGGAGAGCGCTCGGGACATGGCCGGAGAAATGCGAACAGGTTTTTAGGAGCGCGGTAAATGCCTGAATTATTCCATTACATGCAGCAGTTGGTGAATGGCCTGACCATCGGCAGCACCTATGCATTGATCGCCATCGGCTACACGATGGTGTACGGCATCATCGGCATGATCAACTTCGCCCATGGCGAGGTGTACATGATCGGTTCGTATGTCACCTTCATCGTTCTGGCTGGCCTGGCCATGCTGGGCATCCACAGTCTTCCGGTACTGATGATCGCCGGCTTCGCCGCCGCCATCCTGGTCACCAGTGCCTATGGCTACAGCATCGAACGTGTCGCCTATCGACCGCTGCGCAACAGCAACCGGTTGATCCCGTTGATCTCGGCGATCGGCATGTCGATCTTCCTGCAGAATTCGGTGCAGCTGTCCCAGGGTTCCGGCAACTTCGCCATTCCCAATCTGCTCCCCGGCAGCCTGACCTTCGGCCCCGGTGGTGCCGAGGAAGTACAGATTTCCTACATGCAGATTCTGGTATTCCTGGTCACGCTGGGAGCGATGTACGGCCTGACGCTGTTCATTTCCCGCTCACGCATGGGTCGCGCCTGCCGCGCCTGCGCCGAGGACATGAAAATGGCCAACCTGCTGGGCATCAACACCAACGCGATCATCGCCCTCACCTTCGTGATCGGCGCGGCACTGGCCGCAGTCGCGGCCGTGCTGTTGAGCATGCAATATGGCGTGATCAACCCCAGCGCCGGCTTCCTGGTCGGGCTCAAGGCCTTCACCGCAGCGGTGCTGGGCGGTATCGGCAGCATTCCAGGCGCCATGCTGGGCGGCCTGGTGCTGGGCGTAGCCGAAGCGTTCGGCGCGGATATCTTTGGTGACCAGTACAAGGACGTTGTGTCGTTCGGCCTGCTGGTCCTGGTTCTATTGTTCCGTCCGACCGGCATCCTGGGCCGTCCGGAGGTTGAGAAAGTATGAGCAAGTCTCTTAGATCCGCGCTGTTCAGCGCGGCACTGGTGTGGGCCGTGGCCTATCCGGTACTGGGCCTGAAACTGGCCTTCTCCGGCGTTACCCTGGTGGTGCAGAACGCCAGCACCGGCACCCTGCTGACCATTGCCGGCTGTTCGCTGCTGATGTTCCTGCGGGTGCTGTTCGCCGAGCGCATCGGTGGCCTGCGCCGCGATTCGAGCAGGCCGCTGATACCGGCCAAGGCCTCGAACTTCCTGACCCTGCCCAGCACTCAGCGCTGGTTCATCCTGGCCCTGGTGGTGCTGGCGTTCATCTGGCCGTTCTTCGGTTCGCGTGGCGCGGTCGACATCGCAACCCTGATCCTGATCTACGTCATGCTCGGCCTGGGCCTGAACATCGTGGTCGGCCTGGCTGGCCTGCTCGACCTGGGTTACGTGGGTTTCTATGCGGTCGGGGCCTACGGCTATGCCCTGCTCTCGCATTATTTCGGCCTGAGCTTCTGGGAATGCCTGCCACTGGCCGGTCTGCTGGCGGCCACGTTCGGTTTCCTCCTGGGCTTCCCGGTGCTGCGCCTGCGGGGTGATTACCTGGCCATCGTGACCTTGGGCTTCGGGGAAATCATCCGGATATTCCTGCGCAACCTTACCGACATCACCGGCGGCCCGAACGGCATCAGCAACATCGAGAAGCCGACTTTTTTCGGCCTGTCGTTCGAGCGTCGCGCCGCCGAAGGCAGCCAGACCTTCTACCAATTCTTCGGCCTGGAATACAGCCCGATCGGCAAGGTCATCTTTCTCTACCTGATTGCCCTGCTGATGGCCCTGGCGGCGCTGTTCGTCATCAACCGCTTGCTGCGCATGCCCATCGGACGAGCCTGGGAAGCGCTGCGCGAGGACGAGATCGCCTGCCGCGCGCTGGGCCTCAACCCGACCGTGATCAAGCTCTCCGCGTTCACCCTGGGCGCGGCATTCGCAGGCTTCGCCGGCAGTTTCTTCGCAGCACGGCAAGGCCTGGTCACACCGGAGTCGTTCACCTTCATCGAGTCGGCGATCATTCTGGCCATCGTCGTGCTGGGTGGCATGGGCTCGCAACTGGGGGTGATCCTTGCCGCCATCGTGATGATCCTGCTGCCTGAATTGATGCGTGAGTTCAGTGACTACCGCATGTTGATGTTCGGCGCCTTGATGGTGCTGATGATGATCTGGCGTCCGCAAGGCTTGCTTCCGATGCAGCGTCCCCACCTGGAGCTGCGCAAATGAGCCAGAACATTCTGCAAGTCACCGACCTGAGCATGCGCTTCGGCGGCCTGCTGGCGGTCAACGGTGTGGCCCTGAGCGTGAAGGAAAAGCAGGTGGTCGCCCTCATCGGCCCCAACGGCGCCGGCAAGACCACGGTGTTCAATTGCCTGACCGGCTTCTACAAGCCCAGCGGCGGGACCATCCTGCTCGATGGCCAGCCGATCCAGGGACTGCCCGGCCATCAGATCGCTCGCAAGGGCGTGGTGCGCACCTTCCAGAACGTGCGGCTGTTCAAGGAAATGACCGCACTGGAAAACCTGCTGATCGCCCAGCATCGGCACTTGAACACCAATTTTTTCGCCGGCCTGTTCAAGACGCCCAACTTTCGCAAGAGCGAAAGGGATGCCATGGAGTACGCCGAGTACTGGCTGGAAAAGGTCAACCTCAAGGAGTTCGCCAACCGCACCGCAGGGACGCTCGCCTACGGGCAGCAGCGCCGCCTGGAGATTGCCCGCTGCATGATGACCCGCCCGCGCATGCTGATGCTCGACGAGCCTGCAGCCGGTCTCAACCCGCGTGAAACCGACGACCTCAAGGCGCTGATCGGGGTGCTGCGTGAAGAGCACAACGCAACCGTGCTGCTGATCGAACACGACATGAAACTGGTCATGAGCATTTCCGACCACATCGTCGTGATCAACCAGGGCACGCCCCTGGCCGATGGTACGCCGGAGCAGATCCGCGACAATCCTGACGTCATCAAAGCCTACCTGGGGGAAGCGTAAATGCTGCAGTTCGAAAACGTTTCTACCTTCTACGGCAAGATCCAGGCGCTGCACGGGGTCAATGTGGAGGTTCGCCAGGGCGAGATCGTCACCCTGATCGGTGCCAACGGCGCGGGCAAGTCAACCCTGCTGATGACCCTGTGCGGCGCGCCGCGGGCGCACTCGGGGAGCATTCGCTACATGGGCGAGGAGCTGGTGGGCAAGGAGTCAGCGGAGATCATGCGCAAGAGCATCGCCGTGGTGCCCGAAGGGCGTCGCGTGTTCGCGCGCCTGACTGTCGAGGAAAACCTGGCCATGGGCGGGTTCTTCACCGACAAGGGCGACTACGAGGAGCAGATGGACAAGGTCCTGGCCTTGTTCCCGCGGCTCAAGGAACGCTTCAGCCAGCGCGGGGGCACCATGTCGGGCGGTGAACAGCAGATGCTCGCCATCGGCCGCGCGCTGATGAGCAAACCCACGCTGCTGTTGCTCGATGAACCCTCCCTGGGGCTGGCACCGATCATCATCCAGCAGATCTTCGACATCATCGAGCAGTTGCGCCGTGATGGGGTCACGGTGTTCCTGGTCGAGCAGAACGCCAACCAGGCCCTGAAGATCGCCGACCGTGCCTACGTGCTGGAAAACGGCCGGGTGGTCATGCAAGGCAGCGGCGAAACCCTGCTCACCGACCCCAAGGTGCGCGAGGCCTACCTGGGCGGTTGAGTGCGCCGCCAGGCTTGTGCGCCCCGCTACCTGTAGGAGCGGTCCGCGGCCGCGAAGGCATCACCGCGGCTCGACTGACAGACCGCGGTAAGTCCTTCGCGGCCGCGGACCGCTCCTACGGCAGACCGTGAGGCGGAGCGGACGACGTAGTCCCGTCGTCCCTGCGAACACGTTTTTCACGGGCCCTGTGCTACCGTGCTCCTCATCGTTCAGGAGACCCACGATGCACCTGCCCCGCTCCCTCGCCATGCTCGCCCTGCTGCCACTGCTCGCCAGCTGCCAGTCCATCTTCAACCGCGCTGCGGATGCCCCTTCCACTGCAGGCCTGACCCGCATGCAAGGCGCCCTGCAGGGCGACAACGGCCGGCTGTTCTTTCAGCCCTGTGGTGACCCGCGCCGCTATGCGGTAACCGACAGCAATGGCACCGGGGTGTTGCAGGAGGCCTCGCAACTGGCCGGCAATCGCCCTGTGGTGTATGCCGACCTGCGCGGACGTTTCGACGCCAGCACCAACGGCAGCACCGATGGCCAACTGCGCCTGCAGCAGCTGTATCGACTCGATCGCTCGCTGGCCGCGTGCAAGGACCCGGACTTCAAGCTGTCCAGCCTGAGCGCCGCTGGCGAGTCCCCGCGCTGGCAGGTCAGGGTGACCGGCCAGGGCATGATCGTGGATCGCGAAAGTCAGGCTCCCTTGGCCTTGCCCTATGTCGAGGAACAGGTCGGCGATGGCCGCTTCAACCTGTCCACCGAGGCCAACGGCCAGCGCATCGAGCTGTGGGTGGCACCGCAACGCTGCGTCGATACGCGCAATCAGGGCGTGCAGTTTCTCGCTGCCGAACTGCGCGTCAACGGCGACGTGCAGCGTGGCTGCGCGACCTTCGGCGGCGCACGCAATCAGTAAGCTGCACCGTCCAGCGTTTTTTACCTGACGACGGGCAGCGCATCGCGTTTATAATGCCGGGTTCTGTTATGCCCCCGGGGCGCGCCCGGATTTTTGGACCTGTCATGCTACGAATCACCGAACTCAAGTTGCCCCTGGACCACTCCGACGACGCCCTGCAACCTGCCATCGTGCAGCGCCTGGGCATCGCCGACGCCGACCTGCTCGACTTCACTCTATTCAAACGCAGCTACGATGCGCGCAAGAAGAACAGCGAACTGCAGTTCATCTACACAGTCGATCTGCAAGTGCGCGACGAAGCCGCGGTGCTCGAGCGTTTCGCCGATGACCACAACGTCAACGTGGCCCCGGATGTCAGCTACAAGGTAGTCGGGCATGCGCCAGGGGACTATGCCCAGCGCCCTCTGGTCGTGGGTTTCGGCCCCTGCGGGATCTTCGCCGCCCTGCTGCTGGCGCAGATGGGCTTCAAGCCCATCGTGCTCGAGCGTGGCAAGGAGGTGCGCCAGCGCACCAAGGACACCTGGGGCCTGTGGCGCAAGAACGTGCTGAACGCCGAGTCCAACGTGCAATTCGGCGAGGGCGGTGCCGGCACCTTTTCCGATGGCAAGCTCTACAGCCAGATCAAGGACCCACAGCACCATGGGCGCAAGGTTCTGCACGAGTTCGTCAAGGCTGGAGCGCCCGAGGAAATCCTCTACGTCAGCAAGCCACACATCGGCACGTTCCGCCTGACCGGCATGGTCGAGAACATGCGCCAGCAGATCATCGCGCTGGGCGGCGAGATCCGCTTCGAGCAGAAAGTCACCGACCTGCTGGTCGATGGCGAGCGGCTGCAGGGAGTGGTTCTGGAAAGCGGCGAGCAGTTGCTCTCCAACCATGTGGTCATGGCCCTGGGACACAGCGCCCGGGATACCTTTCGCATGCTGCACGCGCGCAATGTGTTCATGGAAGCCAAGCCCTTCTCCATCGGTTTTCGCGTGGAGCACCCGCAGGGCATCATCGACCGCGCCCGGCTGGGCAAGTACGCCGGCCACCCGAAGCTGGGTGCCGCTGACTACAAACTGGTCCACCACGCCAAGAATGGCCGCTCGGTGTACAGCTTCTGCATGTGCCCCGGCGGTACCGTGGTCGCGGCCACGTCCGAACCGGGTCGCGTGGTCACCAACGGCATGAGCCAGTATTCGCGCAACGAGCGCAATGCCAACTCAGGCATCGTCGTCGGCATTACCCCGGAACAGGACTATCCCGGCGGCCCGCTGGCCGGCATCGAACTGCAGGAACAGCTCGAGTCCACGGCTTACCTGCTGGGTGGCAGCAACTATCAGGCGCCGGCGCAATTGCTGGGCGACTTCGTTGCCGGCAAGCCTTCCACAGCACTGGGCAGCGTCGAGCCTTCGTACAAACCGGGGGTCACGCTGGGCGACCTGGCACTGTCGCTGCCGGCTTTCGCCATCGAAGCGATCCGCGAGGCCCTGCCGGCATTCGAACGCCAGATCAAAGGCTTCTCGATGCATGACGCCGTGCTGACCGGCATCGAGACACGCACGTCCTCGCCCCTGCGCATCACCCGTGGTGCCGACTACCAGAGCCTGAACCTCAAGGGTCTGTTCCCGGCCGGTGAAGGTGCTGGCTATGCGGGCGGGATCCTCTCCGCCGGCGTGGACGGCGTACGTATCGCCGAAGCCGTAGCGCGGGATATTCTGGGTCTGCACTGACCCTTCGCCACTGCGTATTGCCATTGCCTGGAAAACGCATGCCGCTCACGCCTCAAGCGGGCGCAAAAAAACCGGCCTAGGCCGGTTTTTTCGTCGACGAGTTCGCTTAGTGCGAAACGCGGCTGGTGCCGTCTACCGTCATGATGCGTACACGCTCGCCGACACGGAACACTTCGTTCTCCTGTACGGCCTGAACGTAGGCACGCATGCTGCCGTCGTCCTCACGCACGGTGATTTCCACGCCCTGGGTGCGGGTGAATCCTTCTTCGGTGGCCGAGCCCAGCAGACCGCCAGCCACGGCGCCGATCACGGCAGCGACGATGCTGCCGCGACCGCCACCGACTGCACTGCCGGCAACACCACCGACCACGGCACCCGCGCCACCGCCGATCGGTGTCTTGGTGCCTTCGATCTTGACCGGACGCAGCGACTCGATGGTGCCCATGCGCACGGTTTGCACACGGCGCGCCTCGTCGCGCGAGTAGGAGTCGCCCGACAGGTTGGAGGCACATCCGCCCAGCAGCAGGGACATCGTGGTGAAGCAGGCAACTAGCAGAACTGACTTGCGCATTTTGGCAGGACTCCATGGGACATGTGTGCATTAGACGCCGCAGGCCAACGGCTGTCACGACACGGTCTATAAAAATTTACGTCAAAGGTGCGTCAAAGGGCGCGGACGCGGGCCTGGATGCTCGACGAGCCACTGAACGTCTGGACAACGGGCAGTGGCAAAAGGTCAAGGCAGGGTCAGGGAGCCAGACGTTCGCGAACCCACGAACCGGCTTGCAAGCGATAGTTGAGGCGGTCGTGCAGGCGACTGGGACGCCCCTGCCAGAACTCGATTCGATCAGCCACCAAGCGATAACCACCCCAGTGCGCGGGGCACTCGGGCTCGGCAGCGCTGAAGCGCTGCTCGGTTGCCTGCAGCAGCGCTTGCAGCTCGCTGCGATCGGCAATGACCTGGCTCTGCGGCGAGGCCCAGGCACCCAGGCGACTGCCAAGGGGACGGACCCGATAGTAGGCATCGGACTCGGCCGCGCTGACCTTGCTCACCCGCCCTTCTATTCGCACTTGTCGCTCGAGGGTAGGCCAGAAGAAGGTCATGGCCGCAAACGGCCGATCTGCCAACTGCTGGCCCTTGGCACTGTCGTAGTTGCTGAAGAAGGTGAAACCCTGATCATCCAGGCCCTTGAGCAGCAACACGCGACAATGGGGACGACCTTCGGCATCGACGGTAGCCAGCGTCATCGCGTTGGCTTCCACCGGCGCCTGCTCGGTCTGGACTGCCTCGCCGAACCACTGGCGAAACAGCGCGAAGGGCTCGGACGGTGCCTGCGCCTCGTCCAGCCCATCACGGGTGTAACTACGGCGCATGTCGGCCAGGGCTTGCGTCATGGCAGCAATCCTTGCATCAGTGCGCCTTGGCCTGGTCGTTGCTCACGGCTTTCTTGGCGACGGCTTTCTTGGCCTCGGTTTTCTTGGCAGCCGGGGCGGCTTTCTTGGCCACGGCTGGCTTGGCTGCGGTTTTCTTCGCGGTTGCAGCTTTGGCCGGCGCCTTGGCGGCAGGTTTGGCAACCGGTGCAGGCACGGCCTTGACGTCCTGGGTGGCAAGCATTTCAGCGGCAGTGAAGGTCGGCTGGTTGTACTTGGCCAGCAGGGCCAGCATGGTGTTCTGCGGGGTCAGGAGAATTTCCACGCGACGATTGAGCGAACGACCTTCGACACTGTCGTTGGCGGCACGGGGCATGACCGAACCCATGCCACGCAGCATCAGGCGGTCACGCTGCAGACCGCTGAGGCGGAAGATCGAGGCGATCGACTGCGCACGCTCCTGGCTCAGTTTCTGGTTCAACGGCCCGGGGCCGCTGGTGTCGGCATGGCCCAGGACCAGCACAGCTGTCTTGTGATCGGCGTCGATGGCCTTGGCCACGCGGGTGATCGGGCCGAGGCTGATCGGCAGCAGCATCGAAGGCCGGTCCGGGTTGAACGAGGAGTCGACCGGTGCGGTGATCACCAGCAGGTCTTCGCGACGCTCGAGTTCGAACTTGCTGTCCTTGATGGCTTCGCGCAGCTTCGGCTCGTAGGCGTCGAGCCAGGCCTGGGTGACCTTGGGGTCGACCTTCGGCACGTCGGCAACCTTGGCCTGGGCAGGGGTGCTGCTGGCGCCGAACGGCCACCACCAACGGCTTTCGCTGTCGGACTTGGAATCGGCCTTGGCCACCTTGTCGGTGATGGCCTGCTCGACTTCCTTGTCAGCCGCCTTGCTGGCGACTGCGTCACGGCCAAATGGCCACCAGGCATGCCCGCCCTGGGCCGAGGAATCCTGGGGAGTTTGAGCACAACCGGTAGCGGCCAGGCACAAGGCAAACGCGATGGATTTATTCGGTGACATGGTGCATTCCACAAGGTGTTGGTAAATACAAACCGGTTTAACAAACCGGCCTAAATTATTGATTGATAGAGTAGAGCAGTCATAGCCCAATGGGCGACCGCTGGTCGATTTGTGATCAATCGCTTCAGAGACAACTGCGCAGAACGCGCACCAGGTGCTGTGCCCGCGGGTCCATCAGTATATAGGGGCCCAGGGTGTTCACGGCAAAACCAAAGGCAACATCATGTTCCGGATCGGCGAAGCCGACCGACCCCCCTGCCCCGGGGTGACCGAAGGCGCCCGCACCCAGGCCGAAGGTGGCGTTGGCCACTTGTGGCTGGTCGAGCATGCAGCCCAGGCCGAATCGCGTGGGCGTCATGAGCGTCTT
The DNA here is from genome assembly GCF_014841725.1 of Pseudomonas sp. CFBP 8758. Lineage (NCBI taxonomy): Bacteria > Pseudomonadati > Pseudomonadota > Gammaproteobacteria > Pseudomonadales > Pseudomonadaceae > Pseudomonas > Pseudomonas sp. CFBP 8758. Next base: position 240,335 of record NZ_JACYUK010000001.1, on the reverse strand, counting down.
GTCCATGCCCAGGCTGTGCTCCCGGGTAAGCTCGGCAAGCATGTCGGATTCGAGCAGGCTGCCATCGAGCAAACCAGCGTAGAAACCAGCCAGGCTGCGGGCATTGCCATGGCCGTTCGCCGCAGGCTGTTGCATGCGTCGCCACTCTGGCTTGTTGGTACTGGTCAGCACCGATGGCGGATTGGTGAAGGCGCGCGTGGCCATGGCCGCGGGTTCGCGCATGGTCACCTGCAACAGACGCTGGGCCGCTTCGTCGCCGACATTGCCCTTGCCGCGGGCGATGTGCGCGACGCGGTGGAACTCCTCATCCGCCAGCCCGACGTGGAAATCCAGCCCCAGGGGTTTGGCCACCCGCGCCACGATAGATTCGCCCGGCCCGCGGTTATCGGCCCGCCGCAGCAGTTCGCCGACCAGCCAGCCGTAGGTGATGGCCGCATAGCCATGCCCAGCACCCGGTTGCCACCATGGCGTTTCCGCCGCCAGCGCGGCAGTCATCCGTGGCCAGTCGTAGAGCGCCTCGGGCGGCAGCATGTCACGCAAGGCCGGCAGGCCGGCCTGATGGCAGAGCAGATGGCGCAAGGTGATCGACTGTTTGCCGGCGGCGGCGAATTCCGGCCAGTAGCGGGCCACCGGAGCGTCCAGCGCCAGCTTGCCCTCGGCCACCAACTGCAGGGCAGTCACCGCGGTGAAGGTCTTGGTGCAGGAAAACAGGTTGAGGATGGTGTCGCTGTGCCAGGCTTGGGCGCCATCCTTGTCGGCAGTACCGGCCCAGAGATCGACGACCGTCTCGCCACCCACCTGGATGCACAGCGCGGCGCCGCGCTCCTGAGGGTTGTCGAACAATGCCGCGAACGCTTCACGCACGGCTTCGAACTGCAACTCGAAGTGACCTTGTATCTGCACCCTGACTCCCATCGACCACGCCGCGAAAAATGAAGCGCATTGTTTCAGCGATTCAGCGCTTTGTGAACCGCCCTGCCCTCGATTATCGTCGCACCAGGGCCGTGCGGGCCGTCAGGAAATCTCCCGACGGAACGGTGGCAAAGCGTTGAGAATGGCCTTCCCATAGCGCTGGGTGACCAGGCGTCGATCGAGTAGCGTGATGGTGCCGCGATCCTGCTCGGTACGCAGCAATCGCCCGCAGGCCTGGATCAGGCGCAGCGAGGCATCGGGCACGGCGATTTCCATGAACGGGTTGCCACCGCGCGCCTCGATCCATTCGGCCAGCGCCGCCTCCACCGGATCGTCAGGCACTGCGAAGGGGATCTTGGCGATGATCACATGCTCGCAATAGGCACCGGGCAAGTCGACGCCTTCGGCGAAGCTGGCGAGACCGAACAGCACGCTGGAGTCCCCGCCATCGACACGCGCCTTGTGCTTGTTGAGGGTTTCCTGCTTGGACAGGTTGCCCTGGATGAACACCTGCTTGCGCCAGTCGCGGTCCAGGCCGTCGAACACGTCCTGCATCTGTTTGCGCGAGGAGAACAGCACCAGGGTTCCACGATAGCCTTCGACCAGGTCCGGCAGGTCGCGGATGATCGCAGCGGTATGCGCCGCCGCATCGCGGGGGTCGGCTCGCAGGTCGGGGACGCGCAGCACCCCGGCCTGTTCATGGTGAAAGGGGCTGGGCACGATGGCGGTCACCGAGGCCTTGGGAATCCCGGCGCGCATGCGGAAACGGTCGAACTTGCCCAATGCGGTCAGGGTAGCCGATGTCACCAAGGCACCGTAGGCGACGTTCCACAGGTTGCGGCGCAGCATCTCAGCCGCCAGGATCGGGCTGGCATTGACTTCGATATCGTACAGCGCACCGCCATCGGCCAGGGTCAGCCAGCGCGCCATGGGCGGACTGTCTTCGGGGTCTTCGGCGGTGAAGGCCGTCCACAATTCCCAACTGCCCTGAGCGCGAGCGAGCAGGCTGCCGAACAGCGGGTACCATTCCTCGGCCTGATGGCTGGCAATGCCCACGTTCTTTTCGCCGTCCATGCCTTCCTTGAGCAACTCGCTCAAGCGAGTGAACAGGTCGGTCAGTTTGGAAAAGCCCTTCTTCAGCTCGATGCCCATTTCCCGCATATGCTCGGGCACCACCCCGCCGACGAAGCGATGGCGTGGGCGCTCACGGCCTTCCATGTCTTCGCCGGGCTTGAAGTCCGCCAGTTGCTCGCAGGCGCTGAACATGAACTGCTGCTGGGTCTTGATCTCACGGGCCAGCTCCGGCACCTGCTCGATCAAGCGCCCCAGGTCACCCGGCAGCGGGTGCTGGGCGAGCAGCTTGGTCAGGTTCTTGGCCGTGGTTTCCAGCCAGTCGGCTGTGGAGCGCAATCGGCTGTAGTGAGCGAAATGGCCGATCGCCTTGTCAGGCAGGTGATGGCCTTCGTCGAATACGTACAACGTGTCGCGCGGGTCGGGCAGCACTGCCCCGCCGCCCAACGCCAGGTCGGCCAGTACCATGTCATGGTTGGTGACGATCACATCGACCTTGCCCATGCCTTCGCGTGCCTTGTAGAAGGTGCACTGGGCAAAGTTAGGGCAATGGCGGCCGGTGCACTGGCTGTGGTCGGTGGTCAGGCGCGACCATTGCTGATCTTCCAGGGCCACCGGCCAGCTGTCGCGGTCACCGTCCCATTTGTTGCCGGCCAGTTTCTCGATCATGCTGGTGAACAGTTTCTGGCTCGCCTCGTCGACCTCGATCTTGAAACCTTCCTCTTCGAACAGCTGCGCGGTCGCGCTCTGCGCGTGTCCTTCCTGCAGCAGCACGTCGAGTTTGGACAGGCACAGGTAGCGTCCGCGGCCCTTGGCCAGCGAGAAGGTGAAGTTCAGCCCGCTGTTGCGCATCAGGTCGGGCAGATCCTTGAACACGATCTGTTCCTGCAGCGCGACCGTGGCCGTGGCAATCACCAGGCGCTTGCCGGCCGCCTTGGCCACCGGAATCGCGGCCAGGCTGTAGGCAACCGTCTTGCCGGTGCCGGTGCCCGCTTCCACCGCCACCACCGCCGGATCGCCCGTACGCCGGCCTTCGTCATCGCACGCGATGTCGCCCAATACCTTGGCGATTTCGGCGATCATCAGGCGCTGGCCATAGCGCGGCTTGAGGCTCTTGGCTTCGAGAAAACGCGTGTAGGCGCCCTGGATCGTGGTTTTGAGTTCGTTACTGATCATCGGCTGGTCATGGCGAAAGGCTGGATATATTTTCAGTGGTTCTCATCGGGTCGCTATCATACCCTGCTCGACTTCGATGTGCTGGCTGGAGATACCCATGAGCGCCGACAGCGTCTTTCAAACCCTGCATGGGCTCGCTGTGCTGATGTGGCTGGGCGGCATGCTCGCGACATGGACGATCCTGCGCCCGGCCGGGCTGGCTGTGCCTTCGCGGGTTCAGCGCCTGCAGCGTCTGGTGGATATTTTCCCACGGCTGTTCGGCGGGGTCTGGGCCGCCGTGCTGATTCTTCCGATCAGCGGCGTCGCCCTGCTGCGCCTGCGCTTCACCGGCTTCGAGACGGCGCCACGCGACGTACAGATCATGATGGGCCTGTACGTGGTCATGGTGGCCTTGTTCCTGCGCATGCAGGGCCTGCAACTGCCCGCGCTGCGCAAGGCCGTGGCGGCCCAGGCGTGGACGGACGGCGCGATCGCCATGAAGCAGCTGCGTCGCCTGGCGGTGGGTGGCCTGCTGCTGGGCCTGGCGACCGTGGTGCTGGGTATGGCCAGGCAGTTCTGAACCAACCTGGTCAGAAGCGCTGGATGCTCAACGTGCCTTCGGTGCCCGCCTCGCCTGCTCTCCCCGGCAAGCCCTCGCGACCCGACTTGCCGCCTTCGGCGCGGTACACCACGCAGCCCCTGGATTTGCCTCCGGCGCCCGGACGTCCGGGAACACCGGCAGCGCCGCCCTGGCCGCCGTCGGTGCGCACCTGGATCGCTTCGCTGGCGAAGGTCGCCGGCAGGCGCAGGCGGACATTGGCGCCAGGCGCACCAGGCAGGCCGTCGCCGCCATTGTCACCGTTGCCACCGCGTCCCGCCGAGCCCCAGGTACAACCAGGCGCCTGGCCATTGCCACCGTCCAGACCCGCATAGCCATCGGCACCCGCGCCGCCGCGCGCGTCGATGTTCACCTCCAGGGCGTCCAGCGATTGCAACTGCACGTCAAGATTGCGCCCTGCGCGAGCCGCCTTCTGATGGGTACCGGGCGCGCCACGGGCGAGGATCTGGCTGCCGCTGCCAAGCTCTGCATGCTGCGCGCGCAGGCGCAACTCCTGCTCGCCCGGCACTATCGCAATCCGCGCCTCATGCCCCAGGCGCAATTGCTCGACACTGAGTTCGGTCAGGTTGGCGGGAATCAGCAACGTGCCGTAATCCGCTACCTCCAGGCGCTGCAACTGCAGCACGCTGGAGCTGGCCGGCAGGCGCAACAGCGAATGAGGTTCGACACTGACCGACTCGGCCAATGCCAGCGGCGCAAACAGTACTGCCAACAAACCCAGCTTACGCATGGCTAGCCTCGGTATCGGACGGTGCGGGAATGGATTGGATGTGAAAGATCCCGGCCAGCAGGATCTGGACTCGGTCAAGCCACGGATGGCTGCGCCCGCGCAGGCGCTTGTTGAAGGCGATCGCTTCGATCAGGTGCAGGAACAGCAACGTGCCGCCGGCCAGGTTGATCAGTGCATGAAACGGTTTGACCATCGGCATGAACAGGTTGAGCAGTACCACCCACCAGAACAGCAAGGTCAGACATTTACCCAGAATCAGAAATCCTTTCATGTGCCCCCCACGGCATTGGCTAGGCGCACATTAACGGCTGAGACGTGACGGTGACCAGAGGCCGGCAGGAAAAACCTGCCGACCCACATCGATCAATGGCTCAGATGGATTTCCACGCGACGGTTCTTGGCGCGTCCGGCGTCGGTGTCGTTGCTGTCGACAGGCTCGCTCTCACCGCGACCCTCGCTGCTCAGCTTGTCTGCCGCAACGTCTTGGCCCAGAAGGAAGGAGACGACACTGGCGGCACGTTGCTCTGACAGCTTCTGATTGAAGGCATCGCTGCCGACGCTGTCGGTATGACCGACGATCTTGACCGTGGCCACCTGGGCCGTCTTCATCCGCGCTGCCAGCGATGTCAGTTCGGTACGGGCACTTGAGGTCAGTTCGGCGCTGCCGAATTCGAACGGTACGTCGCCCGCATCGCTCAAGGTGACCACTTCGGGGATATCGGCCACTGGCGGCTCGGGCGCCTTGGTCACGGCGGGGTAGACCGGCAATGGGCAGCCGTTGTGCTTGACTGGCGTATTGGCCGGGGTATCGGGGCAACGATCGCGTCGATCGAATACGCCGTCTTCGTCCTTGTCGCCATCCTGGGCATAGCAGACCAGACCGCTCACCACCGCACCGGCCAAGCCACCGCCAGCGGCCCAAGCACCACTTTCAATGGCACCCAGCCCGCCACCGGCGAGGCCGCCCAGCACGCTGCAGACAGGCCAGGTACGCGAGTTGAGTGGGGACGCCCCTTCAGGGGAGGTGGTACAGCCGCTCAGCACACCGGCGACCAGCAGAGCGGGAAATACGGTCCGCGATAGATCTTTCAGCTTCATTCAAGGCTCCTGAGTCGCCGGCGGGCGCCGGCAACTGAGAAGTAAAGCGTGCCGCCGGTCGTTGTACAAGGGGACTGGCGGTTGGCGCTAAAGGTTCAACGCTGGATGAGAATCTCGGTACGACGGTTCATGGCGCGACCGTCGGCCGTGTTGTTGTCGGCAACCGGCTGGGCCTCGCCCACGCCCTTGACCGATACCACGCTGGCCCGCGGTACGCCGCTACTGACCAGGTAGTCAGTCACTGCCTTGGCGCGCTGCTCGGACAACCGTTGGTTGTAGGCGTCCTTGCCGACACTGTCGGTATGACCGCTGACGCTCAAGCGCGCCGTGGTCGCTTCGGTCTTCAGGCGGGTGGCGACGGTATCGAGCTGCGCCCGGTCGGCGGCGGTGAGGGTGGCCTTGTCGAATTCGAAATGCACGTTGCGGATGACGATCGTCTCCTCCTTGGGCATCGGTGCCGGCTCGGCAGCGACTGGCATCGGCGCCGGGACAGGCGGCGGGCAACCATTGGCGTCTACCGGCGTGCCCTTGGGAGTGCCGGGGCACTTGTCGCGGCTGTCCGGTACGCCATCACCGTCTTCGTCGCCATCGCCATGCACCCAGCAATAGGCCGCGCCGACACCGGCCGCCGCCGCGCCAACACCGGCTGCCAGCGACCCGCTTTCGATTGCACCCAGCGCCGCACCGGTCACACCGCCCACGGCCGCGCACATCGGCCAGTCGGTTTTCTGCAAGCCTGCGCAACCCGTCAACACGCTGCCGACCAATATCAAGGGTAGTGCCGTCCGAACTATGCTCATCTAGTTTCTCCTCAGGGAATCGGCAGCAGGGGCCGACGTTCTGGGAGTAAAGACCGTGGTTGGCATATGCGCCAGCAATAAGCCATAGGGCGCGCCATCCAATCAATGCTGGGCCATCGGGTCGGGGCCCTATAATGTGAGGGCCACGACCGAGGAGCTCCAATGACCGACGCAGTATCTTCCCGTACCCCGCAACAGGCTCTGGCGGCCTTGCTCGAACGTCACGCGCCGCAGCGCCTGCTGCTGATCGGCGCGAGTGCATTCCCCGCCCTGGCCGCGTTCGAGGCAGCGCACCCCGAAACCCTTATATCCAGAGCCGCGCCCGGCCCCCTTCCCTCAGACCTGGCCGGCCAGCGTTTCGACCTGGCGCTGGCGGTGGATTGCCTGGAGCATCTGAACAAGGCCGAAGGCACGCGCCTGCTGGCCGGTATCCGCAACCTCAATGCGAGCTGCATCGCCGTGCTGGCCGACCCGGTCGCCAGCGGCTGGAGCGACACCGACTTCTACGCCCTGGCCCTGCAGGCCAGCGAACGCTTCGCCCGCGACCAGCAGGTGCTCAAGCTGTACACCTATGATGTGCGCGAATACAAACAAGTCCCGGACTGGCTCAACTCCAGGTTCTGGGCCAACCCGGAAAACTTCGGCAAGTATTGGTGGTGATATGAGCGTTTCGATCTGTCCGTGCGCAAGTGGCAATCTGCTGCCGGCCTGTTGTGGTCGCTATCACGAGGGCCAGCCGGCGCCCGATGCGCAGAGCCTGATGCGCTCGCGCTACAGTGCCTACGTGCTGGGCCTGGTGGACTATCTGGTGAACACCACCCTGCACGCCCAGCAGGCCGGCCTCGACCGCCAGGCCATTGCCCAGTGGAGTTCGCAGAGCACCTGGCTGGGCCTGGAGGTGGTCGCGGCGGAAGTCTTCGGCGGCCAGCCGGAACACGCGTTCGTGACCTTCACTGCGCGCTGGCACGACAGCACGGGCGAGCACTGCCACCGCGAGCGGTCGGCGTTCGTGCAGCACGACGGCCGCTGGTATTTCATCGACCCGACCGTCCCGCTCAAGGCCAGCCGCAACGACAGCTGCCCCTGTGCCAGTGGGCAGAAATTCAAGAAGTGTTGCGCAGGCTACATCAGCCAATGATTTTCAGATGGGAAATGTCCGGCACTTGAACGGTTTCCTCGTGCCGCAACTGGCCCATGTCGCTGCCGGCAGGCGCCAGGCTGAACTGCTGCAGGTTCAGCTGCGCCGAGCGCTGTGCGGGCCTTTCATCCTGCAGATCGGCGCCCACCTCGGCGATGGCGAAGGCCGGCGCATCCACAGCCACGAACGCTGCCATGTACGCATCACGCGGCACGACCTCGGCGCGGCGGGCCACTGCCATGGGTTTCTGGCCGAAGTCGCCTGCCGCCGCTGGCGCGGTCATGATGATTTCTTCGATGTCCTGAGCCATTTCGTCGATGCTGGCCACCGCCCCTGCGCGTGCCAGCGCCGCGCGGTATTTTTCCGCCGCTTGGGCGTCGAGGTTGTTCTTGAGGACCAATCGGCGTCCGGAAAACAGCAGCTCGATTCGCTGGGCGTCGGCCTGGAACAGTTTTGCCAGGTTGCTCTTGACCTGGTCCAGCGCCGCGCCGGGCACGCATTGGCCGCTGAAGACGATCTCGTAGAAACGCATGGCAACTCTCCTGGCATGGCATCGTTGCGGGCGCTGGGCGTCCGCACAGATGCCGAAAAGCCAGCACCGTGACGGTGATTATGGACCACGATGTTTCGGCGCAACAAGCACGCCCTTGTCATGCCCGTGCGCCTTGTTAGACTCAAGACAAATCCGGAGGTCCCTGCCATGTCCGCTTGCACTCTCGTTCTGCGCAGCATCGGCTTGCTTTCACTGCTGGGACTCACGGGCTGCGCCACCTGGTTCACCGGCAACTACCAGGATCCTCAGGTGCATCTGGTCAAGGTCGAAGTGGTCAAGGCCAACATGCTGCAACAGCGCCTGATCCTGCGTTTTCGCATCGACAACCCCAACGGCCGCAGCCTGCCGGTGCGCGGCATGAGCTACAGCGTGCGCCTGGAAGACATGCTGCTGACCGAAGGCGACGCCAGCGACTGGTTCAGCGTGGCCGCCAACAGTGGCGAATACTATGAGCTGCCGGTGCGCACCAATCTCTGGCAACACGCGCGCGAGCTGTCACGCCTGCTCAAGCACCCCGAGCGAGCGATCCGCTACGAGCTGCGCGGCGAATTGCGCACCGGGGTGCTGTTCGGCCACGACGTGGTGCTCAACCACACCGGCGTAATCGACGCACGCGGCTTGTCCGATCGCTGAGACGTCGCAAAGATTTTTCCCGCAGCGCTGCTATTCCGAACCCAGGGTGAGATAATTCCGGCCAATTTCACCTGCGGAGTATTCTCGATGTCCCAGCAACCCCATGTGCACGGCCCCGACTGCAATCACGACCATGACCACGATCACCCTCATGAGCACGACCACGGTCACGTGCATGGCCCGCACTGCAACCACGCCCCACAGGAACCGGTGCGCAACGCCCTCAAAGATGTAGGCCGCAACGATCCGTGCCCCTGCGGCAGCGACAAGAAATTCAAGAAGTGCCACGGCGCCTGAGCCGAAACGATGCCCGAGGGTGCTGCGTGCTGGCAGCCCCTCCCTTGACCCCAATCCCACCGCTGTGCGCTGTGTCCGCGAGCGGCTTGGGCACGAAGAAAATATCCCCCGCCTGACGCTTGCGCGTCGCCCCCGCCCTCTCTAACGTAGCGCCTTTTACGCCAGCCCCTGCAGGAGCTTCGCCATGGCCTCGCCCGCCCGTTTTTTCTTCACGCCCACGTTCGGCTGCGCCGCCGTGGTCACCGGCATGCTCACCCTGACCGGCTGCCAACAATGGCTGGGCGGCTCCGCCGAGCAAAACCTGCCGCCAAGCGTGGGTGTACAGCCGCTCAAGGGCCTGGCGCAGAACGTCTCGGTCAGGCGTAACGGGCTGGGCATGCCGTTGATCGAAAGCAATACCTTCCACGATGCCCTGTTTGCCCAAGGCTATGTGGCCGCCAGCGACCGCATCACCCAGATGGTCCGTCTGCGGCTGCTGGCCCAGGGACGCCTGGCCGAACTGGACGGCGTCGAAGCGCTGGACGGCGACCGCCTGCTGCGCAGGGTCAACCTCAAGAAAAGCGCCGACCAGTTGTATGCCGCCGCTTCACCCCGATTGAAGCGTTTCTTCGATGTCTATGCACGGGGCGTCAACGCCTACCTGTTTCGCTACCGCGGCAAGCTGCCCGCGCAATTGGCAGGCTACACCCCCGAATACTGGAAGGCCGAAGACTCGGCGCTGATGTTCGCGTTGTGGTCGTTCAGCCAATCGCTCAACCTGCAGGAAGAGTTGGGTTCGCTGGTACTGGCGCAGAAAGTGGGCACCGACAGACTGGCCTGGCTGCTGCCGGTCTATCCGGATGAGAGCCTGCCTTTCACCGAGGCCGACAAGCTCAAGGGCGTGTCGCTGGGCAACTCGCTGACCAGCCTGGCGGGCCTGGCCACGATGAATCGCGAACTCGAGCGGCTTGGCGCGCCAAGCTCCAGCAACTGGGCCATCGCCCCGCAACGCACGCGGGCCGGAAAAAGCCTGTTCGCCAACGATACCCACGCATCGACGAGCGTTCCGTCGGCGTGGAGCTTCGTGCAGCTGCGCGCGCCGCGCTTTCAGGCGGCAGGTGTCGCCCTGGCCGGTTTGCCGGGCGTGCTGGCCGGCTTCAATGGTCAAGTCGCCTGGGGCATGGCGGCAGTGATGGGCGACAATCAGGATGTTTTTCTGGAGAAGGTCCGCAGCGAAGGCGGCCGCGTGGTGTATCAGTCCAACGGCAAATGGCAGCCGGCCCGCGTGCGTCAGGAGACCTACCTGGCCAAGGGGCAGCGTCCGCTGCGCGAAGCCGTCTACGAAACCGGTCACGGCCCGCTGCTCAACGACGTCAGCGGCATGCCGGCAAGCGGCGGCTACGGCCTGGCCCTGCAACTGCCGGACTTGACCGACGACAAGAGCCTGGATGCGCTGTTCGATCTGTCGCGCGCCAGCAATGTCGAGAAGGCTTCGGATGCCAGCCGGCAGATACGCGCGGTGGCGACCAATCTGCTGTTTGCCGATGCCAGCAGCATTGGCTGGCAGGTCACCGGCCGCTTTCCCAACCGTCTCGAAGGCAAAGGCATGCTGCCCTCGCCCGGCTGGGACGGTCGACATGACTGGGATGGCCTCGCCGACCCCATGCTTCACCCCTACGACCAGGACCCGCCGCAGGGTTGGCTGGGTACCGCCAACCAGCGCATCGTCCCGCCCGGCTATGGCATCCAGCTGTCCAACGCCTGGTACTACCCGGAGCGCAGCGAGCGCCTGGCCGAGCTGGCCGGTGCCGGCAAGCACGACACACGCAGCATGATTGCCATGCAGTCCGATCAGATCACCCCCTTCGCCGCCAAACTGAAAAAGATGTTTCTTGCGCCCGGCATGGCACAACCGCTGAAAAGTGCCATCGATGCGCTGCCCGAGGGCGAGCGGACCAAGGCCCGCGAAGCCTACACTCGCCTCATGGCCTTCGATGGCCGCCTTGCCGCGCAATCCGCCGATGCCGCGCTGTACGAGCTGTTCCTGCAGCAAAGCGCGCAGCGGACCTTCCTCGACGAGCTGGGCCCGCTCGACAGCGCCAGCTGGAAGGCCTTCGTGGCCCAGGGCATGACTTCCTACTCGGCCCAGGCCGATCATCTGCTGGGGCGTGACGACAGCCCGTTCTGGGACGATCTGAGCACCGCGCAGAAGGAGGACAAGCCGGCCATCCTGGCGCGCAGCCTGGCCGCCGCGGTCAGCGCCGGCGAGGCGCAGCTGGGCAGTGATCGAAGCACTTGGCAGTGGGGGCGTCTGCATCGCACCACCTGGACCGACACGGGCGGGCCCGGTGCCGGCGCACCCGTGCTACGCGGCCCGGTTGCCACCGGTGGCGATCACACCACCTTGAACGCTGCGCCCTACCGCTGGGGCGACAGCTTCGACACCGCGTCGATACCGGCGCTGCGCATCGTCGTCGACTTCGCCCAGGCCGAGCCGATGATCGGCCTTAGCAGCAGCGGGCAGTCGGGTAATCCAGCCAGTGCCAACTACACCGACGGCATCGACGCGTGGCTCAAGGGTCAATACGTCAGCTTCCCGATGCAGCCGCAGCATTTCGACAAGGCCTACGGGACCAAGCGACTGACGTTGACGCCGCAGAAATGACCGTGTGAATTCGCCGCTGAAAACGCAAGAGAGCCCCCGTTACTCGAAACGGGGGCTTGATCACTGCGCTGGATCCTGCCCTATCGGGAAAAACACCCCGCCACTCCACACCCCCAGCCAACCGTCACGCACCACGGCCAGCTCGACCAGCCGATAGAACACGTTGCGGTGAATGCGTGCTTCCAGGTTGTTGCGCACCAGCACATAGGGTGAAGGCTCCTGGGTACAGGGGTCGATGTCTACCCGCAGCGGGTGCTGCGCGTCGGCGTCGACGCAGTCCTCGACATTGCTGGTGAAGCGCAGCGACTGCTGCTCGCCTTCCCCCGACACCTGCATGTCGATGGCCACGAACGGCGCGTCATCGACGACGATGCCGACTTTTTCCACCGGCGTCACCAATACGTACTCGTCGCCATCGCGGCGCAGGATCCCGGCGAACAACTTGACCATCGCCGGTCTGCCGATCGGCGTGCCCTGGTAGAACCAGGCACCGTCGCGGGCAATACGCATGTCGATGTGCCCGCAGAAATCGGGATTCCACAGATGCACGGGCGGCAAGCCCTTCTTGGCAGTGGGAATGTGCGCCAGCAAATCGTCGGCCTTGCCCGTCATGCTCGTCTCCTCAGCGGCTTACGCCCAACAAGCTGCGAGCGTAGTCCTCAAGGGGTGGGCCAAGCAAATCTTCCGGTTTGTTGTCGCGCATCGTCAACAGCCCGCCACGGCTGCGGATGGTCGCGGTGTCGATGAGATAGCGGGTGCTGGTTTCGATGAGCATGATCTGAATCACGCTGCTGTCGACGCCGAGCCGGTCCAGAGCTTCCTGGTCGGCCCATTCGTCAGCATTGCCGATGCGGTCGTCGGCGCGTGCAAAACGGGTGTAGAGCAGGTAATGCGCGCCGGCATTGCGCGCCTCGCCCAAGGCCTGTTCCAGGCCCAGCGGTGCCGGGGCGCGGCGTACCAGGGGAAAGTACTCGACGAACGCTTCGAACGCCTGTTCAGCCACAACGTTGGGCCGCGGGTAGGCGCCGCCGGGAGGCACGAACGCGCCCTGACCAATATAGATGAACGAGTCAGGCTGCACGCGCAAGTTGTTGAACCGGCGAGTTTCACTGTGATTCAACACACCCGCATCGCTCAGGTGATAGCGGGCGCCTTCGCCCAGATCACTGACCTTCATGCAACCGCCCAACGCCAACAGCGCCAGCAGCACGACCAGGTTACGCATGCATCCTCCAGAGCCGGCGACAAGATCCCGGCGATCAGCCACATGATGCAGCTTCTGCGCCAGTTTGCAGGGCTCGGGATGGCTCGGGGGTCAGGCTTCTTTGGGGCCGGGTATTTCCGGATCGCGTTTGCGCTTGTTGCCCATGCGCACGCCGATGTCCATGAGGAACTGGAAAAAGCCTTCCTGATCTTCCAGTACGTTGCTCCAGAACGGCGAGTGGTACAGCGCCACCGCGCCGTGTACCAGCGCCCAGGCAGCGCAATAGTGGAAGTACGGCGGAACGTCTTCCAGCTTGCCCTCGCTGATTCGCCCCTCGATGAGGAACGTCAGGCGTTCGAAATTCGACGCGCGGATCTTGTGCAGCTGCTCGACGAGCTCGGGCACCTGGTTGCCTTTGACCACCTTCTCTTCAAGCCGGTCGAACAGCCGATAGCGCTGCGGATCGCGCATGCGGAACTCGAAATAGGCGCGGGACAGGGCTTCCTTGTCTCGATCGATGTCGGCCGAATGCAGCAGAGCGTTCAGGTCGCGCTCGTAGTCGAGCATCAGGCGCAGGTAGATCTCGGCCTTGGACTTGAAGTGTTTGTAGATGGTGCCTTTGCCGATACCCACGGTGTCGGCAATCAGCTCGACTGTAACGCTGTCTTCGCCTTGCTCGAGAAACAGCGCCAGTGCGGTGTCGAGGATTTCCTGCTCGCGGCGGCGAAATTCACGGACCTTACGAGGTTCTTTTTGCATAGGAAGGACTGGATCGAAAGCGGAGGCAGTCATTATGCCTGTATGAGGTCAAAATGCACGGATCATCCCAAATCTCTGGCTTTATGGCGCATATGCCACGCACCCCTGCAATCTGTACTGAGCAGCAGCGGGCGTATTCCAAATACGTTTAAGAAAACCCTGCAAGGCACTGGCGCCCCTGACCCATTCGACAATACTTGAACTGTCGTCGCGCCATACTCCCCCAAGTGATGCGGCGGCAAGGCGTCGATGGACCACGCGCCTGTTGTGACTCCTAATGGTCTTGACCCGGGATTCTCCCCCCAGAGCCCGGGTTTTTTTTGCCCGTGCAGGCTCAAGCCTGGCGACGAACACGCGCCAGGGGGAACAGCCGGCAGAAATTGTCGGTGGTGCGCTCGGCCAGGCTGTCGAACGTCTCGCCGCGGACCGTGGCGATGCACTGTGCCACTTCGCGAACGTACTGCGGCAGATTGGACTTGCCACGGTAGGGAATGGGCGCCAGATAGGGCGAGTCGGTTTCGACCAGCAAGCGATCGGCCGGCACCTGCCGCGCGACTTCACGCAGGGCATCGGCATTGCGGAAGGTCACGATGCCCGACAGCGAAATGTAGAACCCCAGGTCGAGGGCGGCCTTGGCCATCGCCCAGTCTTCGGTGAAGCAATGCAGCACGCCGGCCTGGGGCAATTGCGCCTCGCGCAACAAATCCAGGGTATCGGCGCGCGCGCCGCGGGTATGCACGATCACCGGCTTACCGGTCAGATTGGCCGCCTGCAGGTGCAGTCGAAACGACTCCTGCTGCAGCTGCGCCGCCTCGGGTTCGTAGTGGTAGTCCAGGCCGGTTTCACCGATCGCCACCACGCGTGGTGCGTCGAGCTCGGCCATCAGCCAGTCCAGCGCGGGCGGCTTGCCGGGAGCGAGGTCGAGGGGATGAATGCCGACCGAGCAATCGACGTCGTCGTAACGGCCGGCCAGGGCCTTGACCGTGGCGGCGTTCTCGGCGCTGACGCCGATGCACAGGAAATGCCCTACACCGCAGGCACGCGCGGCCTCCAAGGCGGTGTCCAGGCAGCCGTCGTGTTCGGCAAGGTCGAGGCGGTCGAGGTGACAGTGGGAATCTACGAGCATGGGGGTATGGGGACTACATCGTGTGAGTGGGACGGTCGGACTTCAGGGCGCCGGCCAGATAGGTTTCGATCTTGTTGCGCGCAGTATTGTCGCCGTCGTTGAACTGCACGCCCACGCCCGCAGCGCGGTTACCCTGGGCGCCCTTGGGGGTGATCCAGGCGACGCGACCGGCCACGGGAATCTTCTCCGGCTCATCCATCAGGTTGAGCAGCATGAACAGCTCATCGCCCAGCTTGTAGCTCTTGCTGGTCGGAATGAACAAGCCGCCGTTTTTGATGAACGGCATGTAAGCCGCGTACAGGACGGCTTTGTCCTTGATGGTCAGGGACAGAATACCGTTGCGCGGTCCGGGACTGACGGGTTGATTCATTCGTGCTCCGTTACTGATAGTGAATTTTCGCAGCAGTCAAACCGCGTCCGCCGCATCCGGCGTCACCGCGTCGCACCGACCAAACCACGTCCGCCGTCGACGCGGCTTGCGCCGCTGCTACAACCGGCGCATCCCTGTAGCAGCGGCGCGAGCCGCGTCCGGTATCACCACGGTACATCAGACAAACCGCAACCAACATCGGCAGCGTTCGATCACAATGCACCCATCACGTCTGCCCCGGCAAGGCCATCCAGGACACCAGCAGCGCCTCGATGAGCAATACCCGGTTCAGGTTGGCCTTGGCCAGCACTTTCTGGCGCTGCATCAACACCCAATCCTGAATGGCCAGCACCTTGCTCTGGGTACTCTTGTCAGCCAGATATTGCAGCACCTTGCGCATGTCGCTCAAGCCCAGTCCCTGCTCGTCCGTCGTCAGGCGATAGCGCAGCAACAGGTTCGACCACTCACAGAACCAGTCGAACAGCAGCAGCAATGGCACAGCGCTCCAGGCTTCGGCCAACTGGCTGGGCGTCTGCTGCCCTTTCAGCAGCTTCTTCACCCCTTCGACCACCAGCGCCCGCTGCTCGACGATACCGGCAGCCTGCAACCTCACCGCTGCCAGCGGCGAGCCTGCGGCCAACGCGAGCAGATCGGTGCGCGCAGCCCCGTCCACTTCCGGCAGCGCCGTGGCCAGCCACTGCAGGCTGACGGCCTGAGTAGGCAACGGGCACGCCTGCTGCACGCAACGGCTCTTGACCGTGGGCAGCAGTCGACTGGGCTGATGACTGACCAACAGCAAGACGGTATTGCCCGAAGGCTCCTCGAGACTTTTCAACAATGCGTTGGCCGCATTGACGTTCATCGCTTCGGCAGGCTCGATCAGCACGACCTTGCGCCCGCCCATTTGCGCGGTCTGCACCACGAAGGCGACCAGCTCGCGCACCTGGTCGACCTTGATCGCCTTGTCCGCTTCCTCAGGTTCGAGGATGAAATTGTCCGGATGGCTGCCGGCCTGCAGCAACAGACACGACTTGCAGGCCCCACAGGCGTGCTGCGCGGCCGGACGCTGGCACAGCAACAGTGCCATCAGGCGCTCGGCCAGGGCACGCTTGCCGATGCCCTGCGGCCCGTGCAGCAGGTAGGCGTGAGCATGCTGGGTGCGCCCGGCCAGCTTCTGCCAGAGGTCATCCTGCCAGGGGTAGGCGTCAGCCACGCGGCAAACCTCGCAGCTCGGGCAGCAACGCATCCAGCGCCTGCTGGACCTGCGCCAGGCTCTGCCCGGCATCGACCACCCGATAGCGCGCAGGCGCTGCAGCGGCGCGCGCCAGGTAGGCGCCACGCACGGCCTCGAAGAACGCCCGGCCTTCCTGTTCGAAACGATCGAGGCGACCCCGCGCGCTGGCCCGCGCCAAGCCGACTTCCACGGGCAGGTCGAACACCAGCGTCAGGTCCGGGCGCAACGTGCCCTGGACGAAGGTTTCGAGCTGGGCGATGCGTTCCTGGGATAAACCACGGCCGCCGCCCTGATAGGCGTAAGTGGCATCTTGTTTTGGAATGGACAGAATTGGAAACAAGAAGATATACTCAGGCTATGAAAAAATGTAAACAAACTTAAAATTGTTTAAAATCAGGGGCTTAGCACGGATGAAGAGAATCATAGGGCTGGCAGCGAAGGCTAGATCAGGCAAGGACACAGCAGCAGCGATATTGCTTCAGCATGCCTGTGTAACCGCGTTCGCCCTCGCAGATCCACTCAAACGGGGATGCCAAATTCTCTTCAATCTCTCAGATGCCCAAGCCTGGGATGATAGCGTAAAGGAGGTTGAGGTTGGGGCATGGGGACTGTCACCGCGTGCATTCTTTCAGCGCATAGGCACTGAATGGATGAGGAGCCACAACGCCAATCACTGGTTGATGCGGGCTGATCGCGAGATCTATAAACCCATTGCCATACACCCACTCTCTTCTGAACAGACCAATCATCCAGAAACCCCTTTTATCTTAGCTGCGAAAGCATTTTTCAACCTAAGCGATGACCAATGTTGGTGCGCTGCCGCCTTCAATAAGATTGATTCATTTTGGCAGATGGCACCAGTTGAAATGGTTAATCTAGTCAAAATGAGAGCGCTTCAAGACTTCCCGGACTTCACAGAGAAGCGAAGCGCGATGCCTCCTCAGGAGGTCAATAATACCGCCTATATTCAAAAACCGAATCTCGACAGCAACGGAAAAGACACAATTATCATCAAGGACATTCGCTTCGAGAATGAGGCTGCGTACATTCGGAGTATAGGGGGTAGCATCTGGCATATTGTGAGAGAGGATGCCCAACCTGTAAATATGCATTCATCGGAATTTGGAATTACGGTCGAAGACGAAGATATCGTCATCCATAACAATGGATCACTTGAAGAGTTAGGCACTCGTTTAAACGAGACGTGGGCATCCCTAATTTCAGATTCAGCCGATAGAGGGTAAGATGGATCATCTCTATAAGCCGAAAGACGCCGTTCATGATGTCGTCATGAGCGCTGACAATCATGAGATGGAATGCCACTATCAAGGCCATTCTTTTTATGACAAGGCAAAAGCTATCTGCCTGGCACTTCACTTAACTTTTATCAAGTACTGCCCAACGAGAAGCAGAGCTACAAACAGCTCACTAAGACGGTCAATATGGATATTTTTTGACTTCATTGAAGCCTACAATGCCCGCAATCCAGCCCAGCTATGGATTCTGAAGATTACCGACCTGAGCGCGGAAGTATACAAGCAGTTCGAAAACCATCTCCTGAAAAGTGATGAAAGCCTGGCTCTTGCTGCCCGACTGAAGACCGCACTCAAAAATGCGTCATCCATGACAGATGCGATTCCAGACTTGTTACTTCCATTTGCGAAAAGAGCAAGCACTCAGGCTAGAGTACCCTTTAGCGATGAAACTGAGAATTCGCTTGCAAATGCTTTCACCTCGAGTATTGATCGGCTCTACGAAATCCTTGAGTTTCGCAAGTTAGTTTCCCAAGCCACACCCTATACCTTCACAGAAATTATTTCAAAAGTCACTTACTCGAAAGAAACGATCTTCCAGTGGCTTCAACATAGGTTTGATAGTGGCTTTGAGCTCAATTGGAGTGCACTACATGCTAAGCTGAAACTTTCAAGCAATCCGGAATTACGCGAAATCGCTTCACTTCCCAACTGGCGGGGAGTGATTTACTCGGCCTACAAAAATAGAAGCGAAGAATTCCAATTTGAGAATCCAGAAAACCCATTTCAGTTCCGAAAGATTCTCAATTTTAATCCGGATCCCGCGCGAGTGATCAGAACGTTCATCGAGAACGGCTATCCGTTCGAAGTAGAACTGGATGAAATCATCGAAAAATATTCGGCTATCAAAGTCAACGCATTTGAAAAGTGCAGTGATGTAATCCAACTGATTATGCACAGATGGAGCAAGCCCGTAACGCCGCCTGGCTTCAGTAATCCGATCAAGTGGGACGACCTGCTCAACCTGTACTATCCATCAATGCAGGACATGTCTTGCATCGTACAGTTCATCATGCTTCAGACTAACTGGAACAAAGAGGCGGTCTTGGCGCTCGATCCTAATAATTTTGAGCACGCGCTTACTGGGGCAATGAATGAAAAGCATGTGATGATTCAGACGGAAAAAAACCGTAGCCAAGGGATCGCCAAACCTTACTATGCCCCGAAAGAAATAATCGCCGCGAGCACAACCACCGACATGTACTCGGCTCGGAATTTGATTTTGCTCGCGATAAAGCTTTCTGAGCCCCTTGCTAAGTACGAATTCGATTATGTCCGCCATGGCATGACTTCAGCAGACTACAACACAACATTTTTGTGCCTGCGTTTCTTTGCGGACTGGACGAAGAAAGGTGGACGTCATACCTCTGCTTCCAACGAAAAAGCTTTTCAGCAAGGCATTAAGCAGCTTCTCAAAGAATTTCCCATCTTCGATGAGGATGGTGAAAGGTTGATGAGCGGTATAGACCTAACGTGGCGGCTGCGCCCGACGTGGGTGAAGCGTCGAAAGCAAATCTCAGACAGCTCCAGTTCCCACGGCATGCTGGCAATGCTTCTGGGGCACGCGAGTACGGTCACCACAGACGTGCACTACGACAATTCACCTCCGGCCCAACAGGAGCGTTACGACCGACTCGAGTCCGAACTCGAAGCAGTCCTCCGGTTGATGCGGTCAGGAAAATTCGAAGGAATGCTGGGCACGCCTCCCAAAGAGGCGGCCATTCAGCTTCCACTGAAGATTTTTCATATCCCTGGGATGGAAAGGCCGCTCTGGGGGTGCGCTAACCAGCGCAAGCCCACTTGGATTGGCGCAGCCCGCAATGTGCCATTGGGACAGAGATGCTACGTGGTGAGCAAATGCATGTTCTGCTCTCAATGCATCATTTTTGAAGACTCCCTTCCTTACTTGATTGAGCGCCGCATCCATGTGGTTGAGATCATCGATGATCAGCCAGAGTCTGCTTCTGAATATAGCAACGACTGGGAAGTCGAGTTGATCAAAATAGACTCCATCCTTGAAAACTGGGAAGACGAGCAGGCAGTCAGAGAGGCATCTCGTTACCAGCGGCGGAATACGCCTTTGCTGCCACGAGACATGAATTTCCTCCAAGTAATCCTTGAAGAAGAGGACAGACAAAATGAAAAATAAGACTACTGATATCGTAGAGGAATTACCAGATGATCTCGCTGAGCAGCTGGATATCGACTTCTCTGAAGACATCTTGGACGCTGCAGAGAAAGAAATCGAAGATCTCCTGAAGGAGACCGGCGGCGACTACCGTCAAACGCAAAGCACCCTCTTACAAAAGCTGGCGTTGTATCCTGCCGGAAATTTCCCCGTATCCGAATACTCGATGTATTGCGATGACAGCTGGATAATATTTAAAGGGCCAGATGGCGAAGTTACTCGCATCAACTTTGACGCCATGTCAGAACATGGCGTATCCATCAAAAAATCAATCGTATATCATTTAATTCCTGATTTCGCACCATTTGCGGGTATCCGGTCGTATTTAACTACACTGAACCACGCTCAGAACTTTCGGCGCGTCTACAACTATGTTCTCGTAGATAATAATCTCACAGAAGATGCTGACTCATTATCTTTCATTACGCCAAGGCTTCTGAACGACGCACTTGACAGGTCAAAACTAGCCCCTCAATTCACTCATTACCATTATCTGTTTCTGCACATCCGCTTCTGGATTTCTCTCAGCGTACAAAAATTGATTCCGGAGGAAAATCGTTTATCAGTATCGCCAACTACCGTAGACACACCTGAGCGCAGGAAAGACGTTATTCGGAATTTTACGGGATCCATTGCAAGCTGGGCTCCCTACACCGAAAGCGATCTGAAAAAGCTCGTTGAGCACGCCTTATTCTGGACTGAGAAGGCGATGCCGCGTGTTAAAGAAGCTTCTGATTATATCAAGTCCCGAGAATTCGAAGTCACCTGGTCGAAAACGATCACTCGAAGTGCGGAAGATTTTGATTTAGAAAAAAAACTGAATGTAGTAGTTGCTAGTAAGCAGATTCTAAAACTTCAAAAGACTAAGCGTGAATACAATAACCAGGCCCCTTTCTGGCAGTATTCATGGACTCGCAGCTTTCAACATTCGCTCACCCACATACGGGACGCACTCTACATATTGCTGGCACTGGTTACAGGGCTGCGAGTGAGTGAACTTGAAGCGCTTAAATTTGATCACGTCGTTGAAACAAAGAACGGAAAATTCAAGCTACAAGTCACCCGATATAAAACTAGCCAAGACCCCAATTACAAAGGGGATACGTCTTTCATCCCACTTCCAAAATTTATCGGAAGAAAGGTAAAGGATTTCGAACACTTAAGATACGAACTTGACCAAAAAAGGGAAGGCTATATTTTTCAATCTATGCTCGGTACGAAAAAAGTCGTGCGAGAAGCGTCTATAAAGACAGAGCAAATTACGAAGCGTCTTCAACAACAGCTAGGTATCGACCGCGTCCATACTCATCGCTTCAGGAAAACCATTGCCGAAATTCTTATCAACCGCAGTGAACGGAATGTAGACATCATCCGCCTGTTGTTTGGTCATGCCAGCTATGCGATGACTCTAAGGTACATTGGCCGTAATCCTTACATTGTTCAGAGTGTTGCCAAGGCGATTGAGGAGAACTATATCCAAGAGTTCACCGATATCATCACATCGGTAAAAAGCTCAAGCTCGTCTGGCATCAATGCACAACGTCTCGTCGAAAAAATTGCTGCTCGTCCAGAGTCGTTCTCTGGACAAAGCCTCAAGGTTACAATTTTCACCTACGTCACCCATTTGCTTTCGTCCGGCGAACCTCTGTTCATTCACCGTACGGCCGTAGGCACTTACTGCGTAAGTACGGAAGTGTACTCGTCTCCCGATCTTCCGCCATGCCTGGCCCATCACCGAACTACGGTTAAGGATGCCCTTCCGGAACCACTCCATTGCGATACGGCATGCCCACACGCATTGATCGTCGGTAAGGCGGCACAGGCATTGAAGGACAACACGAACTTCTATCAACAGATGCTGGACAAGGCAAGCGACACTTTATCGGAGACCTCGAAAGCGATGCTGCGACTAAAGGTATTGGAAAACACCAAGCACCTCGAAGCATTGAATAATAATCACGCTTACAAAGTTATTCCTTCAGTGGGTATCAGCGTATGAGTAGCCAAGCCACACGCGACAAACTAATTGGCATCATCAAAGAGCACCAACTCAACCACGGCCAATCTAAACTTCCTATAGCTAAACTTGCTGACCTGGCGGGCATTAGCCGCCAGGCTTTCAACCGCTATTATGGTGATTTAAAGAACTACTCAATTGGCAAAGAATCCGTTGCTAAGTTATTTGCCAATGACAACGAATCACTCGGCGAGATGATCGAGAACAAAGAATCTATGATTCTGCGGCTGGAGCAGGAACTTGCAGCAACCAAAGCTGCACATAAAGCCGAACTTGAAGCTGCAATCTCGAATCACATTTCAACACTGATGAACAACGATATTATGGCGTTCGAGGCCGGACAACTTACAGCAACTCTCACGGGCCAGAGCAATCACAATGCCTACCTTAATAAACGGGTAACCGAGCTTGAAGTAAAAAATGCGAAGCTTACGATGGAGGCCGTGACTTCCGCCCACGCCACCAGCTCCAGTTATGCGGTGAAATCTGACAAAAACTTTATTATATTTGATCTGGATCTTTCGTCAGCTAAAAAATCATATGCAACCTCAAGCGACTTCGATGCATATGAGGACGCTAAAGAAGCAGCAATCACGAATATCACGAAGAATTTGATAAAACTGCCCAATCCGGAAAACATTGATATCGTACTCTTTCAGGATAAATATATTTCAGACTTTGATGCTTTCTGCACTAAGATTGCACCCTATCAAAATCGCACCACCATTGTTGTACGTCTTCCAATTTACAGTCGAGAAGAGCTACAATTTATACTTAAAGATCTTCAGCAGATATCTAGCATCTCAATACATGTGCCTTTCACCGCGTCGGAAACAACAACATCGGCAAATCGCAGGTTTGGCAATCGCGATATCCCTCCAGAAGAGTTGAAAGATGCGGATAACGCGAAGCCTCCATCTATCACATGGGGCTTTGAACAAGTTATATTTTTCAGAGTTCGGCAGGGCGAATGATGCCAGATTTTGAATTCAAAGAAATTAGCTACCATAGCATCGACCTCAATCTAGAGGTCAAACATCAAGTTATCATTGCAGGTTTTAGAAAAAAGAAACTCTTACTGAGCATACCAAACTTATACCTATATGAAAAAACTCGCTCATCTAAAGAAACATCAAAAAGGTATGCTACCTTAATCACTAAATTTTATAAATTCTTATCGAAACTTCCAAGATTTAACTCTGTAAGCCCCGGCGACTATCATTTCCACGTCATAAACGCTGATTTAAAAAAATGGCAAGTATATCGGCAGATAAACCGCGTTAAAAACGGTAGTGCTCATCCGAGCTCTGAAACCATTTACAATGATGCCTGTGTCGTATTATATTTTTTTAAGTGGCTACACGAACGCCACATCCCTATTAACGTAACCATTCATCTCAAAACCTGGATCGCCAATTTTAAAGACAGACGACTTCTGAGTTACATTGAGACGAAAGCAAAGCAGGTACTGGACGCCGACTCTATTCGCGTGCTTGATAAAGAGTCCAGACAAAAAAGAGCTATTCGCCTAATATCCAATAATGATATTCATACTCTTCTATCTTGCTACCCCGACATGGTATACAAAACGCTTTTCAAATTTGCCCTTGCAACAGCAATGCGCCCTATGGAGCTGGTAAAATTTCCGTACATGGGAAATGGAAAAAACCGCCACATTCTTCCGTACAGCGAGATGAGCAAAGCTGATAAGACTTTTAAATACTCTCTCATTGGCAAGGGGAATAAATTCAGAAAGATCATCATTCCGGCATACGCCTTGAAAATGCTTGATTCTGAATACATCAAAACTGAATACCAAGCTCGCGCCAAGCTTTATAAGGAACGCTTTGGAAAAAAATGCCCGCTGTCAATACTCTTCTTGACATCGGAGGGCGTTCCCGTTACTCAAACTATGATAGCCCAAGCGACCAACTATGCAAAAAAGCTAGCATTCAAAAAAGATCCTGATTTCCAGATGAGCAATAAGTTTTATCATACTAGGAAATGGTGGCCGACCCTTATGATGATTCAGCATCACAACGGAGACGGTATTCTTGAGAAAAACGCAGAGGTCATGGATCTCGCGATCACCGAGGTAATCATAAATCAGCTTGGCCATGAAAATCCAACAACGACCTATCAGCACTACCTTGTTTTGGGACGATTTCTCGTTATGGCCAGAAAGGGTATCACTCATGAGCATATACATGAGAAGACCATCAATATATATGACGCTATCGCTGAGTACTCCTGACAGTCCATATGAGAGTTTTTTTTCAGACAACTCCTCATCAGCCCAACAGACCTTCCGCCTGGGAAGAAGCTTGGAATCGAGGGAGCCCTTTTCACCAATTCTCAAAAGCTCGATCTTGCATCCGCTTATTCAACATCCTCCTCCTTTACTAATCCAAAGCAGGTCATATACCGGAGGTCTGCCGGGTCAAGACCTTTCTGCCACCCCAGGTGCGACTACAAGCGACCTCGACCCTATGCTTCGGGTCGATCTAGTTGAGCAGTTAGGCTGAAGCTCGTCTATCCATACCAATCATCGCATCCAGCTAGGAGTATTGTTTTCTAAGCATCACCTCTCGGAACGGCAGTCGTGAATTAAGCCTTCGTCTTGACCTGCGGGCTTTCATGCTCAAGCCGTCAGCCAATCGGGCTGCGCACTCCGCTCGGCTCTCGGAACCGACTCGAGATCATCGTAGGCGGATGTAGTGGTGAGTTGTGGTGTACAGCGCCGCGCTTTGGATTGCCACCGACAGCAAGTGTCTCCACGTCCAAGAGTACGAATGAGGGCAACTAGACAACAGCGGCAGGTATGCTAATTTAAGAGCCATCGGTTCACTGGATCGAGCGGTCGGTTCGCAAAAGGCCATGGGCCTCAGGTTGTCATTCCTCACCACGCAGGCTTTCGACAAGAGTCAGAGAGCAGCCGACATCCTGACCCTGGAGAAATGCCGTGCGCGTTCCTATCTATCCGTTCGATCTCGAGCGGAATCGCCGCTTCAAACGTATTGCCAATACCCTACGTTCCAACTGGCCTATCATTGATGGTCTCAGCCTCATGGTGGCCCACGAAGTCCTCGCTTCAGGGCTTGGGTATCGTGACTTTCACGACCTATTGAAGTCATCAAAAACCTGCCTGCCCGATGCTCCCGTTCCCTCATTGGCAGAGGTGCGGGATTCCGTCAGTACGGCGATCTACCTGCACGCGAAACTTCACGAAATTGCTGAGATTGATGATGGGGCAATAAACTCGTTGGTGATGGCATTGCCACTGCACGAGCTTTTGGCCTTCAAGAGCTTTCGCATGAAGCAGGAATCAAGTGCGAGTTCAGCGCCCGCGCGTAGCCAGCCAGACCTCCTTGATTTCGAGGTCTCGCGCGCCCCGAACCGCTCCTTGCTGATCACGCCCTTGAGCCAAGAAGACCTCAAAGCCCTCGCAGAGGCAGTAGATCGTATTACCAGTCTTCGCGATCGTGCATTGTGTGTCGCCGCGCTGTCAGGAATTCGGCAAGTGGAACTCTTACATCTCAAAGCAGGATACATTCAAGGTGATGGTTTGGTTTTCGATGGTTTTAAGGCTTCGATTTCCATACCCAAGCGAATGACGTACAGGCTGCCCGCATTGAGTACAGCAGTGCTGTCTCAGTACGTAGAAGAAAGTGGGCTTTCGGACGGGGACTACCTGTTTACCTCCCACAAGAACCCGAATCATCCTATGACTCAATTTGAGCTCAAACGGATTTTGCGGGCCTGGTGGCTGGAAGCTCAAATCGATCCTCAGAGCGTGTCCATTCGGGCACTACGAGAGGCGTTCATCATGTGTGCCATCGCACATCGTTCAGTCCCAACCCGCGACGCGCTGGCTGCTGCAATGGGCCATCCTTGGCCTGGGCTGTTGTCGCAATACATTCGCGGGATCGATAGAACGCCCAAGGCCTGACATGCTTGCTTGAGCGCTGGGCTTCGTTCATCGAAGCCCAGCCGCTCGACATTCCTGTTCTGATGCAACTCACAACGTGGTCGACTTTTCACGCAAAGTACTGCGGCAAAATCTAGCCAAGGATCTTATCGGTATGCTCCTAAGATACTGATATTCCGTCGGAAAAATTATTTTTCGCGGCTCATCAGCTTGACCAAACCCCTGCCGACGGCTTCATTTCCCCATCATAGAGGAGAAATGCTTATGCCAGCTCTGTTCCATCCCGAGTGCGATCCTGCGTCACCCAATGACGCTCCCAGTCACATCATCTGCAGCTGTCTGCAGTGGAAGGGCCCGAATCTCGAGGCGCTACCGCAAGCCGCCAAGCAGACTTTCTGTTTGCTGTATGGCGACTATCTGGATGAGCGCCTCCTCACAGCCCTGGAGCACATGCACATTCGCGGCGCCATCTCCCCGGTGAAACTGATTGCGTTCCACGACGACTGCCTCAGCGTCTTTCTCGACAGCGCCACCACGAGCGACACGATTCCTGCCCTTGAGGCGATGTGGGAAAAGTTCGTGGCGATTGATCCTATTCGGTTTTATCACGTCAGTTTTTCCAGCGAGGCTGACGTTTATTCAGCCCGTTCGGACTATCCATATTGGGGGGTTGTGAAGGAAATTTTGGAGTCGAACTCGCTGGGTATCGCCGACTATGAACCGCCTGTGTTTGATCATGGCATCGAGGCTAACGATGACGACTGGCCGTTCTTTCCTACATTAGGTGTGTGCGTTCATTCCGGACTCGCAGCCCCCTCCTCCAAGTCCGAATAGTCACAAGGTCGGTACCTCACATGCGGCCCGTTCAAATTTCAGATCGATCCCGAGACCTGATCCTACCAGGGACGTCTCCGACTAATTTCGGCGTACTGTCGTAGCTACGTCAGCCGAATCACATGCGGACATCAACATGCTGACAGTGGAACAAATCAAGCTTAAGGGGATGTGCTACTTCGACCGTGCGGCCCTGGAGGAAATGCTCACCCCTGGGGCCGCCAAGGGCCAGTGTGGAGGTCATGACAGCCTCGACTGCCTGGCCCTCTACGACGCGTTCTTGGTGATCATTGGGGCGGTTGAGGGCTATGCATGCAGCGTCACTGCTTTCCAGGCATTCAAAGGATTCTTAGCGATTGAGCTCCAGCAGGATTCAGTGCAGGCAACGAGCACCCTGCGGGCTACTTGCAGCTTTTTTAGGAACATAGGCGCATTGGATGATGATGACGTGGTCTGCATCATGAATGCCACCACGACTCAGTGCGAAGAGAGCTACCGCGCCTGTAAGCCATCTGCAGCAGCGCTGGAGCACTACCGATCATGGTATGCGACGTCGGATCCTGGCGTTGGAGTGCATTTCAACCTAGCCACGATCCACCTAGATTTGAGTGAGCAATCTCAAGATCACCTCAGGCCACTACTCGTCACCTACTTCGGCGGCTTGAGCGCGTATCAAGCAACGGTGGATGCTGGCCTAATCCAAGGACTGCTCCAGGGACTTGTGCATCAAAATCCTCGGATTGTACTCAGTGAACTGCGCTTGGGTGCCAAGGCAAGTAAACGATTCGTTTCAGATGCCAAGCATCACTCTGATCAGCAGATGGAATGGGCTGGCTACTCCGTAGCGAGCAAAGGCAAAATTGGAAATTCAATCTTGATGTGATTGTGAGGTTTTTCGTAGCAAACGGTTTTCTTGCTCCAA
This sequence comes from Pseudomonas sp. CFBP 8758, assembly GCF_014841725.1. NCBI lineage: Bacteria > Pseudomonadati > Pseudomonadota > Gammaproteobacteria > Pseudomonadales > Pseudomonadaceae > Pseudomonas > Pseudomonas sp. CFBP 8758. Next base: position 212,790 of record NZ_JACYUK010000001.1, on the reverse strand, counting down.
CAAGGTAGAGGCTGCAGGGCCATCTGCTGTTTTCTTCGTTGATGCTTGTTTTGGCATGCTCCTCCGGAGCCGGCTGTCGTGAACCAAGCCTCTGCTATCGCATCGTCTTGGCCCGCTGGGCTTCCATCCTCATGCCTGCGCGCTCCGCTTGCCCAGCCCACTGCACCGAGATCACGAGTGGCGCGGCCTGACCAACCCATGTGTCAGCTCAGGCGTTACAGAGCAGTGCAAGATCTTCTGCCGATGACGCGATCCGAGGATTTCTCTCAACGGTGCCAGCGAGTAAGCTCCTGGTAACGGAAAGCATCAATCGGATTTTGAGCGGGCTCATCGGAGGTGCAACATGCGCTGGCTAAATGCACTGCTTGAACGGCTCTTTAGGGACACAAGGCCGGAATGGGAGATCCGGCGTGAGAAGGAATTCATCCACGCGGCTAACCAGCTCAAAACATTGAGGGTTACTGAACGCGGCGGCATGTCGATAGACCCCGAAGAGATTCGTGATCAGATCATCGCTGCACGCGAAGAGTACAGGCACCTAGTGCGTAGATCATAATGCTCTACCCTTGGCAGCGGCGGGTGATCCTGCGATGACAAATAGCACTCAGGCCGACCCCACCAAAGTCGTACGGCTAGTCAGGCATGCTCAGAGCGCTGCGAACGCCGGCCTGGCCACCACCTCCCCAGACTCGATCCCTCTGACCGAACTCGGCCATTCTCAGGCCCACACACTCGCCGGCAGCATTAAGTCCGAGCCCGACCTGATAATCGCCTCTCCGTTCGAGCGCGCCATCCATACGGCTTTACCTACGGCTAAGCGGTTTCCTGATACCCCTTTCGAAATCTGGGCCGTTGAGGAGTTCACATACCTTAGCCCTGGGCGTTTAGCTGGAACGACCCAGGCAGATCGAAAGCCTTTGGCTGATGGTTACTGGCAGACCGGAGACATGGAGCTTATCGATGGCCCTGGCGCGGGGTCTTTCATAGAGTTGCTACAGCGCGCGAAGGTCATGCTTGATCGTCTAGCGGCGGCTGAAGCAAATCAGATTTTGGCTTTCAGCCACGGCCAGTTCATAAGAGCTGTGGCCTGGTTTATCAAGCATGGAGAGACGGGTGGAAAGCCTGAGCTAATGCGTCGGTTCCGCAAGCTTGATGTGGAGCAGCCATTGGCGAATTGCGCGGGCTACGAGCTCATGTTGAGAGCTGGCCGTTGGACGTTTGAATATCAGCTCAGCGAGGATGGGAATGTGAAATTCATAGACGAGTTTTGCACTGATCAATCTGTGGGGCCCATACCGTAGACTCCCGTGACTTGCGTACTACGAGCCTTTATCCCGCGTTCGAAATCTGATTGGGGCAGGCTCGAATAGCTGTCCGAATCTCCGCTTTCATGCGTTGAGAGTCTAAATGGCTGTCATTTACGTGTGCCCTGCTGGAGCCGGCTGTCGTAAACCGAGCCTTGGCGCTGCCTGCGTCTCGGCCGTCCAGGCATCCATCCTCACACTTGCGGCTCAGCGATGCGAATTCACCTACGTTACCTCTTTACACGAAATTTTAACGCCATATAATCTCGATATACGAAACCAGAGCATGACTTAATGAACCTAACCTCCGAAGCTATTGCCGCTTTGCTAATCGCCAATGTCTCTCGTGACCTCGTGATGGGTGTCGAAGACGCCTTTGCTGCCGGTGCGCTACAGGCTTACGGGGTGACAAAGGAGGTGAGTAAGCAGCGCAAAACTGCTCTGGGGCACATGCGGCACATCCTGATGAACGAGCGCTTCAGCGACTTGCTGGAGGCATCTAACGCTGAATTGATCCCCCCCCAAGGCAACCGGGTGATCGTGGGCCAGGCAGGAGTGTTCAAATTCGCGCGCTTGAACATGAGCACGACGAACTGGAATCGACCCACTCGTAGCATCGTCCGACGTGAGCTGGCCGAAGCGAATGAGGCTATGAGCCAACTGGTGCAGCCATCCCTTTTTGGGCCTCAGGCTATGAACTCCGGGGCGTTCTTCTTCGTCGCACGTTTCAGCGGTTCACTGCATCATCATCCCGAGACGCCGCTGCAGGTCTATATCGCGGTGCCCAATCCGAAAATGGATGGCTGGCTGTTTCGTGAACCTTTAAGCCAGTTCCTAGATCGCTATGAAGCGGCTCCTAAACAGGCCGACAATGCAAAAGTAAAACTCAAATCGGGCCTCATCGAGCTCGGAGGACAGGAAGAAACATGAGCCGGGGTATTCCAGATTTCCAGCCAGGTCGATTGATTCAAGCGTTGGCTGCCCGCGCTCTTTCTCAGGTACAGCTTGCTGCCATGGTCGGCGTGTCGCCCGCCACGATCAGCAAGTGGAAATCGGGTCAGCAGTCACCCGAAGCGGAGGCACTGGACAGCCTCTCAAAGGTCATCAATGTCAGCCCTGAATGGTTCACTCGCCCTCTTCCCACGAAAGGATCGCTGCCTCTTTTCAGAAGCAACGCGTCCGCGCATGTCTCCGCAAGAGCGATGCTGGAAGCTCGGCTTGAATGGACGCAGGACATCGTCCTGGCGATGACCGAATTTGTCGATTTCCCGGACGTTAACCTACCCGTAAGGTCGTTCACGGATCCTCAGCAAATTGCCAATTCCGATATCGAGGAAGCGGCCAGCGAGTGCAGAGACCTCTGGAGTCTCGGCCGTCGCGCAATTCCTGATTTGGCACTGGCTGTGGAGGGAGCTGGCGTTATCGTGGTTCGCGAAGAAACCGGTATCGCACCGATCGAAGGACTTTCAGCCTGGAGCCACGAGCTTCAAAGGCCGCTGATCCTGCTTTCCGCCGACAAGGGCAATGGCTTTCGCAGTCGATTCGACCTTGCGCATGAACTCGGTCACCTCATTCTGCACAAAGGTATTGACCGCTCCACCGACCCCGAGCGCTACAAGTTGATGGAATCGCAGGCTCACCGGTTCGCGGGAGCTTTCTTGCTGCCGGCAGAAACGTTTGCTGCTGATGTCAGGACTCCGGTCACACTGGACAGCCTCCTGTTGCTGAAACAGCGCTGGGGCGTCTCGGTCGCCGCCATGATCATGCGTCTTGAAGCGCTCAAGATCATCGACGCTGATGCGAAGCTGGTTCTGTTCAAACGCAGGTCAGCCAGGTGGGGAGCTAAATCTGAGCCAGGTGATGATGCGCGCGCCCCTGAACAACCTCGCCTTCTCAAGCGTACGATCGAGTTGTTGTCCTCTTCTGGGGTCATGCCGATTGAGTCGGTATCGAGCTATATCGGTTTGGCTGCAAACGATGTGGAAAAACTGGCGGGCTTGCCTGAGCGTTATCTGTCGGGGAAAGCTTCCGTTTTCCATCTGGCGAAGCTTAAGTCCATGGTTAGCGGCGATTCGCTGGTTAAGTCTGAGGACAGTGGTGTAGTGCTCCCCTTCAGTCGGGGTAGATGATTCAAATCTGCTGCTTGGCGAACGGCCAATGTTGGGCGCTCGCGCCATTACTTGAAATCCTGCCCCCGTTTATCGCATCTGTTGGCCAAAGAAACCTGCGGCCTAGAAACGTTGGGGCTACGTCATGCGTGTGGATTGCAAGAACAGGCTCCAGAACTCCAATCCCCCTCGCTGGGCGGATGAAGATATTAGGTATAAGACGACATGGGCTTCAAGATAGATCTAGATAAAATGCAGCAGAATGCTCGGCACGCTGCTGCCGCTGATATTTTTGCGACCATGTCGTCGGAGGAAAAAAGTGAGCAGGTTCTCGCGCAAATTCGAGCGCAGAGCGATGCGCAGATTGATTTCACCGCCCGCATCGAAGGCATACCCGCCGAGCATATGCACATCTATCGTGCCATGATCCGAGGTGAGGACAACTCCTTCATCCAAGAGGCAACCAGCGTCGACGGTCTCCTGCATGCGGGGGACGTTATCCTGTGTACGGGTGCCACGTTTGGCGCAAAAATCATCACGAAAGGACAAAAATACTCTTACGAACGCGCCCGCTCAAGCCATGTTGCGCTTGTTCATGCGGACTATGTTTGCATTGATGCTATGCCAAGCGCCGGTGTAACTAATCGGTTGATATCCGAAGTCTTGAATGATGTGAAAGCAGACTGGAGGGTGATCCGCTGTAAAAAGCTGGCTTCTGAGCACACCGATTCCGTCTACCGCGCCTGCGCGTTCTACCTGGCTCAACCCTACAAAATCCGCCTGTCAAAAAAGCCGATGAAAGCGGCAGCCTATTGCTCCGAGCTCGTACGCAAGGTTTACCTGCACACGGGCATCACGAGCATTGGAATTCCTAATGACAGTGTTCTAAGCCCAGGGCGGTTTGATGCTTTGGCCGACAATCACTTTGAATGGGACGATGTTACTGAGCAGGTGAGACCAGCGGTCGACTTCTGCATGAAGTATCCCCAACTAATGAAGGTCGCATCACGGCTGATGATCGAAGGGCTCAAATTGAATCGAAAGCGCTTTGAGGAGCGCAGGGAGCAAGTCAACGACATCCAGCGCCTGGTTAGTAAGAAACTGGTGGATAAGGATGAAGCCAAGGAGCTCGTTAAAAAGATCCGGGACATTGAAAACGACATGAATCATACGTTTTGGGATCATTCGAAGTAAGCGAGGCCGACCTGAGTGAGCCCTCATCCAACGGTAGGGTTTAGGTGGGCTCGCAAAACAATAGTTGGCAAGGCACTCAATCCCAACGCTGCGCGGGATGGGCACAGCGAAGCCTCGGGGGCGAAGCAGGTCTTCAAAGGCCAGCGGAAGGGGGCGGTCGAGTATGTAGGTAGCTTCCACGATTCATGATGGCACTGTAGAATCAGCCATGAAGGGGTGGGTATTTCCTCTCGTGCGAACGAGGGCGGTTCTGATAATTAACAGCTTCGGCTGTTGGGTTTCGGCCCACTGATCCCTACGGGATGTTCAACGGTACTCAAATCCCCCCGCTCCTTCACCAATTTCTATGGAGAGATGTGCGTGAAAAAGGATAGCGTCTGGTTCACTTACAAGGCACGTATTCAGGCTCATAAGCGCCTGGAGTGGCTGGACTTTCACTCGCAGCTCTTGTTGGTATGGTACGCGATCCTCAGCACGGCGCTGGGGGTGCTGACCATCAGACATAGCACCATCCTTGGCCCAGATACCGATGTCATGGCGACGATCCTTTCGGTTGCGCTGCTCGGCATTTCGCTTGCGGTTGCGAACCGCGACTTTCGGGGCCGCGCAATGCTGATGCGCACCAACTATCTTGCGCTGCAGAAGCTCCATCGGGGATTGCCCGAAGGCTCGCCGACCTCCCCACCCCCTCCACCAACGCCCGAACAGATCAGCAGATATGACGAACTGCTGGCTGAATCGGAAAATCATCGGGAAATCGATGATCGAATCGCGCGTGTTTTTGCGACCGGGGCCACCACTCGCCCCCTCACAGGCTTTGAGTATTTTTCTGCCGCGCTCTGGCTGACCATGCGATTTCTGATCACGACGCTGCTTTACGCTCTTCCCGTGTTGGCAGGCCTCTATGCTTTCTGGAACCGGCCATGAGCGCGGCGAAAAGCTTCAAAAAAATCTTTACCCAAAAGCGTTTACAAGAAATCTACACCGACAGGATCAAAAACTCCGGGGCCATTGGCCTCGACCGAGTGCGCCCGGCTAACCTCGATAAGCACTTGACCGCTGAGCTTGATCACATCGTCGAGAAGGTTCACCGGGGGGAGTATCGTTTCACGGCCTACAAGGAAAAATTGATTCTAAAAGGCGCATCGTCACCGCCTCGGCAATTATCAATTCCCACCGCCAGGGACAGAATCGTCCTGCGCGCGTTGTGCAACTGCCTATCAGACGTTTTCCCCACGGCCAAACTCACACTTCCCCAGACTGTCATCGACTCCCTGAAAACTGCGCTGAATTCCGGTGCGTATGCCGAATACGCCAAGATCGATCTTAAGAGCTTTTACCCGTCCATTCCCCATGAACTGGTAACCGCAGCAACACAGAAGAAAATCCGGAAACCCGAGTTCAGACAGTTGATCACCGACGCGCTCACAACCCCCACGGTTTCAGAGTCCAAGGGGAGTAAAGGAGCCGAGCGTCCTACAGTGGGCGTACCGCAAGGACTCGCGATTTCGAATGTGCTTGCCGAGATTTCGCTGCAGAGCATTGATAGCCTTTTCGAGGCTCGGACGGGGATTTGGTACAAGCGTTACGTTGACGACATCCTGATCTTAGGGCCGGAAGGCGTGGCCCGCTCGACGGCCCAGGAGCTCATCGCAGAATTGAAGGCTTTGAAGCTCAATCCGCATGACTTTGAACCAGGATCAAAGTCCAAGGTAGAGAGCTTGACCGACCCCTTTAGTTTTCTGGGGTACCAGATCGAGGGCGGCCAGGTGTTGATCCGCCACGAGAGCATTATCAGATTCGAGTCTTCGATCGCCAAAATCTTCACGGCTTACCGGCACAAACTGGTAACGGCCCGACGTCCCGCCGACAAGGAGCGCGCCCTGGCCTACTGCCAGTGGAAGCTCAATTTGAGGATCACTGGGTGCATCTTCAAAGGCAAACGCCTCGGATGGGCTGCCTACTTCTGCCAGATCACCACGACTTCCCAACTGCGTGCCATCAATCACACGGTGAGAAAGCTGACAAACCGCTTTTGCCCCAGCGGTGAGATCCATCCAAAGTCTCTGATCAAGACCTTCTACGAGCTGCGGAGAGGCATGAAAGCCAACAACGGCTACATCCCGAACCTCGATGCGCTCAAGGTCAGCCAGAAGCGCGAGATGCTTGCCATGTGGCTTGGCGATGACGCTCTTAAGCTGAGTGAAGCTGAGGTGGAGCGCCGATTTGAAATCAAAGTCAGCAAAGCGGTGCGGGAGTTGGAGGAGGATATCGCTCAGACATCGTGACAATTCCATGAGGTGTCCTTCGGGGACTTTTGCTTGCCCCCTCCCCCCTCATTGGGCATCAGGCGGCCCGCATCACGATCTTCGCCACATTCTTAGATATGTCTGTAGTGTCTGGTTCTGCGTCGTCTTCTGCCGATGCTTGAATCGAGGTTGTAGTGGTCAACTAATCCCGGACACTGCGTTAAGTTTTTCCTGAGCAACGGCAGGCCCTAAGCCTTCGTTGAACTGATACGGGTGCCGCCAGTTGTACCACGCCTTCAGAAATTAGCCGATATCCTATTGCGCTAACGCAGCGCTCATGTAACCCACTGTCGGTATCCATTCAGTCTTCAGGCTGCGAACCAGCAGCTCCACTGGTGAGTTGTCATGGCAGCTACGTAAGCGTCTGCCGAACACATCTCGTACCAGCCCGTTTGGTGTAGACAGACGCTCGAAACACCCTGTCGAGGCTATCGCGCTATTCAGTTTCGATGGCAGCTTGCTCCCCCTATGCTCTTGACTCGTCTAGGAGCAGCAACCAGAGCGAACCCCAGCAGCAGGTTCAAAAAGTGACTCAACAATCGTGCAGTCTGGAGTGTTTGAACCTAGGCATGTTGACTCACACATACTTGCCATTGAGAGCAGCTCTACCCGGATTTGCTGAAGCTTTGCTACCTTCGACTCTACTTCCGCTAGGTGCTTTTTGACCACAGAAAGCGCGTCAGCGCACGGACGATCAGCATCTGCTGCGAGCGCGATGAGTTCTCGGATATCTTCGAGCGGGAAACCCAATTCACGATTCTGCCGGATGAAGACGAGTCTTGATCGATGCTTTTCAGTATAGATTCGATGCCGCCCAGCCGACCGCAGGGCGGGAGGTAGAAGGCCTATTTTCTCGTAGTAGCGAATCGTTTCAATGTGGCAACCCGTTGATTTCGACAGCGCCCCGATTCCTGACATGCAAATTCTCCAAGCATTTTCTTGAACCTGTAGTAGCTACAGATATTAACCTGTCTTCAGAAAATAACTTCACGCGCTTGAAGGGCATTTTGTGGACAGAGAACAGCTAGAGACGAACCAGATTCCCATTTACTTCATCGCGGTCATTGTCGCGGCCCTCGGAGGCCTGCTCGCCCCCAATGCGTCTGAAGCATTAGGGTTGACGGTGACACCCACCATCGCAGTGCTGATGTACGCCATGTTTCTACAGATCCCGTTCTTGGATCTCCGTAATGGCCTCGCAAATAAGCGTTTCATGGCGGCGCTGCTCACAGCCAACTTCGTGGCAATCCCCTTGCTGGTTTGGGCATTGACGATGGGGATAACCAATCACCCGGCGATTTTGGTGGGTGCCCTGTTGGTCTTGCTGACGCCTTGTATCGACTATGTGGTGGTTTTTACCCACATCGGTAAAGGCGACTCCAAACTCACTCTGGCGGCCACCCCATTGCTTCTTTTGATGCAGCTTGTGCTGCTGCCGGTGTACCTGACCTTCATGCTGGGTAACGACTCAGCAGTGGTCATTTCTATAGGCCCATTTGTTGAGGCCTTTGTGATGCTGATCGCTTTGCCTTTGGTCTTAGCGGTAGCAACAGCTGCCGGGGCAAAGAGATCACGCATCGTTGAAAGCTGGAACAACGCATGGGCCTGGATGCCTGTACCGGCTATGGCGGCTGTATTGGTCGTAGTGATCGGCTCTCAGATTTCAACGGTGGTCAGAGACATGGACAAGCTGCTGCCTGTTATTCCCGCCTACATTGGTTTCATGCTCTTGGCACCAGTGGTAGGTGCGCTGGTGGCTCGGGCGTTTAAGTTACCGGCCAGCACGGCAAGATCAGTCGCTTTCAGCAGCTCGACACGAAACTCATTAGTGGTTCTGCCATTGGCATTGGCCTTGCCCGAGGAAATCAGAGGGCTCGCTGCGGCAGCAGTCATTACTCAAACGCTGATTGAGTTGGTCAGCGAACTAATTTACATCCGAGCAATTCCTGCTTTGGTGTGGCGCAAAATGTAGATGCCAGGGCAGACACCCTGCGCGATTAAACAGGCGCCCACATGTGCGGCAGCAGCTTGTTAATCTCACTCGCGCGCTGCGTCGGCAGGCGCATGAGAACATCCTTTAGATAGGCGTACGGATCATGGCCATTCAGCCGCGCTGACTGGATCAGGCTCATGATCGCCGCAGCCCGTTTTCCGCTGCGCAGCGACCCGGCGAAGAGCCAGTTCTTGCGCCCAAGAGCCCATGGCCGGATCTGGTTCTCCGCCCAATTATTATCAATGGGAACCGCCCCGTCATTGAGGTAGCGCGACAGCGCTGCCCAGCGTTTAAAGCTGTAATCGAGTGCTCTGCTGATGGCCGAACCTTCGGGCACAAGATCACGCTGCGCGATCATCCAGGCATGCAGCCTGTCCATCACCGGTACGGCTTTTTCTTGCCGTATTCGGCGCCGTAAATCCGGCTCCAGGTCTCTGACTTCTCTTTCGATTTCGTACAACAACTGGATATAGCGCAGGGCTTGCTCGGCGAGCGTGCTTTTATTCGTAGCGTGCAGTTCGAAGAACTTGCGCCGTGTATGGGCCATGCAGCCGATCTCTGTCACGCCGAGTTCAAAGCTGGCCTTGTAGCCGCCAAAATCGTCGCAGACCAACTTGCCCTTCCAGTCCTGAAGGAAGTTGCGAGCATGCTCTCCGGCGCGACTGGAGCTGAAGTCATAAACCACCGCTGCCACATCCGAGAACTGGCTGGTAGCGTAGGCCCACACATAGGAGCGATGGGTTTTCTTTGTTCCCGGCATGAGCATCTGCACCGGTGTTTCATCTGCGTGGATGACTTGTTGCCCAAGCACTACTTCGCGCAGCGCATCGACCAGCGGCTGCAACTGAACTCCGGTCACGCCAACCCACTGAGCCAAGGTTGAACGTGGAATCGCCAGGCCCGCTCGACCGAAGATCGATTCCTGACGGTAAAGCGGCAGATGGTCAGCAAACTTGGCGATCATGACCTGTGCGAGCAGGCCCGAAGTCGGGATGCCCTTATCAATGACCTGCGCCGGAACCGGTGCCTGGATCAGCGTTTCGCAGTTATCGCAGACCCACTTGCCACGGACATGGCGCTCGACGGTGAACACGCCGGGCGTGTAGTCCAGCTTCTCGCTAACGTCCTCACCGATGCGCTTGAGGGCGCAGCCGCATGGGCAGTGAGTGTTGTCCGGTTCGTGATGGATCAACGTTCGCGGAAATTCTGCCGGCAATGCCGTGCGCTTGGGCTTTTGCTTTTCCTCGGTCGCCGTTGGTGCTATTTGCAACGCCTGAAGCTCGGCCTCAATCGCCGCGATATCAGTATCGATCAGGTCATCTAGCAGGCTGGCCTGTTCAGGATTCATCTGCTCGCTGCGCTTGGCAAACTTCAAACGCTTGAGCTGGGCGATCTCATGGGTCAGTTTCTCAATGACTGTTTGATCACGGTTGATTTTCTTGCCCATAGTGTCGACTTGCGAGAGCAACTGCGCTGCGAGGACGCGCAGTTGAGTGGGAGATAGTTGGTCGAGATTGGGCGAAGAAGTCATACGCCGGACTTTGCCAGAGCAGGCTTTTCGCGACGATAGACCGATAGGCTAATGGCAGCCGTTAAAGCAGTATGATCAAGCCTCCAGAACCTGCGCGTTGCCATGGCAGCCCCAGCACCAATGCTTGAAGTTGCTCGGCATCCAGTTCCATCTCAGAACCATGGCGAATGCCAGGCCAGTGGAACTTGCCTTGGTTTAACCGGCGCGCCGCCAGCCATATTCCGAAGCCGTCATGCACCAGCACTTTCATGCGATTGGCGCGGCTGTTGGCGAACAGATAAGCGCAGTGCGGCTGCGCCGCACCGAACACCGCGATCACCTTGGCTAGCGCCGTTTCGGTGCCTGCGCGCATGTCCATCGGTTCGGTGGCGAGCCAGATAGAGTCGATGCGAATCATCGCAGAATATCTCGAAGAAAAGTCGCGCAGGCGGCAGCACTTTCAGTGGGCCAGTTCACTTTGATGATGCCGCGTGGGTGCTGTATTTCAACGCAGATATTCGATGATGCTGGATGGGAGTTCGCCCCGGCCAGCGGCATGGCTAACGGAATAAATGCAGGTGGCGGCGCCGGGATTTTCTGCGCTTGCAGCCGAATCCATTTGTGGACGAGGTTTGCGTTGAGGCTATGACCGAGCGCGACGCTGGCAATCGAAGCGCCCGGTTGGGCGCACTCTTGAATGATCTGGGCTTTAAAGGATTTGGAATAGGAACGGCGTGTTGGCTGCATGAAATACCCGCTTGAAAGGCTAGAACTGGTGTCCACTTAATTTAAGTGCACACCATGTCTTCGCTTTGCAGGGCTGGGTAGATGACTTGGCCGGACGGTTACACTCAACCAGAAATTTCTGCCAGTCGTGCGCATATGGGCCTTCGGGGAGTCGCGTTGATCCAACGCTGGCCTGCAGAAAGCGCTCTCTCCAGGGCTGCGGGATTTCTAATTCCAAGACAATATCGATGCCGGAGGGATGGCTTTTTATACGGACAACGTCACGAACCTCGTTCAGCTTAAGTGGCCAATGGGTGCAGGCTGAGCTGCTTCGCTCCTGGCCGTCGACATCGTCAAGGATGGCTAAGACATCAAGTGCCATTGAATCACCTGGATGGAGGCTGGCAAGTGCCCAGAGAGTCCTTCGTCTTGCTCTCTCAAGCTCGCTGAGCTCCTTACTGGCCATTGCAGGCTCCTCTGAGGTGGTTCAAAGCCGAGTAGCGACAACGGCGTGCCGCCTAACGGCGGATGGGTGGCGTGAACCGAGCCATAGCAAGCCGTGTCTCGGCCCTCCGGGCGCTCATCCTGCACGCCTGCGCGCTCCGCTTGCGATGGGTAGTAACAAATGGAAGTGCTTAAGGGCGTTGATGAAATCCGCCCGACTCCCTCACTTATGGAGTTTGCTAAAACGACTGGACAGCGTTGCAGGATCCATGGCCGTCCAAGATTTAGGATCAGATGTGGCATTAAGCATTCGCCAAGCAGCGTGCAGGAAAAATGCTGCAGCCAAGCAGGCTTCTACAAAAGCCCAAGTCGTGATTTGGGTGAGACCGCTGCCCGGCTCTGCCAAATGTAGAAACAGGAGTAAGTAAAGTGAAATCGGCCATCCAACAACGAACACTACTGCGAAAGCTATGAATGCATAGATAAGAAGTAAAAATGGTACCTGCAAGCGATACTTGGTAGCGAAATTTTTCACACCGCTACCGTTCTCAAAGCCGTATAAAACGCCAAAATTCTTTTCTTTACTTTTAGAGTTTTTGACGATGGTGTACAGCGTGACGTTGTCACCCTCATTCAATTCCTCGAAGAACTCTGTCTCCATCTGGATGTTGGGTATTTTCTGACCATCAAGACTCACGGTCGCTTTAATCCCTTTGTTCATGCGATTAGTCACTTTGACATAATCAAGCTTCCCAGAGACTTTAGCGCAGTCGAATTTAATCACTACATATCCTATGAATTTAGCCATTCGTAAAATTTGAAGCAGCCGCACTAGGTTGATCAGCCAAGCTGGAAGTATCGTTCCAGACGTCCTGCGCACCGGCGCCTGCCCCACAATGGGTACTATAGACCGTCGAATGGGGCGTGGCAATCTGACTTCATGCTCCATTTCTTGGAGCTGTCTTATGCTACCCCGCTCCGCACTCGCGGCTGTGATCCGCGCTCTTAGAACGCTGAAGGGTGTAAGCCAGGCGGAATTGCCCGCTGATCGAAAGCACCTCTACAAGCTCGAAGCCGGCTTTTCAAATATCAGTCTAGAGATGCTCGTCCTGTTGGCTGAAACGCTGAAGGTGGAACCGTCCACGCTCATGGTTCTGCTGCAGTCTGCTGACCAAGAGGCGTCGACGGATTCCATCCTGGAAAGGATCAAATCTGATTTGAACGAGTTTGGTCGTCTCGGCGGGCATGCAGAATTGGCTCGACAGCTTGAACTGGGAGGACAGCAAGCCAAGAACGCCGCCAGGGACGACCGGACTGCTGCCATTCAGGCATGCAAAGCTAGAGGTCTCACTCAGCGCGAAACTGCCGCCGAGCTCTTCTTATCAAAATCCACGGTCGCTAGGGCTTGGTGACGGGAGGCTATGGCGTCCTGATGCCTTAGAGAATATTTGTACCCCACGTCCAGCTACTTACTCTGCCACTCTCTTGCGCGTTGCGGGAGGCTGGTAATCCAACTGCAGCGTTTCCTGTACAGGTCAGCGGTTTGGCGTCCTTTGCGCAGCCGTAAACCCTAGGAGCACTTCGCCCAGTAACGTGCTCATCTCTCTCGGTGAAAGCCAGCTGGCATTGCTCCCTATCTCCGCTTGAAGATCGGCAGCTTGATCGTTCTGATGTGCGCAGATGAAATACCGCATTGAGCACCTAGCTATTTCCAGTGGCAATTTGTGGGGAGGCAATGAACGAGCCGCATCTTTTGCCCCCAGAAGGTATCTGTCTGACGCAAGTGGCAGCACCACGTGAACAAGCTCATCATCCTTGTCCAAAAATGGCTTGAAGGATCGTTCACCGCTAACATGAAACAGAAGGACAGAGTCCCCCAAAGGAAGATCGCCAGGCTCAAATTTGTGAAATGCATAGTGAAGCGAGCTGAAGCGATAGGCGCGCGCGGCTGGCGAGATAGACTCGTTAAGCATGCGGACATGGCTACCTTTTATCATGTTGGGAATCGCGGACTTGATACGACTCAAATGGGCTGGAATCAGAGATGCAAAATTATCTACGAGGGGTTCGAATATCCGTTCAAGCGCTGATTCATCCATGGCGAGCAAAGCCTGAATCTGCTGCTGACTGATGCCTTGCTCGGCCAAAGCCTTGTCAAAGATGGCTGAGTCTGGTCTGAAATGCTTTCTGCTCAACGCGCCGATGTTTACAGGATCGGAGAGATGATCAAGGACGCGGGTGGCGCACTCATCGACCATGTTTTGCATATTCAGGCGGACGTGGCGGCTTCTGATTTCTAAGTGAGCCAACAATCCTGGAATGTTCTCGATCACGGCAGCGTTGAGGTTGCCGGCACGTAGGTGGTCTACCAAAGGTGCGTATACGTCCTGTTCCGCGTCTGTAATCTTATCGTCAAGATCTGGCTCACCGTCAACGGCATAGAAATACCTCTCAAGTCCCACGTCCTGAATATTCGCGGATCTGGGGGGCTTATTCTTTTCGTATACCCAACACCGGACTATCTTGCCATTACATGTAGATCTGAACCCCTTCTGCAAAAACTTTGGAATGAAGTGCTGCCGTATCCCTGACATATCCCATCCTTACCTTGAGCGATAAAACCCGCATGGAGACATAAGCATCACATCATTAGCCCCAAGGAGCATTATTAAACAGCGTGGTGACATTGCATCGCACTGACTGAAGCCCTGTTCGGATGCTGAACTTGGCAACGTCGCCCGTGTTTGGGTTTGGGTTTGGGTTTGGGTTTGGGTTTGACCATAGTGGCCTGCGCGCCGGCTGCTAAAGCTAGGGTGAGTCGAATTATAATTTTTCATACTTACCAAGCCCAACAAACTAAAAGCAGACGCATTATGATTGAAAAACTAATAGCTTTTTATGTGGGGGGCAGCAAATGAGGCAAAACCAGAAAAATCAGGATATATAGTCGCGTGCTTATACCCAAATAGTTTTTCCAGTCGCTGCCTTATGTCCGCCTTAGCAGCTGCCCTAATCCTAAAAGTGTAAAGTGCACCCGGCCCAGGACGTTTACCTTTAATCGATTCAAAAACATGAGGCCTGGCAGCAATACAACAGGCTTTTCGCCCCTCCTCAATCGACCACCATCCATCGTTACAATTGGGGGATTTGGGGAACTGAAACTTTTTATTATCCGGCTTACTACTTGCAGGAACACCTCCAAAAAGGAAGCCTCCATTTTGAGCTGCAATTCGTGCATCCAAACTCGAAGGCTTCCAGGCGTAAACTGACGTAGTCCACTCCTTTCTATCTAGATCGTCGATGGCACCACTCTTCCATGGTCGATGATAGGAGTCTTCCCAAGGCCTAAACTCTGCCTTCTCATTGATCAGTCTGTCTGTAATATCGAATGCAAAAAGCCTGGAGTCCACGTCTTCATTCAGAACTCCGTTACTCCATTTTTCCTCTACTGCAAACCATACACCAACCCAAGCATTGAACGTAATGTCAATTAACCTCGTAGGCGCACCATAGTGCTGCAGCATAGCGAGTTGCTTTAGCACTGATAGCCTGCCACCATGATTGGATGAATGGAGACCCCACCGATGTAATTCAACGAGTATTTCCCCTTCAGCCCTTTCAATATCATCTTCTGGAAGAACCCTATCTCGAGTAATATTCATTCTGCGGTACAGAGAACTATGTAGTGCCCAACTAGCGTCGACTTGCCCGCGCCAAGCGAAATTTATGTTTTTCTCTACTGCTTTGTCCATCACCTGATTAATAACCTGCACCAGGCCGTCGAAGTCCTTTATCTCTACTTCAAATGGCTTCCAAAAAGCATCTGCTGTCATAGCGCATCTCCGTTGCGTTGTTTTTGGTTGATGTATTGGATTAAGTTGAGGTTATGCTCCTTCTTCAGCCTGGAAGACCTCAATAAGCTTCTGGTTGTAGTCATCAAGATAGCTCTGGAGCCCATCGCGGTCGATTAGTCGCACGCCCGCAGTGCTGGCCAACTCCTTCGCTGATTTCGTGTAATAGGAGTTAGTGACGACCATCGCTTCGTCACATCCGTAGAAGGCTTTAGCAGAGATTGCTTGCTGCACTGCTGCGTTGTTTACAGAGCCCGAATAGTTTTTTGCCTGGATCACCATGTTTTTACCGAACCGGGTAACGAAAAGATCGGCGCCCTGGTCAGCAGTTTTCTTCGTCTCTTTAACGTCATAGCCAATGGTCTGGAAGATCTCAACCAGGAAGGCTTCAAACTGAAACCCATCCATGGCATCTACCAGGTACATAGTGATGAACTGATTAGGGTTGAAATGCTCCAGCCGAGACCCTAGCCGCTCCACGAGAATGTCGAAATAGATCTCCTCGCAGAGGCTCAGGCCAGTCCTAAATACCTGTAGCGGGAGAAGTGGCACACCAGATGTCGAAGCCGCTTGGGGATTGCATTGGACATTTGGGAATGTAATGTCATTTTCCCACAGGTAGTAATAGAACAGAGCCAGATCAGACCTAAACGTCGTCCCAGCCTCTTCAATCCAAGAGCGTAAGGTGTCGGCCAGGTCTGCACGGATGTGGCGCGTGAGTTCTCTCGAAAAACCCAGGTAGACTGAGTTGAAGGCGGTTGTTTGCAACAGCTTGTCCATGAGAGATGGAAGGCCTTCGAGCTCATCAAAGCCTTTGCGAATTAAAACCTCCCTGAACAGTTCTCTTTCGCTATAGACACCATCCAAGCGTGGGCCAGGCACGCCGGCGTCATCACCGCTACCTGCACTCTCGCGGGTCGTGTGGATGAAGTTTGTGAAATATGGATGCTTCAGCTCCGCGTATTTTCTCAAGACATTGTTCAAGAGGTCGTTGAGCTGGGCTTGCTCTTTCTTCTTACCAAAGAAGTCCTGAATCAAACCTTTAGATCTGTACTGAAAATCAGGGTAGAACGAAGGATCCAGCGGTGTGAGGTGTCGCAGAGTGAGCTCTGATGATGGAGAAACCTGGGAGCCCATGCACCATGGACATGCCGTCTCGAAAGTAGTCCTGCTGCATCCATTGCATTGATAAATCATCGCGTCGATTCCTTTCCTGAGTCATCGCGGGGTCTCGCGTTTCTCTTGCAAGCGAACATAGCTCAGTGCTTTCAGCTCGTCCATCCTGCCGAGCGTGACACAGCCGTCTTGGATCAAGTCTTGAGGATACCGTAGAAGCGCCCAATCACGGACAGAGCGATCAGAGTATCGCCTGCTCCTAGCTGGTCGACATGATTCCTATGGAGGCCCCTTGCTTGTTCAGCGTGCAATCGATTTACTGAACTATACGACCTGGAATCGCATACTCCCTGCTGCCGGCCTGAGCACGGAGATAGTGAAGAGCCAGATCATGCTGAACGTACCTATCGCCTCTTTACGGCTGGCGAGTAGCGGCCTACGGTAGGTCTCTAAACGAAGGAAGCGAGCCTACTCATGACCCAGCCACTCTTCGATTTTGGCTTCAGACGCGTTTCTCGCCTGCACTACATAACTGGTAAGGCCGCTATCAATTTCCCTCACTCAGGGTGCACCACTGGTGGATGGCATTTCCTGTCTTACTTCGACCGAGATTCGGGCGTTGCAAAGGTGTCGCTTGCAGGGATTCACTATCCAGACACCGATGCGTTTTTTGGCGACACGGGCATCACTGACGTGACCGAACAACTGAAGGAGCGTGGCTGGCTCGTCGAGGACAGAAGACTCTTCATGGCTGACCACTACAGAGCCGCAGCAGACATGGTAGTGAAATGGGCGATCAGTGATTCAAGGCACTGCAACGTGGAGGTCGTCGAATGGTTTCCATCCCTTGAGGCGAGAAGTCGGCTACTTGAATTACTGGATCTTGGCAAGCCCAAGCTTTCGGAACTGGACAGGCTGCAAAAAGTGGAAGCTTGGCTAAGCTCGCAATAGCTGATGACGTCAGGTTGGTCAGGAAGACAGCTGTGTAACACGTGCTGAATGAGAGCAATGGATATGCGCAAGAAGTCCCAACCATGGTTTGTCCCGCTTCTGATTCTTTTTGCGGTTCTGTGGGGAATGGGGAAGAAAGACGCCCCTCCTGCGCCGGTACAACCGAGCGTCCCAAGCACGCCAAATACGCTAACGTCAATTTCGCCAGCTCAGTCCTCTGCGCCGGCTCTTGCCTCTGCGACTGAGCACTTTGTAAGTGCTGATAATCTCAATGTCCGGGATCAACCAGGCGGTAAGGTCGTCTCGAAGCTGAAGCGTGGGGAAAAGGTTCAGGTCTTCGAGACCCGGAATGAATGGGCGCGCATCAGCACTGATAGTCAGTCTTCCCAATGGCTTTCGTTGAAAAGCCTTTGCAGCGGGTCGGGCTGCTACGTAGTTTCGAAACCCAAACCAGTGACTCAGCCAGTACAGCCTTCTCGCCAAAAGATTCCCGCGTACGGCTCGTCCTGTCCTTGTTCATCGGGCAACGTGTGCATCGGGCCTCGCGGTGGTCGGTACTGCATAACGTCGGGAGGAAACAAACGCTACGGCGTTTGAGCCATTATCTGATGACGGTCTTCACGAAGATCAGTGATTTCGCAGACCCGTTGGCAGAGCGCCCAATAGATCATGCTGTAACGTCACGATAAACTTCCCTGCCGATCACGGGGTATTGGCTTTGGATCGGTACAACCGCCCCCGTTGCCGACCGATGGGCAGGATCAACGGGCGGGAGGATGAGCGCAGGAGGCAGCTCTCTATTGGAGAGTCCTTTCTGCCTGAATCAACCTGGATCAGCGGCGCAGGAGCCGGTTAAGTACCAGCAGGGCTACTGCACCAATCGCGATTGCAGCCACTGGTTTTTCTTTCGCGAATTTGGACACGCTATCAAGCGCATCGCCATAGGTTTGAGTCAGCTGGCCAGCAGCTTGGCGTCCCGCACCTTCGGCTTCAATCTTCGAATCACCCAGTAGTTTTCCCACTGCGCTTTGAGCTTTGCCGGCAACCTTCTCTATAACGCCTTCAACCTGTTCGCTTTTCATGATTTCAATACCTTCGTGAGTGAGCAGCTCAGATTCAGCTGAGCTAGCGGCGATGTGCAGAGCTTTAGGGGGATGAGCTTCAAAATACGTTCAAAGTTGATAAAGCCCTGGGACGTACCCATCTAGTAGATAGGACATTTGCGAGTCTGCTATCTTGACTGTCGACCGCTACCTGCATGGAGGGGCATTGGATGAATTATTTGGCTCATCTGCACCTTGGGGGGCAGTCGTCTGACGAGCTCCTGGGTAGCCTTTACGGGGACTTTGTTAAAGGCCCACTCGCAGGGCGCTTTTCTCCTAAAATTGAGGCGGCGATTCAGCTGCATCGCACGATTGATGCATTCACTGACGCCCACCGGGTCGTCAAGCGAGCGCTGTCACGATTTCCCAGCGAGAAAAGGCGCTATGCCGGGATCGCTCTCGATATGTTTTTTGACCACTGCCTCGCGCGCGATTGGGAGCAATACTCTAACGTCCCGCTGGATGACTTCGCGCAGCAGATCTACGGGATCTTGGAGGCAGAGCCTAACCTTCCTTCGTCACTGGCGCAGGTCGAGCCCTTGATGATCTCGGAGGACTGGCTGTGCGCCTACAGAGACATTGAAATGATTGGATATGGCCTGGGCGTAATCTCGAAGCGCCTCTCCAGACCAGAGGGCCTTGATGGGGTTGTTCGAACATCTAGAAGGTAACTATGAGCTGCTGAGCGCAGACTTCAGCGATTTTTACCCAGCACTCCAAGCTTTTACGCGTGTGCCTGGAGACGCAAAAGTCATGTGAGGACGCTGGGGGCAGCGAGCAGTCTCTTCAAAGCGGAGCTTGGGCGACCGACATCGCTTGATGATCTCGGCCAGCAATGAACGCTCACAGCCGCTAACCTGTTGTGGCTGGCATTTCAGAGCGCTTCACACATCAGGTAGCGCGGTGCTGCTCATTGCGAAAGCTGTCTTATGAGGAGTGACTAATTTATGATGTCCGGATGACAAATTCGGATGCCGCATCATGAGTACACGTTCAGACCTTTTGACCAGCGCTGAAATCCTGTTGCGCACAAAGGGCTATGCGGCCTTCAGCTATGCCGATCTGGCAGAAGACATCGGTATCAAGAAGGCAAGTATTCACCACCACTTTCCTACCAAGGAAGGCATGGCGGTTGCCATCGTCGAAAGCTACCTGTTTCGTTTCAAAAATCAGCTAGACGCTATCAATGACGAAAATACCTGCGTCGTCGACCGACTTAAAGCCTTTGCCTTGATGTTCTCGAATAGCAGTGAGAATGGAATGCTTCCCCTCTGTGGTGCTTTGGCCGCAGAGCTTTTGGCCCTGCCGGAAAGTCTACGGACATTGACCAAGGATTTTTTTGAAATCCATCTCACCTGGCTCCAAGGGAACCTTGCTCATGGCCAAGCGTTGGGTGAGTTCAAAGCCGATCTGGATGTTACGAAGGTGTCGAGGTTCATGCTGAACACTCTTGAGGGTGCAAGCTTTGTCTCGTGGGCCATGAACGATGATTATCAGAAGTCTTCTGGGTTTGATTTGATTCTGGCCGGGCTTTTAGCTCCTCAATCTAAGCATTGAGAGCCTTATTGGCAGGCTCTTCACCGGCGTGATTCCGCTGAACGTTTACCGCTCAGTATTAGACCGATGCCTCCCAGTACGGCAAGTGATGTGATCACTAAACGAGAGGTGAGGCTTTCGTTTAAAACTAGAGCTCCCGCCAGCGATGCTAATACAGGAACGCTCAGCTGGATGGAGGCGGCCTGGAATGAGGAAAGCGTACGCAAGGCTGCGTACCAAATCGCATAACCTAGTCCCGAAGCAATCGCGCCTGAACCAATCGCACAAAGAACACCTGTAAGATCGATGGACAGGTGACCTAGGAAAGGTGTTGAGGCCAAAAGCATGAAGGGGATGGATCTCAGGAAGTTCCATGCGCTTGAAGCGAGCGGGTCATTCGATTGCCTGCCAATTAAGGAGTAGATGGCCCATGCAACACCTGAAAGCGCCATTAGTGCAGCACTAGCCGGTGCAGGCGATGTCGCTCCTGGGAGCAGTAAGGCAACCAGCCCTCCTATGGCGAGTACGAGGCCCAGAATCGCTACGGCTTGCATCCTTTCGCCTTTGTAGTACCCGTATCCTAGCATGGTGAGTTGTACTGCACCGAACAGCAGGAGTGCGCCTGCTCCAGTTTCCAAATGTACGTACGCGTATGAAAAAGCGAAAGCGTAGACAAATAATGTGAAGGCACCAAGCCAAGTTCCAGAGCGGCGGGCGCGAACACCTTTAATTGCTACAATGACCCAGAGCATAACAGCCCCGCTTAATAACCGTATCAGTGTAAAAGATGTAGGATCTATTTCAGTGTGACGGAGTGCAAGTCGGCATAGTAGCGAGTTGGCTGCAAAGGCTAGCATGGCCAGAATCGTAAGGGGAATTACTTTTCTGGTGCCATTGAAAGAAAACTTCTTAATTGTTTGCTGCGGCACCAAACGCTCCTAACTGAACGAATACGGTATTACCTGTCTTGGAGCGCAGTCCGGTTGAAACTGTGCCTGATGCACTTTTCAAGAAATATCAGCTACTACTGATTACGCAACTTGTTAAATTGCGCAAAGCCATTCTCAAGATCCGCGATAAGGTCGTATGGATCCTCAAGACCAATGTGGAGTCGGATCAAATGACCATCAATTTCCCAGCGTGTAGCGCTTCTGACAGGCTTTGGATCTGCCATCATTGCCAAGCTTTCAAAGCCACCCCAGGAGTAACCAATTGAAAACAGCGATAGGCTGTCCAGGATAGCGTCAGCAGCTAACTGCGAAGAAGGCGTTGTCGTAAACGACAGCAAACCAGATGCCCCTTTAAAATCTCGCTTCCACAATTCGTGTTGGGGATGAGACTCCAATGCAGGATAATAGACCCCGGTTACTTCCTCTCGGCTCTCCAGCCACTTGGCTACTATTGTTGCATTTATATAGTGTCGCTCCAGTCGCACATCAAGCGTCCTCATTCCCCGAAGAGCTAGCGTCACATCGTCAGGGCTAGCAAATAAACCCATGCTGAAATGGTATTGCTTAAGACTCTCCCATGCACGTTTGGATGCGGACACGGTGCCAAGAACTGCGTCTGAGTGGCCAACGATGTATTTGGTTGCTGCCATGATTGATAGGTCTACGCCAAGCTCTAACGATTGGCAGTAAAGCGGCGTGCCCCATGTATTATCTGCAATGACGAGAATGTCATTGTCATGAGCAACTTTGGCTATCGCTGGGATATCCTGTATTTCTAACGTCAGTGAGCCTGGCGATTCAAGGTAGATGGCTCTGGTATTGAATCGAAGGAGATCATTGATGCCTGACCCTATCGTGGGGTCGTAAAACGACACTTCGATCCCCATACGCTCACCCACCTGCTTACAAAAGGCTCTGATAGGAGCATACACGTTGTCAGCGATCAAAATATGATCACCCATTCCCACTACTGAAAGTATGGCAGTTGTACAAGCCGAGAGCCCTGAAGGGCATAGAACAGTGCCTTCTGCCCCTTCCAAAAGCTGGATGGCTTGGGTGAGAGCCTCGGTAGAGGGATTGTTCCAGCGTCCGTAGGCGTATTTCTGACGCCCTTCACGCATCGATTCACATGTGGGAAACGCGACGGTGGAGCCTCGGTAGACAGGTGTATTCACAAAACCGTGATGCTGCTCCGGGTCAATTGACGCGTGGGCCAAAAGGGTTGATGCATTCTTGTAGGTATTCATACGAGCTTCCGGATGACCACGATTGTGGGTGAGTGTCGGCTGAGATTCCTATCGCTTCCTTCGCATACTAATCTACATTTTTTAAATGTCTACCATTAGGTAGTCTTTTAGCGCCTTTTGACTAAGTTCATCCTCGGCAGCGCTTCGGCGATGGGTTGGTGGGCACGCGGTGATGTGGAGCATGCTTCGGCGGATTGGGCAGGTTGGTTCGTGATGAACGTAGCCCACACGGCGGAACTGGATATGAACTCGGGTATTCCTGACTCGATGTCAGGGAATGAGGGAGCGGAGGATCGATCTGAAATTACGATGGGGTGGCTAGAGGAAGTCGAGGATTCGCCTAGGGGGCCGTGAGCTTTTACACGTGATTCGATGCCAATCCAATAAGGCGTTGCTGGTTACGCAATCCTGAACGGAGATCTGCTGGCGCTTTTAGTCTGATGGTCGGTCTATGGTGACAGTGAGTTCCGCTCGCAGCATGAAACCGGTTAGAGGGCCAGAAGCCACAGTTACATTTCGATCTTCAGAGCTACGCAGGGCAAGCTCAATGCCCGGTAGCCTCCAAGGATTTCGCAAGCCTTTGTCCGTGGGAAGTGACGTGGTCTGCCGCTAAGCGCTCAGCCAAAATGCTGTCACCAGACACAATTGCGTCTACTAAAGCCCTGTGTTCTGGGTAGATCGACTCTGCACTCTCGACCATCCTGTTGGTGTGGAGGATATAGAGTAACACTGTATCAATGATCAGCGCGTACTGTTCGAGAAGCCGACGATGGCCGGCAATCGATACGATCAGCTTGTGCACCGCCAGATCTGCCTCAGCAATCCCGCGCCAGTCTTTGACTTCAATTGCGACCTCAAGAGTCTTGAGTGCTGCCAGCAAGGTGGTCTTACCGACCGCATCGATAGTTTCCGCAGCAAGCCTGGCAGCCAGACCTTCGAGGCAGCTCCGCAGGGTGTACAGTTCGCGCGCATCGTGAGATGAGAGCGAAAACACCTCCCACCCCGTATACGCGTGCTGAACCACCAATCCTTCTCCGCTTAACCGGTGCAAAGCCGCTCGTATCGTCGAGCGGGATAGGCCGACCTGTGTCGCCAAGCCGATCTCGGTAAGACGAGACCCAAGGGGAAGCTGTCCAGAAATTATGGCATCCCGGATGCAGTCTGCTGCTTTACGGTCGAGGCTGCGGCGGTCGATATTTTCGCCGGAAATGGACAGGGCATTTTTCTGGTTCATGCCACGATAGTGGCAACCGAGGTGGTGGCTGTCAACAGTTAACAATTCGCTTTTCTAGCATCCGTCCCCGCTGGGAATGGGGATCATCGAGAGGGTGTTGACGAGCCAAAGCTTTGGGCCTAGGATCGATTTCGTCGATTGTTAACAATTAACTGTTGGACGATATGGCCTTGGAGAACAATAAAAATGCGTATTGAACAGATCGAAACTATTGCTTGTGACGCAGGTTGGCGGAATTACCATTACCTCAAGATCGTTGCTGACGATGGGACTGTAGGGTGGGCCGAGTACGATGAAGCATTCGGGCCCGCTGGCCTCACTGGCGTGATCGAAAAAATTGCGCCCAGACTTATAGGGCAGTCAGTTTTGGGTCACGAAGCGGTGATTGGCCCACTTGCTGCGACCTTGAGACCAGCTCCCCACGGACTGGCGGCAGAAGCTCTCGGGGCTTTCGAGAATGCGCTTCTTGATCTCAAAGGGAAGGCGCTGGGAGTACCGTGCTACGAGCTTCTGGGCGGAAAGCACAGAGATAGCATCCCTGTGTACTGGTCGCATTGCGCTACCTGGCGCATCAACCATCCAAAATTTTACAGTCCGGTCATCACCGATCTGAGTGGGGTTACGCAGGCTGGCGTGGACGCACGCGAGCTGGGAGTCCCGGCGGTTAAGACAAATTTGTTCGTCCATGACGAGCGCGGTATTCGGCAGTGGATGCCAGGATTCGCGGCCCCGTACGAGCCTTCCCTGAACCTGGATAAGAAGCTGGTCACGAGTGTGCGCTCCCACCTTGATGCCTTGATAGCAGGTGCGGGCCCAGACACGGAGCTCTTGATCGACTTAAACTTCAACTTCAAAACTGAAGGGTTCGTGAAGATCATCAAAGCGCTGCGTGACTATGATTTTTTTTGGATAGAACTGGACAGTTATAATCCCCAAGCCCTCGCATACATACGCTCGCAAAGCCACGCACCAGTCGCAGCCTGCGAAACGCTGTTCGGCATACGTCAGTTCCTACCGTATCTACAAGCTCAAGCCGTTGACGTTGCGATCATTGATGCAGTTTGGAATGGAGTGTGGCAATCCATGAAGATTGCGCATGTGGCCGATGCACTAGACGTAAATGTCGCGCCTCATAATTTTTATAGCCATCAAGCAACAATGATGAACGTGCACTTCGCGGCTGCGGTTCCGAACCTCAGGATCATGGAGCATGATATTGATCGCTTGGCGTGGGACAAGGATCTTTTTAGTTATATACCGGAGATCAAAAATGGCGCAATGGTTGTGCCTGACACTCCAGGTTGGGGATGTGATCCAATCGAAGACATGATGCGAGCCCGCCCTGCTCGAGCTTTTAAAGGATACCTAGGCTTGTAACAGCTAATTAAAGCGAGGGGGATCACTCCTCGCAATCAAACTAACGGGAGAATAAAAATGACAACCTCTCAATTTACAGCGACAAGAATCTTCAAGCCTACGAACTCAAAACCGCACTCTTCTTTGATGCCTTTCGGTTCAGGTGGGCATCATCATGAATAAATCAAATGCTGTGAGCGGCCAAGAGAAATGTAACGCGGATGGCTGCGTGCAGGCGCCCGATATCTACAGAAAAATCACGCTCCGCCTAATTCCGTTTCTTTTTATATGTTACGTCTTCGCCTATCTTGATCGTGTGAACATCGGATTTGCGGCCATTCATATAAAACAGGATTTGAATTTTTCAGACGCTGTATACGGGTTGGGTGCTGGAATTTTCTTCCTAGGCTATTTTCTGTTCGAAATACCTAGCAATCTGATTCTGGAGAAAATTGGCGCCCGGCTTACGCTAATGCGCATCATGATTGTTTGGGGACTAATCTCGGGCAGCTTTGCGTTTATCCAGACACCAATGCAATTCTATATTGCACGATTTCTTCTAGGTGCGTTTGAGGCTGGGTTCTTCCCAGGAATCGTCCTTTACCTGACATTCTGGTATCCGTCTGCAATGAGGGGAAAAATCATTGCGATGTTCATGTCCGCAATCGCAGTTGCAGGAATCATCGGCGGGCCCGTTTCGGGTTGGCTGCTAGCCCACATGGATGGTGTGCTCGGCTACCGGGGCTGGCAGTGGATGTTCGTGATTGAGGCAATCCCCACTCTTATATTGGGTATCTCTGTATTCTTTGTGCTCTCGAATAGTCCTAACGAAGCCAGCTGGCTCAGTAACAGCGAGAAGAGCATTGTTGTTGACGCCTTGGCGGAAGAGAACTCAAGTGATAAAGGGAAGACTCATCATTTTGGTGCAGCACTGAAGGATTATCGACTTTATATTCTCGGCGCTGTTTACTTCTCTATCTCGGCTAGCTTGTACATTATAAGCTTTTGGTTGCCGTCTCTGATTCGAGAGCACGGAATTTCCGACGCAGTAAATATAGGCCTGCTGACTGCAATACCCTATATCGTAGGCGTAATTGGAATGATCTTGATTTGCAAACACTCTGACAAGAAACAGGAGCGCCGTTGGCATTTGGCTGTGTGTATGTTCGGTGGTTGCATCGGGCTTTTAATGGTTGTGTGGTTCGGCCAAAGCTTGGTGGTTTCTTTGGGCGCGATCACGCTAGCAGCTACGTGCATACTCACTGCGATGCCCGTTTTCTGGACAATTCCAACCTCCTACATGTCCGGTTCTGCGGCAGCAGGTGGAATCGCCGCAATTAATTCCATTGGCTTGCTGGGCGGTTTCACCAGTCCAGCTGTGATCGGTTGGATCAAGATCACTACCGGATCCATAAACTACGGCCTATGCATTTTCTCAGCTGTACTTGCATGCGGAGCTGTTCTCTTGTTGAAGGGCATTCCTGCAGCACTGATACCGCGTAAAGACTTTCAAGCTACTGTAGGTAGAAATTTGCACGCGGGGCAGACCCACTGAAATCGTGCAGTGCCAAGACAGCGTATGGCTTGGCACTGCACGGCTCGGGCAAGAACAGAGCACATCCCTGTCAGCATTTTCTAATCGTTATTTCCCTTTCACACAGCCGCTCAGCGGATGTGGAAGCCGCTGATTTCCTCCCGCGCTATCTCTCTGATTCTTGACCAGTCATCGCCCTATCCCATTGATTAGCCTGGATTTACTCGCGGGGAGAGGCCTCGATGCGCACTCCAATATGCTGGTCTCTACAGCTACCTGCTTAAGAATTTTGGCTAAACTCCTTGCAAGCAAACCATCTAGTTGGTAGGGTTGTTTGGTCAGCGATTCATTCAAGCGACCTTACGTAACCTAAAGGATTTACCAAATGACTAACAACCTGAACGGTATTGACGTAGCTGCCCTGCAACAGTTTGCTCAAGGTGTTGCTGAGAATGCGAACAAGCGCCACGCCAGCTTCAACGTTAAGACCGCGTGGAAAGGCCAGACCCGCTCCGTGGCCAAAGTAAGCCGCTACAGCCTCGCCGGTGAAACCTACTCGCGTGATTTCGAAATCGTTGCCGACGAGCCAAATGAATTGCTGGGTGAAAACACTGCGCCGAACCCTCAGGAGCTGCTGATGGCTGCTCTCAACGCCTGCATGTCGGTCGGCTATGCCGCCAATGCCGCGATGATGGGCATCAAAATTCACAGCCTGGAGATCGAGACTGACGGCACCCTCGACCTGCGCGGCTTCCTGGGCATCGACGAAAGCGTTAACCCAGGCTACGACGAAGTCAGTGTTGTCATTCGCCTGCACACCGACGCCTCGCGTGAGCGTGTGGAAGAGCTGCACAACTTGGTGCTCAAGACATCGGTCAACTACGCAAACTTCTCCAGAGCCATTCGCATGGTGCCAACCCTCGAAGTGCGTGAGGGCTGATCCCAAGCCTTGTCACATCCGAGCCAGGCGTGCACCGGCAGTTTGCTTGCCGGTGCCACCCTCAATGAAATCTGGATAAACGGAGTCTGCAATGAACGATTTTTTTAAAGGCAAAAAACTGTTGGTCGTCGGCGGCACGAGTGGCATGGGCTTGGAAACAGCTCGCCAGTTCTTGAAGTCGGGCGGGAGCGTGGTTATCACCGGCAGCAAACAGGATAAAGCCGAGACTGTGCGTGCCGAGCTGAGTCCGCTGGGGAACGTATCCGTGATCGTTGCCAACCTCATGACGGAGGAAGGGATGAATCATGTACGCAACGAGATCAATGCCAACCATAGCGACATTGGTTTCATGGTGAACTCTGCAGGCATATTCATTCCCAAGCCTTTCATCGAGCACGATGAGGCTGACTACGACATGTACCTGGATCTGAACCGCGCCACATTCTTCATCACTCAGGCTGTGGTCAAGAACATGCTTGCCGCCAAACGCGAAGGTTCCATTGTCAACGTTGGTTCGATTGGTGCCCAAGCCGCCCTGGCAGGCTCTCCTGCGACTGCTTATTCGATGGCCAAGGCGGGTCTGCATGCAGTTACCCGAAACCTCGCAGTTGAATTGGCTCACTCAGGTATCCGGGTCAATGCCGTTTCACCTGGCATTGTTCACACCTCGATCTATGAAGGCTTCATGGACAAGGATGCAATCCCGGATGCGATGAAGTCGCTGAATGATTTCCACCCGTTGGGTCGAGTGGGTGTTCCCGAAGACGTCGCCAACACCATCCTCTTTTTGCTCTCCGATAAAACGTCCTGGGTGACCGGCGCTATCTGGGATGTGGACGCAGGGGTGATGGCGGTACGCGCCTAATACCGTAGCAAGCACTGCGTGTAGCGCCTTCCAGCTAGGCGCTTTTCCAATGCACTGCTTCGGTGGAAAGGGTGCTGGCTGTAGGAGTTCTGAATGTCTATCACGACAAAAGCTGCGCTTATGAGTTATGCGGAAACCCAGATGCGTTCCAAGGGTTATTCAGCATTTAGTTACGCTGATCTCGCCGCGAAGATCGGTATCAAAAAAGCCAGCATTCACCATCACTTTCCTACCAAGGAGTGCCTGGGCGCGGAGCTGATCAACGACTACATCGCTCGATTCAATGAGACGTTGCTCTCAATCGAGAGCATGCATTCCGAGCCACTGCAGCGCTTACAGGCTTTTTCCCGACTTTTCGTGATCAGCGCGAATGAGGGGCTGCTGCCGTTATGCGGCGCCTTGGCAGCGGAAATGGCTGCGTTGCCTTTATCGCTCCAAGGGCTTACCAGGGATTTCTTCAATTCGCAGCTCGCCTGGCTTCAAAGCACCCTCGAGGACGCCGTCCGGCAGCACAACTGGTCACTGGGAACAACCGCTGAAAACTTCGCCTTCATGCTGCTGAGCATGTTGGAGGGAGCCAGCCTCATTGATTGGACACTCGGTCGATCAACCGACCCTTTGGCTGGTTTTAACCATTTGCTTGAAATGGTGGCAATTCAGTCTTCATTTCTTCGTGCAGGATAAATCATGAAAACTCCTTCGAAAAAATACGTTGTCGATATCTGGTCTGATTATGTGTGTCCTTGGTGCTGGATTGCCAAGCGCCGCTTTGAGAAAGCACTTGAATGCTTCCCAGAGAAGGACGAGGTACAGGTCAACGTTCGGGCCTATCGGCTGGCTGCCAACCATGCTCCGGAGCCGATGATTCCGGCCTTGAAGCGTAAGCTCGGTAACGCAAACTCCGCTTTATCGATGATGAGTACTGTCAGTAAATATGGCGAGGCCGACGGGCTGGATTACCGCTTTGACACCATGATGTTTGGCGATACTGCGGATGCTCATGTGCTGGTAAAAGCTGTTGAAGACTCGGAGGTAAAAAAGCGTCTTGTGGAAGCGCTGTACGAGCAGAGTACCAGCCACGGTAAGTCCCTTTTTGATCGCGCCAGCTTGGCGGCGATTGCTAAAGGCGCAGGTGTGTCGGATGAGTCCATCCAACTGGCTTGGTCATCTGCAGAGCTGCGCGCTGAGATGAAAGCGGATGAACAGTTTGCCGCCCAATTGGGTTCCGGCGTACCGCTGTTCGTCTTCAATAATGCGGTCTCGGTATCAGGCGCACAGACAGACGCCTCCTTCCTTCAGGCGTTGAATCAGATGGCAGCTGAGGCGAAATCCCTGGATAGCGCATCAATGGGCCAGGTCTGCGGGATCGATGGCTGCGAAATTTGACTGGCATTGGATGGCGGCACTCTCAAGGTGCCGCTTTTCCCTGACACAGAACGAGAGACCCAGATGAGCCGTATCGTTGAGTTGAGTGCTCCCCAATTTGCTCGCTTCGTAGCCAAAGGCAGCAGTGTCGTTATGTTCTCCGCCTCTTGGTGCAAACCCTGTAAAGAAATGAGGCCGGTCTTTCTTGAGCTCGAAGCAAAACTCCATTCGATAGCATCTTTTGGGAAGATTGATATCGCTGTGTCTCCGACGATTGCGCAGATGTACGGCATCCGCTCTGTGCCGTCCTTGGCCGTGTTTAACGAAGGCCGGTTGTTGAAAGTCTTCGCAGGGTCTAAATCGGTCTCAGCCTTGAAGAAAGCGATCATCGCTGAGCTGGAAGACGCCAGCTAATCGGGCGTCCTCCATGCTCATCAGTCTGGTCGCCTATGCACCTGGTGATGTCGAAGACTCGTTTTTACCTGGGCCAGCGTCAATTGGATGAGCGCGATCCTCATTGAAGATCTCAGTTAGTAAAGCGTTCGCTCGCTTGTAAGCGTCGTATCTGAAGTCGGTATCCTCATCGGGTTGAGCGGCCATCTCCTCCAGCATTTCCAGGTTCAGACGGCGGAACCGATCCGCACGCTCACGGGCCTCGTAGCGTCCTATCCCTAGTTGCTCCAAAGCTCTGCGCCCGAGAGAAAGTGCGCTTTCAAAGGTCTCTCGCTCTACGTCTTCAATACCCATCTGACGCAGCGTGATGATGTGTCCCATATCACGAGCGCGCACGACCAGCTTCAAGGATGGAAAATGCTCTTGGGCCAGCTTGGTCAGTGCCAGGTTATCTTCCTGATTGTCGATGGCATTGATAAGCACCACGGCCTGTGCGGCACCCGCAGCGTGCAGTAAATCGAGACGAGTGGCATCCCCGTAGAATACCTTCACCCCAAACTTGCGAAGTGTCTCGATGTGGTCTGGGTCGTGATCCAAGACCACTACCTCGAAACCACAGGACATCAGCAGACGTCCCGCGATCTGACCAAATCTTCCGAAGCCGGCGATGATCACTCGAGGATTACTTTGGTCAATGGTGTCCGCTTCCTTGCTGCCCTGTTTGTTCGCTGACTCCAGGTGATTGAGCAAGAGGATCAATAAAGGCGTTACACCCATGGACAGCGCCACCGCCAGCGTCAAGCTTTTACCCCAAGGGTCGACTAGGATTCCGGCGACCGTGGCGGCACTAAATACGACAAAGGCAAACTCACTGCCTTGACCGAGAAATACCGCCTGCCATGAACGCTGGTCATTTGGGACATTCAGGAATCGACCCAAAAGCTTGATCACGAGTAGCTTGATCAGGATGAAGCCCAACGTCAGGGTGATGACTTTCAGAGGGGCGTCGATCAGCGTTCCGAAGTCAATCGACATACCCACGCCGATGAAGAACAAACCCAGCAACAGCCCTTTGAAAGGTTCGATATCGCTCTCCAGTGCATGACGATACTCCGAGCTGGCCAACAGGACGCCGGCTAGGAAAGCGCCCATGGCCATGGATAAGCCCGCCTCTTCCAACAAGAGGCCAAACCCGAACACCAAGAACAGTGCGACGGCGCTAAAGATTTCTCTCAGGCCAGAGCGCGCTACGAAGCGAAGGACGGGCCGAGAGACGTACTGACCCAAGAGAACCACTGCGACAATTGCACCGACGATTTTGGCGATAGACAGGGCCAGCGCTGCCCCTGAGGGCGTACCACCATCTGCGGCCAGCAGTGGAATCATTGCCACCAAGGGAATCGCTGCGATGTCCTGGAATAACAACACCGCAAAGCTGCTACGACCTACAGCGGTGGAGTTCATGTTTCGCTCGCTCATGGCCTGCATGGCGATAGCAGTCGACGACAGGCTCAGCGTCAGGCCGACCAGCTATGCAGCCGTCCAGTTCAAGCCTAGGGCTGCGCAAAATATTGCGATGGCAATACCGCACGCCAGCATCTGTAACGCGCCGCCCCCGAAGACCATACGGCGCATTGCCCAAAGACGCTTGGGGTCGAGTTCCAGACCAATGATGAACAGCATCAAGACCACGCCAATTTCGGCGAAGTGCAGGATGGACTCGACGTCAGTCACGAGCTTCAAGCCCCAGGGGCCGATCACGCAGCCGGCTATCAGGTAGCCCAGAACAGGCCCCAATCCCAACCGGACGGCAATCGGGACTATCAAAGCAGCCGAGCCTAGGTAGATGAGCATTTCAATCAGGCTGTGGGTTTCCATTCAGTCTTCCTTCCATGAGGCCAGGCGCTCGCCGTAACGACGAATTTGCTTGAGTAGTGCAGTTTGATCTGCTCTGTATGCGCCGTGAATTGCTACAGGACTCAACCAGTTCATCGCGCAGTAGTTCGCGGTCGCCTGAAGGGGTTGGGACAACACCGCGAAGCCTGGGTGGTCGCCGCCTTGAAATGATCGTGCTCTCCGCCCGTGGTTACGGCCCACAGCAGACTCTTGTTTTTCAACGCAGTAGCGCCCGCACCGTAGGCCCAGCCCTGCGTGAAGACCTTATCGATCCACAGCTTCAAAAGTGGCGGGTAGCTATACCAATATAGAGGGTGTTGGAGAACCAACAGGTCTGCTTGCTCCACGGCCTTTTGCTCGGCTTCAACGTCGATATTGAAATCGGGGTAAAGGTCGTACAGGGAGCGGATTACAACATTAGGATTAGTTGCTGTGAACCTGAGCATCAGCTCGTTTACGTTGGATTTCTCAGGGTAAGGATGGGCGTAAATGATCAGAATCACGGCGTGATCCCCCACAAGCTGGGCGTTCTTTTAGAACGGAAAAAGCCCCCTGACCGTTGAGCGTAGATGCACTCAGCAATCAGGGAGCTAGTAGTTAAGCGATGAAGCCTTATTGACCTGCTTGCAGCTTCAAAACATCCTGTGCAGTCACGGGGTTGCCAGCGATGCCCCAGTCTCCGCTCTTAACCTCTTCGAAAATGACCCAGGTCAGGGCACGCATGTTTTCGCCCTCCACCGACACCATAGCGTCGGTTACCTTGCGAATGACCTCTGCTTTTTGCTCGTCGGTAAAAACGCCTTCGATGCCTTTGATAGTCACGAGTGGCATGGTGTTCTCCTAAGGTCTTGAACGGGAGTATTAGGCTTTCGCAGCTGAGTATTCCGGGTAGTCGGTGTAACCCTTATCAATGGAATCGCTAACCCCGTAGTAGGTCTCGCGATCACCCTCGGCCAGCGGCCAATCGTTCTGCATGCGCTCTACCAGATCCGGGTTGGCGATGTAGGCGGTGCCGAAAGCGATCAGGTCGAGTTCGCCTTTGGCCAGCTCAGACTCTGCGATCTCTTTGGTGAAGCCGCCAGCAGCCATCAAGGTGCCTTTGTAAGCTTCACGGAACGCAGCGCCGAAACCTGGTGGTGTTTGCGCGGCCAGGATGGTCGGCTGGTAGTTCAGGTGAACAAATGCCAGCTCTCGTTCGTTGAGGGCAGCCGCCATGCTCATCCAGGTTTCTTCTTCGCCTTCGTACACACCGAAGTCGTACAGTCGACCGAACGGAGAGAAACGCACGCCAATTTTCGATCCACCGATTTCAGCTGCAATCGCGTCAATCGTTTCCAGGAGGAAGCGCTGACGGTTCGCAATGGAGCCACCGTACTGATCAGTACGAGTGTTCAAGGCGCTGCTCAGGAATTGGTCGAACAGGAAGCCGTTGGCTGCCATGATTTCGATACCGTCAAAACCGGCATCCATCGCCATACGCGCAGACTTAACAAAGTCCGCGATGACGCGTTTTACTTCTTCGGTTTCTAGGGCGCGTGGCGCACTAGGCTGTACAGGGCCAGATTTGCCGGGCTCGATCCAGGCATACACCGTGGTATCCACCGCAGACACCGTGCCCGAAGACACGGGCGCCATGCCATGTACAGACACGTGGGACATGCGGCCAACGTGCCAGAGCTGTGCAAAAATCTTCCCGCCTTTGGCGTGCACCGCGTCAGTCACGTTCCGCCAACCCGGCAGATGCACATCCTCGTAGATACCAGGGGTGTACAGATAGCCACGAGCCTCATCGGAGATGGGCAGGCCTTCGGTGATCAGCAAGCCAGCAGAAGCACGTTGCGCGTAGTACAGCGCGTTCGATTCATTTGGAATGTTGTTCAACGTTCGGGTGCGGGTCATGGGCGCCATGACAACGCGGTTTTTTAGCGGGATACCGGCCAAATCGTAAGGGGTGAACAGCTCATTCATGATTGCTCTCGAAATCGTCTAAGAGGAAAGTCTGCGTAATGCTTAGGACTTATCGAAAGCGTCGAGTACATGGGTGCTGTAGACAAGAGCGGCACCGGCGTTCATGTTGATGGCTACGCCCAGTGCTTCGGCCACTTCTTCGCTGGTAACACCGAGCTTTTTGGCTTCCGCTGCGTGGAATGCAATACAGCCATCACACCGGGTTGTCACAGCTACTGCGAGGGAGATCAGTTCGCGAGTTTTCGCATCCAGGTGATTTGTCTTGCTGCCGGCAGCACCGAGAGCAGCCATGCCCTTCATGGTTTCAGGGGAAAGGCCGTTCAGCTCTACCAGACGAGTGTTGATGTCTTTGCGGGTTTGCTTCCAATCTTGCATGGGGGCTCTCACGTGGGCGTTCAACGCCCTGCAGGTTCGTGGGTGATTTCTGAATCTGGATATACGCTACCATCTAGTTGGTAGGCTTTCAACAGATCATTAGAAAATCATGTCACTCGACAAGATATTGGTGACAATTTCGGTACGGGATTTTCTAGGATTGGTTGGAAGATTCTTCCAAATAAAACTGCCTACCTATAGGTAGCCTTTCTAAGGATGAGAATCTTATTTGGTTGGAAAAAGCAGCGCGCCCGCTCGAATGGATGCATGTGCCGAATGCTTGGGGGATAAAGCTTGCCGTATCAAGGTTGAGATTCTTTGTACGGAGCTGGGGACAACCATGCTCAGGTGCGTGTCGTCCACGGCGAGACGGCGCGGCAAACGTTTACACCCAGCTGCTGCCATTGCGACAGAGCTGAGTGCATAAAAACTGCCTGAAACCGATCAGCCTCCAACCGGGGTGCGCATGGTGACAAATTCTTCAGCGGATGTCGGATGCACAGCGATGGTCTCGTCGAAAATGCGTTTGGTCGCCCCCGACTTCAGCGCAATCGCTAACCCCTGCACAAGCTCTCCGGCATCAGGGCCTACCATATGACAGCCCAAAACCTTATCGGACTTGGCATCCACCACGAGCTTCATCAACGTGCGCTCCTGGCACTCGGTCAACGACAGTTTCATAGGGCGGAAGCGGGTTTCAAAGATTACTACCTCGTGCCCTGCCTCACGTGCCTCCTCTTCGGTCAACCCGACAGTTCCGATATTAGGCTGGCTGAAGACTGCCGTCGGGATCATCTGGTAGTCAACCGGACGGTATTGCTCAGGCTTGAATAAGCGACGTGCCACTGACATACCCTCGGCCAGTGCGACAGGCGTAAGCTGGACTCTCCCTATCACGTCTCCCAAAGCTAGGATTGACGGCTCAGCAGTTTGATATAGCTCATCAACCTCAACAAAACCTCTTTCGTCTAGTTTTACACCCGTATTTTCCAAGCCCAGGTTGTCGAGCATCGGGCGTCTACCCGTAGCGAAGAGGACACAATCTGTCTCAAGCTGCCGACCATCCTTTAGGGTTACTTTCAGGCTGCCGTCAGGTTGCTTGTCGATACGCACAATGTCGGAATTGAATTGCAGATCCATCCCACGCTTGGTCAACTCTTCCTGCAAATGCTTGCGTACCGTACCGTCGAAGCCGCGCAGGAACAGATCACCGCGATACATCAGCGTGGTGCTGGCACCTAAGCCATGGAAGATCCCGGCAAACTCAACGGCAATGTAGCCGCCACCGACTACAAGAACGCGCTTGGGCAGACCTTTGAGAAAGAATGCTTGATTGGAGCTGATCGCGTACTCGTGACCGGGGATTTCGGGGATCTTTGGCCAGCCACCGGTAGTAATCAGGATGTTGTTAGCCGTGAAGCGCTCGCCATTGACCTCGACGGTATGCGGATCAACGATTTTCGCGTGTCCCTCATGGAGGGTGACGCCGCTGCTGACCAGCAGATCGCGATAGATATTGTTCAGACGATTGATCTCACGATCTTTGTTGGCGATCAGCGTCGCCCAATCAAATTTCGCGTCACCAGGAGTCCAGCCAAAGCCCTGCGACTGCTCGAAGTCTTCGGCGAAATGTGCGCCGTAAACCAGTAGCTTTTTCGGCACGCAACCAACGTTCACACACGTACCGCCTAAGTAACGACTTTCGGCCACTGCCACCCTCGCGCCAAATCCGGCAGAAAAGCGAGCAGCACGCACGCCACCAGAACCTGCGCCGATTACATATAGATCAAAGTCGTAAGACATAGATAATCTCCGAATGGGTTGGCACCATTTCACAGTCTGTATGACAAGTGGTGCTGGCTGATTTAAAGGTCAACTAAATTAATTTTAAAACCGCGCTACTGCTTCCATAGATCGGCTATTAACGCTGCAGTAAGCGAGACGACTACAATCGACAGAAAAATATTCGGCCAAAGGTTGCTGTCATCACTGCCCTGTTGGCGGTGCGCGAACTCACTGTCACAACAAAACGGTTGTTTTTTCTCTCTTTCTCTAGCTGCTTTCAGAGCCAGTATTGAGCAATACCGAATAGAATTAACCTCTATAGGATTTAAGGTAATAAAATGCGTCCTACAAGTATCTCGAACTCCACGCTGTAATGCATGACGCTACATAGCTTGCGTCTTTGCTGTTGGTAAGCAGGTGGTCTGCTGAGTCCAATGAGATGAAACTTTTTGGATGCTTAGCTTTGAGATAGATCTTCTGCGCTTGCTCTATCGATACAACGTTGTCTACTGGTGAGTGGAAAATAAGCAATGCGCGCTGCAGGTTGGCGATGTTTTGATCCTGCTGCTGCGATTCGATGTCGTCAAGGAACTGCTTCTTTATCGTGAACTCTCGTCCTGCGAGCGTAACTTTGAATTCACCAATATCCCTAATCGCGTCAACGTCTCTCCTGAATTGTTTCATTACATGGGCAGCTTCTGCGGGTGCCCCAATGGTGACAACTCCCTTTGCTTCCAGGATGTGCTTAGCCGCAGAGATGACCGCCGCACCGCCCAGACTATGACCAATCAATATGGAGGGAGCCTGGTACGTCGTACGCAAGAAATCAGCCGCCGCGACTAGGTCGGCTACATTGGATGAAAAGTTACTATTCGAAAAGTCACCATCACTACCACCTAGGCCAGTAAAGTCGAAGCGAAGCACTGCCACGTTATTGTCGACCAGAGCTTTCGAAATCCTCGCTGCGGCTTTGATATCCTTTCCGCACGTAAAGCAATGGGCGAACAAAGCGTATGCGCTAGGCGCATCGGGGGCTTCAAGCAGGCCAGATAGACTGATGCCTTGGGGGTTTTGGAACGTGATCTTTTGCTTTTTCATAGGGAGTCTTCCTTAGCACGTAGGCCTCCGCTCTCAGGCTGAACCGCCGCATGACTAATGCGTCCGAGGCGTAAAAGGCTTTGACCGTCAGTATAGGCCGCCCGCTGAAAGGCTACCATTCAGTTGGTAGGGTATCAATGCGTCCGTCTAGATTTCCAGTCTCCTCCGGGCGGAGTAGGAACTTCTGAAAGTTTTGAAAAAAATGTGCAGGGGGGGGTAGCTGTCAAACGTCTTGCTGATTCGCGCGCCCTGTTTTGACAGGTGCGCCTGAAGCCAATATCAGTTTTGCGTGGGGCGGGATCGCAATCGCGGAGAGAAGATTCTCTGCCGTACTACACCGCGAAACGCGGGGGTCTGAGGTTTCGCTAGCAGGTACTCACTATTGTGAGACCACCTGTTCCTTCGGGCGATGTAGGTCACTCGATGGAACTCACCGCCTCGCGACGCGGGGCTGGTAATCGGCAGTTACCGCCTGCCTCGTGGCTAAATCATTAGCTCACCACAGAATCAGCGGCGTTGATACCGTGCTGGGATCATGACAAATGTAATGGTCGGAGTAGTGACCCCATAGGAGCTATGCGATCAGTTCGCAGCAATCAATTTTGAGCATGCCACAGTCGCCGAACGGTGGTTCTGGGCATTCCTAGCTGCACGCTGATTTCAGTTTGCGAAAGCCCTGCGCGCTTCAGTTCCTGTACCTGTCTCAGTTTTCCTTCCACCGCCGCTGTTTGAGGAGGGGTAAGCGTTTGAGGCTCACGTGGCAGAAACTCGTCCAATACACCGAGCTGGTGCAATTCGGCCAGGACTTCTTCCAGGGCGGAGCGCGCTGTTTTACCTTCATCCGCCGCAGCCACAAGCGTCAGAAACGACAAAGGCCGAAGATCAAGAGCCTGAGCTAGATCTGCACTGAGATCGACGCTGGCTGAGACCGACGAGGCTTCCAGCCGACTGATGTGACCTTGATCAGCTTTATCCTGAAAATCAGCCTGCGATAAACCACGCCTCACCCTCAGCCACTGCAACGTCGCCGCGTAAGCCTTGCGCAATGACATCAGACAATTCCCTCCCAAAAAGAGGACGGTATGCCGGGTTTGATTGAGGCCAAACAAATGTATATAGTCATGGCGATGGTCTTTTAGCCGTAATCGCTGGCTGATTAGCGCCCGGTGGAAGCTCCATTTCTCTCCGCTGTTTTTAGGAGCTGCAATTTATGGGTAATTCTTCAGATCCTGGACTGCTTCGGGAGGGGGAGATTTCCTCTTTCGGAACTCAGCTACCCACGGCCGAAATCGAAGCGTTGGTGGAGGATCGCTTCGGTCGCAAGTCGTATTGCCTCGTCGAGGATTGGCTCATTTTTCACGTCGACGAGTCTCCCGAGTCGCTCGCGAAGGTACGAGCCACAGGCCTGCAACCGATGTTCATGTACGCACATTGCGTGATCCATGACCAACAAGGCCGATTTCCCCCAGGAGGATGGGTGCGCTCAACTCTGTGCAAATCTTTCGACGGTGTTTGCCTGTTTGAGACGCGGAACACCGTTTACGTGCTGGTAGGCGAAGGGCGCGAGATGAGGGCCTCGCTAAAGACAATATTTGGCTTATGTTAATCGCAGGCGCGCTAGGCGGGCCTGCATCACTCGAGAAAGACGATGTTTGTAGTGGTCTAATGAAACCGGACACCCATTTAGGCGAGAATGCTCGCCACAGAGAGGTGTCTGATGACCAAGCAACGTCGTACCTTTACCCCTGAGTTCAAGCGCGAGGCGGCGTGCCTGGTGCTCGATCAAGGCTACAGCCATACCGAAGCAGCCCGTTCGCTTGGGCTGGTTGAGTCGGCTCTGCGTCGTTGGGTGAACCAGCTCCAGCAGGAGCGTGGCGGTGTTACTCCGACCAGCAAAGCCCTGACGCCTGAGCAGCAAAAAATCCAGGAACTCGAAGCCCGTATCAATCGGCTAGAACGGGAAAAATCGATCTTAAAAAAGGCCACCGCGCTCTTGATGGCCGAGGAACACGAGCGTTCGCGTTAATCGATCAACTGCGGGCTCAAGAGCCGATTGATCTGTTGTGCTCGGTATTTGAAGTAACCCGATCTTACTACTACGCGTACTGCCGAAAACGTCGGTATCCGGATGCCGAACGGGTGGTTTTGCGTAGTCGCGTGAACGAGCTGTTCACGCAAAGCCGAAGCGCTGCGGGCAGCCGAAGCATCATGCTGATGATGAAAGAGGACGGCATGCAGATCGGGCGATTCAAGGTACGTAGGTTGATGCGCGAGATGAACTTGATCAGCAAACAGCCGGGCTCACATGCCTACAAAAAGGCTACTGTGGAGCGGCCTGATATTCCGAACGTGCTTGATCGGGGCTTCAACGTTACATCCCCGAACAAGGTCTGGTGCGGTGACATTACGTACGTTTGGGCTGAGGGTCGATGGCACTACCTGGCGGCTGTCATCGACCTTTGTGCCCGCCGTGTTGTGGGTTGGGCGTTCTCATCCAAGCCCGACGCCGACTTGGTGATCAAGGCGTTGGACATGGCTTACGAGCAGCGTGGCAGGCCGCAAAACGTAATGTTTCATAGCGATCAGGGCAGCCAGTATGGCAGCAGGAGTTTCCGCCAAAGACTATGGCGATACCGCTTCACACAGAGCATGAGTCGGCGCGGCAACTGCCACGATAACGCGCCGATGGAGCGGCTATTTCGCAGCCTGAAAACTGAATGGATACCGACGGTGGGCTACATGAGCGCTGCGCTAGCGCAACAGGACATCGGCCGGTTCCTGATGGAGCGATACAACTGGCGGCGACCGCATCAGTTCAACGAAGGGCTAGCGCCTGCGGTCGCTGAGGAAAAACTCAATTTAGTGTCCGGGAATTGTTGACCACTACAATATGAGGCTCAAACCCACTGGGTCACCGCAAGGATAACGATGGGAAGGGCCACTCCCGCCAGCAGGGTCTGACAAGCAATGATTCCGGCCATAAGCGGTGCATCTCCACCTAGCTGCCGCGCCATGATGTAGGACGATGAAGCAGTGGGGAGCGCCTGAAACAGCAGTGCTGCGATGGCAGCTTTTCCTTCCAGCCCGAACAAATGGCAAGCTCCAAGCGTGACCAGTGGCATGACTAAAAACTTCACCAGTGACGAATAGCCAACTGGGCGCAGCCACTGCCTCATGCTCCCGAACTCCAGCGCGGCGCCCACGCAGAGTAAACCTAGAGGGAGTGACGCTTGGCCCAACGCTTTGAGCACTGGCTCAACACCGATGGGCAGTCCCAAACCTGTCACTTGGATCAACCCACCAGCCAAGCACGACAGCAACAGCGGATTCAGAGCCAATTGCTTAAGGACTTTGCTCAATGGCATCCTGCCACCCGCCCCGTACTTCGCAAAGACCAACACGCACAGGATATTCACTGTGGGCACTATCGCCGCGTTCGCAACGGCTGCCAGGGCAATGCCCTGAACACCGAATAATCCCGCCGCTATCGACACGCCCACGTAATTGTTGAAACGTATACCACCCTGGAATATGGAGGTGAATGCCGCATCGTTTGTGGTGATGAGCGCTCGCGCGCTTACTAACATCAGCGATACCACAACAGTCGATACGATGAGCACAGAGACCATGCCTTGAAAGGGCACCCCATCAAGCTTAGCTGTAGCCAGCCCGTGAAAAAAAAGAGAGGGAAGCAGTACGTAATATGCCAAGCGCTCTGCCTGCGCCCAAAAGTTATCTGCCAAGAATTGACTACGTTTGAGCCATGCGCCTAACACGATCAATAATGCGATAGGCAACAAAGCTGTCAGCAAAGAGAGCGTCATGCGCTTGCCTTGATTTTCTGAACCAGCCGTTCACAGCCCTCAATCAGAACTGACTCATCAAGGGCGAATGAAAGCCTGAGATGCCCCGGCATACCGAATGCGCTACCTGGAACGGTAGCTACGCCTACTTCGAGTAGGGTTAGTGCGAAAGCCTGATCATCTTTGATCGTTCTGATCCGAGGTAGCAGGTAAAACGCACCCTCCGGACACGCGACATCAATCGCTTCGCAGGCCTCGAAGACATTCAGAGCAGCATCACGCCGCTGGCGATAAATAGCATTTCGCTCTTTCACCAGTGTCTGAGGCCCAGTCAACGCAGCCACCGCCGCCACTTGGCTCAGAGTGCTGGTCTGAGTACAGTTCTGTGACTGAACCGAATTGATGGCCGTGATCAATGGCGTTGGCCCACATCCCCATCCTACCCGCCAGCCGGTCATTGCGTAGACTTTGGACACGCCATCTACGATCAAAATACGGTGAGTCAAATCAGGTGCCACCGCCGCCAAGGTCTGATATACATCATCCGTGTAACGAATTTCTGAATAGATGTCATCTGAAAGCACCATCACTCCTGGGTATCGGCGCAGGACTTCAGCGATGTCTGACAGTTGCTGGCTTGAGTAGAGCGATCCTGAAGGATTACCGGGCGCGTTCAAGATGACCCATTTGGGCGACCTTGCCACACGAAGCGCTGCATCCAAAGCCTCTGCGGTGAGGCAATAACCGGCTTCTAGGGTAGTAGGCACCATCAAAGGTCGCGCGCCACACATTTTGATCATGGTGGGATAGCTTGCCCAATAGGGCGCAGGAACGATGACCTCATCCCCCTGTTTTAATGTCGCTTGGAAAGCGTTGTAAATGATCTGCTTCGCGCCACAGCCGACTGCCACCTGATCGTCTGAGTAATCCAGGTTTCGAATGGCTTTCATGCGCATACGGATCGCGTAACGAAGCGGTTCGATACCGTTCGAAGGTGAGTAAGTAAGGCGACCTTCAAGCGCGGCGTGCGCAGCCTCAAGCACGTGGGGCGGCGCGTTGAAATCCGGCTCTCCCAATGTCAGGTCGATGACATCCCTGCCCTGAGCGCGTATCAGCGCGGCGCGCTCAGCCATGATTAAGATAGGAGACCGCAACGAAGTGGTGTCGGTAGATGAAATGATCATGGTGCCCCTCAGCGAATCATCAAGATAGGCACCACGATAAGAAGTTCG
This sequence comes from Pseudomonas sp. CFBP 8758, assembly GCF_014841725.1. Taxonomy (NCBI): domain Bacteria; kingdom Pseudomonadati; phylum Pseudomonadota; class Gammaproteobacteria; order Pseudomonadales; family Pseudomonadaceae; genus Pseudomonas; species Pseudomonas sp. CFBP 8758. Next base: position 170,604 of record NZ_JACYUK010000001.1, on the reverse strand, counting down.
ACTCTAAAATAAAAACGACTTAAAATTCAGAAATCAACAAGTTTTTCTCATAGGTCAGTTTTTGGCAGATGCGCCTTCACGGCGTTCGCCAGTGCTGAAGCCAACCGTCCAAGTGGACGGTCTTCACGCTCCAGCAACACGACGCGCCTGGTTTTTTGCGGCGTGCCGAACGGCGCGATGGTCAGTGTCGTTAGGCTTTCGACTTGATGCTGAGCAAGCGGAATAATGGAGATGCCAAGTCCATTCGAAACCATCTTTATTATTGCATCTTGACTATCTAGCTCCATGCTAGTCTGCACGCGCAGCTTCATAGCGCGTAGCTCGCGCTCAATGGTTCGACCTGCCCAGGCGCGGCGGTCGAACCTAATGAACGGCTGGCTTTTGAGCAGCAACTGCAGGTCTTGAAGAGCAAGTGACACCGGCGCGATAATCCAGAATCCCTCCTCGTAAAGCGCCGTGCTCGTCAGACCATATGGGTGCGGTTTGACCGGCTCCGTTGTGATCGCAACGTCAAGCTCGCCCGCTTCAACGCGCGTAGCCAGCTCTGCGGACATGCCCGAAGCAACCGTGATTCGCAGGTGGGGATGATCGGTACGCAGTGCTGATAGCGCATGGGGCAGGACGCCGGCCAGCGCTGTCTGAATGGCGCCGATTCTAAGCCTGCCGCGCAGCTCACTGTCGCCACCAATCTCGGATGAGATGCCGTCGTATAGGGATAGGATTTCTCGTGCGCGCTCTACTGCGATATGACCTGCATCCGTGAGCACCGCCAGCCGCCTTGAACGATCAAACAGAAGTGCGTTGAAATCCTCCTCCAACGCCCGAACATGAAGGCTGACTGCTGACTGGGTGAGGTGCACGGCATCCGCTGCTCTGACGAAAGAGCCGTGCTGGGAAATAGCGAGCAGTGTTCGAAGTGCGCGTAGCGACATAGCCATTCATCCATCGAATTGATGGGCGAGCTTACCAGTCTGGACATGCGTGGTGTTTGGATGAAACCCCTTCTGCTCCTGCTCAATGTACCTGCGGCGAAATGGCGCACCCTTGTAAAATGTACATCGCGTGTTAAAGAGCGCTAAATAGCCTCCCCTTTGCAGCGATTTCATTCATGAGTTCGTTGAGACGTATCCGACCCTGGATTGCCTGCCTGGCGATCTTGCTGAACATTCTGGCCATGCCGCTCAGCCGTGCGATGCAAGCGCCCGATGTAAATCTCATGCTGTGGGGCGGATTTTGTTCCGGGGGAAACTCGAGCGTCGTCTCAGCTGAGTTTCGCCAGGCGATCGAGGCGCTTCAGATACCTCAATCCGAACCCGAACACGCCATGCACCATGCGGACTGCTGTTGCGGCCATGCCGGGCTGGCAGCCCTGCCCTCGGATTACTACCGCCATTTCTTGCCGCAGTACACACCCGGCGTTGTCCTTGAAGATCCTGAACTGCCAACGCTGCACCCAAGAATCCGCTGGCCCAGCCTGAGTCCACGCGCCTCCCCTTTTGCCTGATCACGACACCGCCCACTGCGTGCGGTGTTGCTCGCTTTAAATTCTTTCAGCGATCTGCAACGGTTGCTGAACGCCCTTGAAGTTTCTTGATGATCAGGAAGTGCGTGCTATGCCTGCTCCATTTTCTTTGCGCTCTGCAAAGCGTTTGTCTGTGTCCCGTTCTATGTGGCCCGTATTGTCGATAGGCGTACTGGTATCCAGCCCGCTGTCCTTGGCACAGGCCATTTTCGCGCTGAAATGTAGCAATCACATAGCGAGAGTTCTCGGTAGTCATAACCCAGAATCGCCCTTCTTTCTCCACTGACACTACGTCGGATGTCCGGATCAAGTGGCCATCTTCGAATAAGCCGTTCGCTTTTCGACGTACGTGATCGAAAACAATGCCAACGCCAGTACGCGAGGTAATGAAAACCCGCAGAGGTAGGCCGTGACGGGAGCAGAGAATGCCTGTTCCTTCGCCTTGACTAGGCGTCTGAGGTCGAAGCAGGTGTGGCGCTTACTGTAAAACATGAGGTCAATATTGTTGTTCGTCTGAGTCTTCATGGGTTCTGCGTCCGTCGTAAAGGCTTTTACCAGGAATCTGCCACGCAACCATGTCTGCTGATTTCATGCGCATTTTTTGGTATTCCCTAGGCAGCTTTGATCATGCTCGATTGGAAAATGCGACGAAGGTTTGTTAGCAAATCAGGCCGGAAATCTGGGTTGTGTGAGTTGTGATAAACCGTTCCACTCTCGACCTCGAGCAGGCAGGCTTCGCATCCGGTACTGTCCATGCCAACGGTGACCTTCGCCAGCGGTTCCATGCTCCAAATACCCTTGGCGTTCATGTGTGACGGCGTAACCACCTGGATGTCAGTGATGAAGGCCTGCTCGTCTTGGGCCACCAGCATGCGCTGGAGTTTTTGCTCCCCCTCGACCATGAATGCGATCTCAGTGCTACGGCCATTTTCCACGGCACGTACGGTGAGGTGGTACCAGTGCGTTTTAAGCAGTCGCGACACGGAGTGCCATTGGGAAACGCCTTCACCGAACATTCCGGGTATCCCGATCAGGTCAGCGTCTTGTGTTCTGAACATGTGTTGCCCCAATTCTCTAGGCCCATAAATTGGCCCAGCATTTAGCCAATGAGTGATGCTTAGCAGATCGAAAATATCGCTTCGATAGAAGCAGGTTTGCGTTGACCTGGCCCAACCAAAACGTAAATCGTGTTCCGCGTGGCGAAAATGAAGCCTTCTTTGAACGTGGTGCCCATACTTGAACGCACCCAATCACCTGGCTCGAATCTTCTCTGCTCGTCGTGCAAGACTTTGTGGGCAAACAGAAACATGGGTTGGCAACCAGCAGCGATCACGTTGGCTCGCTCGTCGTCGGTGACGATGGCGTCCAGAATGATCCATTCTTGAACGGCGCATAGGGGCAGGTGTTTGTAATGTTCTCGAGCAGCGAGGAGCACATCTTCAAGGGACAGTTCAGAGCCAACCAAGGCAACCCCACTTTCGCCCAGCAGCCCATCTTCGAGCCCTCTTTCCATCTGCTGCGTCCCCGCCAATAATTTCACATAAATTGACGATCCAGATCCAAACCGCCATCCGTATAACTATATCTCTTTGCTTGGCGGCAGGCAAACGCGGCATACCACTCGTTTATGGGGAATTTGCGATGTCGCTGCGTTATTCCTTTGCAGCATCCCTTCAGTTGCTACGCACTCGTAAAGGGCTGTTCCAAGAGGACATCGCCAATGTAGGCGGTTCGGTGTCCCAACCTCATGTAAGCAACCTAGAGCTCGGAAAAAGTGCGGTGACCCTCGACTCGAGCTATCAGCTAGCAGCCGCACTAAATGTGGAGCCGATCACCCTCCTCGCGCTAACCGTTGCCTCCCACAAACACGTAACAGCTCGGGAGATGCTGCTGGCTGCGCTTGCGGAGCTAGATGCCCTGGAACTGGCTGACGCGAGCCTGCCAACGAAGCCAGAGGCATTGCCACGCCATGGGACGGATAGCGCCAGAAAGAAGTTGGAAGCGGTTCATGATTTGAAGAAGAGAGGATTTACCCAAGCTCAGGCAGCGAAGGAGCTGGGGATACCGGAGAGCACGCTTCGCCGACTATGGCACCGAGAAAGCTAGGCTTGGTGATACGACGAGACGGCTTAAGATAGGAATGTAAACCGCTAAGTGCCCGAGTTTATTGGATTTGTGGATTTACGGATTGGGTGAAAGAGCACAAGTGGAGCACAAATCTCTGTAGTGTGCGAAAACGTGTTTACATTCGCACCAAATTTTTTGCTGACGAGCGGTGGTTTACGTAAAGCAGCGTTTTGGTGCTAAGATAAAATCACTAGCGACTCGCCCCACTCTACAAGCCCTGTTTTTCCTAGGGTTTAGCGAACACGGGGCGAGCTAAGCGCAATGTCCCGTCGGTTTACGTTCTTCCCCCTTCCAAAACAAATTATTGGTGAACCGATCGCACAACACCACCGCGCCACGCGCCAGCGCCGGGCGAATCACCTGGGCCAGGTGTTGCGCGCGCGCGGCGAACATCAGCAGCAGTTCGGTATCCACGCACATGGTTTCATCGCTGGGTGCCAGCAGCAGTTCGCGGATACGTTCGGCCAGGGGCGTGCCGCCCGGCTCGCGGGTCAGCACCACGTCCAGTCCGCTGGCGCGCAGACGCTCGGCCAGGTACTCGCGATTGGTACTCTTGCCCGCGCCTTCCGGCCCTTCCAGAGTGATGAATAAACCGGTCACAGGGTGTCCTTGCAAAGTCATGGAGCAGGTGCCTCGACGGCGTCCGGCTTCTCTTGTGGCTCGCGCGTACCGGTCTCTGTCGGCGCCGCGGCAGGCGCGGGGCTCGAGCGATAATCGGCGCGGCGTTTGAGTTGGTACTCGCGCACGGCGTTGTTGTGGGCATCCAGATCGTCGGAAAAGACATGGCTGCCGTCGCCGCGCGCGACGAAATACAGGCTGCTGCCGAGGACCGGGTTGAGCGCCGCATGAATCGCCTCGCGGCCCACCATGGCAATGGGCGTGGGCGGCATTCCGGCGATCACGTAGGTGTTGTAGGCCGTCGGCTCGCGCAGGTCGGCGCGGGTCAGCTTGCCGTTGTAGCGCTCGCCCATGCCATAGATGACGGTCGGGTCGGTCTGCAACAACATGCCCGTCTTGAGACGACGTACGAAGACCCCGGCGATCTCGCCGCGCTCCTGGGGCACACCGGTTTCCTTTTCCACCAGCGAGGCCATGATCAGCGCCTGGTAAGGCTCGCTGTAGGGCGCGCTGGCGGCGCGCTCGCTCCATTCGCTGGCCAGCACTTCTTCAAGACGGGCGTAGGCCTGCTGCAGCAGCTCGACATCGCTCATGCCACGCACGTACTTGTAGGTGTCAGGGAAGAATCGACCTTCGGGGAACGCCTTGGGGTGGCCGATGCGCGCCATGACCTCACTGTCGCTGAGCCCGCCCAGGGTCTGCTCGAGCTTGTCCTGACGCGCCAGTGCCGCGCGCACCTGACGGAAATTCCAGCCTTCGACCAGGGTCAGGCTGTACTGCACCACCTCGCCGCGCTGCCAGACGTTGAACAGGTCGTTGACGGTCATGCCGGGCGTCATGCGGTATTCGCCGGTGTGCAGAGGCTGTCCGGCACGGTTGAAGCGCCAGTACAGGCGCAACCAGAATGCATCGCGCAGGGTGCCCGCCGCCTGCATGCGCAGGATCGTGCCGCCGGGGGTTGCGCGGTTGGGCACGTCGAGCAGCTGTTCTTGAGCCACGGCCAGCGGCTGGTTCAAGGCACTGTCGACTTTCCAGGCCGCCACGCCCGTCGCCAGTGCGGCAACAACGATGAGCGTTTCCAGCAACAGCAGAAATTTACGCTTCACAAATCAGGCATCCAATAGCGCGTGGGCAATGCCTTGCAGTTTACGGGTGAGCGGTCCCGGCGACCACCTCAGCGACGTGAAAGCGCGCACCGGCCACACGCCGTAGACACTGTTGCAGACGAATACTTCGTCGGCCCGTGCCAGGTCGGCTGGCCACAGCTCACCCACGGACACCTGCAGACCCAGCGTCGCGGCTTGCTCCAGCAGTTCGGCGCGCATCACTCCGGCCACGCCGCAGCGATGCAGCGCGGGCGTGTGCAACTCCCCGTCGACCACCAGGAACAGATTGCTGTAGACCCCTTCGACGAGGCGCCCGGACACGTCCAGCATCAAACCTTCGGCAAAAGTCGGGTCGCTCCATTCGGCGCGGGCCAGTACCTGCTCCAGGCGATTGAGGTGCTTGAGTCCGGCCAGCAAAGGTTGCTCGGCGAGCCGCGTGCTGCACGGGTAGAGTTCCACACCCTGCGCACGGTGCGTCTGCGGATAGGCAGGGCTGGGAGAACCTTGCAGAATGCGCCGCGCCGCGGCCTGCGGATCAGCGGCATAACCGCGCGCACTGTCACCGCGAGTGACGATCAACTTGAGCACGCCCTGACCCAGTGCCGCCGCATAGCGCACGACCTCGTCGCGCAACACCGCCAGTTCGGCCACGATCGCCAGACGCTGGCAGCCCAGCGCAACGCGCGTCAGGTGACGGTCCAGCAGCACCGCGTGGCCATTGCGTACGGCAATGGTTTCGAACACACCATCACCGTAGGCCAGGCCCCGACTCTTCAGGCCCAGCGCATCGCCTGGCTGCCCGTCGAGCCAGGCCTGCATCAACCGGGAAAGCGCCGGAACACCAGGGAACCGTTGGTTCCACCGAAACCGAACGAGTTGCTCAGCACCACGTCGATCGGCATGCTGCGCGCGGTGTGCGGCACGAAGTCCAGGTCGCAGCCCTCGTCCGGCTCGTCCAGGTTGATGGTCGGCGGCGCCATCTGGCTGTTGATGGCCAGCACACTGAAGATGGCTTCGACGGCACCGGCGGCACCCAGCAGGTGACCGGTCATCGACTTGGTCGAGCTTACCGCCAGCTTGTAAGCATGGTCGCCGAACACGGTCTTGATGGCGCTGACTTCGGCCAGATCGCCCGCCGAGGTCGAGGTGCCATGGGCATTGATGTACTGCACCTGGTCGGGCGTGATGCCGGCATCGCGCAGCGCATTGGTCATGCAGCGTGCCGCACCGGCGCCATCTTCAGGCGGCGAAGTCATGTGGAACGCATCGCCGCTGGTGCCGAAACCGATCAGCTCGGCATAGATGGTCGCACCACGCGCCTGGGCGTGCTCGAGTTCTTCGAGCACCAGCGCGCCTGCGCCATCGGACAGGACGAAACCGTCGCGGCCCTTGTCCCACGGACGGCTGGCCCGGGTCGGCTCGTCATTGCGCGTGGACAAGGCACGCGCCGCGCCGAAGCCGCCCATGCCCAGCCCGCAGGCGGCCATTTCCGCACCACCGGCGATCATCACGTCAGCCTCGCCATAGACAATGTTGCGCGCGGCCATGCCAATGCAATGGGTGCCGGTGGTGCAGGCGGTGGCGATTGCGTAGTTGGGCCCCTGCGCACCGAGGTGAATCGACAGGAAACCGGAAATCATGTTGATGATGGAGCCAGGCACGAAGAACGGCGATATCCGCCGTGGCCCGCTGTCGTGCAGGATGCGGCAGGTTTCTTCGATATTGGTCAGGCCACCGATGCCCGAGCCCATGGCCACGCCGATGCGCTCGCGATTGGCGTCGGTGACTTCAAGGCCCGCGTTGCGTACTGCCTGGAAACCCGCGGCCAGCCCATACTGAATGAACAAGTCGAGCTTGCGTGCCTCCTTGACCGAGAGGTATTGCTCGACATCGAACCCCTTCACCGAGCCGCCGAAACGGGTCGAATAGGCCGACAGATCCGTATGTTCGATGGGACCTATGCCACTGCGGCCGGCCAGGATGCCCTGCCAGCTGCTCGGCACGTCGGTGCCCAGCGGTGACAGCATGCCCATACCTGTGACCACGACGCGTCTACGCGACACAGCACTCTCCTTATTCTGGAAACATCACCGCGCGGCCGTCTAAAGAAAAAACCGCACGCCAACGAAGGCAGTGCGGTTTTCCATGACAAGCAACGGCGATTACAAAACGTTACGCCTGGTGGGCGGTGACGTAATCGATGGCAGCTTGAACAGTGGTGATTTTCTCGGCTTCTTCGTCAGGAATCTCGGTTTCGAATTCCTCTTCCAGAGCCATCACCAGCTCAACGGTGTCCAGGGAATCGGCACCCAGATCTTCAACGAAGGAAGAAGTGTTGTTGACCTCCTCCGCTTTGACGCCCAGTTGCTCGGCGACGATCTTCTTGACGCGTTCTTCGATGGTGCTCATACCTTGTTTTCACTCCTAATGGACATATGTCAGGCGGCTGGCCGGTACGTAAGTTTATAGAAGAAGCTCGGCTTTTCAAACTGAAAGCGTCACTGCGACCCCACGTAAGCCCGCCACCTAGAATTCGGATGCAGCTTTATAACGGATTTTGGATGCCGGGTAAGACATTTTTTTGAAGCAATCCGTCACATTTTCATTTACATGTACATGCCGCCGTTCACCGGGATTGTAGCCCCTGTGACGTAGGCTGCACCGTCGGAAGCCAGAAAACCGACCACTTTGGCGATTTCGTCGGCCTGACCCAGGCGACCCAGCGGAATCTGGCCCTGCAGCGCTTCGCGCTGTACTTCGGGCAGTTCGCGGGTCATGTCGGTGTCGATGAAACCGGGCGCCACCGAGTTCACGGTGATTGCGCGCGAGCCGACTTCACGTGCCAGGGCACGACTGAAACCCTCGAGACCGGCCTTGGCCGCGGCGTAGTTTACTTGGCCGACGTTGCCCATTGCACCTACAACCGAACCAATGCTGATGATCCGGCCCCATCGCGCTTTGGTCATGCCACGCAATACGGCCTTGGACAGGCGGAACAGGCTGTTGAGGTTGGTATCGACCACATCGTGCCATTCGTCGTCTTTCATGCGCAGCATCAGGTTGTCGCGGGTGATGCCGGCGTTGTTGACCAGAATCGCCGGGGCGCCGAACTGCTCCTGGATCTTGGCCAGGGTGGCAGCCACCGACTCGTCACTGCACACGTTCAGCTCCAGGCCGGTGCCTTCGATGCCGTGCTCCTTGAGCGTGGCAGCAATGCGTGCGGCGCCGCTTTCGGAGGTAGCGGTGCCGATGACGGTGGCGCCCATGCGACCCAGTTCCAGGGCAATCGCCTGGCCAATGCCACGGCTTGCGCCAGTGACCAGTGCAACTTTACCTTGCAGGCTCATGCAAGTTCTCCTTGATCAGGCTTGCGCCGCGCGGGTGGCGGCGAAGGCTTCGGGGGTGTTCAGGTTGTCGGTGCTCACGCCCTCGGCGCAGCGCTTGTTGAGGCCGGCCAGGACCTTGCCCGGTCCGCATTCCACGAGACGCGGTGCGCCCTGGGCGGCCAGGTATTGCACGGTTTCAACCCAGCGCACCGGCTTGTACAACTGCTCGAGCAGGTCGCGCTTGAGGGTGTCGAGATCGGCCGGCACAGCGGCGCTGACATTCTGCACGACCGGAATTTGCGGCGACTGCCAGTCGATGGCATTGACCGACTCGGCGAAACGCTCGGCAGCCGGTTTCATCAAGGCACAGTGCGACGGCACGCTGACCGGCAACGGCATGGCGCGCTTGGCGCCCTTGGCCTTGCACAGTTCGATGGCACGGGCAACGGCTTGCGCCGAACCGGCAATCACCACCTGGCCCGGAGAGTTGAAATTGACCGCGCTGACCACGTCGCCCTGGGCCGCTTCGGCGCAGGCTGCCAGCACATCGGCGTCTTCCAGGCCAAGAATGGCCGCCATGGCCCCCTGCCCGGCGGGAACCGCTTCCTGCATCAACTGGCCGCGACGCTCCACCAGCTTGACCGCATCGGCCAGTGACAGGCAGCCTGCGGCCACCAGCGCACTGTATTCGCCCAGGCTGTGGCCGGCGACATAGGCCGGACGCTCGCCGCCCTCGGCCAACCACAGGCGCCAAAGCGCGATGGAAGCGGCAAGAATGGCGGGTTGCGTCTTGTCGGTCTGGTTGAGGCTTTCGACCGGGCCCTGTTGAACCAGCGCCCAGAGGTCATAGCCCAAGGCGTCGGACGCCTCCTTGAAGGTGTCCATGACCAAGGGGTACTGCGCACCCAGCTCGGCCAGCATGCCGAGCGACTGGGAGCCTTGCCCCGGGAAAACGAATGCGAGGGATGCAGACATTGAACAAGCCCTTGTATGATCTTGTTGCCAGAAAATTCGACGCCGGAAGCGTGTCCGGCGCACTGAACTGACAGTTGGATAACGTACACCTGCCAGTGGTCACATTTAAGCACCTCTGGCCGCGCACGCCTAAAGCAGCCTCTGCGCCAGCTGCCCATGCAGGCGTCGCGGCAGGTTTTCGCGAATCTCGTCGCGCGCCCGGTCTATCGCACACTGCAGCCCTTCCACGCCAGCGGCGCCATGGCTCTTGACCACGATGCCCTGCAGGCCGAGCAGACTTGCGCCGTTGTAGCGCGCAGGCGCCAGGTCGGCCTGCAGTCGCTTGAGCAACGGCAGGGCCAGCACGCCCGCGGCGCGCGCCATCAGGCTGCTGCGAAACAGCGCCTGCACGCGCTCGGCGAACATGCCGGCCAGGCCTTCGTTGGATTTGAGCAGGATATTGCCGACGAAGCCGTCGCACACCACCACATCGGCCTCGCCTCGAAACACGCCGTCGCCTTCGATGTAGCCGGTATAGTTCAGGCCCTGCGCCTTGCGCAACAGACTGGCGGCAAGCTTGACCTGCTGGTTGCCCTTGATGTCCTCGGTGCCCACGTTGAGCAGCGCAACCCGCGGCCGCTCGACGCCCAGTGCCTGGGCCGCGACCGAGCCCATCACGGCGAACTGATACAGGTGCTCGGCACTGCAGTCGACATTGGCGCCCAGGTCCAGCAGCTGGCAGTACCCTCCCCGTGTCGGGATCGCGGCCATCATGGCCGGGCGGTCGATGCCCGGCAGGGTCTTCAGCAAGTGCCTGGACAAGGCCATCAGAGCCCCGGTGTTGCCGGCGCTGACCACCGCCTGAACCTGCTCGTCACGCAGCAGCTCGAGCGCCACACGCATCGACGAATCCGGCTTGCCGCGCAACGCCTGGGACGGGCGCTCGTCCATGCCGACCACTTCACCGGCGGCAGCGATGTGCAGGCGTGAGCGATCCATTGCCGGCTGGCTGGCAATCAGTTCTTCGAGGAGTTGAGGGTGACCGACGAGGGTCAGGTGCAGCGAGGGCGTAGCTGACAGGCAGGCAAGGCTGGCCTGAACAATGCTGCGGGGACCGAAGTCCCCGCCCATTGCATCAATCGCGATGGACTGAGCGGACAAGATTTACTCGTCAGCGCCCTTGTCGATCACTTTACGGCCACGGTATACGCCTTCTGGCGATACGTGGTGACGCAGGTGCACTTCACCGGTGGTCTTTTCGACCGACAGGGTGCTTGCCTCGAGTGCGTCGTGCGAACGGCGCATGTCACGGGCAGAGCGGGATTTTTTGTTCTGCTGAACAGCCATAATTGATTAACTCCTAAACGTTTGGGTCACGCTTTAACTGCGCCAATACACTGAACGGGTTGGACCGCGTTACCTCGTCCTCGCTCGGATCGGGATCATCTGCTCCCGCCGGCTGCTGGCATTCTTCCGGATGATGAGCAGGCACGATAGGCAAGGCGAGCAACAGCTCCTCCTCGACCAGCGCCTGCAGATCCAATGGATCTTCGCCCAGTTCCAGCACGTCATAACCTTTCGGTAACGACTGGGTGTTCGCACCCTCCTTCACCACGGCATAACTGCATTCGCTGTGGATCGGCAGGGTTACCAGCTCAAGACAACGCTGGCAAACCATCTTGACTTCGACGTCCAGGCAGCTGTGGATGACCACGGCCTTGCGTTCGTCTCGCTCGAAAATGAATTTGGCCTGCACCGTACCGACGGTGTCGGAAAGCGGGTCGCAGAGTCTCTCCAAATCGGCCAAGAGCAGCGAACCTTCTAGGGTTACGCCACGATCTGCCAATTTGCGCGGGTCAACGTGAGGTGGAATCGGGTCATTCAACATAGGCGCAGCATTCTAGGGACGACCCCCTCACCTGTCAAAGGAAATTCAGGCCCAAGTGCATGATAGAGTGGCCGTTCATCCACAGGAGCCTGCCATGCCTGCTTTGCTACTCGCTTCCAGCTCCCCCTACCGCCGCGAACTGCTGGCGCGGCTTCGCCTGCCGTTCACCTGCGCATCGCCCGACATCGACGAAAGTCACCTGCCAGACGAGCCGGCCTGCGCCCTGGTCAAACGCCTCGCCGAGCAGAAAGCCCGGGCGCTGGCCGCGCTGCATCCCGGGCATTTGATCATTGGTTCGGACCAGGTTGCAGTGCTCGCAGACAGGGTTCTGGGCAAGCCTGGCGGCTTCGCACAGGCGCGCGAGCAATTGCTGGCTGCCAGCGGCCGGTCCGTCACGTTTCTGACCGGGCTGGCGCTATTGAATGTCGTAAGCGGCGAGTGCCAGGTCGATGTGGTGCCGTTCACGGTGCACATGCGCCCGCTATCGGCCGCTGCCATCGAACGCTACCTGTTGGCAGAGCAGCCTTATGACTGCGCCGGCAGCTTCAAGGCCGAAGGGCTGGGTGTGACCCTGTTCCAGAGCACCGAAGGTGCGGATGCCACCAGCCTGGTGGGCCTGCCGCTGATTCGCCTGGTGGACATGCTGCTTGCAGAGGGTGTGCAACTGCCTTGAGCCTTGCGGGGGTGATTACTGCCGCTTTCGCGGGCAGAGCCCGCCCCCCACAAGCGCAGGAGCAGCCTTCTGTGGGAGCGGGCTCTGCCCGCGAAAGGGCCATCGACAGCGCTACAACGACTCAGCGCAGGCTCGGCCCCTGGAATCCCATCCACATCGCGATCTGATCGGCAACGCTGGCACCGAACTTCTTCGAGAAGCGGTCGAGCGGCGATTCCTTCACGGTGAAGTCGACCATGTCCTTGGCGCCGATCACGTCGCGGGCAACCATGCTGCTGCTGCCCAGCGCGTCGACCAAACCCAGTTGCAGTGCCTGTTCGCCCGACCAGATCAGGCCGGAAAACAATTCGGGATGCTCTTTGTCTTTGAGTCGGTCACCACGGCCGGCCTTGACGCTGTCGATGAACTGCCGGTGGGTGGTCGCCAGCACGCCCTTCCAGAACTCGGTCTCATCGGCACGCTGCGGCTGGAACGGATCCAGGAATGCCTTGTGCTCGCCCGAGGTATAGGCACGGCGCTCGACGCCCAGCTTTTCCATGGTGCCGACGAAGCCGTAGCCGGCCGCCGTCACGCCAATGGAACCGACCAGGCTGGATTTGTCGGCGTAGATCTCATCCGCGGCGCTGGCGATGTAATAGGCCCCGGACGCGCCCAGGTCGGCAATGACAGCGTAAACCTTGATGTCCGGGTGCTCACCGCGCAAGCGACGGATCTCGTCGAAGACGTAGCCGGACTGCACCGGACTGCCGCCAGGGCTGTTGATGCGCAAGATCACGCCCTTGACCTTGGTGTCTTCGAATGCACTGCGCAGGCTGCCGACGATATTGTCTGCGCTCGCGGCTTCCTTGTCGGCAATCACACCGCGCACGTCGATCACCGCGGTATAGCCGGACGCACTGCTGCTCGTGGCCTTTTCCATATCCAGCAGCGGCGAGAAGAGAAAGATCGCGCCGAACAGATAGATGAACGTCAGCAGCTTGAAGAAGATGCCCCAGCGGCGAGCGCGGCGCTGTTCCTGCACACTGGCCAGCAGGGTTTTTTCGAGCAGTCGCCAGCTTTTTTCATCACCTATGGGCGCGCTGTCTTCTTCACTGCGTGGAGCTTTCCATTGATCGGACATTCTCTACCTCTTGTTCAGGCTGATACGCGACGACTGTCGAGCCACGCGGGCAATTGGTCGAACGATTCGATGCACACCTGCGGTTCGTATTGGCGCAGCACATGCAGCGGCAGGGCGCCGTAACCGACGGCCACGCTGTGCATGCCGGCATTGCGCGCCATCAATAGATCGAACGAGGCATCGCCGACCATCAGCGAGCGCTCAGGCACCGCCTCGCAGTGGCTCATGATCTGCTCGAGCATCAGAGGATGGGGCTTGCCACGGGTTTCATCGGCAGCACGGGTGATGTCGAAAAAGTCTTCCCAGCCGTGCGCCTTGAGCACTCTATCCAGCCCGCGGCGCGCCTTGCCGGTTGCCACGGCAAGGCGATAGCCCTGCTCGCGAAACCCGAGCAAGGCTTCGCGCACACCGGGAAACAGCGCAGAGGGCGTGGCGTCCAGGGCCATGTAGGCATCGGCGTAATGCGCGCGCATGGCCAACACCTGCGCCTCGTCAAGCTGGGGATACAGCACGCCGATGGCTTCGGACAGGGCCAGGCCGATGATGCCCTTGACCGCTTCGTCACTGCACGGCGGGTAGCCGGACAGTGCTGCGGCGGCGTGCATGGCCTCGACGATCCGGCCTATGGAGTCGCACAGGGTGCCGTCCCAATCGAAGATCAACAGCGAGTAATCAGCTTGCACTCAGGCGCTCCACGGTCCGGGCCCAGACTTCGTCGACCGGCGCCTCGACTTTCAACTCACCGCCATCTGGCAGCGGCACCGTCAAGGCATAGGCGTGCAGGAACAGACGCTTGCCACCCAGCTCGCGAATCTCTTTGGAGAAGTTTTCGTCGCCGTACTTGGTGTCGCCGGCAATCTCGTGCCCGGCATGCAGGGCGTGTACGCGGATCTGATGGGTGCGCCCGGTGATCGGGCGCGCCTCGACGATGGTCGCGAAGTCGCCGAAGCGGCGCAGCACCTTGAACAGGGTCAGCGCTTCCTTGCCTTCTTCGTTGATCTCGACCATGCGCTCGCCCGAACGCAGGTTGCTCTTGAGCAGGGGCGCATTGACCTGCTTCTTGGCGGTCGCCCAATGCCCACGCACCAACGCCATGTAGCGCTTGTCGACACCGTCGCCACGCAGCGCCGCGTGCAGGTGGCGCAGCATGGAGCGTTTCTTGGCGATCATCAGCAGCCCGGACGTGTCGCGATCCAGGCGATGCACCAGTTCGAGCTCCTTGGTGTCAGGGCGCAACTGGCGAAACGCTTCGATCACGCCGAAGCTCAGGCCGCTGCCGCCATGCACGGCAATGCCCGCCGGCTTGTTCAGCACGATCAAGGCCTTGTCTTCGTAGACTATGGCATCTTCGAGCCGCTGCAGCAGCCCTTGCGCAACCGGCACGGGCGCGTCGCGCTCGGGCAGGCGCACCGGCGGCACGCGTACGATGTCGCCGGCCTGCAGCTTGTATTCCGGCTTGATGCGCCCCTTGTTCACCCGCACTTCGCCCTTGCGCAGGATGCGATAGATCAAGGTTTTCGGCACGCCCTTGAGCGCCGTGATGAGAAAGTTGTCTATGCGTTGGCCGGCAAGTTCCGGCGCAACCTCGATCAGCTGAACGCCGGAGGTTGGGGGAGTAGTAGTCGTCATGGCCGCGATCATAACAATTTTTTATGGATTTGAAGCACTTAATGATTGCTGCTATAGTCGCGAACGCCGCCATAAGCGGCTGGGCAGCGGACAAGCGGTTATGAACCGGCCCTGACCAACGCAATTCTCGAGGACGCGAGGCCGTCCTACGGGGCTTTTGCCAGTTACGGAGTGTTTGAGGGCAACGCCGCGCAGGTGCGAGAAAACCGATGAAAGCCCAGGAACCCCGGCATACCGGACACCTTCCTGCCTTTTGTTCGACGCCACTTACGCTTTGCAGTCGTCCTTACCCAGTTCAGGTACAAGCTTCGGAAACCCAATGCCTTAGTCATACAGGGCGAACTTTACGAATTGAAGTTCGCGATATTGCCAACCCGTTGCGGATTCAGCGCGCGGCAGCACCCGAATTATCAGGGATACGTGTAGGGTGGAGATGCACAACCGTCGGACCGTGTAGTACCGCGTCACGGCAGGAAGCAGCCTCAGGCACTTCTGCCATGCCGGTCTTGAACAAGACGCTCAAGGGCGTCCACGCCAGACGATTGATTCCTCCTCCTGACTGAGTGCTTTTGACACCACAGCAAGCAGGACGCGTCGTCGCGGTTCCGCCCCTGTTGGGCAGAAATCGCTGGACACTGCAGTGGCCTAGGCCCTGTTGACGCACCTGACACCGACCGTGAGAAGTCGTGTGTGCCGAACGCCGTTTCCGGCAGCCCGGAAACCGACGGTACTACATGAAAAGAATGCTGATCAACGCAACTCAACCCGAAGAGTTGCGTGTTGCCCTTGTAGACGGCCAGCGCCTCTACGACCTGGACATCGAGTCAGGCGCCCGCGAGCAGAAGAAGGCCAACATCTATAAAGGCCGCATCACTCGCATCGAACCCAGCCTTGAAGCCGCCTTCGTCGACTTCGGCTCGGAACGCCACGGCTTCCTGCCCCTCAAGGAAATCTCCCGCGAGTACTTCAAGAAAAACCCCGAAGGCCGCGTCAACATCAAGGAAGTCCTGAGCGAAGGCCAGGAAGTCATCGTCCAGGTCGAGAAGGAAGAGCGCGGCAACAAGGGCGCTGCCCTGACCACGTTCATCAGCCTTGCCGGTCGCTACCTGGTACTGATGCCCAACAATCCGCGCGCCGGTGGCATTTCCCGTCGCATCGAGGGTGAAGAGCGCAACGAACTGCGCGAAGCACTCAATGGCCTGGTCGCTCCTGCCGACATGGGCCTGATCGTTCGCACGGCCGGCCTTGGCCGCAGCAGCGAAGAGATGCAGTGGGACCTGGACTACCTGCTGCAGCTGTGGACCGCGATCAAGGAAGCCTCGCTGGACCGCTCCGCACCTTTCCTGATCTACCAGGAAAGCAACGTCATCATCCGCGCGATCCGCGACTACCTGCGCCAGGACATCGGCGAAGTGCTGATCGACAGCGTCGAAGCCCAGGACGAAGCCCTGACCTTCATCCGCCAGGTGATGCCGCAGTACGCCAGCAAGATCAAGCTGTACGAAGACAGCGTGCCGCTGTTCAACCGTTTCCAGATCGAGAGCCAGATCGAAACCGCTTTCCAGCGTGTGGTCGAGTTGCCTTCCGGCGGTTCGATCGTCATCGATCCGACCGAGGCACTGGTGTCCATCGACATCAACTCGGCGCGCGCCACCAAAGGCAGCGACATCGAAGAAACGGCCCTGCAGACCAACCTCGAAGCCGCTGAAGAGATCGCTCGCCAGTTGCGCCTGCGCGACATCGGCGGCCTGATCGTCATCGACTTCATCGACATGACGCCGGCCAAGAACCAGCGCGCCGTGGAAGACAAGGTCCGCGAGTCGCTGGAAGCTGACCGCGCTCGTGTACAAGTGGGCCGCATTTCCCGCTTCGGCCTGCTGGAAATGTCCCGTCAGCGCCTGCGTCCCTCGCTGGGCGAGAGCAGCGGCATCGTCTGCCCGCGCTGCAGCGGCACCGGCATCATTCGCGACGTCGAATCGCTATCGCTGGCCATCCTGCGCCTGATCGAAGAAGAAGCCCTGAAGGACCGCACTGCCGAAGTCCGCGCCCAGGTGCCGATTCCGGTCGCAGCGTTCCTGCTCAACGAAAAACGCAACTCCATCACCAAGATCGAACTGCGCACTCGTGCGCGCATCGTGATCCTGCCGAACGATCACCTGGAAACGCCGCACTTCGAAGTTCAGCGTCTGCGTGACGACAGCCCGGAAGCGCAGAACAGCCAATCCAGCTACGAAATCGCCGCTGCCGAAGTGGAAGAAGTGCTGCCGGTTGCCGCCACGCGCACCCTGGTCCGCCAGGAAGCCGCAGTGAAAACCGCGCCGACCCGCGCCGCCGCGCCGGTCGTAGCCGAAGAAGCTGCCCCCGTGGCTGCGGCAGCGCCTGCCCCCACTCCTGCTCCGCAGATCGCCGAACCCAGCCTGTTCAAGGGCTTGGTCAAGTCGCTGGTAAGCCTCTTCGCCACCAAGGAAGCGCCTGCTGCACCTGTGGTCGTCGAGAAACCCGCTGCCACCACCACCGAGCGCCCGGCGCGCGAAGAGCGTCGCAACGGTCGCCAGCAGAGCCGCAACCGCAGCAGCGGTCGCCGCGACGAAGAACGCAAGCCACGCGAGGATCGCGCACCGCGTGAAGATCGCGCTGCCCGTGAAGACGCACCTGCCGCCCGTGAAGAGCGCCCTGCCCGCGCACCGCGTGAGGAACGCCAGCCGCGCGCACCACGTGAAGACCGTCGCCCACGCAATGGTGGCGACGACGCTCCACGCGTCCGTGAACTGCGTGAGCCGCTGGACGCTCCAGCCGCACGCGAAGAACGCCCGGCCCGCGAAGAGCGCGCGCCACGTGAAGAACGTGTCGTCCGCGAGGAACGTGCTCCGCGCGAAGAACGTGCGCCCCGCGAAGAGCGTCCGGCCCGCGAAGAACGTGCACCGCGCGAAGAGCGTCCGGCCCGTGAAGAACGCCAGCCCCGCGCTGCGCGCGAGGAGCGTGTCGATCATCCGGAAAACCCGGCGGAGACCGAAGTCGACAATGCCGAAGAGGCACTGACCAACGAGGAACTGCTGCAGGACGACAACCAGGACAGCAACGACGGCGATCGTCCGCGTCGCCGCTCCCGTGGTCAGCGTCGTCGCAGCAACCGCCGCGAACGTCAACGCGATGCCAACGGCGACGTGATCGAGGGCTCGGAAGAGTCGAACGAATCGACCATCGAAGGCGAGTCGAACGGTGCAGCCCTGGCCGCCGGCGTTGCCGTCACCGCAGCGGTTGCGGAAAGCGCCATCAGTGCTTCCGCCGAAGCCCAGGCCCACGAGCAGGCCGAACAGGCCAATCGCAGCGTGCAGCCTGCCACCGGCGAAGGCACCGCCGTCGAAAGCGAAAGCCTGGCTGCACCGGAGATCGTCGCCACCGCGCCGACCGCCGAAGCGGCTGTTGAAGTGCCGGTAGACACTGCAGCAATTGCTCCGGCCCAGGCCCACAGCGAGCCCGAAGTCGAACGGCCTGCCACGGTCTCGGCGCCCGACAGCTGGGCTGCGCCTGCCAACGAAAGCGCCGCACCGGTAGTCGAGCAGCAGCCCGTCACCGAAGCAGCCAAGCCTGCCGAGGCCGTCGAAGCCGTCGAGCCTGCGCAGGAGTACGTCGCTGAGCCGGTGGAACTAACGCCTCCGTTCGACGCCACGCCAACGCCGGTCAGCCAACCTGGCGCCGACGTCGAAGTGGACGCACCGGTGGTGGTCGATCCTGCACAGGTCAGCGAGCCGACGCCTCAGCCTCGCGCTGCCGAGCCTGCCGCAGACGCACCGTGGTTGCCTGCCGAGCCTGCCTTGCACCACATCAGCGAACCGGCTGGCGCGGAACCAGTAGCCGCCGAGCCTGTAGTGGTCGAACCGGCTGCTGTCCTGCCGGTCGTCGAGCCGGTGCAGGCAAGCGAGCCTGCAACAGTCGTGGAGCCCGAGCCTGCTCAGGAAGTCGAACCGGCGCCGGCCCTGCCAAGCAATGGTCGTGCACCCAACGACCCACGTGAAGTGCGTCGTCGCAAGCGCGAAGCCGAGGAAGCGGCGAAAGTCGCTGCCTCGAAGCCCGACACTGAGGTATCCAGCGCCGCTGTCGCGCAAGATACCCAGGACGAGCCCAAGCCACTGGTGTAATCAGCCCGTGTGAATCAGCCCCCGTCGTGCAAGCGCCGGGGGCTTTTTCTTGCCGTTGGTGCAGGAATTCGGCCTGATTCGAACCTTAACGCATTTTAAGCGTTGACAGCCTTTCAACTATCTGTAGAATGCGCCTCCACAGACGCGGGATGGAGCAGTCTGGTAGCTCGTCGGGCTCATAACCCGAAGGTCGTCGGTTCAAATCCGGCTCCCGCAACCAAACATCGGAAGGGCCACTCTATAAACGGGTGGCCTTTTTCGTATGCGCTCGATAAAGCCCTCCGCCACGGCAACACGCCCTGCACACCTGCAATGTGAAAGTTGCTTTACAGTTCGCCACGCGTCGGTCACCGGTCGTGCGCAGGCGCTAGAATGGCGCGAATTATTTTTTCCACAGGGATTGGTACTTTGACGGGATCCCGGCATCCTGTTGCGCACAATCCAAGAGGTGATTGATGCGCTCTGACTTGCCCGATTCAACCGCTGTGGAACTCCCCCCCGCCGCTGCCGCTGCCAGTCCGATCAAGCCTGCGCGTGCCCGCTGGCTCGATCTGCTGAGCCGCTACCGGCAACCGGTGGGGCTGGCCGTTACCTTGTTGCTGTTCGCCATCGCGCTATTGGCCTGTCGGCACCTGCTCAGCGAGCTGGACATCTACGCCTTGCACGACTCGGTCCTGGCCACTCCGCCTGCCGCTTTGGGCGGGGCGCTGCTGGCCATGGTCTGCGGGTTCATCATCCTGCTGGGCTACGAATGGTCGGCCAGCCGCTATGCCAACGTCACCCTCCCCGCACGCACCCTGGCCCTGGGGGGGTTCACCTCGTTCGCCATCGGCAATGCCATTGGCCTGTCGATGCTGTCCGGCGGTTCGGTGCGTTATCGGCTGTACTCGCGATTGGGCGTGGGCGCCGGCGAAGTTGCGCGCATGACCCTGTTCGCCAGCCTTTCGCTGGGTTGCGCCCTGCCGCCGCTCGCTGCGGTGGCCACCCTCAGCAGCCTGCCCGCCGCTTCCATGGCCCTGGGGCTGTCACAGGGGCTGCTGGGGATGATTGCCGCAGTCGTGCTGGTACTGACCGCGCTGCTGGTACTGGGCGTCTATCGACGGCGCCTGGCCGAGCAGCCGCTGCCTCACAATCTGTTGGTGCGAGCGGGAAGTCGCACGCTGCGACTGCCCAGCGCACGCCTGACACTGCTGCAACTGGTCATCACCGCGCTGGACGTGGTGGCCGCAGCCACCGTGCTGTATCTGTTGCTGCCCGAAGCGCCGCCGTTCGGCGCTTTCGTGCTGATCTACCTGCTGGCGCTTGCCGCAGGCGTACTCAGCCACGTGCCTGGCGGAGTCGGCGTGTTCGAAGCGATCCTGCTGGCGGCGTTCGCCGATACCCTGGGCGCCGCGCCGCTCGCCGCGGCCCTGCTGCTGTACCGCCTGATCTATGTGGTGTTGCCGATGCTGGTGGCGTGCGTGGTGCTGCTGGCCAACGAAGCACGCCGCCTGTTTTTCGCTCAGCAGGCGATTCGCGTGGCTTCCGGGCTGGCCGCGCCGATATTGGCGGTGCTGGTGTTCCTCTCCGGCGTGGTGCTGCTGTTTTCCGGTGCCACGCCTGAGATCGACACCCGCCTGCAGGACCTGGGCTTCCTCATTCCCCATCGCCTCATCGACGCCTCGCACCTGGGCGCAAGCCTGGTGGGCGTGCTGTGCCTGCTGCTGGCCCAAGGGTTGCGCCGACGCCTGTCGGCGGCCTGGGTATTGACCATGGTGCTGCTGCTGGCGGGCGCCGTGCTGTCGCTGCTCAAGGGCTTCGACTGGGAAGAAGCGTCGTTGCTGTGCATGACCGCACTGCTGCTCGCGGTGTTCAAGCGCTCGTTCTACCGACCCAGTCGCCTGCTGGAGGTGCCGTTTTCGCCGCTGTACCTGATCGCCAGCGTGTGCGTGGTGGGCGCGTCGATCTGGTTGCTGTTCTTCGCCTACCAGGATGTGCCCTACAGCACCAAGCTGTGGTGGCAGTTCGCACTGGATGCCGATGCCCCCCGCGGCCTTCGCTCGGCCCTGGGCAGCGCGGTACTGTTGATCGTGGTCGCCCTGACCTGGCTGCTGCGCACCGCACGCCCGGTGATCCACCTGCCCACACCCGATGAACTGCAGCGCGCTGCAACCATCCTCAAGGCGTCGCACCAGCCCGATGGTGGCCTGGCCCTGACCGGCGACAAGGCGTTGCTGTTCCACCCCAAGGACGAGGCGTTTCTGATGTACGCCCGCCGCGGGCGCAGCCTGGTGGCCCTGTACGACCCCATCGGCCCGACCCAGCCGCGTGCCGAAATGATCTGGCAGTTTCGCGACCTGTGCGACTTTCACCACGCCCGCCCGGTGTTCTATCAGGTCAGGGCAGAGAACCTGCCGTTCTACATGGACATTGGCCTGACCGCGATCAAGCTGGGTGAAGAGGCTCGGGTCGACTTGCACGCTTTCGATCTGGAAGCCAAGGGCAAGGAGATGAAGGATCTGCGCTACACCTGGAACCGCGGCGGCCGCGACGGCCTGTCCCTGGAGATCTACGAGCCCGGCCAGGCACCGCTGGACGAGCTCAAGGTCATTTCCGACGCCTGGCTCAGTGGCAAGAACGTGCGCGAGAAGGGGTTTTCGCTGGGCCGCTTCAGCCCGGAATACCTGAACCATTTTCGTATCGCGATCGTCCATTTCGAGGGCAAGCCGGTGGCGTTCGCCAACCTGCTGGAAACCGACAGCAGGGAGCTGGCCAGCCTGGACCTGATGCGCGCGCATCCCCAGGCGCCCAAATTGACCATGGAATTCATGATGGTAGGCTTGATCCAGCACTACAAGAAACACGGTTACGCTCGCTTCAGCCTGGGCATGGTGCCGCTGTCGGGCCTGCAGCCTCGGCGCGGCGCACCCCTGACCCAGCGCCTGGGTTCGATGGTCTTCAACCGTGGCGAGCAGTTGTACAACTTCCAGGGCTTGCGTCGCTTCAAGGACAAGTTCCAGCCGACCTGGGAGCCTCGTTACATGGCCGTGCCGGCAGGCCTTGACCCGCTGGTCGCACTGGCCGATACCGCCGCCCTCATTGCAGGTGGCCTGACAGGATTGGTGAAACGCTGATGATTCGACGTAACTGGCGCAAGTTGTTCGCCTTGATCGTGGTACTGCTACTGGCGGTAGCCGGTTATTACTGGTTGGCCACCCGCCCTGTCCCTGCGGCGCAGCTCAGCGCCCAACGCCTGAACAACGGCAGCGATGCCCGCGAAGTCGTCCCCGGCACTCGGACCAAGTCGCGAGTGGCGATTGCACTGCCTGCTGCCGAAGCCTTGACCGACAAGCAGTTGCTGGACCTGAGCCGGGATGCCTCGGCGCACATCGTCCAGGTGATCCTGCCGGAAACCGACTGCGGCCTGCAGCAGGCCGCCCTGGACGCTGCCATCAAGCGTCTCGACGGCGCACCGGACCTGGTGGCTGGCATAGGTCCGGGTGCGTCGCTGGCCTGGCGCTGGTTGGCCACCCAGGACAATGACAAGGCTCAGGCAGTGTCGGTGGACCTGAGCGTGGAGAAACCGGACGGCTGTCTGCCGGAACTGCCGAAGAAGGCCGAGCATGGCCAGTGGATGGTTGCCTGGAATGACAACCCCGACGATGCCAGTGCAGCGTTCGTGCGTGACCAGCCCAATGCGCAGACTGTCATCAGCGACTACGACGTGAAGCTGCCGCAGGTGCTGAAGAACCAGATCACCGCCATCCTGGTCGGCACCGAGGGCACCCATCTGGCCATCCCGGTAGTCGAAGTGCCCGCCGCGCAGAGCAACGAGACCGTCAGCCTGTTCCTGTCGGGCGACGGCGGCTGGCGCGACCTCGACAAGGCGGTTGCCGGCGACATGGCGACGATGGGCTACCCGACCGTGGGTATCGACACCCTGCGCTACTACTGGGAACACAAGACGCCCGAGCAGAGTGCCGACGACCTGGTCGAGCTGATGCACTTCTACCGGCAGAAGTGGGGCGCAAAACGCTTCGTGCTGACCGGTTATTCGTTCGGTGCCGACGTGCTCCCGGCCATCTATAACCGCCTGCCCGCCGAGGCACAGGACAGCGTCAGCGCTATCATCCTGTTGGCGTTCGCCCGCAGTGGCAGCTTCGAGATCGAAGTCGAGGGTTGGCTCGGCAACGCTGGCAAGGAGGCCCCCACCGGGCCGGAAATGGCCAAGCTGCCGGCCGCCAAGGTTGTTTGCGTGTATGGCGAAGAAGAGGCCGACGAAAGCGGCTGTACCGAGCCGACTGCAGTAGGCGAGAAGCTCAAGCTGCCGGGTGGCCACCATTTCGACGAGAATTACCCGGCGCTGGCCAAGCGCCTGGTGCTGCAGATCGACAAGCGTACCGGCTCGAACTGATCGGGCTGTAAAAGCAAAGCCCCGGACCTGCGCAGGTACCGGGGCTTTTTTTTGTGCGGCCTACACCGAACCTACATCTCCACCTGCGTACCGAGTTCGATCACCCGGTTCACCGGCAGTTTGAAGAAGCGCAGGTTGCCATTGGCATTCTTCAGCATGAAGGCGAACAACTGCTCGCGCCAGCGCGCCATGCCGGCCAACTTGGAGGCGATCACCGTCTCGCGGCTGAGGAAATAGGTGGTGCGCATCGGGCTGAAGTCCAGCTCCGGCAGATCGCACAGGGCCAGGGCGCCGGGCACGTCCGGTTCGTCCATGAAGCCGTAATGCAGAATGACCCGGAAGAACCCTTCGCCATAGCTCTGCACCTCGAACCGACGTGCAATGGGCACCCTCGGTGTGTCTTCGTTGACCACCGTCAACAGCACCACCTGCTCATGCAACACCTGGTTGTGCAGCAGGTTGTGCAACAACGCGTGGGGCACGGCATCGGAACGTGCAGTAAGGAACACCGCCGTGCCCTGGACGCGATGCGGCGGCTGTACGCTGATGCTGCCGATGAAGATCGGCAGCGGCAACCCGCCTTCGTCGATCCGTTCGACCAGCAGTTGCTTGCCGCGCTTCCAGGTGGTCATGAGGATGAACAACACGGTTCCCGCCAGCACTGGAAACGCACCGCCCTGAATGATCTTCGGCACGTTGGCGGCGAAGAACAGGCCATCGACCAGAAGGCAACCCAGCAGAACCGGGACGGCCAGCACCGGTGGCCACTTCCACAGCAGCAGCATCACGGCCGACACCAGGATGGTGGTCATCAACATGGTCCCGGTGACGGCGACGCCATAGGCCGAGGCCAGCGCACCGGAGGATTCGAAACCGATCACCAGCAGCACCACGCCAACCATCAACGCCCAGTTCACAGCGCCGATATAGATCTGCCCCTGCTCGCTGCTCGACGTGTGCTGGATGTGCATGCGCGGGATGTAGCCCAGCTGGATGGCCTGCTGGGTCAGGGAGAACGCGCCGGAGATCACCGCCTGCGATGCGATCACGGTGGCCAGGGTGGACAGTGCCACCAGCGGCACCAGGGCCCAGCCTGGCGCCAGCAGGAAGAACGGATTGCGCGCCGCTTCGGGGTTTTCCAGCAGCAGGCCACCCTGGCCGAAGTAGTTCAGCACCAGGGCAGGCAGCACCAGAATGAACCAGGCACGGGCAATCGGTTTGCGGCCAAAATGCCCCATGTCGGCATACAACGCCTCGGCGCCGGTCAGCGCGAGCACCACGGCGCCGAGGATCGCCACACCCATGCCGGGGTGAACGATGAAGAAGCGCACTGCCCAGACCGGATTGAACGCCTTGAGCACTTCGGGGTGCTGGTATACCCCGTAGGCACCCAGCAGCCCCAGCACCAGGAACCACACCACCATCACCGGCCCGAACAGCTTGCCGATGCGTTGTGTACCGTGCTTCTGGATCAAGAACAGCGCCACCAGTACCACCAGCGCCATCGGCACCACCCAGCGCTCCAGGCCATCGAACGCCAGTTCCATGCCCTCGATGGCCGAAAGCACCGACACCGCCGGGGTGATCATGCTGTCGCCGTAGAACAGCGCGGCACCGGCCAGCCCGCACACCACCATCAAGGCACGCAGCCTGGGCAGCGAGGCGGTGGCACGCGTCGCCAACGCCGTCAGGGCCATGATGCCGCCTTCGCCCTGGTTGTCGGCGCGCAACACGAACAGCATGTACTTGATCGAGACGACCCAGATCAGCGACCAGAAAATCAGCGAGAGGATGCCCAGCACCCCGTCGTGGGAAATGGGCACGCCATAGCCCCCGGAAAAGACTTCCTTGAGCGTGTACAACGGGCTGGTGCCGATGTCGCCATAAACGACACCGACCGCTGCCACCAGCATGCCGATCGGTCGGGCCGCCGAATGTCCGCCATTGCCGTTACTGCTTGCCTGAACCATCGACCACTCCCGCACCCGTGATTTGTAACGCCATGTGGCGAGATGCGGCGAAGCATAGCGCAGCACTCGTCGCAATTCCTCGCATAATGCTGGTCAAGCGACCCAGCCATCGCTAGAATTGCGCACTTTTTGATCAGAGGCGTACCCAGCGCCCACCTGTGTGGCCCACGAGGCCCTATCGATACCGAGGTTAGCCATGTCCACCACTCCTTCGTCGGCCGCTCCAAAGGTCGGCTTCGTCTCGCTGGGTTGCCCCAAGGCCCTGGTCGATTCCGAGCGAATCCTGACTCAGTTGCGCATGGAAGGTTACCAGGTGGTGTCCACCTACGAGGACGCCGACGTGGTGGTCGTCAACACCTGTGGTTTCATCGATACCGCCAAGGCCGAGTCCCTGGAAGTGATCGGCGAAGCGCTCAAGGAGAACGGCAAGGTCATCGTCACCGGCTGCATGGGCGTGGAAGAGAATGCCATTCGCAAGGTGCACCCCAGCGTGCTGTCGGTCACCGGCCCGCAGCAGTACGAGCAGGTGGTCAACGCGGTGCACCAGGTGGTGCCGCCTCGGCATGACCACAACCCGCTGATCGACCTGGTACCGCCACAGGGCATCAAGCTGACGCCGCGTCACTACGCCTACCTGAAAATTTCAGAAGGCTGCAACCACAGCTGCAGCTTCTGCATCATCCCCTCGATGCGCGGCAAGCTGGTCAGCCGTCCGGTGGGCGATGTGCTGAGCGAGGCCGAGCGCCTGGTCAAGGCCGGGGTCAAGGAAGTGCTGGTCATCTCCCAGGACACCAGTGCCTATGGGGTGGACGTGAAGTACAAGACCGACTTCTGGAACGGTCGCCCGGTCAAGACACGCATGCTCGAATTGTGCGAAGCCCTGAGCACCCTGGGCGTCTGGGTGCGCCTGCACTACGTGTACCCCTACCCCAACGTCGACGACATCATCCCGCTGATGGCCGCCGGCAAGATCCTGCCGTACCTGGACATCCCCTTCCAGCACGCCAGCCCGAAAGTGCTCAAGGCCATGAAACGCCCGGCCTTCGAAGACAAGACCCTGGCGCGGATCAAGAAGTGGCGCGAGCAGTGCCCGGACCTGATCATCCGTTCGACCTTCATCGTCGGCTTCCCCGGCGAGACCGAAGAAGACTTCCAGTACCTGCTGGACTGGCTGAGCGAGGCGCAACTGGACCGCGTTGGCTGCTTCCAGTATTCGCCGGTCGAGGGCGCGCCTGCCAACCTGCTGGACGCTGCCATCGTCCCCGACGACGTGAAGCAGGACCGTTGGGACCGCTTCATGGCGCACCAGCAGGCCATCAGTGCCGCACGCCTGCAGATGCGCATCGGCAAGCGCGTGGAAGTGCTGATCGATGAAGTCGAGGAACAGGGTGCGGTGGGCCGTTGCTTCTTCGACGCCCCGGAAATCGACGGCAACGTGTTCATCGACGATGCCACCCACCTCAAACCGGGCGACAAGGTCTGGTGCACCATCGTCGATGCCGACGAATACGATCTGTGGGCCGAACTGGCCTGATTCGAGCTGCCCTGGCTCGACAGGCAAGACGGCGGCGACCGGCCCGGTTCGCCGCCACGCCAGCCGCAGGCGCCAGACGCCGGGCAATCTGCGCGGGCTTAACCGCCTCCAGGCAGTTACACTAGCGCCCTTTCCTTGCTACGGCCGCAGTCATGTCTGAACCCACTCGTCTTTCCAAACGCCTCATCGAACTGGTCGGGTGTTCCCGCCGCGAGGCCGAACTCTTCATCGAAGGCGGCTGGGTGTCCGTTGACGGCGTGGTGGTCGACGAACCGCAGTTCAAGGTGGACGCACAGAAGGTCGAGCTCGATCCTCAGGCCAAGGCCGAAGCACCGGAGCCGGTGACCCTGTTGCTGCACCAGGCACCGGGACAGAGTGCCGAAGACGCGCTGGCTACGCTCAACGCCCAGACCCTGTCCAGCGAGCACGGCTTCGGCAAGCGTCCGCTCAAGGGGCACTTCCTGCGCCTGAGCTGCGCGGCCGAGCTGCCTGCCAATGCCAGCGGCCTGCAGATCTTCACCCAGGACTGGAAGACCCTGCGCAAGCTGACCGCCGATGCGGCCAAGATCGAACAGGAATACGTGGTGGAAATCACCGGCGAGATCAGCCCCCACGGCCTCAACCGCCTCAATCATGGCGCGATGTACAAGGGCAAGGCGCTGCCGGCGGTGAAAGCCAGCTGGCAGAACGAGACACGCCTGCGCTTCGCCTTGAAGAACCCGGCACCCGGGGTGCTGCAGCAACTGTGCGCCAGTGTCGGTCTGACGATCGTCTCGATCCGCCGCATTCGCGTGGGCGGTGTGTCGATGGGCAAGCTGCCCCTGGGCCAGTGGCGCTACCTGACGACCAAGGAAAAATTCTGAACCCTCTCTTTTTCCGGCGCTGCCTGGGCAGCGTCGTTCAACCAGGATACACACCATGATCCACAACGATGTACTGCGCAGCGTGCGCTACATGCTCGACATCAGCGACGGCAAGGTTGCCGACATCACCGCTTTGGGCGGACTGGAAATCAGCAAGGCCGACGTCATCAGCTACACCAAGAAGGACGAAGAAGAAGGCTTCGTGCATTGTCCGGACGCTGTCCTGGCGCATTTTCTCGATGGCCTGGTGATCTATCGCCGCGGTCGCGACGAGACCCGCCCCGCCCAGGCGGTCGAGCTGCCGGTCACCAACAACATCGTCTTGAAAAAACTGCGCGTGGCCTTCGAACTCAAGGAAGACGACATGCACGCCGTGCTCAAGTCGGTCGACTTTCCGGTGTCCAAACCTGAACTGAGCGCCTTGTTTCGCAAGTTCGGCCACAACAACTACCGTGCGTGCGGCGACCAGTTGCTGCGCAACTTCCTCAAGGGCCTGACTCTGCGAGTCCGCGGCTGAGCCCCATGGCCTATAGCGTCGAACCCATCGGTTTTATCCGCTCCTGCTTCAAGGAAAAATTCGCCATTCCGCGCCAGCCGCAACTGGCGCCGGCCGCGCGCGGCGTGCTGGAGCTGCTGCCACCGTTCGATCAGGGTGAGGCCGTGCAGGGCCTGGAACAGGTCAGCCATGTATGGCTGCTGTTCCTGTTCCATGAGGCCCTGGAAGACAAGCCGCGTTTGAAGGTCCGTCCGCCGCGCCTGGGCGGCAACAAGTCGATCGGCGTTTTCGCCACGCGGGCCACCCATCGGCCCAATGGCATCGGTCAATCGGTGGTCCGCCTGGACAAGGTCGAAGGCGCGCGCCTGCACCTCTCCGGCATCGATTTGCTCGACGGCACGCCGGTGCTGGACATCAAACCCTACGTGCCCTATGCCGACAACGTGCCTGCTGCCGTCAACGCCATCGCCAGCGCCGCGCCCGAGCCCATTGCCGTGCAGTGGCTGGACGCGGGACTGGCGCAAGCCAGGACGCATGCCATGCGCCTGGGTGAGCCGTTGGTGGCGTTGATCGAGCAATGCTTGGCCCAGGATCCGCGCCCGGCCTACCAGAAGCCTGCCCCCGAGCGCGAATACGGTGCCCGGTTCTGGGATGTGGACGTGCGCTGGCATTACCCGCGCCCCGACTGCATCTGCGTGCTGGAAGTGGTGCTCTCCTGAGCCTGCGCATCGCCCACAAAAAAACCGCCCGAGGGCGGTTTTTTCATGGTGCTGGCCAGCCGCTTACTTCTCGACGAAGGCGCGCTCGATCAGGTAGTCACCCGGCTCGCGCATGCGCGGCGAGACGGTCAGGCCGAAGCTGTTGAGCACTTCGCTGGTTTCGTCGAGCATGCTCGGGCTGCCGCACAGCATGGCACGGTCGTCCTGCGGGTTGATCGGCGGCAGGCCGATGTCGCTGAACAGCTTGCCACTGCGCATCAGATCGGTCAGGCGGCCTTCGTTCTCGAACGGCTCGCGCGTCACGGTGGGGTAGTAGATCAGCTTGTCGCGCAGTGCCTCGCCGAAGAATTCGTTCTGCGGCAGGTGCTCGGTAATGAACTCGCGGTAGGCGACCTCGTTCACGTAGCGCACGCCATGGCAAAGAATGACCTTTTCGAAACGCTCGTAGGTTTCCGGGTCCTGGATGACGCTCATGAACGGCGCCAGGCCGGTGCCGGTGCTCAGTAGATACAGGTGCTTGCCCGGCTTGAGGTCATCGAGAACCAGCGTGCCGGTGGGCTTCTTGCTGATGATGATCTCGTCGCCTTCCTTCAGGTGCTGCAGCTGCGAGGTCAGCGGGCCATCGGGCACCTTGATGCTGAAGAACTCCAGATGCTCTTCCCAGTTCGGGCTGGCGATCGAATAGGCGCGCATAAGCGGGCGGCCAGTGGGTTGTTGCAGGCCGATCATCACGAACTGCCCGTTCTCGAAGCGCAGGCCCGGATCGCGGGTGCACTTGAAGCTGAACAGGGTGTCATTCCAGTGATGAACACTGAGTACACGTTCGTGGTTCATGTTGCTCATGTACGGGGCTCCTAGAAAAAGCGTACGCCTGACAGGGGCGCGATTGCGCAATAGTTTACGGGGCTCAACAATATCTGTTAAATGGATTATTAAGATATGGGTAATCGGTTATATAGATATGCGATTCACACTTCGTCAATTGCAGGTATTCGTCGCCGTGGCCCAGCAGGAAAGCGTGTCACGCGCCGCCAACCTGCTGTCGCTGTCGCAGTCGGCGACCAGCACCTCGATCACCGAGCTCGAACGGCAATCGAGCTGTCAGTTGTTCGACCGCGCCGGCAAGCGCCTGAGTCTCAACGCCTTGGGTCATCAACTGCTGCCCCAGGCCGTGGCCCTGCTCGACCAGGCCAAGGAAATCGAAGACCTGCTCAACGGCAAGTCAGGATTCGGTTCGTTGGCGGTGGGCGCGACTTTGACCATCGGCAACTATCTGGCCACTCTGCTGATCGGCCGTTTCATGCAGGTGCACCCGGAAAGCCAGGTCAAGCTGCATGTCCAGAACACTGCGAACATCGTTCAGCAGGTGGCGCACTATGAAATCGACCTGGGGCTGATCGAGGGTGACTGCAGCCATCCAGACATCGAGGTGCAACCCTGGGTCGAAGACGAGTTGGTGGTGTTCTGTGCGCCACGGCATCCATTGGCTTCGGTGCCCAGCGCCAGCCTGGCCTTGCTGACCCAGGAGGCGTGGATTCTGCGCGAACAGGGCTCGGGCACGCGCCTGACATTCGACCAGGCCATGCGTCACCATCGCCTGGCACTCAACATCCGTCTGGAACTGGAACACACCGAAGCGATCAAGCGCGCCGTGGAGTCCGGGCTGGGCATCGGGTGCATTTCCCGGCTGGCACTGCGTGATGCCTTTCGGCGCGGCAGCCTGGTGCCGGTGCACACGCCCGAGCTGGATCTGGCGCGGCAGTTCTATTTCATTTGGCACAAACGCAAGTACCAGACCTCGGCCATGCGCGAGTTTCTCGACCTGTGCCGCGCCTTCACCGCCGGCGCGCAGCGCAGTGACGAGATCGTCCTGCCCGACATCGCCTGAGCCAGGCATCGGTCAAAGCAGAATCACCGCCCACACCAGCACGATCATGCTCAAGGCAACGAACTGAGCTGCGCTGCCCATGTCCTTGGCATTCTTCGACAATGGGTGACGCTCCAGCGAGATGCGATCGATAGCCGCCTCGATCGCCGAGTTGAGCAATTCAACGATCAACGCCAGCAGGCACACCGCGATGAGCACCGCGCGCTCCACGCGGCTGACCTGCAACAAAAAGCTCAGCGGCACCAGCACGACGTTGAGCAACACCAACTGGCGAAACGCCGCTTCGCCAGTGAAGGCTGCACGCAGACCATCGAAGGAGTAACCCGTAGCATTGAGAATACGTTTGAGGCCGGTCTGGCCCTTGAAAGGTGACATGCGCGACGATCCAGGAAAGGAAGACGGCCGACGATGAAACGTTCGGCGTGAAAAAGGCGTGACAGTGCAGCTCAGTTGGCGGAGGTTGACTCCAATTGTTGCAACAGCAGGGCAGCCTGGGTGCGAGTACGCACGCCGAGCTTGCGAAAGATCGCTGTTACATGGGCCTTGATGGTGGCTTCCGACACGCTCAACTCGTAGGCGATCTGCTTGTTCAACAAACCTTCGCACACCATGGTCAGTACCCTGAACTGTTGGGGCGTCAGGCTGGCAAGCCCCTCGCTGGCGGCCTTGGCTTCCGCCGAAACGCTGACCGCCTCGAATGCCTGCGGCGGCCACCAGACTTCCCCATCCAGCACCTCGCGTACGGCCGCTTGAATGGTTTCGAGCGAACTGGACTTGGGAATGAAGCCACTGGCGCCGAATTCACGCGAGCGCACCATGACCCAGGCGTCTTCCTGAGCCGAAACCATCACCACGGGTATGTGCGGATACTGGCCGCGCAGCAATACCAACCCGGAAAAACCGTAGGCGCCGGGCATATTCAGGTCCAGCAGCACCAGGTCCCAGTCGGCCTTTTCGTCCAGGCGCCCTTCGAGCTCGGCAATGCTCGCCACCTCTACCAGACGCACTTCTGCGCCCAGACCCATGGTCAAGGCTTGATGCAGCGCGCTGCGAAACAGCGGATGGTCGTCGGCGATCAGGATTTCGTAAGTGGCCATCGATCACAGGATTCCAGGAAATGAAGCCGTTCGGACAGTATCCGCCCGATTCGGCGCCAAGAATGCCGACCCCGGCCATGGTGGTCAAGCGACTCCATGGCCAGAGCCCGCGTCGCCGCCAGGATTATAGATAGTCGGCCAGAAACCGATGCGCCGCATCGGTCTCGTCCACTGGCTCCTGGAATTTCGCTGCCAGGTAATGCGCACTGAACACATCGAGGTAGGCATCCAGTACGCGCGCCGCCTGCTCGTCGCCGGCCAGCTCCAGACACAGCGCCGCCACCTCGGCGGTGCAGAAGTGATCGTCGCGCTTGGAGCGGCGCAAGGTGTAGCGCGACAGTTGTTCGGGCGCCAGGCTCAACACCGGCAGCGAGGCCAGGTACGGACTCTTGCGGAACATCTTTCGCGCTTCGGTCCAGGTAGCGTCCAACAGTATGAACAAAGGCCGTCGACCGAGTTGCGGCGCCACGCTGCTGGTTACCCGCTGCGACTCGACGAACTCTCCGGGAAAGACCAGATAGGGCTGCCACTGTGGATCCTCCAAAAGTGCAAGCAACCGCGGGTCGACGGCTACGCGCGACCACATGAAGGCGTGGGTGTCGGCGATCACGTCGGCAATCAGCCAGCCGGTGTTGCTCGGCTTCATGGGTTCCACGTCATGCATCAGCAGGCACATGGCCGACCGTGCGTTGACATTGGGACGCCACGCGCACAGGCAGTACTGCGGAATGACTCGGCAACGCGGGCATCGAGGCGCGCGCGAACCCCGTGCGGTAAATGGCTGGGTACTGCGCGCCAGGCGCTCGGCGCGCAGACGGGAAACGGCATGGCTCATTGCGGATCACGGTAGAGTCTGGGGGCGCGGATTCTAACAGAGCTGGCTCCGGAACGATGTCGATGGTGAGCCGACGTGCCGCGCCGTATAATCGGCTACCCTCAGAGGTGGGTGAACGCCTGCGCCATTGGCGGGTCTTACGCCCACTTGTCTTGCCCGGCTTTTTGCCCAGGAGTGTTTCATGCTGCGCTTTATCGCCCCGTCCCTCGCCTTGCTGCTTGCCTTGCCGCTGGCCGCCCACGCTGCATCGCTGAAGGAACTGGAGCTGTCGAAAAACCTGCAGAAAGTGGCTCAGCAAAGCAGTGTGGGTACACCGCGCGCAATCAATGAAGACATCCTCGATCAGGGTTTCACCGTCGAAGGCAACCAACTGGTCAATCACCTGAGCGTTCGCGAAAGCCAGGCCTACGAGATGCGCCGCGACCCCAAAACCGTTTACCTGCAACTGGGCGCAAGCGTATGTCGCAACAAGGGTTTTCGTGATCTGATGGCACAGGGCGCCGTGATGCGCTATGACTTCACCGAATACAAGACCAATCGCGCCATCGGCAGCCAGTCCTACACTGCCAAGGACTGCGGCAAGTAATACTCCAGGAAATGTAGCGGTGCTACTCGACGAACACCGCTGCCTCACCGGCAGAAGAGATCAGTCCAGATCCTTGCCGTTGAGCAGACGAGAAATCAGCTCCATCGGGTAGCCCCGATAGGCCAGAAAACGCGTCTGCTGGGCGCGCTCCTTGAGTTCAACGGGAAGCCTGGCAGCGAATTTGCGCTCCCAGAGCTCGCGTAGCTGCACCGCCCAATCGAATCCGCTTTGACGAAGTGCCTGCTCGACATCGGCGCGCTGCAAACCGCGCTGGGTCAGGTCTTCGCGTATTCGTGCGGGCCCGTAGCCGGAGTTGGCCCGATAGCGAATGAAGCTTTCCAGGTAGCGTGCTTCCGACAACAAGCCTTCGTCGGTCAGACGATCAAGCTCGGTATCGATCATTTCGGGAGGGGCGCCGCGCTGACGCAATTTGCGCGTCAGCTCGACTCGACCATGCTCGCGACGTGCGAGCAGGTCCATGGCAGACCGTCGCACGGCGATGGGTGTATCCAATACGACAGGTGGCATGAGGCTGATCAGAAATCGGCTTCAGCTTCAGCCGTATCGGCTGCCGGTGCAGTCGCGGAAGCCTTGTCGGCTGCAGCCTTGTCGGTACCGCCGGTCAGCAGCTTGTCGCGGATCTGCTTTTCCAGGGTGGCCTTGATCTCGGGGTTGTCTTGCAGGAACTTGGCCGAGTTGGCCTTGCCCTGACCGATCTTGCTACCTTGATAGCTGTACCAGGCGCCCGATTTCTCCAACAGGCCGTTGGCCACACCCAGGTCGACGATTTCACCGTTGAGGTAGATGCCCTTGCCGTACAGGATCTGGAATTCAGCCTGACGGAATGGCGGTGCCACCTTGTTCTTGACGACCTTGACGCGGGTTTCGCTGCCCACCACTTCGTCGCCTTCCTTGACCGCGCCGGTCCGGCGAATGTCCAGACGAACCGATGCGTAGAACTTCAGCGCGTTACCACCGGTGGTGGTTTCCGGGCTGCCGAACATCACACCGATCTTCATGCGGATCTGGTTGATGAAGATGACCAGGCAGTTGGCGTTCTTGATGTTACCGGTGATCTTGCGCAGTGCCTGCGACATCAGGCGTGCCTGCAGACCGACGTGCATGTCGCCCATCTCGCCTTCGATCTCGGCCTTGGGTACCAGTGCAGCGACGGAGTCGACGATGATGACGTCAACCGCATTGGAGCGCACCAGCATGTCGGTGATTTCCAGCGCCTGCTCACCGGTGTCCGGCTGGGATACCAGCAGGTCATCGACATTGACGCCCAACTTGCCGGCGTACTCGGGATCCAGCGCGTGCTCGGCGTCGACGAAGGCGCAGGTTGCACCGGCCTTCTGGGCCTGGGCGATGACCGACAGCGTCAACGTGGTTTTACCCGACGATTCCGGGCCATAGATCTCGACGATCCGGCCTTTTGGCAGACCACCGATACCCAGCGCGATATCCAGGCCGAGCGAACCGGTAGAGATGGCCGGGATCGCTTGGCGCTCGTGGTCACCCATGCGCATGACAGCGCCTTTACCGAATTGACGTTCGATCTGACCCAGGGCCGCAGCCAAGGCACGCTTCTTGTTGTCGTCCATTGAAGTCCTCACGTAATCAATAAGGCCTGACGGCCATAACACCTGTATAAGTAGCCAGTATTATTCCACACACCATGCCCCTCGCCTACCCCTGAAATGGTTTTTCTCCAGTGGCAAGGTGTAACAAACCCTGCAGGGCTGCCACGACGGTTTGCCGGCGCACGGCCTCGCGGTCGCCGGCAAACTGCTCGCGTCGACAAAACGTCTGCGCACCGTCAGCCCAGGCCAGCCATACCGTGCCGACAGGCTTTTCAGCGGAGCCGCCGCCGGGGCCGGCAACGCCGCTGACCGCCACCGCAAAGCGCGCTTTGCTGTGGCCCTGAGCACCGCGCACCATGGCTTCGACCACTTCGCGGCTGACCGCCCCGACCTGCTCGAACAGCTCGCTCGGAACCTGCAGCTGAGCGGTTTTCTGCGCATTGGAATAAGTGACGTAGCCGGCCTCGAACCAGGCCGAACTGCCGGCGATGCGAGTGATCGCCTCGGCGATACCGCCTCCCGTGCAGGACTCCGCCGTGGTGGCTTGGGCGCCCAGGGCAAGCAGGCGCTGGCCGAGTTCGGCAGAGAGTGAGGTCGAGGCGTCCATAACAGCTCCTTGATCAGGCGGCCGATGAGGCTACGCCCTCCTGCCATGCAGGTCAAAAGTCGCCATGACGTGCCTGCGTATGACCGGCCCGAAGGGCAATCGTGCCACCGCGTAACCGGTGCCAACGTCCTACATGGTGAAAAAAATCCCTGTACTATTGGCGCCTGCCTTACGTCCCCAAGACACCCGCGAGCTAAGTCCTTGAATGTCCGATTTTTCTAACCACACCCCGATGATGCAGCAGTACTGGAAGCTGAAGAATCAGCATCCCGACCAGTTGATGTTCTACCGCATGGGCGACTTCTACGAAATCTTCTACGAGGATGCGAAGAAGGCTGCCAAATTGCTCGACATCACCCTGACCGCCCGTGGACAGTCGGCGGGGCAGTCGATCCCCATGTGCGGTATTCCCTACCATGCCGCCGAGGGCTACCTGGCCAAACTGGTCAAGCTGGGCGAGTCGGTGGTGATCTGCGAGCAGATCGGCGACCCGGCCACCAGCAAGGGGCCGGTCGATCGGCAAGTGGTACGGATCATCACGCCCGGCACGGTCAGTGACGAAGCACTGCTCGACGAGCGCCGCGACAACCTGATCGCGGCCGTGCTGGGCGACGAGCGCCTGTTTGGCCTGGCGGTGCTGGACATCACCAGCGGCAGCTTCATGGTCATGGAGTTGGCGGGATGGGAAAACCTGCTGGCGGAGCTCGAGCGGATCAACCCGGTCGAACTGCTGATTCCCGATGACTGGCCGCAAGGGTTGCCGGCGGAAAAGCGCAAGGGCTCGCGCCGCCGGGCGCCCTGGGACTTCGAACGGGACACTGCGCACAAGAGCCTGTGCCAGCAGTTCGCAACCCAGGATCTCAAGGGCTTCGGCTGCGAGAAGCTGACGCTGGCCATCGGCGCCGCCGGCTGCCTGCTCGGCTACGCCAAGGAAACCCAGCGCACTGCCCTGCCCCATCTGCGCAGCCTGCGTCACGAACGGCTGGACGACACGGTGGTGCTGGACGGCGCCAGTCGCCGCAACCTGGAGCTGGACACCAACCTTGCCGGCGGACGCGACAACACCCTGCAATCGGTCATCGACCGCTGCCAGACTGCCATGGGCAGCCGCCTGCTGACCCGCTGGCTCAATCGACCACTGCGTGACCTCAAGGTGTTGCAGGCGCGTCAGGGCTCCATCGGCTGCCTGCTCGAGGGCTACCGCTTCGAAAGCCTGCAACCGCAGCTCAAGGAAATCGGCGACATCGAGCGAATTCTCGCGCGAATCGGCCTGCGCAACGCCCGACCGCGGGACCTGGCGCGACTGCGCGATGCGCTGGCCGCCCTGCCCGAACTGCAGGTGGCAATGGCCGAACTCGAAGCGCCGCACCTGGCGCAGCTGGCGGCCATTGCCGGGACCTACCCGGAACTGGCCGATCTGCTGGCCAAGGCCATCGTCGACAATCCGCCCGCCGTCATCCGCGACGGCGGCGTACTGAAAACCGGCTACGACAGCGAGCTGGACGAATTGCTGTCGCTGAGCGAGAACGCCGGCCAGTTCCTGATCGACCTGGAAGCCCGGGAAAAAGCCCGTACGGGCCTGTCCCACTTGAAAGTGGGTTACAACCGCGTCCACGGCTACTTCATCGAACTGCCCAGCAAGCAGGCCGAACAAGCCCCGGCGGACTACATCCGGCGGCAGACGCTCAAAGGTGCCGAGCGCTTCATCACCCCTGAACTCAAGGCCTTCGAAGACAAGGCGCTGTCGGCCAAGAGCCGTGCCCTGGCCCGTGAGAAATCGCTGTACGAAGCGTTGCTGGAAAACCTCATCGGCCATCTGCCGCCACTGCAGGACACCGCCGCGGCGCTGGCTGAACTGGACGTGCTGAGCAACCTCGCCGAGCGAGCGCTGAACCTGGACCTCAATTGCCCCCGCTTCGTCGACGAGCCGTGCCTGCGTATCAACCAGGGTCGCCACCCGGTCGTGGAACAAGTGCTCACCACACCCTTCGTGGCCAACGACCTGAGCCTGGACGACAGCACCCGCATGCTGGTGATCACCGGTCCGAACATGGGCGGTAAATCCACCTACATGCGCCAGACTGCCTTGATCGTGTTGCTGGCGCACATCGGCAGTTTCGTGCCAGCGGCCAGTTGCGAGTTGTCGCTGGTGGACCGTATTTTCACCCGAATCGGCTCCAGTGATGACCTGGCTGGCGGCCGCTCGACGTTCATGGTGGAGATGAGCGAAACCGCGAACATCCTGCACAATGCCACCGAGCGCAGCCTGGTGCTGATGGACGAAGTGGGCCGCGGCACCAGCACGTTCGATGGCTTGTCGCTGGCCTGGGCTGCCGCCGAATGCCTGGCCGGACTGCGCGCCTATACCTTGTTCGCCACTCACTACTTCGAGCTGACCGTGCTGCCGGAAAGCCAGCCACTGGTGGCCAACGTGCACCTGAGCGCCACCGAACACAACGAGCGCATCGTTTTTCTACACCATGTGCTGGCTGGCCCTGCCAGCCAGAGCTACGGGTTGGCGGTCGCGCAATTGGCCGGGGTACCGGCCGCAGTCATCCTGCGCGCCAAGGAACACCTGAGCCGTCTGGAAACCACAAGCCTGCCCCATGAAACCCCAACGTCCATGCCCGGCAAGACAGCGAAGCCCCATCAGGCTGACCTGTTTGCCAGCCTGCCGCACCCGGTGCTGGAACAGATTGCCAAGACCGACATCGATGGACTGACCCCGCGGCAAGCGATCGAATTGCTCTATGCACTGAAGAACCGGGTCTAACGCTTATTCCTACAAGCTGATAGAATCCCGCGCGGTTTGGGAATGCCAATGGCTTTTAGCCTGGTCTGCGGCTGACCTGCCCAAACCAAGCGGCCCTGTGAAGGGCTTCGCTGCCGCCGCCTGAGGAGAGAAATAGAAATGACCTTCGTCGTCACCGACAACTGCATCAAGTGCAAATACACCGACTGCGTGGAAGTCTGTCCGGTGGACTGCTTCTACGAAGGCCCGAACTTCCTGGTGATTCACCCGGATGAGTGCATCGACTGCGCACTGTGCGAGCCTGAATGCCCGGCCCAAGCCATCTTCTCCGAAGATGAAGTGCCCGAGGACATGCAGGAATTCATCCAGCTGAACGTGGACTTGGCCGAAGTCTGGCCGAACATTACCGAGAAGAAGGATGCGCTGCCCGAGGCTGAAGCGTTCGACGGCGTGAAAGGCAAGATCAAGGACCTGGAGCGCTAGGGCACGCTCGTTGCCTCGTGCCAGCTGATAGCGACCGCCACGCCTGCCGCGCAGGCGTGCGTGACACCGGACGGCGCGGCTGGCCACTCGCTCTCGACCTCAAAAAAAAGTCAAAAAAAGGGGCGGTAATGAGCCGCCCACCTTTCCCTGTCCCTTTTATCCCTGTCATCGTCCTGATGAATCGCGTCACTGCGATATCCCTTTTGGGCGCTCGATCCTGAGCACCTGTGTCGTCCCTGAACACGCCTTGATATTAACGCATCCGGTGCGTAGGACAACCGTGAATAATCCCCATCATAATCTGACTTGGGTGTCAGCTTATTCGATAATGTGTTCAAGAACGTGCAGTTAGATAGACAAGAGTTCCAACTTACAAAACTTTGACTGGATAAGTAGCCAAAGGCTTACACAAGGTCACAGTGAACACTGACAACATCGCACTGCGACTAGGCCAACAATAAAAACGCCCCTTGAAAAAGGGGCGTTCAAGTCGTGCGGTAACGGCGGCTATTGAAACAATGACTCGCTGGACAGCCCATTCTTTTCGAGTATCTCGCGTAGTCGCTTGAGGCCTTCCACCTGGATCTGTCGCACGCGCTCGCGGGTCAAGCCGATTTCCAGGCCAACGTCTTCCAGCGTGCTGCTCTCGTGGCCCCGCAGGCCAAAACGGCGTACCACCACCTCGCGCTGCTTGTCGGTCAGCTCGGACAGCCACTGGTCTATGCTCTGCGAGAGGTCGTCGTCCTGCAGCAGCTGCAAGGGGTCGGTGGGCCGGTCATCGGTCAGAGTGTCGAGCAAGGTCTTGTCCGAATCCGGCCCGAGCGAGACATCCACCGAGGATACCCGCTCGTTGAGCCCAAGCATGCGCTTGACCTCGCCCACGGGCTTCTCGAGCAGATTGGCGATTTCTTCTGG
This sequence comes from Pseudomonas sp. CFBP 8758, assembly GCF_014841725.1. Lineage (NCBI taxonomy): Bacteria > Pseudomonadati > Pseudomonadota > Gammaproteobacteria > Pseudomonadales > Pseudomonadaceae > Pseudomonas > Pseudomonas sp. CFBP 8758. Next base: position 130,781 of record NZ_JACYUK010000001.1, on the reverse strand, counting down.
GGACGGTTCGTGATCGAGCTTTTGGGTCAGTTCGCGCGCGGCGCGCAGGTAGACGTTGAGCTCCTTGACCACGTGAATGGGCAGGCGAATGGTCCGGGTCTGATTCATGATCGCCCGTTCGATGGTCTGTCGGATCCACCAGGTGGCATAGGTTGAGAACCGGAAACCGCGCTCGGGATCGAATTTCTCGACCGCACGAATCAGCCCCAGGTTGCCCTCCTCGATGAGGTCGAGCAAAGACAGGCCGCGATTGACATACCGGCGGGCGATCTTGACCACCAGGCGCAGGTTGCTCTCGATCATGCGTTTGCGACCGGCCGGGCAGCCGCTCTGGGAAAGTCGTGCGAAGTGCACCTCTTCTTCGGGAGAAAGCAGAGGCGAAAAACCGATTTCATTCAAATACAGCTGGGTCGCATCGAGCGCCCGCGTGTAGTCGATGTATTTGTGCTGTTTGAGCGATGTGGAATTGCGTGCCTTGGTGCGAACCGCAGGTGCAGCAGGTTCTTCGTTCGACATCACATCCAATACGACGCCGGGTTCCATAAGGAGCACCTCATCGTCGATGTCAAACTCCGGCGCTTCTTTGCTGAGAGCCATTGTTATAGTCCTTTGCTGAGTTCGACCTCAAGCTCCAGCGGCGCCAATCTCCATGGCAGCGCGTGAGCCCGTCCCCACTACGTGGAGGAACAGGCTGGTAGTGCAAATCAACGACGTGGCAGGAATTGCAGCGGATCTACGGGCTTGCCTTGACGGCGAATCTCGAAGTGCAGCTTCACCCGGTCCGTCCCCGTTGAACCCATTTCGGCAATTGTCTGACCGACCTTGACCTGCTGACCCTCCCGAACCAACAACCTGCGGTTATGACCGTAGGCACTGACGTAGGTATCGCTGTGTTTGATGATGACCAATTCGCCGTAGCCCCTCAAACCACTCCCGGCGTAGACCACCGCACCATCAGACGCAGCAAAAACAGGCTGTCCCAAATCACCGGCGATATCAATTCCTTTATTCAAACTGCCGTTTGAAGCGAATTTCCCGATCAAAACACCGTTTGCCGGCCATGCCCAGCCGCCTTGGGTGCGCTCGCCCGCGGGTACCGGGGTAGGCGAAGGGACGGGAATGGCGACGCTGCTGGTGGCGGTCGGTGCCGGGGTGAGCGGACGGCGGGTGACTGTGGTGCGGCTCGAGGAAGACGCAGACGCGCCGCTCTGGGTAGTCACCACGGTGGTGGCTGGCGCGCCCGAGTTGCCGTCGAAGCGGATCACCTGGCCTGGGCGGATGGTATAGGGCACGGGAATGTTATTGCGCGCAGCCAAGGCCTTGTAGTCCCAGCCGTAGCGAAAGGCGATGGAAAACAGCGTATCGCCTCGCCTGACTGCGTATTGGCCTGTGGTCACGGGCTGTCGCTGCGCCGCTTTGGCCGCGTTGTTGCGATCGACCACGCTGACCTGGCTGGAGGTGCTGGAACAGCCGGACAGAAAGGCTGCGACCGCAACCCCGAGCATCAGGAGCTTGACGCTCGAACTACCTGCACGCTGCCCAATGATTGTGAGGCTCACCCGCCGCTCCTTTGTTGTGGTGACAAGAAAATATCCAACTTCACTACTCGACTACAAGGCGCATGGGTGCAAGCTGTGGCCATGCCTGCGCCATGACCCGCTGTCAGACAGACGGCGCCGCGCAGAATTCACTGCAGGAGCCCGGGCCGGTCACGCCAGCGGACCATTGAGCAACGGCACGAACCGCACGGCTTCCAGAACATGCCGGGAGAACCCGTGCTCTTCGCGTACGATCAACATCAGTTGCTGAACGTCGCCGGAGCCTACCGGGATCACCAGCCGGCCACCGGGCGCGAGCTGATCGAGCAGGGCCTGGGGCACATCGGTCGCCACTGCGGTAACGATGATGCCGTTGTACGGTGCCAGGGCCGGCCAGCCTTCCCAGCCATCGCCCCAGCGAAAGACTACGTTGCGTCGATCAAGCGTCTGCAGGCGCTCCTTGGCGCGATCCTGCAGGACCTTGATCCGTTCGACCGAGAACACCCGCTCGACCAGTTGCGACAGCACGGCGGTCTGATAGCCCGAGCCGGTGCCGATCTCCATGACCTTGTCCAATGGGCCCGCCGCCAGCAACAGCTCGCTCATGCGCGCGACCATGTAGGGTTGGGAAATGGTCTGGTTGTGGCCGATCGGCAGTGCGGTGTCTTCGTAGGCGCGGTGCGCCAGTGCTTCGTCGACGAACAGATGGCGCGGTGTGCGACGCAGTACCTCGAGCACCTGGGTATTGGCCAGGCCTTCGTCGCACAGGCGCTGAATCAAGCGTTCGCGCGTGCGCTGCGAAGTCATGCCGATGCCATGGTGCTGATTGTCTCTCTGGCGCATCAGCCAAGCTCCTCCAGCCAACCTTGAACGTGGCCGAAGGCCTCGTTGAAGGTGCGATCCAGTTGCAGTGGCGTGACCGACACGTAGCCCTGCATGACGGCATGGAAATCGGTGCCCGGGCCGCCATCTTCGGCGTCGCCGGCCACGGCGATCCAGTAGCCCGGCTTGCCCCGCGGGTCGACCATGCGGATCGGCGCCGCAGCCCGTGCCCGATGGCCCAGGCGAGTCAGCACCATGCCGCGGATACGCTCGATCGGCAGGTTGGGGATGTTCACGTTGAGCACGGTACGAGGCGGCAGGTTCAACCGGTCTCGGGCCTCGATCAGCTTGCGCGCGTAGTAGGCTGCCGTCGGCAGGTGCTCAGGCTGGCGAGACAACAACGAGAACGCAAACGAGGTATGCCCCAGAAAACGCCCCTCGAGGGCAGCAGCCACCGTGCCCGAATACAGCACGTCGTCGCCCAGGTTGGCCCCCAGGTTGATACCTGAAACCACCAGGTCGGGCTCGAAAGGCAGCAGGCCGTTCAGGCCCAGGTGCACGCAGTCGGTGGGTGTGCCGTTGACGCTGATGAAGCCGTTGGGCAAGGTCTGCGGATGCAGCGGCCGGTCCAGCGTGAGCGAACTGCTGGCGCCGCTACGGTCCTGATCGGGGGCGATCACCGTGCACTGGGCATAGTCCTGCAACACGTCGTGAAGCGCGGCCAGGCCGGGGGCGGTGACCCCATCATCGTTGGAAATCAGAATACGCATGGACTTTCCGTCTGCCCTGTCGGCACCAGATCGACGAGTTCGCGCACCACGACAGTGGCGAAGCAACCGGCCGGCAGGACGAAGTGCAACTGCAGGATGTCAGGCTCGGGATAATGCCACGTCAGCTCGCCGATGGGCAGCCGCAGGATGCGTCGCTCCTGTGCCAGGCCCGCTTTTGCAAGCCAGGCACACAGCGCCGGGTGCTGGTCGCCGATGGCATTTTCCAGCTCGGCGCAGCGACCGGCGGCGACCGATGCGCCCTCGCCCCACAGCGCTCCGGTAGGGTGCAGGTCGAGGATGTCCAGGCGTGGATCACTGCATTCGGCTTCACCGGCGGGAAAGAAGCTGCGGCTGTCGGTGAACGCCAGCAGATCACCGATCCGGGCGCGGTTCCAGGTACCGTCGGCGACGCGCGCGGCAAGTATCTGGTTGAACAGGAAACTGCGCGCCGTGGAGAGCAGCCGCGAACGCACATTGCGCTGCTCGGGCAGCGCCTGGCGTTCGGCATACTGCTGAGCGTCGAACACATTGCCGCCCTGGAAACCGAAGCGCTGGGTGCCGAAATAATTCGGTACGCCGGTCTGCTGGATTTCTCCAAGGCGCGCATCGAGCGCGGCCCGGTCGGCCTTGAGCGCGGTCAGGCGCACGGTGAAGCCGTTGGCCGAGTGCGCACCGCGTTGCAGTTTGCGCGAGTGCCGAGCCTGTTTGAGGATGGCCAGGGTGTCGCTTTGCGCTGCGCTCAGATCCGGATCAGCCTTGCCTGGCAGATGCAGACTGAACCACTGCCGGGTAAGCGCCTGGCGATCCTTGAGGCCCGCGTAGCTGACCGTGCGCAACGGCACGCCAGCGGCCTTGGCCAGGCGTCGGGCAGCTTCTTCGGTATTGAGGTTGCGTTTCTCGACCCAGAGCCACAGGTGTTCGCCCTGGCCGGCCAAGGGGATGTCCAGCACTTCGTCGACCTGAAAGTCTTCGGCGCTGGCTTTGAGTACGGCGCTGCCCAGGCTGTCGCCCGTGGCCCGCGGACCCAGCAATTCGAATTCGGTCATGCGCGCAGCAACAAGGCGACCGCATGCACGGCGATACCTTCCTCGCGCCCGGCGAACCCGAGCTTTTCGGTGGTGGTGGCCTTGACGTTGACCTGATCGAGTTCCACGCCCAGATCGGCGGCGATCCGTTCCCGCATGGTTTCTATGTGGGGGGCCATTTTCGGCGCCTGCGCGACGATGGTGGCGTCGACGTTGCCGACTTTCCAGCCTTTGCCCGCCACTACCGCGAGCACGTGACGCAACAGTACGCGGCTGTCCGCGCCCTTGAACTGCGGATCGGTGTCGGGAAAATGCTTGCCGATGTCGCCCAAGGCAGCCGCGCCGAGCAAGGCATCGCTCAAGGCGTGCAGCACGACATCGCCGTCGGAATGAGCCAGCAGGCCGAACTTGTGAGGGATTCGCACGCCGCCCAGGGTAATGAAGTCACCCTCGGCGAAACGGTGCACGTCGTAGCCGTGGCCAATACGCATAGAAAAAAACGCCCCGATTGAGTCAGGGCGTGATTCTACCTGCTTTGGCTCAGGTTGGGCGGATCAAAACACCTGGGGATGACGGTGCTAGCCCTTTCGCGGGCAGAGGGCTCGCGAAAGCCCACTGCAGTCACTTCAAGGCCTTTGCATGATGGCGCAAATGGTCATCGATGAAGCTGGCGATGAAGTAGTAGCTGTGGTCATAGCCCGGTTGCATGCGCAGCGTCAGTTCATAGCCGGCCGACTTGGCCGCCTGACTCAGAGCCTGGGGCTTGAGCTGGCTCTCGAGGAAATCATCGCGATCGCCTTGATCCACCAGCAGCGGCAGATGTTCCGCCGCATCGGCGATCAGCACGCTGGCATCCCATTCGCGCCAACGCGAGCGCTCCTCGCCCAGGTAATGGGAAAACGCTTTCTGGCCCCAGGGGCAATCCATCGGATTGCTGATGGGCGAGAACGCCGAGATCGACCGATACCGCCCCGGATTGCGCAGCGCGCAGACCAGCGCTCCGTGGCCACCCATGGAATGGCCGCTGATGGAGCGCTTGTCCGACGCGGGGAAATGCGCCTCCACGATGGCTGGCAATTCATGCACCACATAGTCATGCATGCGGTAATGCTGCGCCCACGGCTGCTCGGTGGCGTTCAGATAAAACCCGGCACCCAGACCGAAATCCCATGCCTGGTCCGGATCATCCGGCACTCCCGCCCCGCGTGGGCTGGTGTCGGGCGCAACGATGATCAAGCCCAACTCGGCGGCCAGCTCCAGGCCGCCGGCCTTCTGCATGAAGTTCTCGTCGGTACAGGTCAGCCCCGACAGCCAGTACAGCACCGGCAACTTGCCGCCCTGCTCCGCTTGCGGCGGCAGGTACACGGCGAAGGTCATGTCGCAACCCAGCTCCTTGGAGCGGTGCTTGTAGCGTTTGTGCCAGCCGCCGAAGCTCTTCTGGCAGGACAGGTTTTCCAGGCTCATGGCAGACCTCAGAAGTGGATGACCGAACGAATGCTCTTGCCTTCATGCATCAGGTCGAACGCTTTGTTGATGTCTTCCAGGCCCATGGTGTGGGTGATGAAGGTATCCAGCGGAATCTCCCCGCTCTCGGCCATTTCGACGTAGCTGGGCAACTCGGTACGCCCGCGCACGCCACCGAATGCCGAACCGCGCCAGACCCGTCCGGTGACCAGCTGGAACGGGCGCGTGGCGATTTCCTGGCCAGCGCCGGCCACGCCGATGATCACCGACTCACCCCAGCCCTTGTGGCAGCATTCGAGCGCCGCACGCATCAGTTGCACATTGCCGATGCACTCGAACGAGAAGTCCACGCCGCCATCGGTAAGGTCGACGATGACTTCCTGGATCGGCCGGTCATATTCCTTGGGATTGATGCAGTCGGTTGCACCCAGCTGGCGGGCGATCTCGAATTTGCTTGGGTTGATGTCGACGGCGATGATGCGACCGGCCTTGGCCTTGACCGCACCGATGATGGCCGACAGACCGATACCGCCCAGGCCGAACACGGCCACGGTATCGCCCGGCTTGACCTTGGCCGTGTTGAGCACCGCGCCGATACCGGTGGTGACGCCACAACCCAACAGGCAGACCTTTTCCAGCGGCGCCTGCTTGTCGATCTTCGCTACCGAGATCTCCGGCAACACGGTGTACTCGGAGAACGTCGAGGTGCCCATGTAATGGAACAGTTCCTTGCCGTTGTAAGAGAACCGCGTGGTGCCGTCCGGCATCAAGCCCTTGCCCTGAGTGGCGCGAATGGCCTGGCACAGGTTGGTCTTGCCCGATTTGCAGAACTTGCACTGGCGGCACTCGGGCGTGTACAGCGGAATGACGTGATCGCCCACCGCAACCGAAGTGACCCCTTCGCCTACCGCTTCGACGATGGCGCCACCTTCGTGGCCCAGTACCGACGGGAAGATGCCTTCAGGGTCCGCACCCGACAGGGTGTAGGCATCGGTATGGCAGACCCCGGAAGCGACCACGCGCAACAGGACTTCGCCTGCCTTGGGCATGGCCACGTCGATCTCGACGATTTCCAATGGCTTGTTGGCTTCGAATGCAACCGCAGCGCGGGACTTGATCATCAATGCTTGCTCCTGAAATGAACGGGACTGCCAACAGTGTAATTCATGGGCGGATGCGGAATAATCGCCCCTTGCGCAAAACATTGATGCCGTACAGGGATAATCGAGTGAATGAAAACCGCTGGGAGGGTATCGACGAGTTCGTCGCAGTCGCCGAGTGCGCGCACTTCACGGCCGCAGCGCAGCGGCTGGGCGTGTCGTCGTCCCACGTCAGTCGCCAGATCGCTCGATTGGAAGAACGCCTGCAGACCCGCCTGCTCTATCGCAGCACGCGACGGGTAGCGCTGACCGAGGCAGGGCAGACATTCCTCCAGCATTGCCAACGCCTGCAGGACGGTCGCGACGAAGCCTGGCGCGCCATGAGCGACCTGACCGGTGAACCCAAGGGACTGCTGCGCCTGACCTGCGCCGTGGCCTATGGCGAGCGCTTCATCGTGCCGCTGGTCACGCGCTTCATGGGGCTGTACCCGCAACTGCGCGTGGAGATCGAGCTGAGCAACCGCACCCTCGATCTGCTTCACGAAGGTCTGGACCTGGCCATCCGCCTGGGACGCCTGCAGGACTCGCGACTGGTGGCAACCAGGCTGGCGCCGCGGCGAATGTTCCTGTGCGCTTCACCGCACTACCTGGCGCGCTATGGCCGGCCCCACAGTGTGTCGGAATTGACGCGGCACAACTGCCTGGTGGGCAGTTCGGATATCTGGCCGCTGCAGGTCGATGGCAAGGAACAGGCGCAACGCGTGCAAGGCAACTGGCGCTGCAACAGTGGCCAGGCGGTCCTGGACGCGGCGTTGCAGGGCGTCGGACTGTGTCAGCTGCCTGATTACTACGTGCTGGAACACTTGCGCAGCGGCGCACTGGTGTCGCTGCTGGAGGCCCACCAGCCACCCAACACGGCGGTGTGGGGGCTTTATCCGCAACAGCGGCACTTGTCGCCGAAGATCAGGAAGCTGGTCGATTATCTCAGAGAAGGGTTGGCCGAGAGGCCAGAGTATCTGTAGGAGCGGTCATCGGCCGCGAACGACGCCACCGTCCCCCCTCAGCCACGCATCGCCCAACGCTGGCGCAGCCACTCCAGATCTTCAGGCCGGGTCACCTTGAGGTTGTCCGCCCGGCCCTCCACCAGCTTCGGCGCGAAACCGGCCCACTCGATGGCCGAGGCCTCGTCGGTAATCGCCACTCCGGCCACCAGGCTATCGGCCAGAGCCCGATGCAGGGCGCCCAGACGAAACATCTGTGGCGTGAACGCTTGCCAGATCGTGCTGCGATCCACCGTATGCTGAACCCGCCCAGTCGCATCGGCACGCTTGAGCGTGTCGCGCGCGGGCACGGCCAACAGACCGCCGACGCTGTCATCAGCCAGCTCGGCAAGCAGTTTGTCGAGGTCGGTGCGAGAAAGGTTGGGCCGCGCCGCATCGTGCACCAGCACCCAATCACTGCCGTCGGCGCCCTGGGCGTGTAAATGCAGCAAGGCGTTGAGCACCGAGTCGGCACGCTCGCGACCACCGGCAACGCGCTGGATCAGCTCGTTGCTGGCACTGGGCAGGTCTGGCCAGAACGGGTCATCGGCGGCGATGCTGACGAGCACGCCCTTGAGCTGTGGATGGCCGAGGAAACAGTCGATGCTGTGTTCCAGGATCGTGCGACCGCCCAAGGTCAGGTACTGCTTGGGGCGGTCCGCTGCCATGCGCGCACCTACGCCCGCAGCGGGAATCACTGCCCAGAAGGCTGGCAGCGAGGTATTCATTGGGCCAACTGGTAGAGGGTTTCACCCTCCTTGACCATGCCCAGTTCATGGCGAGCGCGTTCTTCGACGGTCTCCATGCCCTTTTTCAATTCGAGTACTTCGGCGTCCATCACGCGATTGCGCTCCAGCAGCCGTTCGTTCTCGGCATGCTGTTCGGCGATCTGCTGTTTCAGCTCGGCTACCTGCTTGAGACTTCCGTTTCCGACCCACAGGCGATACTGCAAACCACCCAGGAGCAGAAGCAAGACAAGAAACAACCAATAAGGACTGCGCATCACGTTACCCAGTGGTAAAAAACTTCAACTCTGCGACCAGATAGCACGAAGCCTGGCATCCGCCAGGCTCCGCATGTCGTCTTTCTACCATCTATTGCTTAGCCGCGAAACTCGTCGCGACCACGATAGATCGCCTTGGAACCCAACTGCTCTTCGATACGCAGCAGTTGGTTGTACTTGGAAACACGGTCCGAGCGGCACAGCGAGCCGGTCTTGATCTGGCCCGCAGCGGTGCCCACGGCCAGGTCGGCAATGGTCGAATCTTCGGTTTCACCGGAACGGTGCGAGATCACCGCGGTGTAGCCGGCAGCCTTGGCCATCTGGATGGCTTCCAGGGTTTCGGTCAAGGTACCGATCTGGTTGAACTTGATCAGGATCGAGTTGGCGATCTTCTTGTCGATGCCTTCCTTGAGGATCTTGGTATTGGTCACGAACAGGTCGTCACCCACCAGCTGGACTTTTTCGCCGATCTTGTCGGTGAGAATCTTCCAGCCAGCCCAGTCGGATTCGTCCAGGCCGTCTTCGATCGAGATGATCGGATAGCGCTCGGTCAGGCCCTTGAGGTATTCGGCGAAACCTTCGGCGTCAAACTTGTGGCCTTCGCCGGCCAGATCATAGGTGCCGTTGTCGAAGAATTCGCTGGCGGCGCAGTCCAGCGCCAGGGTCACGTCGGTGCCCAGCTTGTAGCCGGCTTTCTCGACGGCTTCGGCAATGGCGCTCAAGGCGTCTTCATTGGACGCCAGGTCCGGCGCGAAACCACCTTCGTCACCGACGGCAGTGCTCAGACCGCGAGCCTTCAATACCGCCTTGAGGTGGTGGAAGATCTCGGTGCCCATGCGCAGGGCGTCGGAAAAGGTCTTGGCGCCAACCGGCTGGACCATGAATTCCTGAATGTCGACGTTGTTGTCGGCGTGCTCGCCACCGTTGATGATGTTCATCATCGGCACGGGCATGGAGTAGACGCCCGGCGTGCCGTTGAGGTTGGCGATGTGCGCGTACAGCGGCAGGTCCTGATCCTGCGCGGCGGCCTTGGCAGCGGCCAGGGACACGGCGAGGATGGCGTTGGCGCCCAGCGAAGCCTTGTTCTCGGTACCGTCCAGGGCAATCATGGCGTGATCCAGACCCTTCTGGTCGACCGGATCCTTGCCCAGCAGCGCATCGCGAATCGGGCCATTGATGTTGGCCACCGCCTTCAGAACACCCTTGCCCATATAGCGGCTCTTGTCGCCGTCACGCAGCTCCAGCGCTTCGCGCGAGCCGGTGGAAGCGCCCGACGGTGCACAGGCGCTGCCGATGATGCCGTTTTCCAGAAGCACGTCGGCTTCTACGGTAGGGTTGCCACGGGAGTCGAGAACTTCACGACCTTTGATGTCGACGATTTTTGCCATTGTTATGAACACTCCAAAGTAGACGAGACGACGCAGCTTGGGCTTTAGCGATCCCCTCGCGGGCATAGACCCGCTCCCACCGGGCTCGATGTGGGAGCGGGTCTCTGCCCGCGAAAGGGTCACCGCAACAAATCGGGCACTACTTTACCGCAATCAGGCCGTTTCGATCGCCGGGAAACCTTTGACCAATTCATCCAGCGCCTTGAGCTGGGCAAGAAACGGTTCCAGCTTGTCCAGGCGCAGCGCGCACGGGCCATCGCACTTGGCGTTGTCCGGGTCCGGGTGGGCTTCCAGGAACAGACCGGCCAGGCCCTGGCTCAGGCCAGCCTTGGCCAGGTCGGTGACCTGGGCGCGACGGCCACCGGCCGAGTCGCTGCGACCGCCCGGCATCTGCAGGGCGTGGGTCACGTCGAAGAACACCGGGTACTCGAACGACTTCATGATGCCGAAGCCAAGCATGTCCACCACCAGGTTGTTGTAGCCGAAGCTCGAACCGCGCTCGCAGAGGATCAACTGGTCGTTACCGGCTTCCTCGCACTTGGTCAGGATGTGTTTCATTTCCTGCGGCGCGAGGAACTGGGCTTTCTTGATGTTGATGACCGCGCCGGTCTTGGCCATGGCCACCACCAGGTCGGTCTGGCGCGACAGGAAGGCGGGCAGCTGAATGATGTCGCAGACTTTGGCAACCACGGCGGCCTGTTCAGGCTCGTGCACGTCGGTGATCAGCGGCACGTTGAAGGTCTTCTTGATCTCTTCGAAGATGCGCATGCCCTCCTCCAGGCCGGGGCCGCGGTAGGAGGTCACCGAAGAACGGTTGGCCTTGTCGAAGCTGGCCTTGAACACGTAGGGGATGCCGAGCTTGTCGGTCACACGCACGTATTCTTCACAGACCTTGAGGGCCATGTCGCGTGATTCCAGCACGTTCATGCCACCGAACAACACGAACGGCTTGTCGTTGGCGATCTCAATATCGCCAACGCGGATGATCTTCTGCGCCATGGTGATCAGGCCTTCTTCTGATGTTGAGCCAATGCGGCCTTGACGAAGCCGGTGAACAACGGATGACCGTCACGCGGCGTCGAGGTGAACTCGGGGTGGAACTGGCAGGCCACGAACCATGGATGGTCCTTGGACTCGACCACTTCGACCAGCGCGCCGTCACCCGAGCGCCCGGAGACGACCAGCCCGGCTTCGACCAGTTGCGGCAGCAGGTTGTTGTTCACTTCGTAGCGATGACGATGACGCTCGACGATCACGTCGCGGGCGTAGCAGTCGTGGACCTTGGAGCCGCCGACCAGCTGGCAGTCCTGCGCGCCAAGACGCATGGTGCCGCCCAGGTCGGAGGCTTCGGTGCGGGTTTCCACGGCGCCGGTGGCGTCTTCCCACTCGGTGATCAGACCGACGACCGGATGGCCGCTGGCGCGATCGAATTCGGTGGAGTTGGCGTCTTTCCAGCCCATGACGTTACGGGCGAACTCGATGACCGCCACCTGCATGCCCAGGCAGATACCCAGGTACGGCACCTTGTTCTCGCGAGCGTACTGCACGGCGGTGATCTTGCCTTCCACGCCACGCAGGCCAAAGCCGCCGGGGACCAGAATGGCGTCGACGCCTTCGAGCAGGGCGGTGCCCTGGTTCTCGATGTCTTCGGAATCGATGTAGCGCAGGTTGACCTTGGTGCGGTTGCTGATGCCGGCATGGCTCATCGCTTCGATCAGCGACTTGTAGGCATCGAGCAGCTCCATGTACTTGCCGACCATGGCGATGGTCACTTCGTGTTCGGGGTTCAGCTTGGCATCGACCACCGCTTCCCATTCGGACAGGTCGGCGCCGCCGCACTGCAGACCGAAGCGCTCGACGACGAAATCGTCCAGCCCCTGGGAGTGCAGGATGCCCGGGATCTTGTAGATGGTGTCGGCGTCTTCCAGGGCAATCACCGCACGCTCTTCGACGTTGGTGAACTGAGCGATCTTGCGGCGCGACGACGTGTCGATCGGGTGATCGGAACGGCACACCAGCACGTCAGGCTGCAAGCCGATGGAGCGCAGTTCCTTGACCGAATGCTGGGTCGGCTTGGTCTTGGTCTCACCCGCGGTGGCGATGTAGGGGACCAGCGTCAGGTGCATCAGCATGGCGCGCTTGGCACCGACCTCGAAACGCAGCTGGCGGATCGCTTCCAGGAACGGCTGGGATTCGATGTCGCCAACGGTGCCGCCGATTTCGACCATGGCCACGTCGGCATCGCCGGCGCCCTTGATGATGCGCCGCTTGATCTCGTCGGTGATGTGCGGGATGACCTGGATGGTCGCGCCCAGGTAATCACCACGGCGCTCCTTGCGCAGCACGTGCTCGTACACCCGGCCGGTGGTGAAGTTATTGTTCTGGGTCATGGTCGTGCGGATGAACCGCTCGTAGTGCCCCAGGTCCAGGTCGGTCTCGGCGCCGTCGTGGGTGACGAACACTTCACCGTGCTGGAACGGGCTCATGGTGCCCGGGTCGACGTTGATGTACGGGTCCAGCTTGAGCATGGTGACTTTGAGCCCCCGCGCCTCCAGGATGGCCGCCAATGAAGCCGAGGCAATGCCTTTCCCCAATGAAGAAACAACACCGCCCGTGACGAAGATGTAGCGCGTCATGAAAAACCCTAGAAGTCTGCGTTAAAGCGGCAGAAGCCGCCGGGGAAAGCGAAGGAAGGCCGAAGCCCCCGACGGCCAAAAACGGTTTGGCAATCGGCAACGTCCGTGAATCCGGTGGGTTCACAGAAGTTGTATCAAGAAGGGAGCGTAGTCTACCGGATTCCCCCTTTCATCTCAAACTCTGCTCGCCGGTTGTCGGCGACCAGAGCAGTCGTCCTTCGATGGCAGACAGCGGCAGGTTGGCCACGGCAACCAAGCGGTCGTGGATGAACAGCAGCGGCAAACGATCGCGCACGAACCCTGGCAGCCGGCTTTCATTGAGCAAGCGCTTGAGGTCACGCTCGCCGCGAACGGGCAGGCGCAGGCGCTCGCCGCCCTGGCGGTAGCGGATCTGCGCGTGCCCCGGCAACGGGCCGCCCTGCCAATGCACCTCGCCGTTGCCGACCAACTGCAAGGCTTGTCGGGTGTCTGGCCAATCCTGAGACGGGGGCTGGGCCTGCGACCATTGGCCACTGACCCACCAGATCCGCCCGTGGGCCCTGTGCAGCTCGCCGTCGGCCAGGCGCCAGACGGGCGTAGCGGCGGGATCCGCGTCGCGCAGGGACGTCCAGCCAACCCAGTGCTGGGTATCGGGCAAGCGCGTCAGAGGCGCAAGCCAGTATTGCAGGGCATTGCGCTGACGGCTTTCGGACAGGGTACGAAGCGGCGCCAGGGTCAGGCTGGGCCATGCCAGCCAGGAAGGTTCGCCAGCTGCGTGCGCAGGCGCAAGGTCCGCGGCGGCCAGTTCATCCAGCAGCTGCGCCGCCTCGCTCAGGTGCGCGGCGGCCCTGGCGATACTGCCGGCAGCCTGGGGCCAGCGCGCCGTGATCACGGGCAGGACCTCGCCACGCAGATAGTTGCGAGAGAAACGCGTGTCGGCGTTCGAGGGGTCTTCGATCCACTGCAGGCCATGGTTGCGAGCGTAGGCAAGCAACTCGGCGCGAGGCTCGTCGAGCAACGGCCTCACCAGTATCCCCTGCCCTTGCGGTCGCTGCCTGGGCATTGCCGCAAGCCCTCGCACACCGGCGCCGCGCAGCAGACGAAACAGTACGGTTTCGGCCTGATCGTCCTGATGCTGGGCTGCGAACAGCACATCAGCGGCGCCGAGCAGCGCATCGAAAGCGCGATAGCGCGCCTGGCGTGCGGCTTGCTCCAGGCTGGCACCGTCCTGCACTCGAACCTTGATCACTTGCAGGGGCACATCGAGCTGATCGCAGAGTGCCTGGCAGTGGGCAGGCCAGGTGTCGGCAACCGCTTGCAGGCCGTGATGGATATGAATGGCGGCCAGCGCTGGACGGTTGGGCACGCTGGCCAACAGGTGCAGCAGGACGGTGGAATCAAGGCCACCGGAGAGGGCGAGGTGCCAGGCGGGGGATTGCAGATAAGGCTGCAGCCTGTTGCTCAGGCGCTGGGCCAGGGCGGAGGGTTCACGCATGGGGCGACCCCTTTTCAGTCCATGGTTCGGGATCGGCGGTGCGCTCTTCGCGGGCAGAGGGCTCAGCCCGCGAAGGGCGCGCTGCGGTCTGAACCCTTACAACCCGTAGCTCATCAACCGGTCATAGCGGCGGCCGAGCAAGGTCTCGGTGTCGAAACCCTTGAGCATGTCCAGCTGGCTGGTCAGCTCGGCGCGAATAAGGGCCGAGGCAGCGGCCGGATCGCGATGGGCGCCACCCAGGGGCTCATCGATCACCTTGTCGACGATGCCCAGGTGATTCAAGCGTTCGGCGGTGATGCCCATGGCTTCCGCAGCGTCCGGCGCCTTCTCGGCAGTCTTCCACAGAATCGACGCGCAACCTTCGGGCGAGATCACCGCATAGGTCGAATACTGCAACATGTTCAGCTGATCGCAGACGCCGATGGCCAGCGCACCACCGGAACCCCCTTCGCCGATGACGGTGGCGATGATCGGCGTCTTCAGCCGCGCCATCACCCGCAGGTTCCAGGCGATCGCTTCGCTCTGGTTGCGCTCTTCGGCATCGATGCCCGGATAGGCGCCCGGTGTGTCGATGAAGGTGAGGATCGGCATCTTGAAGCGCTCGGCCATTTCCATCAGGCGGCAGGCCTTGCGATAGCCTTCAGGGCGCGGCATGCCGAAGTTGCGACGGACCTTCTCGCGCACTTCACGGCCTTTCTGGTGGCCAATGATCATCACCGGCTGGTCGTCGAGGCGGGCGACACCACCGACGATGGCGGCGTCGTCGGAGAAATGCCGATCACCGTGCAGTTCATCGAATTCGGTAAAGATGTGCTGGATGTAGTCCAGGGTGTACGGGCGGCGCGGGTGACGCGCGAGCCGGGCAATCTGCCAACTGGTCAGGTTGCCGAAGATGCTTTCGGTCAGCGTGCGGCTTTTGTCTTGCAGACGAGAGATCTCGTCGCCGATGTTCAACGAATTGTCGTTGCCTACCAGGCGCAGCTCTTCGATCTTGGCTTGCAGGTCAGCGATCGGCTGTTCGAAATCAAGAAAATTCGGGTTCATAGGCATCCGTCTTGGGTCGACGGCCAAGCGGCCGGCCGGTTGATCCGTTTGGCGCCATACCTTAAAGGAAACGGCGCGTTCAGGTCGAGTTTATTAATTGTGGTCGAACCCGCCCCGCAGGGCCAGTTCAACGATATTGCAGAAAGACGTTCTCGCGGCCGAACTGGTCACGCAGCGCTTGAATCAAGCTGTCGGCCGGGTCGATCCGCCAGCCTTCGCCAAACTGCAGCGTGGCCTTGGCATCGCTGCTGGTGTATTCCATGGTGATCGGGCAAGCGCCACGGTGCTGGCGACACAATTCGCCGAGCCAGCCCAGCCGGTCGCCGCCCAGCCCATCGGCGTGTACCTTGAGGCGCAGGCTTTCGGCCAGGTTGGTGCGCGCATCCTCCATGCTCATCACGCGCTTGACGCGCAGGCGCAGCCCCCCGGAGAAATCGTCGTTGCTGACCTCCCCTTCCACCACCACCATCGCATCGGTCTGCAGCAGCGACTGAGCGGACATGAAGGCATCGGCGAACAACGACGCCTCGATACGTGCCGAACGGTCGTCGAGGGTAATGAAACCCATCTTGTCGCCCTTCTTGTTCTTCATCACCCGCAGGGCGATGACCATGCCCGCCACCGTCTGGGTTTCGCGCGAAGGCTTGAGGTCGATGATGCGCTGGCGTGCGAAGCGGCGGATCTCGCCTTCGTATTCGTCGATCGGGTGCCCGGTCAGGTACAGCCCCAGGGTTTCCTTCTCGCCGCGCAGCCGCTCCTTGAGCGTGAGTTCCTTGGCCTTGCGGTGGCTGGCATAGACATCGGCGTCGGCTTCGACGAACACCCCGCCAAACAGGTCGTCGTGGCCGCTGTCGTGGGTGCGTGCAGTCTGTTCCGCCGCCTTGATCGCCCCTTCCATGGCTGACAGCAAGACTGCGCGGTTGCGATCGATGTTGGCCTGGTAGGCCTTGGTTTCATCATGGAAATGCGGGCCCAGCCGGTCGATTGCGCCACTGCGGATCAGGCCGTCGAGGGTGCGCTTGTTGATGCGCTTGAGGTCGACGCGCTCGCAGAAATCGAACAGGTCCTTGAACGGGCCGGCCTGACGCGCCTCGATGATCGCCTCCACCGGGCCTTCGCCGACACCCTTGATCGCGCCCAGCCCATAGACGATGCGACCGTCGTCGTTGACCGTGAACTTGAACTCGGAATTGTTCACGTCCGGCGCGTCCAGGCGCAGCTTCATGGTGCGCACTTCTTCGATCAGGGTCACGACCTTGTCGGTGTTGTGCATGTCTGCCGAGAGCACCGCAGCCATGAACGGCGCCGGGTAGTGGGTCTTGAGCCAGGCGGTCTGGTAGGACACCAACCCATAGGCGGCAGAGTGGGACTTGTTGAAACCGTAGCCGGCGAATTTTTCCACCAGGTCAAAAATGTTCCCGGCCAGGTCCGGGTCGATATTGTTGCTCGCGCAGCCTTCGATGAAGCCACCGCGCTGCTTGGCCATCTCCTCGGGCTTCTTCTTGCCCATGGCGCGGCGCAGCATGTCGGCGCCACCGAGGGTGTAGCCCGCCATGACCTGGGCGATCTGCATCACCTGCTCTTGATACAGGATGATGCCGTAGGTCGGCGCCAGCACCGGCTTCAGGCCCTCGTACTGGTAATCCGAATGCGGATAGGCCAGCTCGGCGCGGCCGTGCTTGCGGTTGATGAAGTCGTCCACCATGCCCGACTGCAGCGGCCCCGGTCGAAACAGGGCCACCAGGGCGATGAGGTCTTCCAGGCAGTCGGGCTTGAGCTTCTTGATCAGCTCTTTCATGCCGCGCGACTCGAGCTGGAACACCGCCGTGGTCTCGGCCTTCTGCAGCAGCTGGTAGGTCGGTTTGTCGTCGAGCGGAATGAACGCGATGTCCAGCGGCGCTTCGTTGACCTTGGCACGGTCGCGGTTGATGGTCTTCAACGCCCAGTCGATGATGGTCAGGGTGCGCAGGCCGAGGAAGTCGAACTTGACCAGGCCGGCGGCTTCCACGTCATCCTTGTCGAACTGGGTCACCAGGCCGTCGCCGGCCTCGTCGCAGTAGATCGGCGCGAAGTCGGTCAGTTTGGTCGGCGCGATCACCACACCACCGGCGTGCTTGCCGACGTTACGCACCACGCCCTCGAGCTTGCGCGCCATGTCCCAGATTTCCGCGGCTTCTTCGTCGACCTTGATGAAATCGCGGAGATTTTCTTCCTGTTCGTAGGCTTTTTCCAAGGTCATGCCGACTTCGAACGGAATCATCTTGGACAGCCGGTCGGCCAGGCCATAGGACTTGCCCTGCACACGCGCCACGTCGCGCACCACCGCCTTGGCCGCCATGGAACCGAAGGTGATGATCTGGCTCACCGCATTGCGGCCATATTTGTCGGCCACGTAGTCGATGACCCGGTCGCGGCCATCCATGCAGAAGTCGACGTCGAAGTCGGGCATGGAGACCCGCTCGGGGTTGAGAAAGCGCTCGAACAGAAGGTCGTACTCCAGCGGATCGAGGTCGGTGATCTTCTGCACGTAGGCCACCAGCGAACCTGCGCCCGAACCGCGGCCCGGACCGACCGGCACGCCGTTGCTCTTGGCCCACTGGATGAAGTCCATCACGATCAGGAAGTAGCCGGGAAAGCCCATCTGGATGATGATGTCGAGCTCGAAATTCAGCCGGTCGACATAGACCTGGCGGCGCGCCTCGTAATCCTCGGTGGTGTCCCTGGGCAACAGCACGGCAAGGCGTTCTTCCAGGCCGTCGAACGAGACCTTGCGGAAATATTCGTCAATGGTCATGCCATCGGGAATCGGATAGTCGGGCAGGAAGTGCTTGCCCAGCTTGACGTCGATGTTGCAACGCCTGGCGATCTCGACCGTGTTTTCCAGCGCCTCGGGCAAGTCGCTGAACAGCTCGGCCATTTCCTCGGCGCTCTTGAGGTACTGCTGGTCGCTGTAGTTCTTGTTGCGGCGCGGGTCGTCGAGCGCCCGGCCTTCACCGATGCACACGCGGGTTTCGTGGGCTTCGAAGTCTTCCTGCTTGATGAAGCGCACGTCGTTGGTGGCCACCAGTGGCGCGCCCAGACGGTCGGCCAGGGCCACGGCCGCGTGCAGGTATTCTTCGTCGTTGGTGCGATTGGTCCGCTGCACCTCGACATAGAACCGCTCGGGGAAAATCGCCATCCATTCGCGCAACAGGTTGTCGGCATCGCCCGGGTAACCGCCCAGCAGCGCCATGCCGATCTCGCCCTCCTTGCCCGCCGACAGGCAGATCACCCCTTCACTGGCTTCGGCCACCCACTGCCGTTCGACGATCACCTGGCCATTGCGCTGGCCCTCGATGAAGCCACGGGAAATCAGTTCGGTAATGTTGCGATAGCCGACTGCGTTCATCGCCAGCAGGCTGATGCGGCTCAACTGGCCATCGGGGTCGCGGTTGGCCAGCCACAGGTCGGCACCGCAGATCGGCTTGATGCCGGCGCCCATGGCTGCCTTGTAGAACTTCACCAGCGAACACATGTTGTTCTGGTCGGTCACCGCTACCGCCGGCATGTTCATGCCGGCCAGCGCCTTGACCAGCGGCTTGATCCGCACCAGGCCGTCGACCAGCGAGTATTCGGTGTGCAGGCGAAGATGAACGAAGGAAACCGACATGTTGATCCTATGGGTTGCGGTAGAACGACAAGGCCCGGATTGTACCGGGCCTTGATCAAAACATCAGCCTGCTAGACCCAGGCGGGCGCTTGATCGCTGCTTTCGCGCGCCTGCCATGCGGCACGAACCGGTGCGAACGATCGCCGGTGAATGGGCGTCGGGCCCAGCCGGGCCAAGGCTTCCAGGTGCACCGGTGTAGGGTAGCCCTTGTGCCCGCCCATGCCATAGCCGGGGTAGATCAATTCGAATGCAGACATTTCCCGGTCGCGGCTGACCTTGGCCAGGATCGAAGCGGCGGCGATCGCCGGGACCTTGGCATCACCCTGGATCACCGGAGCGCTGGGCACGTCCAGCTGCGGGCAGCGGTTGCCGTCGATCAGTGCAAGCCTTGGCGTGATGCTCAGGCCCTGCACCGCCCGCTGCATGGCGAGCATGGTTGCGTGCAGAATGTTCAGGCGGTCGATCTCTTCGACTTCGGCGCGAGCGATGCACCAGGCCAGGGCTTTCTCGCAGATCTCTTCGTAAAGCAGTTCACGACGCGCTTCGGTGAGCTTTTTCGAATCGTTGAGCCCGAGGATCGGCCGCCGCGGATCGAGAATCACCGCTGCAGTCACCACCGCGCCGCACAGCGGCCCGCGGCCGACTTCGTCGACACCGGCAACCAGTTCTTCGACCAGATCGAAATCCAGCCCCATCTGCAGTTGCCTGCTTGTCTGTGGAGGCTTAGCCATCGTTCCTGCCTATCAGTTGCAACACGGCTTCGGCCGCCTGGTTGGACGCATCACGGCGCAGCGTGCGGTGAATCGCATCGAAGCCGCTGGTCTGTTCTTCGCCGCTCGCCAGCAGGAGCAGCAGCCGGTCGGCCAGGGCCTGGGGCGTGGCCTCATCCTGCAGCAGCTCGGGTACCAGCATGCGCTGGGCCAGCAGGTTGGGCAACGACACGTAGGGGCTTTTGACCATGCGCTTGAGAATCCAGTACGTCAGGGGCGCCAGCCGGTAGGCGACCACCATCGGGCGCTTGTACAACAAGGCTTCGAGGGTGGCCGTGCCGGAGGCGATCAGCACCGCATCACAGGCGGCCAGCGCGGTGTGCGAGTCACCGTCGAGCAAGGTCACCGGCAACGTCCGCCCGACGAGCATCTGCTCCAGTTGCGCGCGGCGCTGTGGGTTGGCGCATGGGATGACGAAACGCATCTGCGGGTGCGCCTGCAACAGCAACTGGGCGCTGTCGAGGAACAACTCGCCCAGGCGACCGACTTCGCCGCCGCGGCTGCCCGGCATCAGCGCCACGACCGGAAAATCACCCGCCAGGCCCAGCTGTGCGCGGGCCTGACCGCGATCGGCGTGCAGCGCAATGGTGTCGGCCAAGGGATGGCCAACGAAGCGCACCGGCACGCCCTGCTCCTCGTAGAACCTGGCCTCGAAGGGCAGCAGCGTCAGCATCAGGTCGCAGCCCTGGCGAATCTTCAGCACCCGCTTCTGCCGCCACGCCCACACCGAAGGGCTGACGTAGTGCACGGTCTTGATACCGGCCTGGCGCAGCTTGAGCTCGATGTTGAGGGTAAAGTCAGGAGCGTCGATGCCGATGAACACGTCCGGCTTGCACGCGATCAGCTCGGCAACCAGCTGCTTGCGCCGGGCCAGCAGTTCGCGCAGGCGACCCAGCACCTCGACCAGGCCCATGACCGACAGACGCTCCATGGGGAAGCGACTGACCAGCCCTTGGGCTTCCATCAGCGGACCCCCGACGCCGATGAACTGGATGTGCGGATGGCGTGCCTTGAGCGCGCGCATCAGCCCCGAACCCAGGATATCGCCGCTGGCTTCACCTGCCACCAATGCCACGGTCAGCGCTGCGGGGTGAGACATCAACGGGTGATGCCGCGGGTCGAGGACTGGATCGACTTGAGGAAGACGTCGACCTCGGGGTACAGACGCGCTGGCTCGGCCAGATCGAGCAATGCCTGCTCGACGGTCAAGCCTCGGCGATAGACCGTCTTGTAGGCACGGCGCAGGGCGTGGATGGCGTCGTCGCTGAAGCCGCGGCGGCGCATGCCTTCGAAATTCATGCTGCGGGCTTCGGCCGGGTTGCCGAACACCGTGACATAGGCCGGCACGTCCTTGCCGATGGCCGTGCCCATGCCCGAAAAGCTGTGGGCACCGATGTGGCAATACTGGTGCACCAGGGTAAAGCCGGAAAGGATCGCCCAATCGTGCACGTGCACATGGCCGGCCAGTGCCGTGTTGTTGACCAGGATGCAGTGGTTGCCGATCACGCTGTCGTGCCCGATGTGGGCGTAAGCCATGATCAGGTTGTGATCGCCCAGCGTGGTTTCGGCGCGGTCCTGCACGGTGCCACGGTGAATGGTCACGCCTTCGCGGATGACGTTGTGGTCACCGATGACCAGACGGGTTTCTTCGCCCTTGTACTTGAGGTCCGGCGTGTCTTCCCCGATGGAGGAAAACTGGTAGATGCGGTTGTGCCTGCCGATGCGGGTCGGCCCCTTGAGGATGACATGGGGACCGATCACGGTGCCCTCGCCGATTTCCACGCCCGCACCAACGATCGACCAAGGGCCGACTTCGACGCCATCTGCCAGAACGGCGGACGGGTCGATGATGGCGCGAGGGTCAATCAAACTCATAGCTTGCGTTCCGCACAGATGATCTCGGCCGAGCAGACCGGCTTGCCGTCGACCGAAGCCTTGCAGTCGAACTTCCAGATCTGCCGCTTGCAGCTGATGAACTTGGCTTCCAGGATCAGTTGGTCGCCGGGCAGCACGGGCTGGCGGAAACGCAGCTTGTCCGAACCCACGAAGTAGTAGAGCGTACCGTCGGCCGGTTTGACATCGAGCATCTTGAAACCAAGGATGCCGGCGGCCTGGGCCATGGCTTCGATGATCAACACGCCCGGCATGATCGGGTGCGCGGGAAAGTGACCATTGAAGAACGGCTCGTTGATGCTGACATTCTTGTAGGCGCGAATGCTCTGGCTTTCGACGTCCAGCTCCACTACGCGATCCACCAGCAGAAAGGGATAGCGGTGCGGCAGGTATTCGCGAATCTCGTTGATGTCCATCATTTCGGGGGGAAGCCTGTAGTAAAGATAGGGAGCGCGCGGCTGACGCGCGACACTCCTATTGCAAATCAAGGGGCAGTCTAGCGGCTGGGCACACTTGATATGGAAAGGGTATCAGCCATCAGATGACGCTTTACCGCCTTGGGTCACTGCCTCGACACGCTTTTCCACCTGCTTGAGGCGGCGCGCCATGTCGTCCAACTGCCGCAGTCGCGCGGCGCTCTTGCGCCACTCGGCCGCTGGCTGCATCGCCGTACCCGAGGAATAGGCACCGGGTTCGGTGATCGAATGGGTCACCATGGTCATGCCGGTGATGAATACCCCATCGCAGATCTCGATGTGCCCGACCAGGCCTACACCGCCTGCGAGCATGCAATTCTTGCCGATCTTGCTGCTTCCCGAAATGCCGACACAGGCGGCCATGGCGGTGTTGTCGCCAATCTGCACGTTGTGGGCAATCTGGATCTGGTTGTCAAGCTTCACACCGTTGCCGATCAGGGTATCGGCCAACGCGCCGCGGTCCACGGCAGTGTTCACGCCAATCTCGCAGTCGTCACCGATGCTGACCCCGCCGATCTGGGCGATCTTCTGCCAGACGCCCTTCTCGTTGGCGAAACCAAAGCCCTCGCCACCCAGCACCGCACCGGACTGTATGACCACGCGCTTGCCGATGCGCACGTCGTGATAGAGGGTCACGCGCGGCGCCAACCAGCCACCTTCACCGATCTCGCAGCGCGCACCGATGAAGCAATGCGCGCCGACGGTCACCCCGGCAGCGATCCTGGCACCGCTTTCGATCACGGCAAACGGCCCGACACTGGCGGCGGCATCGACCTGTGCGTCGTCTGCAATGACGGCCGTCGGATGAACACCGGCGCTGGCGCGGGGCTTGGGATCGAACAGGTGGGAGATCCGCGCATAGGCAAGGTAGGGATCGGGAACGATCAATGCATCGCCTTGAAAGCCTTCGGCATCGGCGGCCTTGAGCAGTACGGCGCCGGCATGGCTGTCGGGGAGGAACTTGCGGTACTGCGGGTTGGCCAGAAAGCTCAGCTGAGCTGGGCCGGCCTCCTGCAAGGTGGCCAGCCCAGTGATGATCTTCTCCGGGTCGCCACTGACCGTGGCCCCCAGGAACTCGGCCAATTGGCCGAGCTTCATGGTCGCTGTCATATCAGCGCGACTGATTCATGCGCTCGATGACCTGGCGCGTGATGTCGAACTGAGGCTTGACATCAATCACCGCACCGCGCTCCAGAACCAGGTCGAAGGCGCCCTTCTTGATGACTTCTTCAACGGCGCCGTCGAGCTTGGGCTTGAGTTGCTTGAGCATTTCGCGGTCGGCAACGGCCTTGGCTTCGTTCAGTTCCTTGGACTGGAACTGGAAGTCGCGGGCTTTCTGCTTGAATTCAAGCTCCAGACGCTCGCGCTCGGGCTGGGCCATCTTGTCGCCACCGGCAACCAGACGGTCCTGAATGCTCTTGGCGCTGCTTTCCAGGGTTTTCAGCTTGCTCAGCTGCGGGCCGAATTTCTTCTCCGCGTCGACCGCGTATTTCTTCGCGGCGTCGGACTCGAGCAAGGCCATCTGATAGTTCAGAACGGCGATTTTCATGTCGGCGAAAGCCGGAGTGGCACCCAACGAGGCGGCGAGGGTCGCGGCCAGAACAACCATTTGAGTCAACTTGCGCACAATAAACTCCTACAAAATCCGTTGTTGTTGCCAAGGAGCAGACCTTAGAAGGTCTGGCCCAGAGAGAATTGGAAGACCTGGGTTTCGGCATTGTCAGGCTTCTTGACCGGCATCGCCAGGCTGAAGCTCAGTGGGCCGAGGGCGGTGATCCAGGTCACACCCAAGCCGGCGGAGACGGCCATGTTGGCAATGTCGATGTCGTTGCAACGCACCGTTTCGCCTGTCGACGTCTTGCTGTCATTGCAGTTGGTGTCGAACACGTTACCCACGTCGACGAACAGCGAGGTTCGCAGCGAGCGCTGATCCTTGACGAACGGCAGCGGGAAGAGGATTTCGGCACCACCGGTGATCTGTACGTTGCCGCCGAAGGCCAGGGGGTCCTGATCCGGGTCTTCGAGCGTGCCGCGCGCGTCGTTACGCTGACTCGGGGTACTGCGCGGGCCCAACGTGCTGTCCTTGAAACCACGGACCGAGTTGAAGCCACCGGCATAGTAGTTCTCGTAGAACGGCAGGCCGTCGGTGGAACCGTAGCCATCGCCGTAGCCCAGTTCGGTGTGGAAGCGCATGGTGTAGTTTTCGGTGATCGGCACGAACGCCTGGTTGCGGTAGTCGATCTTGAAGAACGACAGGTCGCTGCCAGGAATGGTCACTTCACCGGTCAAGCTTTGCGAAGCACCGCGGGTTGGCAGTACGCCCTTGTTCAAAGTGGACGACGACCAGCCGGCCGATGCCTTGAAGTTGAGGAACTTGTCGCCTTCCTTCTCGGTGAAATCGAAGATCTCCTCGACGGTGTAGTTACCCGTCTTGATTTCGTCCTGCTGAACGCTCAAGCCGAAGGTCAGGCGCGAGGTCTCGCTGATCGGGTAGCCGAAGTTCATGCCGGCGCCGAGGCTGTCCACGGCGTAGCTGGCCACGTCGACGTCGAGGTCGTCGTAGTCGGTGGTGCGGTAGAACGCGTTGTAGCCCAGGCTGACGCCGTCCGGCGTGTAGTACGGATCGGTGTAGCTGAAGTTGTAACGGCTCTGGTATTCACTGCGGGTCAGGCCGATGGACACACGGTTACCGGTACCCAGGAAGTTGTTCTGGCTGATCGAACCACCGAGGATCAGGCCGGCGCTCTGGGCGAAGCCAACGCTGGCGGTGATCGAACCGGAGGCTTGCTCTTCCACGGCGTAGTTGACGTCGACCTGGTCGTCGGTGCCTGGCACGGCCGGCGTCTCGACGTTCACTTCCTTGAAGAAGCCAAGGCGCTCGAGGCGGGTCTTGGATTGATCGATCAGGTAGGTCGACGCCCAGCCGCCTTCCATCTGGCGCATTTCGCGACGCAGCACTTCGTCTTCCGACTTGGTGTTGCCGCGGAAGTTGATGCGGTTGACGTAGGCACGCTTGCCCGGATCGACCACGAAGGTGATATCGACCGTGTGGTCCTCGTCGTGCGGCTGAGGCACGCCGTTGACGTTGGCAAAGGTGTAGCCGTCGTTACCCAGGCGGCGGGTGATCAGCTCGGACGTGGAGGTCATGACCTTGCGCGAGAACACCTGGCCCTTCTTCACCAGCATCAGCTGCTGGACCTGATCTTCGGGCACCTTCAAGTCGCCGCTGAGCTTGACGTCGCGAACCGTGTACTTTTCGCCTTCGTTGACGTTGACGGTGATGTAGACGTGCTTCTTGTCCGGGGTGATCGACACCTGGGTGGACGCGATGTCCATGTTGATGTAACCGCGGTCCAGGTAGTAGGAACGCAGACGCTCCAGGTCACCGGACAGCTTTTCCCGTGCGTACTTGTCATCGTTGCGGAAGAACGACAGCCAGTTGGACGTCTTGAGTTCGAACAGGTCCGTCAGGTCTTCTTCGGGGAATACCGAGTTGCCCACCACGTTGATGTGCTGGATGGCCGCAACCGTACCTTCGTTGATGTTGATCTTCAGGGCCACGCGGTTGCGCGGCTGGGTGACCACTTCGGTGTCGACCGACGCCGAATAGCGACCCTGAGCCACGTACTGGCGCTGCAGTTCGTTGCGCACGCCTTCGAGGGTGGCACGCTGGAAGATCTCGCCTTCGGCCAGGCCGGACTGCTTGAGGCCCTTCATCAGGTCTTCGGTGGAGATGGCCTTGTTGCCTTCGATGTCGATACTGGCCACCGAGGGTCGTTCGACCACGGTGATCACCAGGACGTTACCGTCCCGGCCCAGCTGGATATCCTGGAAGAACCCGGTTTTAAAGAGTGCACGGGTCGATTCCACCAGGCGACCGTCGTCGGCCTGGTCACCTACGTTCAACGGCAACGCGCCAAACACGCTGCCGGCGGAAACCCGCTGCAGCCCGTTGACACGGATATCGGAGATGGTGAAGGACGCGGCGTGAACTTCAGCGATCATCAGTACGGCAAGAACCGCAGTTAGCAGCAGACGTTTCATGAAGTCCTTTCTTATTCCAACTGGCAATAAACAAACTGCCGCAGAAGCGGCAGGTTCGCAAACGAGCGAAGCGTTACAGTCGACCCAGATCGTTTATCAGGGCAAGCAGCATGACCCCAACCACCAGACTGATGCCGATCTGGATTCCCCAACCCTGTACCCGATCGGAGACTGGGCGACCACGCACCCACTCGATCAGGTAGAACAACAGATGCCCCCCATCCAGTACTGGAATGGGCAGCAAATTGAGAACTCCGAGGCTTATGCTCAGGTAGGCGAGGAAATTCAGGAAATCCCCAAAACCCGACTGGGCCGAAGCGCCCGCCACTTTAGCAATGGTTATCGGTCCACTCAAGTTTTTTACCGAGAGCTCGCCGAACAGCATTTTCTTCAGGGAATCAAGGGTCAGCACGCTCATGGTCCAGGTACGCCTGGCGCCCTCGACCACGGCATCGAGCGGTCCGTAGCTGACTTTGCGCAGCATCTGCGGTGGCCACTCGACCGGTTTCACCCCGGCGCCGAGGTACCCGGCGGCCTTGCCTTCACCTTTGGAAACCAGGTTGACCGGGACATCCAGTGGCGCGTTGTCGCGCTCCACGCGCAGCACGATTCGGCTGTCGGGACGCTCGCGGACCAGGTCCACGACCTGCTGCCAATCGCCCAGGGGCTGGCCGTCCAGCGCCAGCAGACGGTCCCCGGTACGCAAACCGGCGGCCTGCGCCGGGCCGTTGGGATCAAGCTCGGCGAGTATCGGCGCCAGCGCCGGACGCCACGGCCGAATGCCCAGCGAGCGAATCGGATCAGGCTCGTCGGAACCTTGCAACCACTGGTTAAGGGCCAGCGAGCGAGTGGCTTCATTGCTGGAGCCAGGTTCGCGCACGGTCAACTGCAAGGCACCGGTTTCGCCCAGGCGCCGTACCATTTGCAGGTTCACCGCAGCCCAACCGGCGGTGCTTTCGCCATCCACCGCAACGATTTCCTCACCTGCCATCAGACCGGCGGTTGCCGCGATGCTGCCCGGCTCGACCGAACCGACCACCGGCTTGAGCTGCTGGGTGCCGAGCATCGCCAGCAGCCAGAAGAACACCAGGGCGAGCAGAAAGTTGGCCGCAGGCCCGGCGGCGACGATGGCGATGCGCTGACGCACACTCTTGCGATTGAACGACTGCTCGACCTGATCGGCCGGCACGTCGCCCTCGCGCTCGTCGAGCATCTTGACGTAGCCACCCAGCGGAATCGCCGCCACCACGAACTCGGTGCCCTGGCGGTCATGCCAGCGCAACAGGGGCGTGCCGAAGCCCACGGAAAAACGCAGCACCTTGACGCCACAACGCCGTGCGACCCAGAAATGGCCGAACTCGTGAAAGGTAACCAGCACACCCAATGCCACCAGGGTGCCGATAATCATGTAGAGCGCACTCATAACTCTCTCCGAACTACGGCCATGCAGGGGTCAGCACCCGTGCTGGTTCAACCATTGCTGGGCCAGGTCCCGCGCGCGAGCATCCGCGGCGAAGACCGTGTCGAGCGTATCCAGCGCCACCACCGGTTCCCGATTGAGGACGTCCTCGATCATACGCGGGATCTGCGGGTAGCGTATGCGACGCTCGAGGAACGCCGCTACCGCGATTTCGTTCGCCGCGTTGAGCATGGCCGGGGCGCTGTCGCCCGCCTCCGCGGCCTGCCGAGCCAGGCGCAGGCAAGGAAAGCGTTGTTCATCGGGCGCTTCGAAATCGAGCCGCGCAATGGCGAACAGGTCCAGGGGTGCCACACCCGAATCGACACGCTGCGGCCAGGCCATGGCATGGGCGATCGGCGTGCGCATATCAGGGTTGCCCAGCTGAGCCAGCACCGAGCCGTCGACATAGTCGACCAGGGAATGGATCACGCTCTGCGGATGCACGACCACTTCGATCTGCGCGGGTCGCGCGTCGAACAGCCAGCACGCCTCGATCAGCTCCAGGCCCTTGTTCATCATGCTGGCCGAGTCGACGGAAATCTTGCGCCCCATCGACCAGTTGGGATGAGCGCACGCCTGCTCCGGCGTGACCTGTTCCAATTCTTCCAGCGGTGTCTGCCGAAACGGACCACCCGATGCAGTCAGCAAGATGCGCCGCACGCCGACATTGCCCAGGCCGCGCTCGAAATCACCGGGCATGCACTGGAAAATCGCGTTGTGTTCGCTGTCGATAGGCAGCACCACGGCCCCGCTGTCGCGTACGGCCTGCATGAACAGTGCCCCGGACATGACCAGCGCTTCCTTGTTGGCGAGCAGCACTTTCTTGCCGGCATGGACCGCGGCCAAGGTCGGGCGCAGCCCGGCTGCGCCGACGATGGCCGCCATCACCGCATCCACTTCCGGCGCAGCGGCCACCTGGCACAGCCCTTCTTCACCCACCAGCACTTCGGTGCGCGAGCCGGCCTGGCGCAATGCCTGCTGCAAGGCGCTGGCACGTTCCTGACTGGGCACCACGGCAAACACCGGGCGATGCACAAGGCACAGTGCCAACAGCTCGTCCATGCGCGAGAAGCCGCTCAGGGCAAATGCGCTGTAGCGGTCCGGATGCCGGGCGATGACGTCGAGTGTGCTCAGGCCGATGGAGCCGGTCGCGCCCAGCACGGTAATGCGCTGCACGCCGCTCACATCACGCCCCAGCCGGCAGCCCACAGCAGCACGGCAAACACCGGTACCGCCGCGGTCAGACTGTCGATGCGATCGAGCACACCGCCATGGCCCGGCAACAGATTGCTGCTGTCCTTGATGCCGGAGCGACGCTTGAACATGCTTTCGGTCAGGTCACCGACGACCGAGAGGGCCACCACGATCGCCGCGCCGATCAGGCCCGCGAGCATCTGGCCGATTCCCCAGTCGCGCACCAGGCCGATCGCCAGGGTGATCAGCAGGCTGGTCACCAGCCCGCCGTAGAAACCTTCCCAGCTCTTACCGGGGCTGACCTGGGGCGCCAGCTTGCGCTTGCCCAGGGCCTTGCCGGTGAAGTAGGCGCCGATGTCGGCACCCCATACCAGCACCATGACGGTCATGATCAGCCAGTTGCCCAGCGGCCAGCCCTTGAGCAGCACCAGCCCTTGCCAGGCCGGCAGCAGGATCAGCAGGCCAATGAGCAGCTTGCAGGCAAGGCTGGCCCAATGTTCGCTGGTGCGCGGGTAGGTCAGCACCAGGAACGTGGCCAGGCACCACCACAGCACCGCCGCGCCGAGCACGAACGGCGCCAGGCCCGGCGTCAGGTAGAGGAAGAACAACAGACCCGCTACCACAGCGGCGAAGGCAATGCGCGCCGACTGTTTTTCGAACCCGGCCAGCCGCGCCCACTCCCACGCGCCCAAGGTAACCACCAGGCCGATGAACAGGGCGAACCCTGCGCCTTCGAGCAGGAAGAAGCCGCACAGGGCAATCGGCAGGAGGATCAGCGCAGTGATGATGCGTTGTTTAAGCATTAAGCACGGGCTCCGGCTTCGACCTGCTCGCTCGTTTTACCGAACCTGCGCTGGCGCGAAGCGAAATCGGCCAGCGCCGTGCGCATGGCCTCGTGTTTGAAATCCGGCCAGAACAGGTCGGAAAAATACAGCTCGGCGTAGGCCAGTTGCCACAGCAGGAAGTTGCTGATGCGATGCTCGCCGCCGGTTCGGATGCACAGATCCGGCAAAGGCAGGTCACCGGTGGCCAGGCAGGTCTGCAGCAGATCGGGAGTGATCTCCTCCGGCTTGAGGTGACCGGCCTGGACTTCCCGGGCAAGACGCTGCGCCGCCTGGGCAATGTCCCACTGGCCACCGTAGTTGGCGGCGATTTGCAGCACAAAGCGGTCGTTACCGGCGGTGGCCGCTTCGGCTTCGCGCATGGCGGCCTGCAGGTCGGGGTGGAACCGCGAGCGATCACCGATGATCCGCAGGCTGATGCGGTTGTCGTTCAACCGCCGTGCCTCGCGGCGCAGTGCACTGAAGAACAGCTCCATCAATGCCCCGACCTCGTCGGCCGGGCGCTGCCAGTTCTCGCTGGAAAAGGCGAACAAGGTCAGTACCTCGACCTTGGCCTCGGCACACACCTCGATGACCGCGCGCACAGCATCCACACCGGCCTTGTGCCCAGCGACACCGGGCAGCAAACGTTTCTTGGCCCAGCGATTGTTGCCATCCATGATGATCGCAACATGCCGCGGTACCGTGGAAGGTACAGCCAACTTGGTCTTTTCCATGAGACGGACTAATTCCTTAAACGGCCATCAGGTCCGCTTCTTTCTGCTTCACGGCCGTTTCGATGTCCGCGACGAACTTGTCGGTCAACTTCTGGATGTCATCGGCGGCGCGACGTTCTTCGTCTTCGCTGATTTCCTTTTCCTTGACCAGATCCTTGTACTGGCTCAGTGCGTCACGGCGAATGTTGCGCACGGCCACGCGGGCGTCTTCGGCAGCGTCACGCGCCTGCTTGGTGAAGCCCTTGCGGGTTTCTTCGGTCAGCGCAGGCATGGAGATCAGCAGCAGCTCGCCCAGGTTGGTCGGGTTGAGGTTGAGACCGGCGGCACCGATGGCCTTGTCGACCGCGCCGAGCATGTTGCGCTCGAACGCGACAACCTGCAGGGTGCGCGAATCTTTCACGCTGATGCTGGCGACCTGGTTGATAGGGGTGTCGGCACCGTAGTAAGGGACCTGAACGCCTTCCAGAATGCTGGGGTGCGCCTTGCCGGTACGGATACGACCGAACGCGTGCTGCAGCGACTCCAGGGATTTCTGCATGCGCGCCTGCGCATCTTTCTTGATTTCGTTGATCATACTTCGCCTTCCTCGATCAGAGTTCCTTCGGCGCCGCCCACTACGATGTTCAGCAGAGCGCCAGGCTTGTTCATGTTGAATACCCGCAACGGCATCTTGTGATCGCGGCACAGGCAGATGGCGGTCAGGTCCATCACGCCCAGCTTGCGATCCAGTACTTCATCGTACGTCAGGCGGTCGAATTTCTCAGCATGGGGATCCTTGAACGGATCGGCCGTGTAGACACCGTCGACCTTGGTCGCCTTGAGCACCACGTCGGCATCGATCTCGATGGCGCGCAGGCAGGCTGCGGAGTCGGTGGTGAAGAACGGGTTGCCGGTGCCGGCGGCGAAAATTACCACATCGCCGGAATTGAGGTGACGAATACCCTTGCGGCGATCGTAATGATCGGTCACGCCGACCATCGAGATGGCCGACATGACGATGGCGGCGATGTTGGAGCGTTCCAGCGCATCGCGCATGGCCAGGGCGTTCATCACGGTCGCCAGCATGCCCATGTGGTCGCCGGTGACACGGTCCATGCCGGCTGCGCTCAGGGCGGCACCGCGGAACAGATTGCCACCGCCGATGACCAGACCCACCTGGACGCCGATGCCTACCAACTGGCCCACTTCGAGGGCCATGCGGTCCAGCACTTTCGGGTCGATCCCGAAATCTTCGGACCCCATCAGGGCCTCGCCGCTAAGTTTGAGCAAAATGCGTTTATAGCGAGGTTGACGACCACTCACCTGCTGAGCCATTGCGTGTCTCTCCTGCGGCGTTTAATAAATTCTGGACGGGCCGGTGTACGGCGCGCCTAACTCTAGCTTGCGGCACTGCGACAGTACCACCGGACCTGCGCCTTGTAAGCGGCTAAATCCGGGTGCCAACTTTGAAAAAGAGGCTGCGCGCGTAAGCGGGCAGCCTCTTTGGGGCAACAGGACGAATCCGTCTTATTGCTTGCTGGCAGCGGCCACTTGTGCGGCAACTTCGTCAGCGAAGTTGTCGACAGGCTTCTCGATGCCTTCGCCTACCTTGAAGTAGGTGAACGAAACGATTTCGGCACCGGCTTTCTTGGCCAGGTCACCGACCTTGACTTCAGGGTTCTTGACGAACGCCTGCTCGACCAGGCTGGCTTCGGCAAGGAACTTGCTGATGCGACCGGCAACCATCTTCTCGACGATCTCGGCTGGCTTGCCCTTGATCTTGTCTTCGTTGAGGCTCATGAAGACGCCCTTCTCGCGCTCGATGGCCTCGGCCGAAACCTGCGATGGCAGCAGGAATTCCGGGTTGCTGGCTGCAACGTGCATGGCGATGTCGCGAGCCAGTTCGGCGTTGCCGCCGTTCAGGGCAACGATGACACCGATCTTGTTGCCGTGCAGGTAGGCATCGACAACGTCGCCTTCCACACGCACCAGGCGGCGGATGTTGACGTTTTCGCCAACCTTGCCGACCAGGGCTTCACGCGCTGGCTCTTGAGCGGCGATCAGTGGAGCGGCGTCGGTCAGCTGGTCGGCGAAAGCCTTTTCCACGCTGGCGGCGACGAAGTTCTTGAAGTCGTCCTGCAGAGCCAGGAAGTCGGTCTGCGAGTTGACTTCCAGGATGACTGCGGACTTGTTGTCGGCAGCAACCTTGACGGCGATGGCGCCTTCGGCAGCAACGTTGCCTGCTTTCTTGGCGGCCTTGATGGCGCCGGAAGCACGCATGTCGTCGATGGCTTTTTCGATGTCGCCGCCGGCCTTGGTCAAGGCCTTTTTGCAATCCATCATGCCTTCGCCGGTACGCTCGCGCAGTTCTTTGACCAACGCTGCAGTAATCTCTGCCATTTCAAATTCCTCTTGGATAGGTGTCTAACCATTCCACCCGTTAACGGGCGCTCAATTCTTGACCTTGCCAGCGGCTCTTTACAATTGGAGCGATGACGATGCCGGCAATGGTTCTCGAGGTGGCAAAAAGGGGGCCTAGCCCCCTTTTTGCGTACCGAGTAAACGCTGGGCGTCTAGACTCAGCCTTCTACCGCTGCGGCAGGTGCGTCCTGAACGTATTCTTCAGTACCGCCAGCCACGTGGTTGCGACCACGGATGACCGCGTCGGCCATCGAACCCATGTACAGCTGGATGGCGCGAATGGCGTCATCGTTGCCTGGGATGATGTAGTCGACGCCTTCAGGGCTGCTGTTGGTGTCGACGACGCCGATGACCGGGATACCCAGCTTGTTGGCTTCGGTGATCGCGATGCGCTCGTGGTCGACGTCGATGACGAACAGTGCGTCAGGCAGGCCGCCCATGTCCTTGATACCACCCAGGCTGCGATCCAGTTTTTCCAGATCACGGGTGCGCATCAGCGCTTCTTTCTTGGTCAGCTTGGTGAACGTGCCATCTTCGGCCTGGGTTTCCAGGTCACGCAGACGCTTGATCGAAGCGCGGATGGTCTTGAAGTTGGTCAGCATGCCGCCCAACCAGCGATGGTCGACGTACGGCGAGCCGCAACGTGCTGCTTCCTCGGCCACGATCTTGCCGGCGGAACGCTTGGTGCCGACGAACAGGATCTTGTTCTTGCCCTGGGCCAGGCGCTCTACGAAGGTCAGTGCTTCGTTGAACATCGGCAGGGTTTTTTCGAGGTTGATGATGTGGATCTTGTTACGCGCGCCGAAAATGTACTTACCCATTTTCGGATTCCAGTAACGGGTTTGGTGACCGAAGTGCACACCGGCCTTCAGCATATCGCGCATGTTGACTTGGGACATGATAGTTCCTTGATAAGTCGGGTTAAGCCTCCACGTATCCCAATGACCAACCGGCGGCATAACCTCCGGCACCCAGGTCATCGTGTCGACACGTGTGTGGGTTTGGTTGCTTCCAGGGCATCCCCGGAAAGCGGCGCATTTTATACCATAGCCGCCCCGATATAGAAACCTGAAATAGCGTCGATGCACAACGGCTTTTGCGCCGCTGCCTGATTCGCGCGACAATGCACGCCATCACCTCTTATATAGAGGCGCCGCCAGCGCCGCGCGGCAGTCCGCGGCGGCTCTGGTAGAATCGCCTCGATTTCCAGCCTGCGAACGCGCGCAAGCGCTCAGAGAGCCCCGAATGACCGTTACCATCAAGACCCCCGAAGACATCGAGAAGATGCGAATTGCCGGCCGCCTGGCGGCCGATGTGCTGGAGATGATCGCGCCTCACGTCAAGCCCGGTGTCACTACCGAAGAGCTCGACCGCCTGTGCCATGACTACATCGTCAACGAGCAACAGGCCATCCCTGCCCCGCTCAACTACAAGGGTTACCCCAAGTCGATCTGCACCTCGATCAACCATGTGGTCTGCCACGGCATTCCCAATGACAAGCCGCTGAAGAATGGCGACGTGCTGAACATCGACGTCACCGTGATCAAGGACGGCTACCACGGCGACACCAGCCGCATGTTCCACGTCGGCAGCGTGCCGGTGTGGGCCGAGCGCCTGTCGCAGGTGACCCAGGAATGCCTGTACAAGGCCATCGAGCTGGTCAAGCCCGGATGCCGCCTGGGCGACATCGGCGAAGTCATCCAGAAGCACGCCGAGAAGAACGGTTTTTCCGTGGTACGCGAATTCTGCGGCCACGGCATCGGCAAGGTGTTTCACGAAGAACCGCAGGTGCTGCACTACGGGCGTGCCGGCACTGGCATGGAGCTCAAGGAAGGCATGACCTTCACCATCGAGCCGATGATCAACCAGGGCAAGGCCGACACCAAGGTGCTGGGCGATGGCTGGACGGCCATTACCAAGGACCGCAAGCTGTCCGCGCAGTGGGAGCACACCCTGGTGGTGACCGCCAGCGGCTACGAAATCTTCACCTTGCGCAGCGACGACACCATTCCCCGCGTCTCGGCGTGAAGCCACGCGTGCGGGCAACCCGTTCAGGCCACTAATCTCTTCAGGAATACGACATGCCGCAGGTGGATCCGGAGTTGTTCGATCGCGGCCAGTTCCAGGCCGAACTGGCGCTCAAGGCCAGCCCTATCGCAGCCTTCAAGAAGGCGATTCGCCAGGCACACGATGTGCTCGACGAGCGTTTTCGCAACGGCCGTGACATTCGCCGGCTGATCGAAGACCGTGCCTGGTTCGTCGACAATATCCTGGAGCGGGCGTGGAGCCAGTTCGACTGGGACGAGGATGCCGACATCGCCCTGGTCGCCGTGGGCGGCTACGGTCGCGGCGAACTGCACCCCTACTCCGACATCGACCTGATGATCCTGCTCGAGAGCGCCGACTACGAGGTGTTCCGCGATTCGATCGAGCGCTTTCTCACGCTGCTGTGGGACATCGGCCTGGAAGTGGGCCAGAGCGTGCGCTCCATAGATGAATGCGCCGAGCAGGCGCGCGCCGACATCACGGTCATCACCAACCTGATGGAAAGCCGCACCATCGCCGGCCCGGAACGGCTGCGCAAGCGCATGCTCGAGGTCACCAGCACCGAGCGGATGTGGCCCAGCCGCGAGTTCTTCCTGGCCAAGCGCGCCGAGCAGAACGCCCGCCACCACAAGTACAACGACACCGAGTACAACCTGGAACCCAACGTCAAGGGCTCGCCCGGTGGCCTGCGCGACATCCAGACCCTGCTGTGGGTGGCGCGCCGCCAGTTCGGCACGCTGAACCTGCACGCACTGGCCGGGGAAGGCTTCCTGGTAGAGAGCGAGAACAACCTGCTGGCCTCTTCCCAGGAATTCCTCTGGAAAGTGCGCTACGCCCTGCACATGCTTGCCGGGCGTGCGGAAGATCGCCTGCTGTTCGATCACCAACGCTCCATCGCCGGCTTGCTGGGCTACAAGGACAGCGATGCGAAACTGGCCATCGAGCGGTTCATGCAGAAGTACTACCGCGTGGTGATGAGCATCGCCGAACTCAGCGACCTGATCATCCAGCATTTCGAGGAAGTGATTCTCGGCGACCCCGAAGCCGGCTCCACGGTGCCGATCAATTCGCGCTTCCAGCTGCACGATGGCTACATCGAGGCCACCCACACCCAGGTCTTCAAGCGCACACCGTTCGCCATGCTGGAAATCTTCGTGCTGATGGCGCAGAACCCGGAGATCAAGGGCGTGCGCGCGGACACCATCCGCCTGCTGCGCGAGCATCGCCACCTGATCGACGACAGCTTCCGCAACGATATCCGCAACACCAGCCTGTTCATCGAGCTGTTCAAGTGCGAAGTCGGGATTCACCGCAACCTGCGCCGCATGAATCGCTACGGCATCCTGGGCCGCTACCTGCCCGAGTTCGGCGATATCATCGGCCAGATGCAACACGACCTGTTCCACATCTATACAGTGGATGCGCACACGCTCAACCTGATCAAGCACCTGCGCAAGCTGCAGTACACCCAGGTTTCGGAGAAATTCCCGCTGGCCAGCAAGGTCATGGAGCGCCTGCCCAAGCCGGAGCTGATCTACCTCGCCGGGCTGTACCATGACATCGGCAAAGGCCGCAACGGCGACCATTCCGAGCTCGGCGCAGTGGATGCCGCGCAGTTCTGCCAGCGCCACCAGTTGCCCGCCTGGGACAGCCGCCTGATCGTCTGGCTGGTGCAGAACCATCTGGTGATGTCGACCACCGCGCAGCGCAAGGACCTGTCCGACCCGCAGGTCATCCATGACTTCGCCCAGCAGGTGGGCGACGAGGTGCACCTGGACTACCTCTACGTGCTCACCGTGGCCGACATCAACGCGACCAATCCCAGCCTGTGGAACTCCTGGCGTGCCAGCTTGCTGCGCCAGTTGTACACCGAAACCAAGCGCGCATTGCGTCGCGGCCTGGAGAACCCGCTGGATCGCGAAGAGCAGATCCGCCGCACGCAGAGCGCGGCGCTGGAGATACTGGTACGCGGCGGCACCGATCAGGACGACATCGAGCAGCTCTGGTCGCAGCTGGGCGACGACTATTTTCTGCGCCACAACGCCGGCGACGTGGCCTGGCATACCGATGCCATCCTGCAGCAGCCCGCCAATGGCGATCCGCTGGTGCTGATCAAGGAAACCACCCAGCGCGACTTCGAGGGCGGCACGCAGATCTTCATCTACGCGCCCGACCAGCACGATTTCTTCGCGGTGACGGTGGCGGCCATGGACCAGCTCAACCTGAACATCCACGACGCCCGCATCATCACCTCCAGCAGCCAGTTCACGCTCGATACCTACATCGTGCTGGACAACGACGGCGGCTCGATCGGCAACGACCCGCGCCGCATCGCGCAGATTCGCCAAGGCCTCAGCGATGCGCTGCGCAACCCCGATGACTACCCCAACATCATTCATCGCCGCGTGCCGCGTCAGCTCAAGCATTTCGCGTTCCCCCCGCAGGTCACCATCCAGAACGATGCCCAGCGTCCGGTCACCATCCTGGAGCTGAGCGCGCCCGACAGGCCCGGCCTGCTGGCACGCATCGGCAAGATCTTCCTGGAGTTCGACCTGTCGTTGCAGAACGCCAAGGTTTCCACGCTGGGTGAACGCGTGGAAGACGTGTTCTTCATTACCGATGCGAACAATCTGCCCCTGTCCGACCCGCAACTGTGCAGTCGGCTGCAGGCCACCATCATCGACCAACTCAGTGTCAGCCAGGCGCCCGGCGTCGAGCTGTCCCGTTTGAGCATTTGATATGAACCACGCGTTGAACCAGCTGCAGCCCTACCCTTTCGAGAAATTGCGCGCCTTGCTGGCGGGCGTCACGGCCGCTGCGGACAAACGTCCGATCGCCCTGTCCATTGGCGAACCCAAGCACGCCTCGCCAGCCTTCGTGAAGCAGGCACTGGCCGACAACCTCGACCAGATGGCGGTCTACCCGACCACCCAGGGCATTCCAGCACTGCGCGAAGCCATCGCCGCGTGGTGCGAACGACGCTTCCAGGTCCCGGCGGGCTGGCTGGATCCGGCGCGCCACGTATTGCCGGTCAACGGCACCCGCGAAGCGCTGTTTGCCTTCACCCAGACCGTTGCACAGCGTGACGTCGACGGGCTGGTGGTCAGCCCCAACCCGTTCTACCAGATCTACGAAGGCGCCGCCCTGCTCGCCGGTACCACACCGCACTACCTGCCTTGCCTGGACCAGAACGGCTTCAACCCGGATTTCGACGCGGTACCGGCCGAGGTCTGGCAGCGCTGCCAGATCCTGTTCCTGTGCTCGCCCGGCAATCCAACCGGTGCCCTGGTGCCGATGCCGACCTTGAAGAAACTCATCGCCCTGGCCGACGAGCATGACTTCGTGATCGCTGCGGACGAGTGCTACAGCGAGTTGTACTTCGACGAAGACGCGCCACCGCCCGGCCTGCTGACCGCCTGTGCCGAGCTGGGGCGCAGCGATTTCAAGCGTTGCGTGGTGTTCCACAGCCTGTCCAAGCGCTCCAACCTGCCGGGCTTGCGCTCGGGCTTCGTGGCCGGCGACGCCGACATTCTCAAGGCCTTCCTGCTGTACCGCACCTATCACGGCTGTGCGATGCCCGTGCAGACCCAACTGGCCAGCATCGCCGCCTGGGAAGACGAAGCCCACGTACTGGCCAACCGCGACCTGTACCGGGAGAAATTCGATGCCGTGCTGGATATCCTTACCCCGGTAATGGACGTCAAGCGCCCCGACGGCAGCTTCTACCTGTGGGCCAAGGTGCCCATGGACGACGCGCAGTTCTGCCGCGAGCTGTTCGAGCAGGAGCACGTCACCGTGGTGCCCGGCTCCTACCTGTCGCGCGACGTCGATGGGCTCAACCCAGGCGCCGGACGCGTGCGCATGGCGCTGGTCGCACCGCTGGGTGAGTGTGTCGAAGCCGCCCAGCGCATTCGTCGCTTTCTCGAGCGTCGATAACACATAGCTACGCTTTTGCATGGCGTTTGAACGACATCATCGGTGGCTCTTTTCAAGGAGTCATCGATGATGTGCAATCCCCTGTTCTGCAAGACCCTTCCTGAACTGGATGCCGAGGCATCACGCCGCGTCGCCATGGCCGAACGCCCGACCAATGCGCTGAGTGCCTCGGCGAACGGACGCTCAAAGCGCGCCCTGGGCCAGTTCTCGAAATTCTGGGCGCCCGGCCGCACGCTGACCATTGGTTTCTTCAACGACACCCCTATTGCGCACAAGGCAGCCATCGAGAAAGTGGCGCGGCAGTGGCTGCGGTCGGCCAACCTGAAGTTCGATTTCGTCGACGGCATGTTTGCCGATATCCGCATCTATACCGACGGCGACGACAACTACAGTCAGGTCGGCACCGATGCGCTGCTGGCCAGCCCAATGGATGCAACCATGGCCCTGGGCGTCAAACCGGACGATCCGTTGTTCGGGCGTACCGTGTTGCACGAGTTCGGCCACGTGCTGGGGCTGCTGCACGAGCATCAGCACCCCAAGGCAAACATCCCTTGGGACATCCCCAAGCTGTATGCGTACTTCGCCGCCAAGGGCGTTGATCAACAGACCGTCGACATCAACCTGCTGGACAAGACCGACAAGGCGCTGGCCAAGGGCACGGCCTATGATCGCGCGTCGATCATGCATTACTCGGTGCTGCAGGAGCAGACGGTGGGCGACTGGGAAGTGGGGATCAACCATACCTTGAGCCGCCGCGACCGGATGTTCGCTCGGCGTGTCTACCCCAAGGTCGTGGCCTAGCGTGCGTGGCCGAGGCTGGCTTGGTTGATGTCGAACTCGGCCAGCGCCTCATTCATGGCCGCACTGTCCATCAGCCGGTGTCGACGCACTACCGGACGCACCGTATAACGCGGTAGATGCGCGAACTCCTCTTGCGCCCACGCCTGCTGGTGGCCGGTGCGCTGGAAATCGGGCCACTCGCCAATCACCAGAAAAACCACCTGCGGTACCAGCGCGATAGCCAGCAGGGTATTGAAGTCAACCAGGCCCAGCCCGCCCAGCACCGAGCCAACGACCACGGGTACAGCGCTACCAACGGCAGTCCACAGTTTGGATAATCGGCGCATGGGATGTGACCTCGCATGAGTTACTGTATGCATATACAGTACACAGAACCGGCCGCGTGTTCAATCCCTGAAAGCGCATCGATAACCCGTCCAACGCCTGCATCAGATCAGGCGAACGCCCCAAACATGTCCGCCACCGCCTGCTCGCCCAGGGCCGGTCCGACGCTCATGCCCACTCCGCTGTGCATCAGCGTCGCACTCAAGCCTGGCGCGATGTTCAAGCGGGAAAACGGCTGGGGCCCCTTGGCACCATAGACACCTTGCCAGCGCTCCATTACCTGAATGTTGCAGCCCAGGGTGTCCTGTGCCAGCTCCAGCATCCACTGGTCGACCTGCTCGGCATTGAACGGCGAAGCGTCCACACCGTATTCATGGGAATCGCCGATGATCAGGTCACCGTAGGGTGTCGGACTGATCAGCAAGTGAATGCCGTGCGTTTCGAGGTGCGGACTGTCGCGCTCGATCTCCCGACGGATGGCAGCCGCTTCGGGCAGATCGGCGAAAGCCCCGTAGTGAACGCAACTCAAACCGGTAAGTACCGAGTGCTGCAGGTTCAGGTTCGACACGGGTCGAGCGCGGAGCATCTGCAGACGGCACACCTGGGGCTTCAGCGCAGCCATGGGTTCGGCGAGCAGCGTGAGGTAATCGTGACCGGAGCACACCACGACCTGCTGGCCGCGAAAGGGGCCGGCGGTGCTCTGCAGCTTTCCGGGCTCGACGCCATTGACCAACGTCGAGAAGTGAAACTCCACGCCCAGCTCGCGCTGCAGATAGTCAACCAGCTTGGGTACGGCTTCGCGCGAATAGAGCTGCTGGTCGTCGATGCCGTGCAAGGCCGCTCGGTGGTGGCTGAATCGGCCGCCGTACAAGTCGTCCAGCGGCTTGCCGCGCAACAGCTCGACCCGGTAGCCGTGCTCCGTGGCGCGTCCTGTACTGAAGGCGGCTAACATGTTCTCCTCTGCTTCGGTACGGGCGAACAACAGCGAGCCGTTACGCTTGAGCTCGAAGCCCGCTCGAGCGCTCCAGTTCGCCCAGATACCGCGGCTGGCTTTGGCCAGGTCGAGCATGATGCCCGGTGGCTGACCGGTCACCAGGGCTTGACCGAAGTTGCGTACCGACGCGCCGATCGGACTCGCCGAACGCTCGAACACCCGCACTTTCAAGCCACGCCTGGCCGCCGCATAGGCGTGGGAAAGCCCGAGAATACCCGCACCCACCACCAGCAAATCACTTTCATACCGATTCATTTCAACCCACTCCCTACGGCTTGGCCGATTTGCCGTCATAGCGTTTGCGCCATTCGGCCAGAATGTTGTCGCGCTCTTTCGAGGCCCAGGCGAAGTCATTCTTGATCAGGCGCTGCTCGTAGTCGGCAGGCAGCTCGGTGGGAGGCTTGGCCAAGCCTTCCTGGGCCAGCACCGCGAAGTTTTGCTTGTACAGTTCCATGCCCGCCGCGCTGGCGGAGAAATCAGCCAGGCGCTTGGCGGCCTCGGGATGGGCGGTGCCCTTGATCACGGCAGTGGCCTCGATCTCCCAGCCAAGGCCTTCCTTTGGCAGGATGATGTCCAGTGGCGCACCCTGGCGTTTGAGCTGTACCGCCGGGTATTCGAATGAAATGCCGATAGGGAACTCACCCGCTGCGGCCATCTTGCAGGGCTTCGAACCGGAGTGGACGTACTGCCCGATGTTCTGGTGCAACGCGTCCATGTAGGTCCAGCCTTGTGCCTCGCCAAAGGTTTGCAGCCAGGCGCTGACGTCCAGGAAGCCCGTACCGGACGAGGCAGGGTTTGGCATCACGATCTTGCCGTGATAGACCGGGTTGGTCAGATCTTGCCAGCTCACCGGGCGCGGCAGGTTCTGCTTCTCGGCTTCGATGGTGTTGAAGCAGATGGTGGCGGCCCAGACATCCATGCCAACCCAGGCCGGCGGATTGGCCGGGTCGCGGTACTTGGCGCCGATCTTGGGCAGATCCTTGGGGGCATAGGCTTCGAGCATGCCTTGCTGATCGAGGATTGCCAGGCTCGAGGCGGCCAGACCCCACACTGCGTCGGCTTGCGGGCGAGCTTTTTCGGCCAGCAGTTTGGCCGTGATGATGCCGGTCGAATCCCTCACCCATTTGATGTCGATATCCGGGTTGGCTTTCTCGAACGCTTTTTCATAGGTCTGCAGCTGCTCGGCTTCCAGTGCGGTGTACACGGTGAGCTCGGTGGCGGCACTGGCGTGAAGGCTGAAGCCTGCGAACACTGCAGCGAAGGCAAGGGGCTTGAACATGGTTTGATCCTGAGTGAAGTGGACAAGGCGGTATCGGTTGGCCGAACAGGTTCTATCAATGGCTGCCGGGGGTTTCACCACGAGCCATGCGTGCGTTGATCCGATCGATGATCGCTGGCAGATCGGCAATGGTGTCGGCCAGGTAATCGGGCTGTACCGGGGCGAACAGGGCATCGATGCGCAGCCTGTGCCGATCGAGCTCGGAGGGCGTGAGCGCCTGGAAGGCCGGGTGGTCCAGGCCGAGAAAATTGCCGGAAAAGCGCAGCCCGACCGTCCACATCCCTGCGCTGCGGCCTTCGAGAATGCCCGGCAAGGTGTCGTCGACCTTCACGCAGGCAGCGACGTCACCGATGCTCAGGGCGATGACGTTGGCCAACGCCTGGGCGGGGCCGGGGCGGCCGGTTGGCAGATCGTCGGCAGCCACCACATGATCAGGCTGATAGCCCGCCACTGCGGCCAGTGCCACGACGTGGTCCATGACCTGCCGAGGGTATCCGGAGGTGGTGCCGATCTTGAGCCCGGCCTGACGCATGTGCTCGATGGCCGGCAGCGCACCGGGGATGAGCGCGCTGTGCTTGCCGACATTGGCAATCTGCAGCGGCATGAAGCGCTCGTAGATGGCCGTCACGTCCGCGTCGCTCGGTGGCCTGGCAAAACGCTGCTCGAAGCGCGCAGCGATCTGCGGCTGGTCGCACAGGCTGCGAATGTGGTCCCACTTGCCCATGCCCATGGGGCCACGAGCTTCATCCAGGCTCAGTTCGATATCGAACGTGGCAAAGGCTTCGACGAAGATTCGGGTGGGCGCGAAAGAGCCGAAATCGACGACGGTGCCGGCCCAGTCGAGAATGGCCGCTTGCAGTTGGGCAGGGGCTTGATAGTGCATGGTGTTCTCCGAAAAATCAGCAGGTAGGCGTGCTCTGGCGCCAGGCTTGTGAACGTCGCAGCAAGCCGCGTGAAACCCAGGCGAGCAAAAGGGAAACGGCTGCCGAGGTGAACAGGATCAGTGTCGACATGGCAGCGGCCCCGCCGACATTGCCCGCGTCGTCCATGTTCAGTACGGCCACCGCCGCGAGGATGCTGTCTGGCGAGTACAAAAAGATGGCAGCGGAAACGGTGGTCATTGCCGAGACGAACAAGTAGCGAATGATGTCCAGCAGCGCGGGCAGGCAAATCGGCAATGTGACGCGCAGGTAGTGCCGATACAGGGGAGCCTTGAGCGATCGCGCGGCCGCCTCGAATTCGCTGTCCAATTGGCGCAGAGCGGTAGTTGCCGTCATGTGCGCGGTGGTCAGGTAATGAGCGATGGTGCAGATCACCAGCAGCGCCATGCTTCCATAGAGGCTGTGCAATGGGTTGTCCGGCAGGTTGAAAAAGAAGACGTAGCCCAGGCCAAGCACCAGGCCCGGCACGGCCATGGGTATGAAGGTGAGTATGCGCAGGGCCAGGTTGAGGGCGGGTTGCCCATGGGTTTTCTCCATCAGATAGGCCCCGGTGAAGATCAGCGCGCTCCCCACCACCGCGCTGCAGCTCGCCAGCACCAGGCTGTTGCGATAGGCCAGCCATCCCCCGCCTGCGGTTTCACTGAACAGGTAGTGCTTGAACGACAACGAAAGGTTGTAGGGCCAGAACTTCACCAGGGAAGAAAACACCGCCATGCCCAGCACCGCCAGCAGGCAGCCGCAGATGAGCACCACGATCAACAGGTAGCAACCGTCCCGCCCTCGCGAGGGCTGGGGCGTGAGTACCTGCGCCCGGCCACTCATGGAGGAACGTTGGCGGCGGCGCAACCAGGCATCCATCGAAAAGCTGATCAGTGCGGGCACCAGGAGCACCATGCCGATCAGCGCCCCACGGCCGAACTGTTGCTGACCCACCACTGCCTTGTAGGCTTCGATGGCCAGGACCTGATAGTCACCGCCGACGATCACGGGCACGCCGAAGTCAGTGATGGTCAGGGTGAACACCAGGCAGAACGCGGCGAACACTGCTTGTCGCGTCGCGGGCCAGGTGATGCTGTGGAATGACCGCCAGGTGCTGGCGCCCATGCTTGAGGCCGCGTCGAACAGGCGTGCATCGCTCAATGAGAGCGCAGAGAGCAGAATCATCAGGGCGTGGGGAAACGTGTAGATAACCTCGCCGATGACGATGCCCCAGAACCCGTAGATGTTGTCGGTGAACAGGCCGCGCAGCAGTCCCTGGTTACCGAAAAGGTAGATCAGCGCGATGGCGGGCAGCATCGATGGCGCCAGTAGT
Source organism: Pseudomonas sp. CFBP 8758 (assembly GCF_014841725.1). NCBI lineage: Bacteria > Pseudomonadati > Pseudomonadota > Gammaproteobacteria > Pseudomonadales > Pseudomonadaceae > Pseudomonas > Pseudomonas sp. CFBP 8758. The sequence continues at coordinate 86,401 of NZ_JACYUK010000001.1, read as the reverse complement.
GGCAGCAGGGATATTCCGCGCCACAGGCCCTTGGCAGGAATCAGGGTGCGTTGCAGCGCGTAGGCAAACAGGTAGGCCAGGGGGACGACGATGAGCGCAACGCTGACCGAGACGCGCAGGCTGTTACCCAGCAACCAGTGAAAGTTGTCGCTGCCCAGCAGCTCCCGCGCTGCGATCAGCCCACCGCCCTGCCCTGCATCGTCGCTGAAACCGCGCCAGAAGATCGCCAGCAACGGCAACAGCAGCGCCATCACCAGGAGCAGCAAGAACAGCACTTTGCCACCGACGACGAATACCTGGTCGTCCCGGTCGGCGCGCTGAGCCCGGCGTGCATGACCTTTGCCGCTCACTGACAGCTTGGCGGTAAGCATCTCAGGCAAACACCTGCAAGCTGTGTGGCGGCAATGCCACCTGGATATGCCGTGTGCCCGAAGGGGGCAGCTGACGCGCGCTGATTTCGGCGGTCAGCAACTGGCCCGGCAGTTCGTCGAATTCGAAGCTCATTCGGCACCGGTTGCCGAGGAAGGTCACGTCCTGCATCTGCGCCGCGAACAGGTTTTCCTCCGAGTGCCGAGGGTTCACGCAGATCGACTCGGGACGGCAGAACAGGCGCCCGACGCAGCGGGGGGCGACGGCATCGGCCAGTCGCAACTGAAGTGGGCCCACTTGCGCATGACCATTGCCATTGCCTTCGAAAGCCAACCAGTTGCCCTGCCCCACGAAGTTGGCCACAAACGGCGTCTCGGGACTTTCATAGATTGATTGCGGGCTGGCGTATTGCTCGATGCGCCCCTGGTTCATCACCGCAATCCGATCAGCCATCAGCATGGCTTCTTCCTGGTTATGCGTAACCATCAAGGTGGTAATGCCAAGCCGCTGCTGCAGCGTGCGCAGCTCGGTGCACAGGTGTTCGCGCACCTGGGCGTCGAGCGCAGACATCGGTTCGTCCAGCAACAGCAAGGACGGCGCGGGAGCCAGCGCACGGGCCAAGGCGACGCGCTGTTGCTGACCACCGGAGAGCTGGCCCGGATACTTTTTCTCGCTGCCGGTCAGCCCTACCAGCTCGAGCATGGCAGCGACCCGCTGACGAACGATATCGCGCGCGCTGCCGGCGAGGCCGTAGCCGATGTTTTGCTCGAGGGTGAGATTGGGGAACAACGCGTACGACTGGAACACGATGCCATAGTCCCTGGCCTGGGGCGGCAGGTTGGAGACATCCCTGGACCCCATGTAGATGGCCCCGCGATTCTGCTGTTCCAGCCCTGCGATGCAGCGCAACAACGTGGTCTTGCCGCACCCCGACGGGCCGAGCAGGCACACCAGTTCGCCCGGCGAGATCTCCAGGGATACGTCGTCCAGCGCCTTGAACGCGCCAAAGTTCTTGCGCAGACCGGCGATCCGTATCGTCACGCCTGGAGAGGCTTCATCATTAGGGCTGGAACGCAGCATGGGGCACCTCATCAAGTGGAGCACGCACCGCCTGTGGAGTGCGGCATGCGTGTCGATGAGGCAATGCTAGGGCGTTATTGCGACGACGATGTGGCAGATAGCCAAAAGCTGGCGATAGTCCTATTGGTGAATTTGCCCAGTCTTCAGAACGGCTACAGCTGACGCGCGATGCTGTCGCGAGCGACGTCGAGAAAAGCCGCCGGCAAACGGGCCTGCCTGCGGTCCTTGAGGCAATACAGATACTCGGCGATCTGCGGCGCGCCTTCTATCGCAATGATCCGCAGATCCGGGTTGACGGGCACTTCCTGGCGCGCGATCAGGCTCACGCCGATATTGCGCAGAACGGCTTCGCGGATGGATTCCCGGCTGCCGATTTCCAGCTCGATGCCTGGGCGAACCTGATGGGTGTTCAAAAACTGCTCGGTCAAGGTTCTGGTGGTCGAGCCATGTTCGCGCATCAACAGGCATTGGCCCGCCAACGCGCTGGGCGGTACACATTTTTGCACAGCCAGCGGGTGCTGCTTGTGAACGGCCAGTACCAAGGGATCGGTGCCCAGCACCAGGTGCATCAAGCGAGGGTCGTCGAGCCATTGCGAGGAGGCCGCCAGGTCGACCCGGTAGTCTTCGAGCGCCTCGAGTACATCCTGGGAGTTGCCGATCTGCACCGACACATCGATGTGTGGCAGCCGCTCGCGAAATGACTTGATGAGATCGAGGATATAGTAAGGCGCCGTCGCTCCGATCCTCAATGCGCCAAGGGCCTGGCCGCAGTTTCGCAAATGAAACTCGATATCTGCCTCATGCTGCAACAGCGCCTTGACCTTGGGCAACAGCCGGGCACCCTCGTCGCTGACAGTCAAACGACGCCCTCCCCGATAGAACAATTCCACGGCGTAGCGGCTTTCCAGTTGCCGAATCTGCGTGGTGACCGTCGGCTGGCTCAAGCCAAGCTTCTTGGCGGCCTGGGTGACGCTCCCTAAAAGCGCGACGGTGTAGAAAGCCTTGAGTTCTGCACTGAGCATGGTCGGGCGGGTTCCTTGCAATACAGCGAGATTGAGTTGTCTGCTGGGTGACATCGCGCCGGGTTCTGTCGATGGCCAGGCCCGGGCTTCGAGGTTACACCGCAGCAGTGGCTCGACCCTGCGGCCATCGCTCAGCGCCCACGGCCCAGATTCGCCTCGTTCATGTCCAGTTCGGCCAGCACTTCGCGCACGACGTCGTCGCCGATCTTGCGTTGTCGACGCATTTCATACAACGCCAGGCGTTGCGCACGCAGGGCCTTGATACGCAGGTGGCGTTCCAGTTGGTCCATCTGCCGGGCCAGCGCCTGGGCTTCGGCGGAGTCTTCGAACACCGCCAACTGCTGCCGGTACTCGGACATGATGCGCGCCTTAAGTTCGGTTGCCAGTGCGGCCTGGCTGGCGTCCTGTTCGGTAGCCTTCTGCGCCTGGTCTTCCTCTTCCAGCGAACGAATGGCCGATTCGGCGGTGTAGCGCCAGGCATCGCGCACTTCCTGGCGCGCACTCTGGTCATCGCTGGCGGCGACTCCGCGCAACAACAGCGGCAAAGCGATGCAGGCCACTACCAGCGAGAGCAGGATGACACCGGCGGCGATGAAGATCAGCAGGTCACGCTGGGGAAAGGCCTGGCCGGGCGCCATCAGCAAGGGCACCGACATGACGCCGGCCAAGGTCACCGCGCCACGCACGCCGCCCAGGGTCAGCAAGGCGCAGGAGCGTGCGTCGGGCAGGCGGGTGATGGTGGTCTTGCCGCGCAGGCGACGTACCCACGATATCGCCCGCCAGGTGCTCTGGACCCAGACGAAGCGCAGCAACAGCAGGATGCCGAAGATCGCCAGCACTTCCAGGCAGCGCCACGACAAGGCTGGCCACAGCGTGGGTTCGTGGCTGATCACCGCCTTGACGATGTCCGGCAACTGCAGACCCAGCAGCAAGAAGATCAGACCGTTGAAGGCGAACTCCAGCAAGGCCCAGACGCTGCGGTTGAGGATGCGCGTGCGCGTCTGCCGAGGCAGCAGATCGAGCCAGCTCTGCATCATGCCGGCGGCCACTGCGCTGAGGATACCCGAAGCTCCCAGGCGCTCGGCCAGCACATAGGCGGCGAACGGCAGCAGCAGCATGAACACCACGTGCGTGGCCGGATCGTCCCAGCCACGGGCGATCATCCACACGCGCAGGCGCCCTACCACCCAGCTCAGCAGCACGCCCAATGCCAGGCCACCGACCGCGACCAGAACGAACGTCACGCTGGCATCCGCCAAGGAGAACACCCCGGTGATCGCCGCGGCCAGGGCAAACTTGAAGGTCACCAGGCCCGATGCATCGTTCATCAATGCCTCGCCTTGCAGGATACGCATCAGGGGCGTCGGCAAACGGTCCTGGGCGATCGCCGATACTGCCACCGCATCGGTGGGTGACAGCACGGCGGCCAGGGCGAAGGCCACCGGCAGGGGGATATCGGGCAGCAGCCAATGGATGAAGTACCCGGCGCCCAGCACCGTGAACAGCACCAGACCCACCGCCAGCATCAGCACAGGGCCGCGGTAATGCCACAGGTCACGCTTGGGGATGCGCCAACCATCGGAGAACAGCAGCGGCGGCAGGAACAGAAACAGGAACAGTTCAGGCTCAAGTGCCACGTGCAGGCCCAGGGTCGGCCAGGCGAGAATCGCCCCGGCGGCGATCTGCAAAAGTGGCAATGGCAAGGGAATGACGCGGGCGACCAACCGCGAAACGCCGACCAGCATGAGCAGGATCAGCACGGTGTAGGCGGTTTGCATGGGGCAGGATTTCCTTTGAATCGACAGACAGTGGCCATGGTACCGGCTTGCGCACGGTTGGCGCATGACATGACACAACGCGACTCGTCCGTGGAGCGGGTCGGCAATGTCAGTCGAGTGGCCCGGCGCTGATAACCCTGGATCATCCTAAGCCCGGCGAAAATGTAGATTCTTGCGCCATGGGCTTGTCCGTAGACTGGACACACCCGTCAGGATCAAGCAGCCATGTTGCCAGACACCGCACACTCATCGACGGCAACGTTTCCCGATCCGCCCGCGCCAGTGCTGCAATGGGCGAATCACAAGGTCTGCGTCATTGGCTTTCTGCTGCTCGACGGTTTCTCCCTGCCCTGCTTTACCCAGGCACTGGCGGTTCTGTCGACCGCCAACATGATCAGGCCAGGCGCGGTGAAGACGCGCACCTTCTCGGGCAACGGCACCGAGGTGGTCAGTGACCTGGGCATACCGATCCGACCGGACACACCCCTTACCGACGTGCGAATGGCGGAACTGGATGTGTTGATCGTGTGTGGCGGTCTGCGCACCACCCGAATCGCTCCTCCTTGGCTGACGGTGTTGTTGAAGAAACTGGCGAGGACACCGGTGGCGCTCGGCGGGCTCTGGAACGGCGCCTGGTACCTGGGAAAAGCCGGCCTGCTGGATGGGTATCGCTGCGCCATTCACCCGGAGCAACGCACTGCGCTGTCCGAACGCTCGCCCTACGCCAGCGTGACTACGGAGGTGGCCGTCATCGACCGTGACAGGCTCACGGCCGCCACCCCCACTGGCGCCTATCACGTCATGGTGAACTGGCTCAAGAAACAGTGCGGGCAGGCATTGGCCGAGGCGATCGCCGACCTGCTCAACTACGACCAGCCCCGCTCACGCAAGGTCGATCTGGGTCGGCAGCAGCATCTGAGCCGGCCACTGCGCGAGATCATCCAGCTGATGCAGACCAACCTGGAAGAATCGTTGGATCCGGAACAGCTGGCCGCTTGTGTCCACTTGTCCAGGCGACAGGTGCAGCGCCTGTTCCGCGAGCAACTGTCCACCACACCGCAGCGCTACTACTTGCGCCTGCGCATCACCGAAGCACGCCGGCTCATTCAGAACTCGAGCATGCCGATCACCGAAGTGGCGATCGCGTGCGGTTTCGTTTCCGGCCCTCACTTCAGCAAGTGCTATCGAAGCTTCTTCGGCTATCCGCCTTCCAGGGAACAGCGCTATGAAGTGTGACGCCGTCTGTAGCCTACCCCGGTGCGGGCTACCCCCGACCCTGGGATAGGGTCAAGAGGGCGCTCACTGGCAGGGTTACGACGCGTCGATCCAGATGGTCTTGATCTCGGTGTACTGATCATGGGCCCAGATCGATTTATCACGCCCGCCGAAACCGGATTCCTTGTACCCGCCGAATGGCGTCGAGGCATCACCCTCGCCGAAGCAGTTCACGGTGACGATGCCGGCGCGGATGCCTCGGGAGAGTTTCAGCGCATTGCGCAGATTACCGGTGTAGGCCGACGCGGCCAGGCCGTAGGCGGTGTCGTTGGCCAACTCGATCGCCTGCTCGACGGTGTCGAAGGTGGTCACGGTCAACACCGGGCCGAAGATTTCTTCCTGAAAAAGACGACTGTCGCGCCCGACGCCATCGATGATCGTCGGCTCGACGAACATGGGCGCGCCTTCACCTCCGCCGACCAGAAACTCGAGTTTTTCGTCAGAGGCCTGGTCGATGTAGGAGCGTACCTTGTCGAAGTGAGCCTTGCTGATCATCGACCCCAAACGGTTCTCTGGGTCGAGTGGGTCGCCCATCTGCCAGTCGCGCAGGTGCACGACCACGCGTTTGATGAGTGCTTCCTTGATGTCCTTGTGCACGATCAGCCGCGAAGACGCCGAGCAGTTTTCGCCCATGTTCCAGAAGGCGCCGTTGACCACGTGCTGGGCGACCTGATCCACGTCTTCCACATCGTCCATCACCACCGCTGGATTCTTGCCACCGCATTCCAGCACGACCCGCTTCAGGTTGGATTCGCTGGAGTACTTGAGGAAACGACGACCCGTATTCGTCGAACCGGTGAAGCTGATCATGGCCACGTCCGGATGGCGGCCAATCGGTTCGCCTGCCTCCTGGCCACTGCCCGGAACGACGTTGAAGACGCCAGCAGGAATGCCGGCCCGATACGCAAGCTCAGCCACTCGCAGCGCGCTCAGCGTGGTTTCCTCGGCCGGCTTGACCACCACCGAGCAGCCCGCAGCCAGTGCAGGACCGATTTTCCATGCCAGCATGAGCAGCGGGAAATTCCACGGCAGGACCAGGCCGACGACACCTATGGGCTCGCGCACGACCATGGTCACGGCGCCGGAACCGACGGGCGCAGTGGCGTCGTAGATCTTGTCGGCCAGCTCGGCGTGCCAGCGAATGGTGTTGATGGTTTCGGGAATGTCGATGCCTTGGCATTCACGGACAGGCTTGCCGCTGTCCAGGCTTTCCAGAACGGCCAATTCGTGGGCGTTGTCTTCCAGCAACTGGGCGAAGCCGAGCAGTACGGCCTTACGCGCGGCGGGAGACAGCGCGCTCCAGCGGCCATCTTCGAAGGCGGCCTTGGCGCTGGCGACTGCCAGGTCGACATCCTGGCTATCGCAGGCAGCCACATCGGCAAGATGCGCACCGGTTGCCGGGTTGCGGGTGGCGAATGTCCTGCCCGACCGTGCGGGGTGGAATGTGCCATCCACGAACGCCTGGGTACGGTATTCAAGCCGGCCGGCCAGTCCCAGATAGCCTTCTTTGCTCAGCAACTCGGTCATTTCATGCCTCCCCAGTGATGTGGGCAACGTTCTGCTTGAGGGTACTCACGACGGCGGCAAGCTCGGCCTTTTCGGCTTCTTCCAAGCCCTTGAGGGGGGCGCGCACACCGCCTGCGCGAAGACCACTGAGCTCGCTGCCGTACTTGATGGACTGGACGAACTTGCCGGTTTCCAGAAAGTCCATCAGCGGCAACATCGCGGCCATGATGCGCCGTCCCTTGTCGAAGTCCTTGTCGATCACACAGGCTTCATAGAGCGCAACGTGTTCGCGGGGAATGAAGTTGGAACCGGCGCAGACCCAGCTGCGCGCGCCCCAGGCGAAGAACTCGAGCGCCTGGTCGTCCCACCCGCAGGAAATCTGGATGGCTGGGTGAGCGGTAGCCAGCCGGTGCAGCCGCGCCATTTCCCCGGAGCTCTCCTTGATCGCAACGATATTCGGGCAATGCGCCACGGCCTCGAAGAACTCGTTGCCCATGGCCACACCCATCCGTGCGGGATAGTTGTAGAGCATGATGGGCAGCCCGGCGGCCTGGTCGACGGCCAGCACATGGGCGGCGATTTCATGCTGGGTCGGCAGTGCATAGGGCGGCGACCCCACCAGGATGGCATCGGCCTTGATGTGCCGAGCCTGTTCGGCGAACTGCACCGAGTCTTCGGTGCGGATCGCACCGGTGCCGATCACCAGGGGCAAGCGCGAGCCGATGACGTCCCTGGCCTTTTTGGCCAACTCGATGCGCTCTTGCGGCGAATGCGCGTAGTACTCGCCGGTAGAGCCGCCGATGATCACGCCATGCACTTTCGAATCGATCAGGTATTCGAGCACTTCGGCAAACGCGACAGGGTCGATACTGCCGTCCGCCTTCAGTGGCGTGATGGCGGGCGTGAAGATGCCGTCAAAGTTCATGGTGTAGCCTCCAGTAGTTGAATGTCTGAATCTCGAACACTTCGAAACACGTCAGCTCTCGCGTCCGGCGCGGTACTGTCCCCACTTCAAATTCATGTTCACCCCCGCTGACAGGAACGGTTGCGGCGGGTTGGTATTGGGCCGCGGCGCATTGAGCAGGTAGTCGATCAGGGGGTCGTGTTCGCCGGCCAGCCAGTCGGCGAGAAGCTTCCCGGTGATGGTGCCCCGCGTGACGCCCAGGCCATTGCAACCCAGGGCACCGTAGACGTTGCGGGCCAGCTCACCGAAGAAGCCATTGTGGTTGCGCGACATCGCCAGGGCGCCGCCCCAGGTGTATTCGAAGTTCACGTGCGGCAACATGGGAAAGCGCACATCGAATGACGCCTTGTGACGACGCACGAAGCGGTCGTTGAATTTCTGATTGCTGCGTCCATCGGGATTGAAGCTGAAGCTGTTGCGAATGAGCAGCCGGTTGTCCGGGGTACGCCTGACCGTGGTGCCGAAGGGATCCGCCGGAATGGCGCCCCAGAACGGCTTGCCACCCAGCGCCGCTTGTTCTTCCTCGGTCAGCTGACGGGTAATGCTGCCGTAGGTGTAGATCGGCAACATTCGCCCCTGAAGAAAACCGAAACGCATGCCGAACGAGTTGTTGGCCAACACCAGCTTGTCGGCGGTGATGCTGCCATGGGCATGCCTGAGGACCGTCTTGGCGCCATACTCGACATCGGTGATCGGCGTGCGCTCGTAGAGCGTGACGTTCGCAGGCAGGCTGTCAGCCAGGCCTTTGACCAAGGCAGACGGTTGGATCAGCACCGCGCCTGGGGTGTACAGGGCCTTTCGGTAGAAATGCGTTCCGAGGTGATCGGGCAGTTCATCGGCGCCGATCATCTGGTAGGGCTGGTCGAGCTTGTCCAGTCCCCGGCGATACGCTTCAAGTACGGCGATGCCGCGCTCCTCGACTGCCGCCTGATACTTGCCGCAGGCCTTGAGCTGGCAATCGATCGCGTGCTGGCTGACCAACTCCTTCAACGACAATTGCCCAGCCAGGTTCAACCTGAGGCTGATCTTGGCCAGTTCGATATCGCCGATGTAATCTTCAGCGGCAATATCGTGGGGCAGGTCGATGGCGAAACCGGCATTCCTGCCCGAGGGGCCGAGCCCGACTTCCTGGGCCTCCACCAACACGATCTCTTCGTCGGGAAAGCGCAGCGCCAACTGCCGTGCAGCCGCCAGACCGGTGAATCCTGCGCCTACCACGACCCAACGCGCAGTCCTGTGCCCCGAATGAGTGGGCATCGGCGTGCGTGGGTAGCTCAGATGAAACCAACCACAGGTCTTGTCGTCCGCAGGCAGCGAAGTAACTTTCATGATCGTGACCATCGATAGTTGAGTTTGCCTGCCGCCAGCATGAGTTCACGGACAGGTAACAGCGCCAATGAGAAGTACGCGCGCAGCCGGACGCGGTCCGTTGATACGTACGTATCGGCAAGGCAGTGCGGTGACAGGGTGTAGCGGCCCTGACGGCAATCATCGTCAGGCGCCGCCGGGTGCGGGCAGGCACAGGGCCCGGCGCGGCAGCCGGCCCCTGTGTCATGCGTCTATTTCTTCGCCGCGGCGCGGGCGTCCGCCAGCCAGCCGTCGTATTCGGCCTGGTGCGCCTTGATCCATTCGGCGGCATGCCGCTTGATATCGGCCAAGGACTTTTCACCTTTCTGCATGCGCAAGTTCTGCGCACTTTCATCGGCCGTGGTAATACGCACTTCGGACAGGAACTTGGCGGCCACCGGATTCTCTTCCGAGAATTCCTTGTTCATCACCGCGTAGACGGTGTCTACCGGGAAGCCCAGGTTTTTCCCGTTATAGAAAGTGTCCTTGGATTCCTTGCCATCGGGCAGCGAGGTGAAGGGCACCGGCAGCCAGACCACGTCGCGGCCCTCCACCAGTACGCCGGCGATCCACTGCGGCACCCAGGTGAAGAACAGGATGGGCTTGCCTTGTTCGAAGCGCGCAATGGTGTCGGCCATGAGGGCGAAGTACGAGCCGCGGTTGTCAACCACCGTAGGCTCCAGACCATAGGCTTTCATGTGGTACTCGACCATGACTTCGCACCCCCACCCCGGGTTGCATCCGGTCAGGTCGGCCTTGCCATCGCCATTGCTGTCGAACAGCTTGGCGATTTCCGGCTTCTTCAGATCCGACAGGTCCTTGATGTTGTAGGCGTCTGCAGTTTTCTTGTCGATCATGTACCCCTGCAGTACTCCCTTCATCACTTCGCCGACCTTGACCATCGACTCATCGCCGCCAGCCTTGTTGTAGAAGCCTTCATGCAAGGCGCCCCACTCATGCACGGTGAAGTCTGCGTCACCGTACGACAGTGCCAGGAACATCGCCGGGTAATCGACCTCCTTGGGTGGCTTGACGTTGTAGCCCAGGTCTTTCAGGCCGGCTATGGCCACCTCCCCCCTGAAGCGCTCTTCGGCGATGGATGGAAAGATGGGGGTGATCGACTTGCCGTCCCCAGGCTTGTTGGCATCGGCGGCGAACGCCCCGAAGCTCAGAACGGTGCCTAGGACTGCCGCAGCGAGGCTGGCAAGCGCGGATTTCTGGAGGGTTGCAGGGTTCATGAGTCACCACGTTCAAGGGTTAGATAGGGTGAGCAGGCACGTCAATGAGTGATCGCAGTTTCGACTGGCTTCTTCTTTTTCAACTTCATCAGCAGACCTACAGGGCCGGTTTCGTACCAGCGCTGGCCCGTTGCCAGATCCTTGCTGCGCTCGCCCATGGCCTGGGTGAGTCGATCGAGGAACACGGCAAGCAGCACCAGCCCGGCGCCACCGACACTGGCCAGGCCCATGTCCAGCCTGCCGATACCGCTGAGCACCATCAGGCCCAGGCCACCTACGGAAATCATGGACGCCACCACCACCATCGAAAGCGACAGCATGAGCGTTTGATTGAGGCCGGCCATCATGGTCGGCGCGGCCAGCGGCAGTTGGACCTTCAAGAGCATTTGCGTCGCCGTGCAACCGAACGCCCTGGCGGCCTCGACCTTGTCTTCGGGCACCTGACGGATGCCCAGATTGGTCAGGCGTACCAACGGCGCCACCGAGAAGATGATGGTGACGATCACTCCGGGCACGTTGCCGATGCCGAACAGCATGACCACCGGCACCAGGTAGACGAATGCCGGCAGCGTCTGCATGGCGTCCAGTACCGGGCGAATGATCATCTCGAGCCGATCGCTGCGCGCGCTCAATATCCCCAGTGGAATGCCGATGACGGCACAGAAGACCAGCGATGTGAGCACCAGCGCGAGGGTGACCATGGCGTCCTCCCACACACCGATCAGCCCCAGCGCGGTGAGGGTGGCCAGGGTGAACAAGGCGATTCGCTTGCCGCCGATCTGCCAGCTGATCAGCGCGGCAATGATGATGAACACGGTAGGCGGCGCTGAAAGCAAGCCTGCCTGGATGCCATCGAGTACCTGATCCACCGGCCAGCGAATCGAACGGAATACATCGCGGAAGTTATGAACGAGATACTTGAGAACGCCCTCGACCCATGTCCCGAGCGGTACGTTTATGGTTTTGAAAGGATCCAGAAGATTAAAGTCGGACATAGCCCACCTCAGAGACGACCCGAAAGCTGATCGTGGATTTATCGGCTGCTCAAGCAGTTCAGCAGGTGACCTTGCGAGATGGTCCCCTTGTACAAACCCCCACGGTCCACGACAGGCATGGGCGTGTGCGAGGCGGCAACGAGCGGAACGATTTCGCGCAGCAGCGCATCCGCATCGATAGGCGTGTGTCGACCGGGCTCGTAGACGATGCGGGCGTCCAGCTGGGCGATATCGCCCGCGCGCAGGATGCGGCTGGTATCGAACCCTTCGAAGAAGTCCTTGACGTACGTGTTGGCTGGATTGCAGAGCAGTTCGCGCGGGGTTCCGATCTGTACCACCCGGCCGCCCTCCATGATCGCAATGCGATGCCCGATCCGAACGGCTTCTTCAATGTCGTGGGAAATGAAGATGATGGTGCGGTTCTGCTCGGCCTGTAGCTTGAGCAGTTCGCCCTGCATTTCGCTGCGAATCATCGGGTCGAGTGCCGAGAACGCTTCGTCCATCAGCAGGATGGCCGGGTCGTTGGCCAGCGCCCGTGCCAGCCCGACGCGCTGCTGCATGCCGCCGGACAATTGATGCGGGTAGCTGTGTTCTTGCCCGGCCAGCCCCACCTGCCGCAAGGCCACCACTGAACGGCTGTAGCGTTCCTTTTCGCTGACGCCGCTGATCTCGAGGCCGAAGCTGACGTTATCGATCACGCTCATGTGGGGCATTAGGGCAAACGACTGGAAGACCATGCCCATGTCCTTGCGGCGCACTTGCAGCAGATCTTTGTCGGCCAGGCCGGTGATTTCCTTGCCATTGAGGAATATCGAGCCGGAAGTGGGCTCTATCAGCCGGTTGAAGAGGCGCACCATGGTGGATTTGCCCGAACCGGAAAGCCCCATGATCACGAAGATCTCGCCACGCTTCACGGAAAAGTTCGCATCGAACACACCGATGACCTGGCCCGTCTTTTCGAACACTTCGGCCTTGGAAGCGCCCTCGCGCAACATATTCATGGCCACTTTGGGTTGTGCCCCGAAGACCTTGTATACATTGTGTACGGATATTATATCGTCGGCGTTATTCATACCTTGCCTCCTTCGCGGCAACACTCATTGCAGTAGGCAAATCATGGCAACGCGAAACATGTTGTAAGGGGCAGTGGTACGGGTAATTGTTCATCGCAACGATTTCCTTGTTTTTTATTCTTACCCCCAGGAATTAGGGTGTTTTTTCAATCTATGCCCAATGTGTATTCAGATCCAACAACATTTACAGCCCTTATTCGATAACGTTGGGTTATAGGTTCTGCATGGGTTGTGCAGCAGGCCTCGGGCATGCCAGCAAGCGACCGAGGCGCATCGAAAACGACACCGAACCGACACGGCGAAGCCAGGGTGCTATACCCTCGCCGCCGACCGAGCACAGCGGTACTGACAGGAGGTTGAGCATGTCGAAGCACGTTGACCCGGATACGATTCTGCTCAAGATGCCTTCGCTGCGTGCAGTCAAGGCCTTCGTGGCCGCCGCCAAGTACGAAAGCTTCACACGGGCTGCAGAGGCGCTGTGTGTATCCCAGGCAGCGATCAGTCGCCAGATCAAGGAACTCGAAGTTCACCTGGGCGCGGCACTGTTCACCCGTGTAGGTCGCGCGGTGGAACTGACCCCGGCAGGGACGCTGTTTTTCGACGCGGCCCACCTGTCGTTCGTCAATATTGCCCAGGCCGCCGAGCGTATTCGTAGCGCGCAATCCGAAAAGCGGGTGCTGACCATCTGTTGCTCACCGGCGTTTTCCGCGCTATGGCTGTCGAGCAACCTGCCGGAATTCTTTGCCCAGAGCGAAGGCATCGAGCTCAACCTGATTACCACGCAGAATTTCCTGACCATGGAGCCCGGCGTCCAGCCGGACGCGTTCATCACCAAGATTGCGCGCATACGCGACGGCTACAAGAACTACCACCTGTGCCACGACCTGATCTATCCGGTGTGCACGCCGGCGTATCTGCAGCAGCATCCGGAGATCACCTCCCTGGACGGTATTCGCGACTCGGCGTTGCTCAACCTGAGTCCCTATGGCCGTTCCCAGGTCGCGGAGCATGTCGACTGGGGGGTATGGTTCGCCTTCCAGGCCATTGACCTGGACGATCGCCCCGCCGCCAGCCCGGCCATTTTCAATGCCAATGACTACAACTTGATCATCAGTATGGTGCTCACCCATCAGGGCATCGCATTGGGCTGGAACCATCTGGTCAGTGGACTCATCGGCAAAGGCCTGCTGGTCAGGCCGATTGCGGATCAAGTGCAGTTGCGCAATAGCTGCCACTACCTGGCGTGCAAGGAAAACTCGGACAACGAAGATGCGTTGCGCAGATTTCGTGAATGGATGCTCGGCAAATTTCCCAGACGGTGACATTCAAGCGCCGTTCAGCATTACTGGACGTTATGCATAGCCCTGCGAAAAAGTTGCTCGCGCCTTGGCGGCGATGCGCTCATCGTTGAATCACGTCGGTCAGCACTGACCTGCAGGATCATTCGAAGGAGCCGCTGGATGTCGCTTTTCCTGTTCTGCCGAGATTTCGATTTTCAACAGGCACCTGCCAAGACCCGACAGATCCTCATGAACAGCCTGCTCGATATTCTCGGGGTCATGGCGGGAGCGACGGGCAACGACACCAGCAAAGCTGTCCGGCGATACGCCCGAGCGCATTACCCTGGGGGCGAGTTCACCAGCCGCATGATCTTCGACGGCCAGCGGGTCAATGTGCTCGGTGCCGGCTGGGCGGGTGGATTCACTGCCGACAGCCTCGACGCTCACGAGGGTCACTTCACCTCCAAGGGCCACGCAGGCGCCACTGTGGTGCCCGCCCTGCTCGCCCTGGCAGATGCGCTGGCCCACCAAGGCAAGCCAGTGAGCGGTCGTGAACTGTTGACGGCGCTGTGTATCGGCTACGAAACCGCCCTGCGCGCAGGCGTCGCATTGATGGCCACCTCGCCGACCTACCATGCCTCTGGCGGCTTCTCGGGCATTGGTGTGGTGTGTGCCGGGGCGAGGATGCTGGGCTTCGACGAATCGACATTCCGGCACGCGCTGGGCATCGCCGAATACTTCAGTGCACGCTGCCCGATGATGCGCGTGGTGCAGTCACCGACCATGCTGCGCGACGGTCACGGTGCCGGCGCATTCGCGGGGCTGAACGCATTGCTGATGGCACGCGAAGGCATGACGGGGGCACCGGCGGAAACCATAGAGGACGAATCCGTCGCGGCGTTCTGGCAGGATCTGGGCCATCGCTGGGAAATCGACAGCCAATACTTCAAGCCATGGCCCGTCTGCCGTTGGGCGCAGCCTGCGCTTACGGCAATGGTGGCACTGCAGCAGGTATCGGGCGGCATCGAGGTCAATCGGATCGAGAAGATTCGCGTCGAGACGTTCTTCGAATCGGTCTGCCTGCAGGGGCACACCCCTGCCAACGCCGACGAGGCGCAATACGCCCTTGCATTCCCTCTGGCCGCGCTTATCGTCCGGGGTAAGGTCGGGCCCGAAGAAGTCACGGGCGCATCGATCTGCGCCCCGGACATTCTCGCCATGAGCGCCAGGATCGAGATCGTGGAAGCGCCGGATCTTTCGGCGCGCTTCCCCGAAGAGATCCTGTCGCGGGTCATCGTTACCCTGGACAACGGTGACGTGCTGCGTAGCCAGACCACCGCTGCCAAAGGTGACCCGGAAACCGCGATGACCATCGCGGAACTCGAGAGCAAGTACGACATGTTCGCTTCGGTATCGCTGGATGAAAAAACCCGTGAAGCGATCAAGGCAGCGGTCAAGAATCTGGCTTCATCGTCATCGGCGGTGGAGGCACTCTCGGGGATCTTTCAGCCGCCGCCCGAACACCTGGGCCAACCCGCCTGAAGTGCGTTGCAGACGGCTCGAAGAAGGGCACGAGGACGCGATCCATTCATAACCTGCCCGCATTGATTGCACGCCTTAAATGTCGTTTGATCCGCCTCGATTGGCGGGTATAGGCTGCGATCAATAGCCAGTCGGCAATGCCGAGCTGCATCTAACCTGGCCCCCAAGGTCTGCATCCTGGAGGAAATATGGATTTCAAGAAAACCGTTTTTGATCTGGTTTCCCAACGCAAGCCCAACCACTCGCTACCGGGCGCGCTCTATAGCAGTGATGAAGTCTATCGCCAGGACCTCGAGCAGATCTGGCACAAGGACTGGATCTTTGCAGGCCATACTTTCGAAGTCGCCAAACCTGGTCAGTACATGACGCTTCAAGTAGGCGATTACCCCGTGGTCATCGTGCGCAGCAAGGACGGCGAAGTCAGAGCGTTCCACAACGCCTGCCGCCACCGTGGGGCCAAGGTGTGCGAAGCCGCGCAGGGCAAGGTCGCCAAGCTGGTCTGCCCGTACCACAAGTGGACGTTCGAGCTCGATGGCAAGCTGCTGTTCGCCGGCAACATGGGCCAGGACTTCGACAAGAGCCAATACAACCTCAAACCGGTGCACTGCGAAGTGGTGAACACTTACATCTACGTGTGCGTAGGTGTAGTCAAACCTGACTTCGAATCGTTCCGAAAGGCTGTGGATCCGTTCGTGGCACCGCACAACCTTGAAGAATGCAAAGTTGCCTTCGAGTCGAACATCATCGAGAAAGGCAACTGGAAACTGGTGTTCGAGAACAATCGCGAGTGCTACCACTGCGACGGCTCGCACCCTGAACTCTTGAACTCGTTCGTGGATAATCTTTCAGTGGGTGGCACCAGCGGGGAAGACGATCCGGAACTGGCGGCATACTGGAACAAGTGTGAAAAGGCCGGCCTGCCCAGTCGCCTGGTCATGGATATCCATGGCCGTTTCCGCATGACCCGGATACCGCTGTCGGCGGGCGCTGTCAGCTACACCATGGACGGCAAGCCTGCCGTCAACGGTCGCCTGGACAAGTCCGGCGAGCCCGACATCGGCGCCTTGCTGTACTTCAACTATCCGTCGACCTGGAACCACTTTCTGGGCGACCACGCGTTGAGCTTCCGCGTGCTGCCCATCAGCGCCACTGAAACCCTGGTGACCACCAAGTGGCTGGTGCACAACACCGCCATGGAAGGTGTGGACTACGATCTGGATCGCCTCACCAAAGTCTGGATTGCCACCAACGACCAGGACAGGACGCTGGTAGAGGGCACTCAGCGTGGGGTCACTTCCCCGTCGTTCGAACCGGGCCCGTTTTCCGAAACGGCTGAAACCGGCGTTTGCCAGTTCGATGACTGGTACTGCAATACCCTGCTCGATCGCCTTCAGGGGCCGATCCCTTTGAAGTCGGTTGGCTAGGTTCGAAGCCGGGGGGGCATTTGCACCCCCGCGCCCTGTCTGCACAGCGACCGCGTGGCCGAATCACGCGCACCGCCTTCCCTCCTCGCCACGCAAGCATGGCGCTGTCACAGTCGATGCCGCATAATTCCCCGATTCGTTTTCGGGAGGCAGTGGGGCGCATTCGCAGCCCCTCCTAGATCAATGGCTCATATTCTCTACGGCATCAAAGCCTGCGACACCATGAAAAAGGCCCGTACCTGGCTCGACGAGCACCAGGTGGAGTACGCCTTTCATGACTACAAGAGCGCCGGTATCGACCGCGAGCACCTGTCCCGCTGGTGCGACGAGCACGGCTGGCAAATGGTGCTCAACAAGGCCGGTACCACCTTCCGCAAGCTTAGCGACGAGCAGAAGGCCGACATCGACCAGGCCAGGGCCATCGAGCTGATGCTCGCCCAGCCGTCGATGATCAAGCGCCCGGTGTTGCAGCTTGGCGACAAGACCGTGATCGGCTTCAAGCCTGATATCTACGCAGCGGCCCTTGCCTGACGCGGGCCCGCACTTATTCTGCACGAGGTAATTCCATGTCCAATTCCCTGTTCAGCCTGGCCTTCGGTGTCGGCACGCAAAACCGTCAAGGCACCTGGCTGGAAGTGTTCTATGCACAGCCGTTGACCAACCCGTCCACTGCACTGGTCGATGCCATCGCTCCGCTGCTGGGTTACACCGGTGGCAACCAGGCCGTTGCCTTCAGCAACACCCAGGCCTCGCAGCTGGCCGAGGCGCTCAAGCACGTCGACCCGGCGCAAGCGGCCCTGTTGACCCGCCTGGCCGAAAGCCACAAGCCGCTGGTCGCGACGCTGCTGGCCGAAGACGCCGCGCTGACCTCCACGCCCGAGGCGTACCTGAAGCTGCATCTGCTGTCGCACCGTCTGGCCCAGCCACACGGCCTGAACCTGGCCGGCATCTTCCCGCTGCTGCCCAATGTCGCCTGGACCAGCCAGGGCGCGGTCGACCTGGCCGAACTGGGTGAGCGTCAGCTGGAAGCACGCCTGAAGGGCGAACTGCTGGAAGTGTTCTCGGTGGACAAGTTCCCCAAGATGACCGACTACGTGGTACCGGCCGGCGTGCGTATCGCCGACAGCGCGCGCGTGCGCCTGGGCGCCTACATCGGCGAAGGCACCACCGTCATGCACGAGGGCTTCGTCAACTTCAACGCCGGCACCCAAGGCCCAGGCATGATCGAAGGCCGTGTCTCGGCGGGCGTGTTCGTCGGCAAGGGCTCGGACCTGGGCGGCGGCTGCTCGACCATGGGCACCCTGTCCGGTGGCGGCAACATCGTCATCAAGGTAGGCGAAGGCTGCCTGATCGGCGCCAATGCCGGTATCGGCATTCCATTGGGCGACCGCAACACCGTCGAAGCCGGTCTGTACATCACGGCAGGCACCAAGGTGGCGCTGCTCGATGAACAGAACCAACTGGTCAAGACCTTGAAGGCACGGGACCTGGCTGGCCAGCCCGACCTGCTGTTCCGTCGCAATTCGGTCACCGGTGCCGTGGAGTGCAAGAGCCACAAGTCGGCCATCGAACTCAACGAAGCGCTGCACGCTCACAACTAAGTGGCGATATCGGGCCCGGCATCCCTGCCGGGCCTTTTGCCTGGGGTCTTCGACCATGTTCCACGCCTCCCCCTGGCGCTCTGACTTTCCAGCCATCGCCGCCTTGCACCAGCAGCAGCAGACCTACCTGGACAGCGCTGCAACCACCCAGAAACCGCAAGCCCTGATCGACGCCATCGGCCACTACTATGGCCACGGCGCGGCCAACGTACATCGCGCCCAGCATCTGCCGGGATCCTTGGCGACCCGTGCATTCGAAGCCAGCCGCGAGAAGGTCGCGCGATGGCTGAATGCAGGCAGTTCCGAGCAGATCATCTTCACCCACGGCGCGACCAGTGCGCTGAATCTGCTCGCCTATGGCCTGGCCGAGCAACTGCAGCCCGGGGACGAACTGGTGATCAGCGCCGCCGAACACCATGCCAACCTGCTGCCGTGGCAACAGCTGGCCAAACGTCGTGGCCTGCCACTGCGGGTGCTGCCGCTGGATGCCAGTGGCGTGGTCGACCTGCAGGCGGCTGCGCAGATCATCGGGCCACGCACCCGGCTGCTGGCAGTGACCCAACTGTCCAACGTCTTCGGCGCGTGGCAACCGCTGCCGGAACTGCTGGCGCTGGCGCGTGCACAAGGGGCGATCACGGTGGTGGATGGCGCTCAGGGCGTCGTCCACGGACGCCATGATGTCGAGCGCCTGCAGTGCGATTTCTATGTGTTTTCCAGCCACAAGCTGTATGGCCCGGACGGTGTCGGCGTGCTGTATGGCCGGCGCGAGGCCTTGCAGAAGCTTGCGCACTGGCAGTTCGGCGGCGAAATGGTGCACCAGGCCGATTACCAGAGTGCGAGCTTTCACCCGGCGCCCTTGGGCCATGAAGCGGGCACTCCGGCCATTGCCGGAGTGATAGGACTGGGCGCGACCCTGGATTACCTCAGCGGTCTGGACGCCCAGGCCGTGGCCGCACACGAAGCGTGCCTGCATGCGCAATTGCTGGCGGGGCTGCACGCGCGCAGCGGCGTGCGCTTGCTCGGCACGCCGCAGATTGCGCTGGCCAGTTTCGTCGTGGACGGCGTACACAACGCCGATCTGGCGCACTTGCTGACCGATCAAGGTATCGCCGTACGCGCCGGGCATCACTGCGCCATGCCATTGATGAAGCACCTTGGCCTGTCCGGCGCCATTCGTGTGTCCTTGGGCCTATACAACGACTCAGCCGACCTGCAACGGTTGTTCGAGGCACTGGACAAGGCGTTGGAGATACTCACATGACCTTGAATCCACAGGCTGAAGACGCACTTCAGGCTTTCAAGCAGGCCGCCGGTTGGGAACAACGGGCGCGGCTGTTGATGCAGTGGGGCGAACGCCTGGAGCCGCTGGGCGAAGGGCAGAAAGTGGACGCCAATCGTGTGCACGGGTGTGAAAGCGTGGTGTGGTTGGTGGCTGAGCGGCAGGATGAGCGCTGGCACTTCAAGGCCGCCAGTGATGCACGGATGATCCGTGGCTTGCTGGCGCTGCTGCTGGTGCGGGTCGAGGGCCTGGATTCGCAGGCGCTGCGCGAGCTGAACCTGGGCGATTGGTTCGAACAACTGGGCTTGGGCCGCCAGCTGTCGCCTTCGCGCAGCAATGGGCTGAACGCGGTGTTGAAGCGGATGGCCGAGCTGGTGTGAACCTTGTAGGTCCGGTGGGCAGCCCTCTGCCCGCGAAGAAGCCGCCGCGGCGTTATGGCTACCTCTCCCTCAGACTTCCGCCTTGACCCTATCCGCCGGACGCCGCACCCCGGCCACGATCTTGTCGACCGCCTTGGTCGCCGCCACCATGCCAAAGGTCGCCGTCACCATCATCACCGCCCCGAACCCCCCGGCGCAGTCCAGCTTCACCCCGTCACCGACGAAACTCTTCTGCAGGCAAATGCTGCCATCGGGCTTGGGGTACCGCAGCTGTTCGGTGGAGAACACGCAGGGCACGCTGTAATGGCGCGTGACCGTGCGTGAAAACCCATAGTCGCGACGCAGTGTCGAACGCACCTTGGAGGCCAGTGGATCGTTGAACGTACGGTTCAGGTCGCAGACCTGGATCAAGGTCGGGTCGATCTGTCCGCCGGCGCCCCCGGTGGTGATGATCTGGATCTTGCGTCGCTTGCACCAGGCGATCAGCGCGGCCTTGGCATTCACGCTGTCGATGCAGTCGATCACGCAGTCGATGTTTGGCGTGATGTATTCGGCCATGGTGTCGCGAGTGACGAAGTCCGCCACCGCGTGCACCGTGCAGTCGGGATTGATACCGCGCAGCCGCTCGGCCATCACCTCGACCTTGGGCTTGCCCACGGTGCTGTCCAGCGCATGCAACTGCCGGTTGGCATTGCTGACGCAGACGTCGTCCAGGTCGAACAGCGAAATCTCCCCCACCCCGGTGCGGGCGATCGCTTCCGCCGCCCACGAGCCGACGCCACCCACACCGACGATGGCGACGTGCGCATCACGCAGGCGCTGCATGCCCTCCAGGCCATAAAGGCGGGCAATGCCGGCGAAACGGGGATCTTCTGTACTCATCACACGGCACCTCAAAAAACCGGCGCGCAGTATACACCACCGCCCAATGTAGGAGCGGTCATCGGCCGCGAAGGGCGCCCCGCGGTTCGCCTGATACACGCACCGCCCTTTTCGCGGCCACGGACCGCTCCTACGGACGAACGCTGCACCATGCCCACCGTAGGAGCGGTCATCGGCCGCGAAAGGCGCACCGCGGTCTGCCTGAAGCACCGCAGCGCCTTTTCGCGGCCACGGACCGCTCCTACGGACGAACGCTGCACCATGCCCACCGTAGGAGCGGTCATCGGCCGCGAAGGGCGCACCTCGGTCTGCCTGAAGCACCGCAGCGCCTTTTCGCGGCCACGGACCACTCCTACGGACGAACGCTGCACCATGCCCACCGTAGGAGCGGTCATCGGCCGCGAAGGGCGTACCGCGGTCTGCCTGAAACACCGCAGCGCCTTTTCGCGGCCACGGACCGCTCCTACGGACGAACGCTGCACCATTCCCACCGTAGGAGCGGTCATCGGCCGCGAAAGGCGCGCCGCAGTCTGCCTGAGGCACCGCAGCGCCCTTTTCGCGGCCACGGACCGCTCCTACGCGAGGGAAAACGTTAATATAGCGCCTGACCGTCATTATCCGAGGTGAACCCCATGAGTTCGTCCACACCCCATACCGCCAAGCTCGATCGCATTCTCGCCGATGCCCAGCGCGAGCGCGAAAGCGGCTACCGCGACAAGGCCCTGCGCATGTACCCGCACGTGTGCGGCCGCTGCGCCCGCGAGTTCGCCGGCAAGCGCCTGAGCGAGTTGACCGTGCACCACCGCGACCACAACCACGACAACAACCCCCAGGACGGTTCCAACTGGGAACTGCTGTGCCTGTACTGCCACGACAACGAGCACTCGCGCTACACCGACCAGCAGTACTACGCCGAAGGCTCCACCAGCAGCCCGACCATCGCCAAGGCGACCCACAACCCCTTCGCGGCCCTGGCCGGATTGATGAAAAAAGACTGAGCGAGCACGTGGCCAACAAACGGTACAGCTGCATCGGGTTGTTCAACCCCAAATCCCCGGAAAACGTCGGCTCGGTCATGCGCGCCGCCGGTTGCTACGGGGTCAACTCGGTGTTCTATACGGGCAAGCGCTACGAGCGTGCACGTGATTTCGTCACCGACACCAAGCGGGTTCACTACGACATTCCGCTCATCGGCATCGACGATTTGCAGAAAATCATTCCGCTGGGCTGCACCCCCGTGGCCGTCGAGCTGGTCGATGGCGCACGTCCGCTGCCCGAATACACCCATCCGGATCGCGCCATCTACATCTTCGGCCCCGAGGACGGCAGCCTCGACCAAAGCGTGCGCGACTGGTGCGAAGACACCATCTACATCCCCACCACCGGCTGCATGAACCTGGCCGCCACGGTCAACGTCGTGCTTTACGACCGCTTGGCCAAAGGCAACAACACGCGCTCCGGGCCCAAATTCAAATAAGCCAATGGAACAGCGTGAAGATTTGGCAGTCAGCTTGTTATCACTGCCCTATCAGGAGATTCACCATGAGCGACAGCAAAACCGTGGACGTCATCAAATCCGTTACCCAGCCCGACTACCATAACGTCAAGGGTTGGGAACGCGCCGGCTCGTTGCTGGTAGGCGTCGTCTCGATCGGCAAGGGTCTGCGCCGCGGCGGGATCTTCGGTCTGATCCAGGTGGCCATTGGTGGCGCAGCCCTGGCCCGCGGCTGGAGCGGTCACTGTGCAGCCAAGTCGCTGGCCGAGAAAGGCCGCAGCGATCTGGAAGAGATCCGCAACAAGATCG
This sequence comes from Pseudomonas sp. CFBP 8758, assembly GCF_014841725.1. NCBI lineage: Bacteria > Pseudomonadati > Pseudomonadota > Gammaproteobacteria > Pseudomonadales > Pseudomonadaceae > Pseudomonas > Pseudomonas sp. CFBP 8758. The sequence goes on along the minus strand of NZ_JACYUK010000001.1, from coordinate 63,562 downwards.
AACGCGCTGGCGAAGATCTGCTGAACCTGAAGAAAAATGCCGATTCGGCGACCGACACCGCTACCGTGACTGGCGAAGACCCGGCTGTGACGCCAAAGATCTGAGTGCCTCGAGCGTCAACCGCGCCCCTCTGCATGTCATGCTGCAGCGGGGCGCAGCTTTATCTGCCGAGCGACCAGCGCGACGAATCAACCCGCGCGAAAGATCAGATAGTCTTCCCAATCGTCTTCGTCGACATCCTTCTCGCTGACCATTTTGCCGGACTGCGAAATACGCTGTTTGTGCACCTGTTCGCGGTCACCGCAGACCAGATGATGCCAAAGCGGCAGGTCCTGCCCCTGGCTGACCAGGCGATAACCGCAGGTCGGTGGTAGCCATTTGAATTGGTCGGCCTGGCCCGGCGTCAGCTGGATGCAGTCCGGCACGAAAGACTTGCGCCGCGGATAGTCGCTGCACTGACAGGTCTTGAGGTCGAGCATCTTGCAGGCCACACGGGTGTAGTAGACGCTCTCGTCGTCTTCGTCCTCGAGCTTCTGCAGACAGCACAGGCCACAGCCGTCGCACAGGGACTCCCACTCGAGCGGGTCGAGTTGCTCGAGCGTCTTGCGCATCCAGAAGGGTTCGACGATGGCAGCCATGTGACCGAGTGTCCTGTACGAAATTGACGGCTCAGGCGTGGGCGGTACCTGAAAGGGCCGCCAGTCTAGTGCGCCCTGCAGCGCGGGCCAAGCTCTGGCGACTGCCGGTAAGCTTCACTTGTCAGGCGCGATCGATTCGCAGTAGTTTTTACCCCCTGCCCTCCATCACCCTTCAATCAGGAATGCCATGAGCGCCAATCCCCGCATCGCCGACTATGCCATCCACGAGCAATTCATCAATCGCTGGTCGCCGCGCGCGTTCGAGCCGGTCGAGATCGAACAGGACACCCTGCTGAGCTTCTTCGAAGCCGCCCGCTGGGCCGCCTCGGCCTACAACTCGCAACCCTGGCGCTTTCTCTACGCGCGCCGCGGTACGCCGAACTGGGAGCGCTACCTGGGCCTGCTCAATGAATTCAACCGTTCCTGGGCGCAGCACTCTTCCGCCATCGTGATCATCGCCTCGAAGACCACCTTCACCGCCCCCGGCGCCACCGAAGAATCGCCGGCGTTGTGGCACACCTTCGACACCGGCTCGGCCTGGGCGCACCTTGCGCTGCAAGCCAGCATCAGCGGCTGGCACACCCATGGCATGGCCGGCTTCGATCAGGATAAAACCCGTGAAGAGCTGAAGATCCCGGCTGAATATGCCGTGCATGCGGCCGTGGCCATCGGCAAGCTGGGTGACAAGGCCACCCTGGCCGAGTACCTGCAAGGTCGCGAACTGCCCAGCCCACGCCTGCCGTTGAGCCAGCTGGTGGCCGAAGGCGATTTCACGCTGTAAGCCAACCCGTAGACCGATGGGGCGGCAGACTCTGCGCCGCCGCCCCTGGCCCATTCAATACCCGCGAGCGAAATCCACTTCGCCGCGCAGCGCCTTGCCGTCCTGCCACGCCTGCAGGTTCTCGACGAAGAGCTCGACCATGGCCGGTGGCGAGGTTGGCGCTGCGCTGTGGCCGGTGAGCAGCAAGCCCCAGGCCGTCCAGAACGGGTGCTTGACCGGCAGCGGCTCCTGACGACAAACGTCGATCACAGCCCCAGCCAGGTGCCCTTCCTTGAGCGCTTCCACCAGATCGGCATCCACCACCGCCACGCCGCGCCCGGCATTGATGAACAGCGCCTGCGGCTTGAAGCGCTTGAACAGCGCGGCGTCGAACAGATCGTGGGTCTGCACGGTGTCGGGCAGCAAGTTGATCACGTAGTCGGCCTCTTCCACCAGACGCCCGAGCTCAGCGAGCGGCGCCACCTCGACGAACGGTGACAACTCCCTTGCAGTGCTGGCCACACCTATCAGCGTGACGCCGAAGGGTTGCAGGAACTTCGCCACGGCCTGGCCGATCTCGCCGATGCCGACGATCAGCACGCGACGCCCGGCCAGGCTGCAACCGGGACGTGGATCCCACTTGCGCTCGACCTGGCTGACCAGCCGCGCCAGCACTTCGCGCTCATGGCCTAGCATATAGGTCAGCATGTACTCGGCCATCACTTGGCCAAAGATGCCGACGGCGCGGGTCAGGCGATAGGCACGCGGCAGGCCTTCGCCCAATAGCGGGGTGATGCCCGCCCACGTCGACTGCGCCCATTGCGGGGTCGCGCCGGTGCGCAGCAGGTTGACGAACAGGTCCGGCTGGCCGAGCCAGACCGGGCAGTCCGCCGCCAGCCGCGCCAGCTCGGCAGGGTCGCCGCTGGTGTGTACATTCAAATGGGGAGCAGCTGCGCCGAGCAACTTGGCGTAAACGGCATAATCGTGTTCGGCGATCAGAACGCGGGTCATTGCGAGGCCTTGGTCAAGACAGCTGCGCGACCCCGTATCGGCAGGGCGGCAGCAGGCAGGGTTAATCAGATAAGGAGAGTCAGATAGGGTCGTTGCGGCGCAGCAGCTCTTCGGGAAGATGCTCGATGTACTCGTCTTCGGCAGGCGGCATCTGCAGGTGGTAACCCTGTGTTTCCAAGTGTTCGAGCACCAGGTTGATGTCTTCGCGCGCCAGGGCACGTTCCGGGCTGAGCACCAGATCGAAGGCGTGCACCGGTTTGCCGAACACGCTCAACAGGCCTTCGGGAACGCGCTCGAGCGCATCGCTCTTGAGCACATAGAGGTACATTCCGTTCTTGCACGGGCTACGGTAGATCGAACAGATACGTTTCATGGCTGGTCTCCAGCGGTGGCCAGGCTATCGAGCAGGGCCTGCCCCATGCGCTCGCGTCGCCATCCACGCAGCGAATCGGGCAAGTGATAGGGGCCGTCGGGGTAGCCTGTCTTGAGCAACGCCTCGAGGGTCTTCTTGCGCAGCATCAGCTCGGGCGCCATGTTCAGACGCTCGGCTTCACGCTGGCCAATCGCACGCAACTGCTTGAGCACGGCCGACGCTTCGATCGGCAGCGGCTCGGGCAGCACCGATGGCCACTGCTCGGGCGCAACGCTGGCCGCAGCCTTGATCAACGCCAGAATCTGCTCGCCATCCTGGCGGACGGTGCGCGGATGCATGTCTTCGATCTTGGCCAGCGTCTGCAGGTTATCCGGTTGCAGCTTGGCCAGCGGCCACAGCGACTGCTCGCGCACGATGCGGTTGCGCGGCAGGTCGCGCGCACGGGCTTCCCGTTCGCGCCACGCGCACAGTTCGCGCAGTACCGCCAGTTGCGCGCGTGACAGTTTCCAGGCCAGCTTGGCGTCACGGTACAACTCGTCGGGGTTCACTTCGCGGCGCAGCTGTGCCACCAATTCGGCGCCGTCTTCGAGGACCCAGGCGTACTTGTCCTCGGACAGCTGCGGGCGCAGCTTCTCGAACACTTCGGCCAAGTGCACGGCATCCTCGGCAGCGTAGCTGACCTGGGTGTCGGACAACGGCCGCTGCAGCCAATCCGAACGCGTCTCGCCCTTGGGCAACTCGATGCCCAGCACTTCCTGGACCAGGCGCGAATAGCCCATGGAGAAACCAAGATTGAGGTAGGCAGCGGCCAGCTGCGTGTCGAACAGCGGCGCCGGCAGGCTGCCGGTCAGGCGCAGCAGCACTTCCAGGTCTTCGCTGCAGGCGTGCAGCACCTTGATCACCGCCGGATTTTCCAGCAGTTGGGTCAGTGGCTGCCACTGGGTAATCGACAACGGATCGATGAGGAAGGCGCTGGCGCCATCGCCGATCTGCAACAGCCCTGCGATGGGGTAGAAGGTGTCGACCCGCATGAATTCGGTGTCGAGGGCAACGTACGGCAAGCTCTGCCAGTGGGCGCAATGCTCAGCCAGGCTGGCATCGTCGCGAATCCAGTGAATATCGATGGCCACAAGGCTCTCCCACGAATAATGGCGCGCAGTATATATCGGCCCTGCTTCCACGGGGACATCCATGCGTGCCTGCGGTCGTTAATCCGGCGAGCGCCCGTTGCGGGCACATGCATTGAACGATCTGCCCCCAACGGGGGGTCGAACCTAGGCATCGGGTCATTTTCCATGGCCCACCATTCTGTCCACCCCACCCAGAGGTGTCGAGATGCCGGTAAAACACAACCTGTTCGCTGATCTGAAACAGAGCAAGGAAGAAGTCGAAACCCGCGCCAAGAGCGACGATCGGCTTAGCCAGCTACTGACCCAATACCATGTCAGCGATGCCGACGTGGTCAAGGCCGAAGACCGCGCCGCGCCGGACGACGAGGTCAAGAAGCTCAAGGAAAAACGCCTGCTGATCAAGGACAAGATCGTTCAGCATCTGGGCTGACCCTACCCATCGCAGCGGCGCATGCGCGCCGCCTCCCGCCGCACCGATCCTGCACGCTTCACAACGTCGACGATTCGCGCTTCAGGTCTGCATGGCGAAAGGGCTTTGTCGCCCCGGACAGCGATGTGGCCACTTGATCGAGCCAGTGCTCGGCAGTGAATTTTGGCGCAGCCCCGGCGAGCGTGATCAGCATCAGGCCAGGCAGCAACGTAGCCGGCCCCAGGCGCTGCAGGCTCCAACGCTCCAGTACCAGCAAGAATCCAAAAGCGGCACTCCCCCCAATCAGCGCGCCCATGATGGCCTCCGCCATCGGGTGGATCACATTGCCCACCAGTGTCGCCGCAAACCATACTCCAAAGCCGATACCCGCCAGGGCTGCTGGCCATCGCAGGTATGGGTGAACCTGCCGCGCCAGAACGCTCGCCAGCACCGGCACCATCAGGCAGGCATTCATCGCATGACCGCTGAACACGGCAATGTTCAACGACGGCAGGCCGATGCCCCATCCCTTGAACAAAATTTTGCTGGCACCCACCAGGCCATAGGCGCACAGCACCGTCAGCAACCACACCGTACAAGCCGCGCGTGAACCGGCCAACCACAACCAACCGGCAATCACCAGCGCAATTGGAAACATCACGGTGATAGCACCGTATTCCAACAACATGCATCACTCCTTCAAAATCGAACAGGCGGCGCCAGGCATGAAAGCCCGGCGCAACGTCAAAGCGTCTTGTTGAGCGTTATACGCGAGATATCATTCACCGCGATGTACTTCTTGGCATTCTTCGACACACGCATGCAACCAAACACCAGCACGTAGGCGCCGGCCAGGTCTTCCAGCTCATGGATGGGGAAACGCTGGGTGAAATCGTCGACCAGCGAACCGTCGACCACCACGCTCAAGTCCTGCCGCCCGCCGGTGTTGAGCCACAGGCTCGGCGGCTGATCGCCCGACTGCGCCGCGTCGGACACCAAGCCCCAGTAACCGCGCATGCGTTCCAGCTCATCGAACTCGGCGCGGGCGAACGGCACGAAGAAATCGCGCACCTTGAACAGCCCGCTTTCCACCGAAATCAACTGCTCGGAGCGACGGAAGTCCTCACTCAGGATCAAGTTCTTCAACAGCGTGCTCAACCGACGCTGACGCGTCTGCGCCCCCTGGGCGGCATGCCCGCCACTGTGCCGGCCCACCCCGTAGACCGGCTCGGTACCCTCCTCTACCCCGTAGTGACGCAGCGGCGCACCGAAGGCAAAGTCCACCTCGATGCGCTCGCCACGATTGACCACATCATCCTGCTCCAGCGTATCACCCCGATACGACTCACTTTGCGGGCCGCCCATGTCGCAGAAGTCGGCATGCGGCCGCGCACCGAAACACGACGCCTGGCCACTGCGCGCCGCCTTGCGATAGAACCCCGGCCCCAGGCAACGCGGGCACAACAGATTGCGCCGCATGACAGCCACGCAATTGGGGCTCAGCGCCTCGAATCCGGCGATGTCGTAAACGGTGTTGTTGATGGTGCACAAGGCGACGTCCATGCAGCTCTCCGGCTCAAGCGTTTGGTAAGGGAAAGCCGAAGGTTGGCAGGGGGTGGGGTGGGACGATAGGCAAAGGGGGGATTTTCAGATTTGTCCTACAGGGTTTCTTCAGCGCAGCCTATGTATGCAAGAGACCAGGGAGCGAGCCGGTAACCGGCTCACCCTGGACGCAGGTAGGGGCTGCTGGCCCCATGGAAAAAAATTTCGCGAGACCGCTTTTCAGGCCTTGGCAATCTCTGGCGCCAGCAGCCATTCGGCACTGTCATTCCAGACGTCCATGCGCACTATCTTGCCATTGCGTACCTCGAACCGATCCAGATAACGATTACCCGAGAAACTGCGGCCATCAGCCCACTCGCCGAACAGCGTGCCGTTCGAATACACCACGGTGTGATCGCCACGATCCATCCAGTCGAAGTTACCCAAGGCCTTTTTGACCCAAGCGTAACGTGAACCGTTGAACGCAGTGATTGCCTGGGGATCGGGCATCACCCGCCCGCCGGTAAAGGTGATCTGCACATCCTCACTCATGAACGTCGCAGCGCGGACCGGATCCGGCGCCATCGAAGCTTCGAGGAAACTGCTAACAATCTGTACGTCTTCGTTCATATCGATCATTGCCATAACTCCTGAATCAAGGGAAACCCGGCAACCAAGGATGCCTCTGCCTGGTGCGGAACGCTTTATTTTGGCGCGTAAACAGGCGCTCGGATGGCTAGTTAAGCCGTTTTCAAGGATGTAACGACTGGCACCCTACTTGCTAGCAATAAATATGCAAATGCTAGCAATCAGGAGAGTAAACCATGGCCACCTGGCTTCCAAACCTGCAACGTCTGCTGTTCCCCGTGGCTGCGGCAGCCACTCTCAACCTGGCAATGGTTCTGGGCGCGCACGCGGCCGAACCGCCGATCAAAGTCGGTCTGGTAGCCGCCCTCTCGGGTCAGTCGGCCAAGTCGGGCGAAGCCTTGACCCGCGGCCTGAGCATGGCCATCAATGAGGTCAACGCCCGTGGCGGCGTGCTTGGCCGTCAGTTGGAGTTGGTGCGCCGTGACGACGAAAGCAACCCGTCCAAAGGTATGCTCGCCGCCCGCGAACTGGTCCAGCGCGAGAAGGTCACTGTGCTGTTCGGCGGCTTGGACACGCCGGTTTCTCTGGCAATCGTACCGCTGGCCAATCAACTGAAAGTGCCGTTCATGGGCATCTGGGCGGCAGGTACGAAGATCACCGAGAACGGCGCGGCAGATAACTATGTGTTCCGCGTCTCTGCCGTCGACGAGCTGGTGGACGAGGCGCTGGTGCAATACGGCGTCGCCAACGGCATGAAAAAGCCGGGCATGATCCTTATCAATAACCCATGGGGCGAATCCAACGAGGCAGGTTTCAAACGTGCCCTGGAAAAACGCAGCCTGGCCAATGCCGGTGTCGAGCGCATCCAGGACAGCGATCTGGATGTAGTTCCGCAGTTGACGCGCCTGAAAAACGCCGGTGCGGACACATTGCTGATGGTCGGCAATGTGGGTCCATCGGCGCAGGTCGTGAAGTCTCTGGACCGCATGGGCTGGGACGTCCCGGTGGTTTCCCACTGGGGGCCGGCCGGTGGTCGCTTCGGCGAACTGGCAGGCCCCAATGCGTCCAAGGTGCATTTCATCCAGACCTACGTGTTCACCGAACACAACGGCGCCAAGGGCGATGCATTGCTGGCCGCATTGAAAACAGCCTACCCGCAGATCAAGACCGTGGCCGACGTGACCCCGGCAGTCGGGATTGCCAATGCGTACGACGCGCTGCATCTCGCTGCTCAAGCCATCGAAAAGGCCGGCAAAACGGACGGCCCGGCCGTGCGCGATGGTTTCTACGCCATCACCGACTATGACGGCTTGATCAAGCACTACAAGCAGCCGTTCAGCCCACCCAAGCATGACGCCCTGGGGCCTGACGACTATATCTTCAGCCACTTCGTCAACGACCAGATCGTACCGCTCAAGCCGCAGGAGTAAGCGATGTTCACCGCCGCCATTATCACCGGGCTTGGCCTGGGCAGCATGTATGCGTTGCTGGCGTTGGGTTTTCACCTGACCTACGTCGTATCGCGCACCGTCAACTTTGCCCAGGGCAGCGCCATGATGGTCGGTGCGGTGCTCGGCTACACGTTTTGCATCAACTGGGGCTGGCCACTGTGGCTGGGCGTGCCGCTGACACTGATCCTCTGTGCGCTGTATGGCCTGGCGATCGAGCGCTACCTGGTACGACCTTTCCACAGCCGCGGCTCGCAGGCCTGGCTGATGGCAACGGTGGCGGGCGGAATCCTGGTGGACAACCTTGCGCTGTTCACCTTCGGCAAGGAGCCTCGACAGTTCGAAAGCGCCTTGGTGAACCTGAATGTCGAGCTGTTCGGCAGCCACATCAGTGCCCTGCAATTGCTGATTCCGCTAGCGGGCGCTGCCGTCGCCTTGGCGCTGCATCTGGTGCGGCGTTACACCCGGTTGGGCAAGGTACTTGAAGCCTGCGTGCAGAATCCGCGCGCCGCGATGTTGATGGGCATCAACGTCAATCGTGTGGTGGCCATCGCCTTTGCGTTGTCGACCGTCTTCGCGGGGGTGGCGGGCCTGCTGATTGCGCCGCTGTTCAGCGTCAACGCGGAAATGGGCATGTTGTTCGGCCTGAAAGCCTTTGCGGTAGCGATTCTGGGCGGCATCGGCAGCGCCGGCGGGGTCTTTGCCGCCGGATTGCTGTTCGGCCTGACCGAAGCATTGATCACCTTGTACTTCGGCTCGGCATTCACCCAGATATTTACCTTCGCGCTGGTCATTCTGGCGCTGGCGATTCGTCCCAACGGTCTGTTTGGCAGCCGGGCATTGGTGAAAGTATGAACAACCTCAAAACCCTGGTCGCTCCGGCGTTCATCGCCTTGCTCGCTGTGCTGTCTGGCGTCCTGGCATTCACCCTCGACAGCTACTCGCTGTTGGTTTTCACCCTCTGTGCGCTGGCGGCAGTGGTCGGTGTGGGCCTGAACATCCTGATTGGCCTGAGCGGGCAAATTTCCTTCGGACATATCGCGTTCTACGCGATTGGCGCTTATGTATCGGCCCTGCTGAGCATGGCGGGATGGTCGTTGTGGCTGGCCCTGCCGATGGCCGGTGCCGTGGCGGGTCTGATCGGCGCGCTGTTGGCGATCCCCGCGCTTCGGGTCAGCGGCCCGTATCTGGCGATGATCACCATCGCCTTCTCGTTCGTGGTGCACCACGGCTTGATCGAATGGCGGGATGTAACAGGAGGCTCAAATGGCCTGATGGGTATCCCGTTGCCGGAGTTCGCCGGCCTTGATCCGGCGATCCTGCTCGCGCTGCTCGCCGCCACGCTGATGATCGGCGCGCTGTTGTTCTATCGGCGCCTGAGCAAGAGCGGCTGGGGCAAGGCCATGCTGGCGGTGAAAACCTCGGAAATCGCCGCGCGCTCGCTGGGCTTCAACCCGGTGATAAGTAAAACCCTGGCATTCGCATTGTCGGCGGCCTTGACCGGGCTGGCAGGTGGTTTGCTTGCGCCCTTGCTGATGTTCATCAACCCGGAGTCCTTCCCCTTCTCCCAATCCATCCTGTTCGTTCTGGCCGTGATCGTGGGCGGCAGCGGTATGCTGTTCGGGCCGCTGATCGGTGCCGTGTTGATCGTGCTGGTGCCGGAACTGCTGTCGGATTTCGCCGAATACCGGTTGCTGATCTTCTCCATACTGCTGCTGATCGTACTGTGGATCGCGCCCAACGGCTTGCTCGGTGCCCTCGCCCGGCGCGTGATCAAACCCGCTCGCCTGGTGCCGCCGACGTGCATCGATCACGCACGCGTCGCCGCTCATCTGCGCAGCCGCGGCCCGTCCTCAGGGCTGCGGGTTACCGATATCGGCATCCGCTTCGGCGGCGTACAGGCTGCGCAACACGTCAGTCTGCAGGCACCCGCCGGCAGTATCACCAGCATCATCGGCCCAAACGGCGCGGGCAAAACCACGGTTCTGAACATGATCAGCGGGTTTTACGCACCGGACAGCGGCCAGATCGAATTGCAACAACCGCTGGCTGGGCTGCCTGCCTGGAAGACGGCCCGGGCCGGCATTGCCCGTACGTACCAGACCACCTTGTTGTTCGGCGAACTGTCCGTGCTCGACAACCTGCTCGTGGCGATGCAGAAGGGGCGCCTGGGCCTGCCGTTCAGCCGTGCCCTGGAAACGCAACGCAGCCTGGCGCTGGAGTTGCTGGCGTTGGTGGGCTATCGCGGCGAAGTGAATATTGCCGCCGAGGATTTGCCCCACGTAGACCGCCGCCTGGTGGAAATAGCCCGGGCGCTGGCGACTGCACCGACCGTGCTATTGCTGGACGAGCCAGCGGCAGGCCTCAGCCGTCGCGACACCGACGACCTGGCGGTACTGCTGCGCAAGCTGGCGGATTTTGGCCTCACAGTGATTCTGGTCGAGCACGACATGGCACTGGTGATGTCGGTGTCCGAGCATTTACTGGTGCTCGACGCGGGCAAGCCGATTGCGTCGGGGCCACCCTCCGAAATCCGCCAGAACCCGCAAGTGATCGCCGCGTATCTGGGCGGCACCGACTACCAAGCCACCCCGCGCGCGCAACCCTGGGCGGGTAGCCGCGACGCGCGTTTGTACGTCAAGGATCTGGTCATTGATTACGGCGCGTCCGCCGTGGTCAACAAGGTCAATCTGCTGGTGAATCCCGGCGAACTGGTGGCCATCCTCGGCGCGAACGGCGCGGGTAAATCCAGCATCCTGCAATGCCTGGCCGGCCTGCATCGCGCCAGCAGCGGCAGCATCCTGCTCGACAACGAAAATATCGAACAAACCAGTGCCAGCCTGATCGCCGCGCAGGGCCTGGCGTTGGTACCCGAAGGTCGTCAGGTCTTTCCTTACCTGAGCGTGCGCGACAATTTGTTACTGGGTGGTTACTCACGTCGCGAAGCCTTCGATACCGACGCTGAAATCGAGGCCATCCTCAAGCGCTTCCCTCGTCTGCGCGATCGCATCGACAACCCGGCCGGTCTGCTGTCCGGTGGCGAGCAACAGATGGTCGCGGTGGGTCGCGGCCTGATGGCAAAGCCGAAAATCCTTCTGCTCGATGAACCGTCGCTGGGCCTTTCACCTGCCATGATCGGCGAGCTTTACGACGCGCTGGCTGCGCTGCGCGACGAGGGTGTGACCATTCTGCTGGTAGACCAGATGGCCAACCTCGCGCTGCAAGTGGCTGACCGCGCGTATGTGCTGGAAACCGGAACCATTGTGAAGTCTGGCAACGCCGCGCAATTGCGCGACGACAAAGATCTGGCCGCGGCCTACCTGGGCGAAGGAGTCAGCGCATGAACGCTTTGCAGATCATCAATGCGCGGCTTGGCGACGGTAACCACCTGACCCAGCTGCAGGTAGAGAACGGCTATTTCGTCGACGCCTGGAGTGCCGACACACACCAGTGGGACACCCTTGATCTGCAGGGGCAGCTCATCATGCCCGGCCTGATCGAAACCCACATTCATCTGGACAAGGCCTGCATCATGCAGCGCTGCCACCTGCAGGAAGGCACGCTGGCCGAAGCGGTGGCCCAGACCCGAGCGGCGAAAGCGGGGTTTACCGAAGACGATGTGTATCGGCGCGGCGCTCAGGTGCTGGACAAAGCCATCGTGCAAGGCACGACACACATGCGCACCCATGTCGAGTTGGACCCGCAGATCGGCTTGACCGGCTTCCATGCCATTCGCCGCTTGCAGGCTGACTATGCCTGGGCGATCAGCCTGGAGCTGTGTGTGTTCCCGCAGGAAGGGCTGCTGAACAACCCGGGCACCGAAGCACTGTTGTGCGAGGCACTGGAAAGTGGCGCAACAGTCCTGGGCGGGTGTCCGTACATGGACAGCGACCCGCTGGGACAGATCCAGCGCTTGTTCGAATTGGCTACGCGTTACGACTGCGACCTTGACCTGCATCTGGATTTCGATTTGAACCCCGAAGGCCTGACCGTCATGGAAGTCGCACGCTGTACGCGGCTGCATGGCTGGGGCGGACGCGTGACCATCGGCCATGTGACCAAGCTGTCCGCCCTGCCCAGGGAATCATTGACGGTAATCGCCCTCGAGCTGGCCGAAGCGGGCGTACAGGTGACCTGCCTGCCCAGCACCGACCTGTTCCTGATGGGTCGCGAGGTGTTCCACAACAAACCTCGGGGGCTGGCGCCGCTGGCGTATCTGCACGCCTGTGGCGTGACGTGTTCGGTGTCTACCAACAATGTCGGCAATCCGTTTACGCCCTATGGCGATGCCTCGCTGGTGCGTCAGGCCAATCTGTTCGCCAACGTCTGTCAGATGGGTACTGTAGGGCAGCTGCTGCAATGCCTGGCTTGGGTCTCCAGCGAGTCGGCACGCCTGCTCAGGCTGAAAAATTACGGCCTGCTACCAGGCTGCCGCGCCGACTTCATCGTCTTCGACGCGCCCTCACCCGCTGCGGTGATCGCCGAGATCAGCGCCCCGGTGATGGGTTTCAAGGGTGGCAGGCAAACCTTCAGCAGACCGGCGGGGAAGTTGCTGAGGCCGTGATCGAACAGGCAACGCCTGCGCATCAGCCACGCAGCGCTTGCTTGAGGTTGAACTCCTCCAGCGCTCGCTCTTCCAGCGCCAGCTGCCCTTCCAGTTCGTCCAGGTGTTCGAGCATGACCGCCACGGCCCGTGCATTATCGCCTTGCTCCAGCGCGGTAATGATTTCCTGATGCTCATCCGACGCGCACGACGGCACGTCGTTACGCTGGTACAGCGCCACGATCAACGAGCTGCGCACCATCAGGTTGCCCAGGATATCGCTGAGCACGGTATTGCCGCTGATCTCGCCGAGCAGCAGGTGAAATTCGCTCAGCTCGCGAACGATGGCGCGGCGATCGGTATCGCTGGTGGCTTTGCGTTCGTTACTCATATGGCTGGCAATGCGTTGCCGCTGTTTGCGCATCACGGCCGGGGTAATGGCCTCGACAATGGCCCGCTCGATGGCACGACGGGCGCTGAAGATGTCCCGCGCTTCCTTCGCCGTCGGCTGGGCAACCATGGCGCCGCGATTGGCTTCGATGGTCACGACTTTCTGCATCGCCAGGCGCTGTAGCGCGACCTGCACATGATTGCGGTTGGCCTGCAAGGTTTCGACGATGTGGGCTTCGACCAACCGGGTGCCGGGCGGCAGGCGATGTTGGGCAATGGCCTTGAACAACGCATCGACGATACGCTGCACCTCGAGCTGTTTGGCAGTGACGGTACTCAACCCCATCGTTTCCTCTGTTGTCTGGAAGGCCTCATGCCTATACACGAGATGCCCCGTATCCGGCAAATGCCCGGTTCGGCCCTCAGTCTACCTGGCCAAGGGCCGTACCCTCACCTCGCGGATCATGCATGGCGCTGCGCCGACCCTGGGCATCAATGGCAATGATACCGGCATGGCCCGTCATCGGGCTCTGCGCAGCTATGATTTCCACCTCATGGCCGAGCGCCGCCAGGCCTTCGATGGTCGCGGCAGGCATATCGCCCTCGAGCTTGAGGTTGTCGGTGCTGTCGAAAAAACTGCGGCCCAACAGAAAGCGCGGAGTCGCCAGCGCCTGATCGATGGGCTGCCGATAGTCGATGAGCTGAGTCGCCAGAACCATCTGCGTCTGCGGTTGGCCATCGCCCCCCTGCGTGCCGAAGAACCAGCGCTGGCCATCGTCCGCCAGGTAACAGGACGGGTTGAGCGTGTGCGCGGGACGCTTGCCGGGAGCCCAGCCATTGACGTGCTCGGGGTTGGCGTTGAAACCCGCAGCACGGTTCTGCCATAGCACCCCGGTGTCACCCAGAATACAGCCAGAGCCGAAGTCGTGAAACAAACTCTGGATGAGGCAGGCCGTGCGGCCCTGGGCATCGGTCGCCGCCATCCACACCGTATCGGCCGGACGTCCCGGCTCGTTCCACGGCGCTGCACGCTGGTCGTCGATGGCATCGGCATACCCTTGGATGTGCCGTTCATCGAGACTGGCGGCAAAATCCCAAGGCGTGTTCAGGGGGTCGCACAACTGCGCGTTTCGGCGCAGCAGGCCTTGCTTGATGGCTTCGACCAGGTAGTGGTAGTAAAGCGCGCCGCCGTTGCCGACCCGCGCGAGTGGCTTATGCTGCAGCGCGGCCATGGCTTGCAACGTATAAAGCCCCTGGCACGGCGGTGCAACGTTATAGAGATGGCCCTGGCGGTAACGTACCGAGATCGGGGCCACCAGCGGTGCACGCGTAGCCGCCAGGTCGGCCTGGGTCAAGCCACAACCGAGCCGATCGAACGCCGCACCGAAGGCGTGGGCCAACTCGCCCTGATAGAAGTCCTCGACACCGTGCCTGGCCAGATGCCGCAAGGTATTGGCCAGCGCCGGCTGGCGCAGCGTATCGCCTGCGCGTAGCCAACGCCCATCGGTTTTGCAGACACCGTGCAGGTCCGGCAACTGCTCGATGAGTGGCTGCCGCAATGTCTGCCAAAACAGCTGCGACTGTGAAACCGGCGTGCCCGCCTCCGCCACACTGGCGGCGTCCTGCAACAGGTCGGCCCACCCAAGATGGGAACCCCACTCATGTCGGCTGATCGTCGCCGCCGTCTGCCAACTCGCCAGCGCACCCGCCGTGGTGGCGACCGACGACGGCCCCCTCAAACCGATGATTCCACCCTCAGGCAAACGCTGCCCAGCCTGCCCGATCCCCACGATGGTGCGCACCTGAGTGTCGTGGATCATCCACAGGGCATCCCCGCCCAGGCCGGTCATGTGCGGGAAAACCACGGCGAGCATGGCGCTGGCTGCCAACATGGCATCAATGGCAGTGCCACCGGCTTCAAGGATCTGCATCCCAGCGGCACTGGCCTGGGCGTGAGGCGTGCAGATCACCGCACGAGAGGAGGTAGCGATCATGATTTGGGGGCCCCGGCTTTGCTAGCTATCTATAAATTTATTGTTAGCAGAGCAATATGTGTGCCGTGGTTTTTACTGGTGGCGGATGAGGCTGGGGGGGCATGGATAGCAAAGGGGTTTCTACGATTGAAGTCGTCTGGGTACTCGGACCTGTCCGGAGGGATTGCGCGGTCAGCGGGAGCACGATTGTGCCCCCGCTCCAGTCATTGTGCAGCGTCGAACTGCGGGGTTGCCTCGATAGGCGCCCTGACCAACAGATAAGGCGGCTGCCGGGTGTCGAATCCCTTGCCCATCCGGCTCCACTGCCCCAGCGTCACGTACACCGAACCGGCGGTCACGAATACCCCGTCCGGCCACACCAGTCGCGGGTCACGCACGACCACGTCGAGGCGGCCATCCGGCCAGCGACGCAGCACCTGATGATGCTCGGCATCGGTCATGTACAAGCGGCCCTGAGCATCCATGTCCATCCCGTCGACCATCACTTTCTCCCCTTCATCCTTGATCTGCTCAGCCAGTTGTCGATCATCGAGACTGAAGTCAGCAAGAGCCGCGGTCGGCAGGCTCCACAGGTGTCGACTGGTGAGCGGCGAGTAGAACAAACGCGAGCTGTCGGGCGTCAGCGCCAGACCATCGACGCCACCATGAGGAAATGCGCTGTTCTTGCCGTCGTAGCGCATGGGCACACCGTCGAGCTGGGTGACGAAATCTTTTTGCGCAACGATGGAGGGGTGACCGGCGAGCACACGACGCTGCTTGCCGGTGGCCAGATCCACCACCACCAAGGCCGGGTCGTCGCCGAAGGATGAATCGGCGACATAAGCGGTGCCTTGGCTGCCGTGGGTGAGATCGATGCGCAGGTCATTCATGTGGCTGTCTTGACGCAAGGCATCCTTGAGCTCGATGGAGGTCGCGATGCTGTTGCTGCTCAGGTCGATACCCACCACCTTCGCTGCACCCGCCGGAATGCCCTGCTTGCCTGCGCGTTTGCCATCGTCGATCAACCAGAGGCGCCCACGCTTGTCCAGGGTCATGCCATGCAGGGAAACAATCCGCTTGGCGTCGGATAGTTCAGACGGCAGGCTGACGGCGGCGGAGGGATAGGGAACCAGCTTGCCGTTGACCAACTCGCCCAGCGTCATGCCCGCGTGATCCTCGGCATGACGCGGAAAGCCAACAAACGTGCGCCCTTCCGGGGTCACCACGATACCTGACGGGCCTGGGCCGTTGAACGCCGCCACCTCTTGGATCGAACCGATGGGAACCAGGCTGCGATCGATGGTCTCGGCATGGGCTGCGTTCACTGCCAGCGCCAATGTTGCGGCCGCCAGGACGGGGATTGAGGTTCGCTTCAATAGGTTTCTGTTCATCCGTTCCAGGCTCCTTCGGGATGAGATGGACTGGTATAGGGTTGATCCTGAAACCGGTTTCAGGATCAACCGAAAAAAAACCTGCTCAGGTACCGATAGGAACAGACGCCGCGACAGGTTCATGGGTATTGAAGGGAATTGGGGTGGGGAAGTTCCACTGGATGGGTGACGACATATGGTTGGGGTTTGACTGAAAGGTCGTTATCGGCCTGGGCGTTCAGATAAAAGTGGTAGGCGCCGGAGATTATCAGGGCTATGTAGACACCGAAACGAGGCTTGATGCGTGACTCTTAGATCATTTGTGTACGGACCGTACTTTTAACAAGTTAACTTGATTCATATCTCACGGCATAATCGCAAATTGATCAATCTTGTTTTCCCAGTCATCTGCCGCTAACGGAACCCTCGACACCTAACTCTCACACCGATTATTAAAATGTATCAGGACAAAATTCGGGGCTGCGATGGGCCATGAACCCTTAGCGACCGGACGAGTAGCCTTACACTCATTCATCACCCATCGCACCGTAACGTCTCTCCATCAGAAATTTGAAAAAGAATATATGACCGAGTTACTCAAGAACGCCTAAAGCTAAAAAGGTTACTCCCCATTAATTTCAAAGCTAATGGGCAACTCGCCAATTAGTTTTATTTCGAAAGGTTGCGCGGGGCTATAGGTTTGAATGAAATTTAAAACTTTGGTAGAAGCCTCCCCAAACTCGGACCTGTGGCTAGAGAGGTTCGCATCATACGTATCGTCCCACGCCTTAACCGAGCCTGAAAAAGAAACAGTTTCTCCAGTCTTATTTATGTCACCCTCAATTTTCAGCGTTATGTCACCCAGAAACGCGCCAGTCACTAGTGAGTCATTAGACGTTGAATACGCCAGCTTATCAATATACAAATGACTAACGCCCTGATCGGCAGACATCATTGCACTATGCACTTTACCAAACTCACCAATTTCAAAGTGCAAACCAAGATTGTTTATATTAGCCCACATAGGCGTTCCTGATGCCGCCACCGAATGAAACAGTGCGGCCGCCGGGGAGTACACGCTTCCTGAAAGCTCACCATCATAATGTCGCATAACGTCTGCAAAAACGCCGTACCCCCAGTTAACACTGATGGCGTTATCGATAGTACTTGCGCCTTTGGCTACCAAGTAGTCAGCTACTGATGCTTTCTCAAACGCCATCATCGCTTCATCCTTGCCCCAAACAAGTGCCGAGTTCAAAGCGCTTTTCCAGTCACCCTTTTTATACATATCCTCCCTGAATAGCTCGTCTGCCGCCTGCTGTGCAAACAGCCAGTACGCAGATGAGTAGGCAATCATGTCGCCCGCGCCCGATAGGTGTATACCCATGTCGTTAAAATAGGGAGAGTTCGCGCCAACGTGGCTGGGTGGCAAAACTAGAGCTGCCATGACAAAGTCCTTTTAAGAAATTTTAGTTTGACCCCTCGAAATCTAACGCAGAAGACATACACGCGTGCTTCCGGAGGCTCGACCAAATCTTACAAAGAACCGGAAAATTATAACAACCCTATTAATTGCTAAGTTCTTTCGACATATTTCTCAATTCAGCGTATGTAGATTTGCCACCCATAACAAACAGTTACATAATCGTACTGCACGTAATCCAGCACTGATCTATAGCGATCTAGATTTACTGAAAGCTTCTTTATTTATCCCATAAAGCCTGCATCACATGGGCAAAATCATTCCCTGCTGGAAACCCTGGAAAAAACCCCTATAGGGATTTTTTCGGAGCCACCCCACCTAGTTCCCTAACCGACAGCTCCACACTGCCCGCGCACGACACAAGCGCGAAGTACTCTTTGCCAGGGCTGTCTACCGAAACTATCCAGCCTTTGGTCGAGGGGCTATATTCTTCATCATGAAATATCTGGACGAAACTACCCCCTTGATTCGGCTTGAACCTATCAAAGTAGGCCCGCACCGATCTCTCCAGAAAGTCTCTCCCTGCCTGGGGGCATGGTTCGATCTGCCGTTTTTCGCAGCCCATCATAAAAAAACAGCATGCAGTTATTACAATCATTCTGAACGAGCACATTTGTTCCTTCCTTTGAATAGTAGGCGACCCTGCCGTTGGGTTTTCGTTTGACCGCTGGAACTTTACTCGGTCCGATGTGAAACGCGTCTGATTTTTTGAAAGCTGCTGTGTCGATATTGTGGGCGCCAAACAGGATTCGCAGAGGCCAGCATTGCGCTGAAAGCCATGGACTGAAGCGTCAAGGGCTGGCCGGCTGCAGACGCACAGGCACCCACTACTTAAATCCCTGACACAAAAAAGCCCCGAGGCTATAAGCACTCGGGGCTTTTCAAATAATGGCGGAGAGATAGGGATTCGAACCCTAGGTACCGGTGAAGGTACAACGGATTTCGAATCCGTCCCATTCGGCCACTCTGGCATCTCTCCAACGGCGCGAATCATACCAGCGTCTGCGCCAAACGCGAAGCCCCTGATGCAAAATAATTTGCGAATTCAGGCGCTTGCGCGTCTGCAGCGGTGTTACAGCGGCACGCCCAGACGATTGGCCACTTCTTCGTAGGCTTCGATCACGTCGCCCAGGCCTTGACGGAAGCGGTCCTTGTCCATTTTCTTGCGGGTGTCCTTGTCCCACAGGCGGCAGCCGTCGGGGCTGAATTCGTCGCCCAGGACGATGGAGCCGTCGCTGAACACGCCGAACTCGAGCTTGAAGTCCACCAGCAGCAGGCCGGCGTCGTCGAACAGCTTGGTCAGTACGTCGTTGACCTTGAGCGACAGCTCTTTCATTTTCGCCAGTTGCTCGGCGGTGCCCCAGCCGAATGCCACTACGTGGGATTCGTTGATGAAGGGGTCACCCTTGGCGTCGTCCTTGAGGAACAGCTCGAAGGTGTACGGGTTCAGCTTCATGCCTTCTTCGACGCCCAGGCGCTTGACCAGGCTACCGGCAGCGTAGTTGCGCACCACGCATTCGACCGGAATCATGTCGAGCTTCTTGACCAGCACTTCGTTGTCGGCCAGCAGCTTGTCGAATTGGGTCGGGATGCCAGCGGCTTCCAGTTTCTGCATGATGAAGGCGTTGAACTTGTTGTTCACCATGCCCTTGCGGTCGAGCTGTTCGATGCGCTTGCCGTCGAACGCCGAGGTGTCGTTGCGAAACAGCAGGATCAAGCGGTCGGCGTCGTCGGTCTTGTACACCGACTTGGCTTTGCCGCGGTAGAGTTCTTCACGTTTTTCCATGATGGGCTCCGCTTGCTAAAAGTATGGGCTAGGCGCCCCTTTGGGACGCTAGGCGATGTGGCGCCAGTCGAGCCCTGAATCTTGGTCGGCCAGTTGCAGCCAGTCCGCATCGCACCCCAGGGTGTCGACGAAGCATTGCCGGGCCAGCTGCGGCAGGTTGTTCTTGCTGCTCAGGTGGGCCAGCACCAGGTGTTGCAGGTTCTGCCAGCCCAACTGAGCCACCAGGCCGGCAGCCTGATGATTGTTCAAATGGCCCCAATCACCGCCGACGCGCTGCTTGAGAAAATAAGGGTAGTGCCCACGGGCAAGCATGTCGCGGCAGTGGTTGCTTTCGATCATCAGGGCATCCAGGCCCTGGTAGTGGTCACGCACCCTGGCGCAGTGGGAGCCCAGGTCGGTCAGCAGGCCGAAGCGTCGCTTGCCGTCGCTGAACACGTACTGGGTAGGCTCCAGGGCGTCATGGGCCACGGCAACCACTTCGATACGCAACGCACCGATTTCCAGCACGTCGCCGCAGCGCACATGGGTGCGTACCGGTACAGGCTTGCGCAGCCCGCGCTCGGTGCCGAGGCTCATGTAGACAGGCACGCCATGGCGGCGCGCCAGCAGCTCCACGCCATGCACGTGGTCGGCATGTTCGTGGGTCACCAGCACGGCGCTTAATTGCGCGGCGCTCAGGCCCAGGCGGGCCAGCCGACGTTCGGTTTCGCGCAGGGAGAAACCGCAATCGACCAGCACATGGGTGTCTTCGCTGCTGATCAGCGTGCCATTCCCTTGGCTACCGCTGCCGAGAACGGCAAAACGCATCGCTTAACCCAGGTTGTCTTGAATCACACCCAACACACGGCGGGCAACATCTGCCGGGGCCACGGTGTTGATGTTCTTCTCGACGGTGACCTGGACGCTGTCGCCCACCTTGCTCAGGCGCACCTGGTAACGCTCGGCGCGGGCTTCGAGTTCTTCCTTGCTCGGCGCATTGCCGAACACGCGGCTGAAGAAGCCCGGCTTGTCGTCGGCGCGCTGGGCGGATTCGGCAACGTTGATGTAGTACAGGCCCAGGCTGCGGTTGATGTCTTCGATGCGCCACTGGCCCTGCTCCAGGGCACGGCCCACGCTGGACCAGGCACGGTCCAGGTCGGCGCCGACGTTGAGCACCGGGTTGCCGCTGCCGTCTTCGCTCATGGCCACACGGCTGGGCGCGTCGAAATCACGTGCGGCTACCAGGGACACCGAGCCACCGCGTTCCGAGTCGCGGGTCATGCTGGCGAGCATCTGGTCGACCAGGATCGAGTCCAGGCCGGTGTTCACCGAGCGCGCCGGGAAATCGGGCTCGGTGCTGCTGCCGGCCGGGCGCTCGACGCTGACCACGTAGATTTCGCTGCTGTTGCGCTGCACGCCGGGTTCGATGCGCACGCGCACACGGGTTTCGCTTGCACTGGAGGTGGTAGCACCGCTCAGGCGCTGTGCCATAGAGGCGGAGAGCTCGTCGAAGCGCTGCCAGGTGGTGGTGAATTCACCGGTTTGCGGACGGTCTTCGGCGATGCGGAAACCGTTGTCCTCGAAGAACTGGTGAGCAATCGGCCAGACTTCGGCAGGCGCACGCTGGGCCATGATCCAGCGGTTTTCACCGCTGCGCTGCAGCGAGAAATCACTGGCCTGCGCAGCTACCTGCAAGGGCAGTGGGCGCGGCACTTCGAATTCGGAAGCCTTGGCGTTATCGTCGGCGACGTTGCGCGGGATCGGCAGCAGCGGATCCAGACGCTTGTCGGTTTGCACGCCGGGCGGCAGTTGCATCGGGGCGGTTTGGGTCGCCTCGAGGTAATCATTGCCACGATCGCGGAAGTAACCGTTTTCGCCCCAGAGCCACCCGCAACCGCTGGTGCTCGAAATGACCAAGGCAAGGGCAGAAAGGCCAGCCAATCGCTTCATGCGTCTTACTTCCTCAATTAAACCAGGACGCCGGACTGGCGCAGGGCCTGCCGCAGCGGTTCATGACAGGTGGCGCTCAACCAGGTGAGCGGCAGGCGAATGCCTTCGGGCATCAAGCCCATTTCATGCAACGCCCATTTGACCGGAATCGGGTTGGCTTCCAGGAACAGGTTCTTGTGCAGCGGCATCAGCTTGTCGTTGATGGCGCGGGCCAGTTCGGCCTCGCCCTTCAACGCCGCATTGCACAGGTCGGCCATGGCGCGCGGGGCGACGTTGGCGGTGACCGAAATATTGCCCTTGCCACCCAGCAGGATGAGCTCGACGGCAGTGGGATCATCGCCGGACAGCACGAGGAAGTCGCTGTCGACACGGCTGATGATGTCCTTGGCACGGGCCAGGTCGCCGGTGGCTTCCTTGATGCCGATGATGTTCGGCACGCTGGAAAGGCGCACGACGGTGTCGGCCAGCATGTCGCAGGCAGTGCGGCCGGGAACGTTGTAGAGGATCTGCGGAATGTCGACGGCTTCGGCGATGTGCTTGAAGTGCTGGTACAGGCCTTCCTGGGTCGGCTTGTTGTAGTACGGCGTGACCAGCAGGCAGGCATCGGCGCCGGCCTTCTTGGCATTGCGGGTCAGCTCGACGGCCTCGCGGGTGGAATTGGCGCCGGTGCCGGCGATGACCGGGATACGCCCGTTCACCTGCTTGACCACGTGCTCGATGACCTTGATGTGCTCTTCGTAGTCGAGCGTCGCCGATTCGCCGGTGGTGCCGACCGCGACGATGGCATGGGTGCCCTCCTGCAGATGGAAGTCCACCAGTTTGCTCAGGCTGTCCCAGTCCAGACGCCCTTGGGCGTCCATGGGTGTGACCAGTGCCACCATACTGCCCGCAATCATGCAACCGCTCCTGCCGGAAAAAGAGAGCGGTAATGGTACTGGCGCTATCCACCTTGCACAAGCGAAGTACCACGCCGCGAGCATTCCCCTTGGCGCCGGTTTTCTATACCCTTTCAGACTTTGATCGGCAGGGGTTGCCTTTCTTGCCTGGTCATCGCCTGCCGTAACGGCGCTTCGAACCCCGTCCCTGAGCCTTGCCACCTGGCTTTGCCCCGTATTTGCGGGCGTTGCCGGGCGGTTGGCAGGGGTACGCACGAGGTACGGCGCAGGCCTTGAACCAGTCATCCGGCCCCTTGACGCCGCCGACCGCTCATCGCTTTAGGAATGCTGCATGTCCACCCCCACAGTTCGCGAACAATTCCTCGTCATCAGCGCCCTGGGCCGCAATCCCATGGAACTGACCAATGTACTGTGCCGCGCGGCCCACGACGCCCGCTGCTCGGTGTCCACCTCGCGCCTGACCCGCCACGGCGAATACAGCGCCCTGGTGCTGCAGGTGGCAGGCAACTGGGACGCCCTGGCGCGCCTGGAAACCAGCCTGGCTTCGCTGGCCAAGAAACACGACTTCACGGTCAGCCTGGTGCGCAGCGCCACCCTCGACAGCCGCCCGCAAGCGCTGCCGTACGTGGCCTACGTCAGTTCGGCGTACCGCTCGGACATCATCAACGAGCTGTGCCAGTTCTTCATCGACCACAACGTCGAGCTGGAGAACCTGACCTGCGACACCTATCAGGCGCCGCAGACCGGTGGCACCATGCTCAATGCCACGTTTACCGTGACACTGCCCGCCGGCGTGCAGATCAGCTGGTTGCGCGACCAGTTCCTGGACTTCGCCGATGCCTTGAACCTGGATGCGCTGATCGAACCCTGGCGCCCACAGAACCCCATGTAAGGACTGACCGATGGCTGTCGCTCTCAACGAACCTGTAGCCGATTTCCAAGCCCAGGCCACCGGCGGCCAGACCGTCCACCTGAGCGAGCTCAAGGGCCGCCAGGTGGTGGTCTACTTCTATCCCAAGGACAGCACGCCGGGCTGCACCACCCAGGGTCAGGATTTCCGTGACCTGCTCGAGCAGTTCAAGGCCGCCGACACCGAGGTGTTCGGGGTGTCGCGCGACGGGCTCAAGTCCCACGAGAATTTCAAGGCCAAGCAGGGCTTCACCTTCGAGCTGATCAGCGATCAGGACGAGGCGTTGTGCCAGCTGTTCGACGTGATCAAGTTGAAGAAGCTGTATGGCAAGGAATACCTGGGCGTGGATCGCAGCACCTTCCTGATCGACCGGGACGGTGTGTTGCGCCAGGAATGGCGTGGCGTGAAGGTGCCGGGGCATGTGCAGAGCGTGCTGGAGGCGGCACAGGCGTTGAGCAAGGGTTGAGAGGGGGTTGGATTTTTCGCGGCTACTGACCGCTCCTGCGACGATCGTGTGTAGGAGCGGTCAGCGGCCGCGAAGGCCGCGCCGCGGTTTCAGAGCATCGGCGCCACGGTGGGCTCCTGGCGCGGCCAGGCATCGAGCACGGCCTTGAACAAGGTCGCCAGGGGGATGGCGAAGAAGATCCCCCAGAACCCCCACAGCCCGCCGAACAGCAACACCGCGCAGATGATCGCCACCGGGTGCAGGTTCACCGCCTCGGAGAACAGCAGCGGCACCAGCACGTTGCCGTCCAGGGTCTGGATGATGCCGTACACCACCATCAGGTAGATGAACTGGTCGCCCCAACCCCACTGGAACAGCGCGATCAAAGTCACCGGTACGGTCACCACCACGGCGCCCACATAGGGCACCACTACCGACACACCTACCAGCAGGGCCAACAGCGCCGCGTAGTTCAAGCCCAGCGCGACGAACGCGATGTAGGTCACCACACCGCAGATGAAGATTTCGATGACCTTGCCACGGATGTAATTGGCGATCTGCCGGTTCATCTCCTGCGCCACCCGGGTCAGCAGCGCCCGCTCGCGCGGCAGGTAACCGCTGACCCAGCGACCGATCATCACCCGGTCCTTGAGAAAGAAGAACACCAGGATCGGCACCAGCACGAAATAGATCATGATGTTCACCAGCAGTGGCAGGCTGGACAGGGAAAAGGTCAGTGCCCACTGGCCGAACTTGCCGATCTCGCCGCGCGCCGCTTCGATGGCCTGCAGCACCTGTTCGTCGCTGACCAGGTGCGGATAGCGCTCGGGCAGCAGCAACAGCAGTGACTGCCACTTGCCCAGCATCCCGGGCAACTCGTTGAACAGCGTGATCAACTGGTGCCAGAGCAGCGGCACGAGCACCAGCATGAACAGCGCCAGCGCACCCATGAACAGCGCGAACACCGCTCCCACGGCCACGCCCGAAGGCACCCGCAAGCGTTCCAGGAAATTGACCAGGCCCTGCATGAGAAACGCCAGCACCATCCCTGCCAGCACCGGCGCCAGCATGCCGCCCAGGGTCAGTACGGCGGTGAACGCCAGCACCAGCAGCACCGCCAGGACGACGGCCTCTTCGTCGGAGAAGTACCGCTGGATCCAGTTGCGTAACACTTTGAACATTGAAATTCCCTTGAATGGCCCAGCTACCGAAGGTGGTGGCTCAAGCCTTGCGCAACCAATACGAGTAGACCCCGTCCAGCGCCTGTTCATGTAACAGCGCGTGACCTGCCAACGTGGCGAACGAGCGGAAGTCGCGCTGCGAGCCGGCGTCCGTGGCGATCACCTTCAATACCGTGCCACTGGCCATCCGGTTCAGTTCCAGCTTGGCCTTGAGCAGTGGCAACGGGCAATTAAGACCGCTGGTGTCCAGCTCGGCGTCACATTCGGGCGCATCGCTCATCGATATCTTCTCCAACCAAAGAAAGCCGTGATGCTGCCTCGATCGCGGCAGCCAGCGACGGGACAGGATAACCCAAGGCCGGCGCCTCTGGTGGTCGTCGGATGGGGCGGCTACAGTAGGGCCTTTCATCTGCCGAGCTCAGTGCATGCCCTTTCTGCGCCCTACCCTGCTGACACTTGCCTGCCTGCTGGCGCTGCCGGGCCACGCCAGCGATCTGCCGTCACTTGGCGACGCCAGTTCCGCGATCGTCTCGCCCCAGCAGGAGCATCAGTTGGGTCGTGCCTGGCTGAGCCTGCTGCGCGGTCAGGTCAAACAGCTCAATGACCCACAGCTCAAGGATTTCGTTGAAACCAGCGTGTATCGGCTCTCTGAAACCAGCCAGTTGAACGACCGGCGCCTGGAGTTCATCCTGATCGACAGCAAAGAGCTCAATGCCTTCGCTGCGCCAGGGGGCATCGTCGGGGTCAATGGCGGGTTGTTCTTCAATGCCGAAACCGAGGGTGAGTACATCGGTGTGCTGGCCCACGAACTGGCGCACTTGTCGCAACGCCACTTCGCGCGCGGGGTCGAGGCGCAGCAGCGCATGCAACTGCCGATGATGGCGGCGCTGCTGGCCGGCATCGTGATCGCCGCGTCCGGTGCCGGTGACGCCGGCATTGCGGCAATCGCCGGCAGCCAGGCTGCGGCGATCCAGGAACAGCGACGCTTCTCCCGGCAGAACGAGCAGGAGGCGGACCGCATCGGCATCATCAACATGGAAAAGGCCGGCTACGACCCGCGCAACATGCCGACCATGTTCGAACGCCTGATGCGCCAGTACCGTTTCGATGCACGGCCGCCGGAATTCCTCCTGACTCACCCGGTCAGCGAATCGCGTATCGCCGACACGCGCAACCGCGCCGAACAAGCGGCCAAAGGGGGCAAGGAAGACAGCCTGTGGTACCAACTGATGCGCGCGCGCGTTCAGCTGTACTACGAGGAAACCCCAGGGCTGGCAGCCAAGCGCTTCCGCGCGCAACTGGATGAAAACCCCAATGCGCTCCCCGCGCGCTATGGCTTGGCGCTGGCTCAGGTCAAGGCTGGCCAACTCAACGAAGCGCGGGAGAATCTCAAGCAGCTGCTCGGCAAACAGCCGGACGACATCACCTTCAACCTGGCGCAGGTCGATCTGGACATCACCAACAACCGCATTCCCGATGCCCAGCAGCGCATCGATCGGCTGGTGACGCAGTATCCCGGCAACTACCCGATCAACCAGAAGCGGGTCGACGTGCTGCTCAAGCAGAACCGCATGGCGGATGCCGAAAAAGGCCTGGAAAACCTGCTCAAGAGCCGCTCGGACGACCCGGACGTGTGGTACCTGGTGGCCGAAACGCGCGGACAGAATGGCAACATCGTTGGGCTGCATCAGGCACGTGCCGAGTTCTTCGCCCTGGTCGGCGAGTTCGACCAGGCCATCCAGCAACTCGATCTGGCCAAGCGCCGGGCCGCCGACAACTTCCAGCTCGCCTCGCGAATCGATGCACGGCAACGCGAGTTGATCGAGCAGGATCGGCTGGTCAAGGAAATGCTGCGCTGAGGCCGCGGCGGGCCGAATCGGACCCGCACGGTCGATCGGAATGAACCGACGTAACAGACACATTGATTTTCACATTTTTTTCACGCAACTGCTCTAGCGTCTAGACTTGCTCCAGGTGCGATGAATTTTCCGTGACCGGTGTGAATATCTATGGGCGTTTTGTGGCAAACCGAACCTGACAAGACTGCAACCCCCGCTGTCAGTCCTGACCCGTCTCCATTGCCAGATAGCCCACGTCAACGTCATCTGTGGTGGCGTCTGTTCTGGTTGCTGGTGGTGATCACTGTCGCGGCGCTGGCGTATGCGATGTACGCGGAAATGCGGACGTCGCGACTGCAGGCGCGCGAATTCAGCCGTTGGGCGGCGTCGCTGACCTACGAGCTGCAGCCGGGGCCAAGCGAAGCTATCGTCTATCCAGGCGAGGGCCCGTTCGACAAGCGCCTGGGCTACAGCGCCTTGGGGGATTTCATTCCACGCCTGCTCAAGCGCAATTACGTGGTCGAACGACAGACCCATTTCTCGCCGGCGCTGATGCGTTACGCCGGGCACGACCTGTTCGTGCCCTATCAGGAAAAACCCCAGGCCGGGCTGGTGATCACCGATTGCCGGGGCGACCCGTTGTACCTGTATCGCTACCCCCAGCAGCTCTACACCGAGTTCGCCCAGATTCCGCCAGTCATGGTCAACAGCCTGCTGTTCGTCGAGAACCGCGGCCTGCTCGACAGCCCCGAACCCCTGCTCAACCCTGCCGTGGATTGGCCGCGTTTTGCCAAGGCGGCCTGGTCGCAGGTAGCCAAGATGTTCGCCCTCCCCGGGCAGTCGGCCGGTGGCAGCACCCTGGCCACGCAATTGGAGAAGTATCGACACTCGCCCGACGGCCTGACCGGTTCCGGGCCGGAGAAGATTCGCCAGATGATCTCGGCCAGCGTGCGTGCCTATCAGGACGGTCCGCAGACCCTGGAGGCACGCCAGCGCGTCGTGCGCGACTACCTCAACAGCGTACCGCTGTCGGCCGTGCCCGGCCATGGTGAAGTGCACGGCATGGCCGAAGGCTTGCGGGTCTGGTATGGCGCCGATTTCGAGCAGGTCAACCGCGCCCTCGCCAGCACCACCACCGACCCCACCAGCGAAGCCGCGCGTGGGCTCGCCCTGCGCCAGGTACTGTCGCTGATGATCGCCCAGCGCCGTCCTTCGTACTTCCTCAACAAGGGCCATGACGACCTCGCCGAGCTGACCGACAGCCATATTCGCCTGCTGGCCGCCAACGGTATCGTTGACCCGACCCTGGCCACCGCAGCCCTGGCCAGCCAGGTCATGTACCGCGACTGGGTGCAGGAGCCTACCTGGCAACCCAACGAGTCGAACAAGGGCATCAGCGTGGCGCGCAACCGCCTCTCGTCCATGCTCGACCGACCGTTGTACGACCTGGACCGGCTGGACCTCTCGGCCACCACCACCCTGCATGCCGATCTGCAGAAACAGGCCAGCGACTACCTGCGCCACCTCGCCGACCCGGCCTTCGCCCAGCAGATCGGCCTGATCGGCGAGCGCCTGCTGACCTCGGCCAGCACCCGAGAGGTCAGCTACAGCTTCACCCTGTTCGAACGGACGGCCGACGGCTCGCGGGTACGAGTGCAGACCGACAACACCGACCAGCCCTTCGACATCAACGAAGGCAGCAAGCTGGAGCTGGGGTCGACGGCCAAGATGCGCGTGCTCACCACTTACCTCGAGATCATTCACGAACTGCATGAGCGCTATGCCGGGCAGACGCCCGCGCAACTGCGCCAGGTGAAGATCGAAGAAGCCGATCGGCTGTCGCGCTGGGTGCTCGACTACATGATCCAGAATCCCGGCGCGGATGCGCGGGCATTGCTCGGCGCCGCCCTGGAGCGCAAGTACTCGGCAAGCCCTGCCGAGAGTTTCTTCACCGGCGGCGGGATCCACACTTTCGGCAACTTTCGCCGCGAGGACAACGGCCGCATTCCCACGCTCAAGGAAGCGCTGCAGGAATCCATCAACCTGCCCTTCATCCGCCTGATGCGCGACCTGGTGCGCTACAGCACCTACTCCGCGCCAAGCAACAGCGGGCAGTTGCTCAGGGACGACGACGATCCGCGTCGCCAGGAATACCTGGCACGCTTCGCCGATCGCGAAGGCACGGAGTTCCTCCAGCGCTTCTGGAAGAAGTACCAGCGCAAGACCACCGAGCAGCGCCTGGAAACCTTCCTCGACGGCATGCGCCCTACCCCGCAGCGGCTGGCGGCCGTGCATCGCTACCTGTACCCCAATGCGCCCCAGGCGCAATTCGATCGTTTCGTGCGCGAGCACAGCAAAAGCGACAACGTCACCGACAAGCGCCTGAACGAGATGTACACCGGCTATGGCCCGGGCCGCTACAACTTGCCGGATCAGGGCTACATCGCGCGCGTCCACCCGCTGGACCTGTGGCTGCTGGGCTACCTGCTCAATCATCCGGACGCCAAGTTCGGCGAGGCGGGCGCGGCCAGCCGGTTCGAACGGCAGGAGGTTTACAGCTGGTTGTTCAACAGTCGCCACAAGCGCGCCCGCGACAACCGTATTCGCACCATGCTCGAGATCGAAGCGTTTACCGATATCCATCAGCGCTGGCAGCGCGTGGGTTATCCGTTCGATCACCTGGTGCCGTCGCTGGCGACCGCCATCGGCAGCTCGGGTGACCGCCCTGCGGCCTTGGCCGAGCTGATCGGCATCATCCAGAACGATGGCATCAAGCTGCCTACCGTGCGCATCGACACCCTGCATTTTGCTGCCGACACCCCCTACGACACGCGGGTGATCAGCGATCCGGACCGCGGCAAGCGAGTTCTGCCCGCCGAGGTCGCGGCGGCCATGCGCGAGGCGCTGTCGCAGGTGGTGGACGCCGGCACCGCGCGGCGGGTATCGGGCAGCTTCAAGACCGATGACGGCACGGCGCTGGTGATGGGCGGCAAGACCGGCACCGGTGACAACCGCATTTCCAGCTTCGGCGCCGGTGGCCGGGTCATCAGCTCGAAGGCCATCAACCGTACCGCCACGTTCGTGTTCTTCATCGGTGAAAACCACTTCGGTACCTTGACCGCGTTCGTGCCGGGCAAGGCAGCGGAGGGCTTTCGCTTCACTTCGGCGCTTCCGGTTCAGGTGCTCAAGGGCATGGCTCCGATTCTCACTCCCTACCTGCAGCCGGGTGCGCATACCCAGTGCAATGCGCCCTTGCAGGCGGCGCGTTGAACGGGACTGCGAATTCATCGACTCGCGTGGGGCCGCGTAATAAGCTATATCGATAGCTCCCTATCGGACCAGGAGTCCCGCAATGAAGGCAGACAACCCATTCGGTATTCATCGTGTCATGCACGAGATCAAACGTCGCCGCCTGCAGGTGTTGCGTGTTGTGCAGCTCACCCCACGCATGCGCCGCATCACCCTCGGCGGCCCCGAGCTGGCCGGTTTCGTGAGCGAAGGCTGCGATGACCACATCAAGCTGATGCTCGCCACCACCCCGGAGCAGCAAGCGGCGCTCGACACCATGGTGCTGGGGGCGCCGACGCCCGAAGGTGCCAAGCCCGACATGCGCGACTACACTCCACGGCGCATCGACCTTGCAGCCGGCGAGCTGGACATCGACTTCGTCCTGCACGGCGACGGCCCCGCCGCAATCTGGGCGGCCCAGGCCGAGCCGGGTCAATTCCTGCACATCGGCGGCCCACGCAGCTCGATGCATGTACCGGATGTGTTCGACGCCTACCTGCTGATCGGCGACGAGACGGCGATCCCGGCCATGGCGCGCCGTCTGGAAGAACTGTCGGCCAACCGTCGTGCGCTGCTGGTGGTCGAGGTGGAGAACGCCGACGAGCAGCAGCCGTTCGACAGCGCTGCGGCATTCGAGGTGATCTGGGTCGACCGGCACCAGGGCGACCTGCTGCAGACGGTCAGCGACCTGCGCCTGCCCGAAGGCGTGGTCTATGGCTGGATCGCGACCGAGGCGGGGCTCTCGCGCAAGTTGCGGCGCGTGTTGCTCGACCAGCATGGGCTGAGCGAAGAGCAGATCAAGGCCGCCGGCTACTGGCGGCTCGAAGGGGACGACGGCGAGTGATGCTGGCGCCTGGTCGGTGCACGGGGTCGCCTAGCGCGCGCCCCGACGCCCCCACCAGCGGTCTACGGCCAACACCAGCACCGAGCAGCCAAGGAAGGCCATCAATACGCCCAGTGCATTCAACCAGACCTGCCCCATGCCCAGCTTCGAAACGTCCAGGAACGGATACGGGTAGACGCCGATGCTCTGTCCACGCAGCAACAGGTAGGCGAAATACACCAGTGGATAGATCGCCCACGCCAGTACGTGCCACAGGCGCAACGTACCTTTGGGCACGCAGAGTGCCCAATACAGCACGAAAGCGATCGGCAGCACATCGTGCAGCAACTCGTTGGCCAGCCATTGCCAACCCTGGGGCTGCCACAGGTTGCGCAGCAACAGGCTGTAGGCCACGCCGACCACAACGATACTGACCATGACCCCACTGCTCACCGCGGGCCGCAGGCAGATACGCCGCCACTTCGAATCGCACGTCGACACGTGAGCAGTCAACACGCCAGCCACTGCCGTATTGGTGAGAATGGTGAAAAAGCTGAAGAAATGCACCAGCCCACCCAGCAGGCTCGCTTCGATCTGCCAGCGCGACCACAGCACCAGGTACAGCTGCAGGGCCAGAGCAAACCAGGTGGCGGCCGCCGCCAGCGCAACCAACCGGCGTTCACCGGGGATCAACGCTTGCCGCGCTGCAGTTGCACATAGAGCCGTTCGACTTTTTCCCGCGCCCAGGGCGTCTTGCGCAGGAAGGTCAGGCTCGACTTGATGCTCGGGTCACTCTTGAAGCAGCGGATGTCGATCCGCTGCGCCAGCCCTTCCCATTGGTAATGCGCCACGAGCGCAATAAGGATCTGCTCCAGCGTTACGCCGTGCAGGGGGTTGTGTGTAGGCTCATGCATGCCAGGCTCCAGAAACGGCGGGGCAGAAGGTGCGCACCTTAACCAACGGGCACGGCGGCGCAAAGCTTTTATTGGGCGCCCACCATCGGCCGCAATGCCCATTGGGGCAGGCGCCGGACCGCGCCGTGTGTGCGCGCCGCCTGCGGCAAGCCGCCGCACTGTTGCAGTTTCAGCAACTGACCCTCTTTCAAACCCGGCTTTAAAAGCATGGCCTCGAGCTATATCCTTTCGCCGCAACAAACTGAAACGTTTCACTTTTGAAAAATAACGAAGCGCCTCTCGAACAGCTTCGGACCCACCAGAAGAACTCTCTGCCAATGCCTCTTACTGCCCCCTCACGCCCCATGGCGTTTTTGCCGTTCACCGCGCTACTTGCGCTGAGTGCCATGGGCACCAGCCAAAGCGCTGTTGCCCTGCCCGCTTTCGATTCGCAGTCTCCGTTCATGTTCGGCGACTGGAACGGCACCCGCGGCGATCTTTCCGCCAAGGGTTACGATTTCAAGCTCGACTACACCGGCGAAGTCGGCAGCAACCTGCACGGCGGTTACAACCACGACCATGCCACGCGCTACAGCGACCAGTTTGCATTGGGTGTGCACATGGACCTGGAGAAGATCCTCGGTTGGCACGACGCCGAGTTCCAGCTCACCCTGACCGACCGTAACGGCGACAACATCAGCAACGACCGGATCAACGATCCGCGTGTCGGCGGTTTTACATCGGCGCAGGAAGTCTGGGGTCGCGGCAACATCACGCGGATCACCCAGCTGTGGTACCAGCAGAAGTTCTTCGACCAGCGCCTGGACATCAAGGCCGGTCGCTTCGGTGAAGGCGAAGAATTCAACAGCTTCCCGTGCGACTTCCAGAACCTGGCGTTCTGTGGCTCACAGGTGGGCAACTGGGTCGGCAGCGTCTGGTACAACTGGCCGGTGAGCCAGTGGGCGTTGCGCATCAAGTACAACATCACGCCGCAGTTGTATGCCCAGGTCGGCATTTTCGAGCAGAACCCCTCGAACCTGGAGAACGACAACGGCTTCAAGCTCAGCGGCAGCGGTACCGAAGGCGCCATGCTGCCGGTCGAGCTGCTCTGGAAGCCGACGTTCGGCGGGCTGCCGGGCGAGTACCGTGCCGGCTACTACTACAGCACCGCAGACGCCGACGACGTCTACAAGGACCGCAGCGGTCAGCCTGCTGCCATCACCGGCCAGGACTACCGCAGTGCTTCCAGCCGCCACGGTTTCTGGCTGGGTGCCCAGCAACAGCTGACCCGTGTCGCCAGCGACAACTCGCGGGGCCTGAGCGTGTTCGCCAACGCCACCTTGCATGACAAGAAAACCAACGCCATCGACAACTACGTTCAGGCCGGCGTCGTCTACAAGGGTCTGTTCGATGCGCGTGCGCGCGACGACATCGGTTTCGCCGTGGCCAGGGTCCACGTCAACCCGGCGTATCGCAAGAACGCCGAGTGGCACAACCGTACCCTCGCGCTCAGCGATTACAACGATGCCGCGTACCTGCCGATCCAGGACACCGAGTACAGCGCCGAGCTCTATTATGGGGTTCACATGGCCAACTGGCTGGTGCTGCGACCGAACCTGCAGTACATCCGCCACCCGGGCGGCGTCAGCCACATCGACGACGCATTGATTGGCGGCTTGAAGATTCAAGCATCGTTCTGAAACTAAACGGCGCTGAAATACCCTTACACACACGAGCTCAGAAAAACTTGAACTCTGCTGAACCATTTGAACATGACGGAGAAAACTCACTATGAGCACTGACGGTGCTTTGCGTCGGTCGCGCCTGCTGCCCAAACTTCTGGGTATCGTGATGCTGCTGATGGGTCTGGCCTTGCTGGCCGGCGGTATCAAACTGGCCACCCTGGGTGGCTCGCTGTACTACTTGATCGCCGGTATCGGCGTAGGCTTCACCGGCGTGCTGCTGCTGCAGGGTCGTCGCTCGGCCATCGGCCTGTATGCAGCGGTATTGTTCGCCAGCACCGTCTGGTCGTTGTACGAAGTGGGTCTGGACTGGTGGCAACTGGTGCCGCGCCTGGCCCTCTGGTTTGCCTTGGGCGTGGTCCTGCTGCTGCCCTGGTTCCGCAAGCCACTGCTGCGCCAGCCTGCACCCAAGGCCACGGCTGCGCTGAGCATCGCCGTGGTTCTGGCGGGCCTCTGCGCACTGGCCAGCCAGTTCACCAACCCTGGTGAAATCAAAGGCGAGCTGGACCGCGAAACCGCCAACATGCCCAACACCGCACCGGCGATGCCCGACGGTGACTGGAACTCCTACGGTCGCAGTGCCCACGGCGATCGCTACTCGCCACTGGCGCAGATCACCCCGGAAAACGTCAGCAAGCTGACCCCGGCCTGGACCTACCGCACCGGCGACATCCCTGGCCCGAACGATCCGGGCGAGACTACTGCGGAGAACACCCCGCTCAAGGTCAACGGCATGCTCTACGTATGCACGCCACACAGCCAGGTCATCGCCCTGGACCCGGACACCGGCAAGGAAATCTGGCGTTTCGACCCGAAGATCAGCACGCAGAACGCGCCGAACTTCAAGGGCTGGGCCCACATGACCTGCCGTGGCGTGTCGTATCACGATGACGCTGCCTACGCCGCCGCCAGCCCGGCCACCGACGCCACCGCACCTGTGGCTGCGCCGACTGCCTGCCCGAAGCGCATCTTCGTGCCGACTGCCGACACCCGTCTGATCGCTCTGAATGCCGACACTGGCAAGATGTGCGAAGACTTCGGCGACAAGGGCCAGATCGACCTGCGCGCCAACATCGGCGAGTTCGCTGCGGGTGGTTACTACTCCACTTCGCCACCGGCCGTGACCAAGAACCTGGTCGTGATCGGCGGCCACGTGACCGACAACGTTTCGGTGGACGAGCCTTCGGGCGTGATCCGCGCCTATGACGTGCACGACGGTCACCTGGTATGGAACTGGGACAGCGGCAACCCCGACGACACTACGCCGATCGCTGCGGGCCAGACCTATACCCGCAACTCGCCGAACATGTGGTCCATGTTCAGCGTCGATGAAAAGAACGGCATGCTGTACCTGCCCATGGGCAACCAGATGCCCGACCAGTGGGGCGGCAACCGCACTCCCGAGTCGGAGAAGTACAGCGCTGGCCTGACCGCGCTGGACATCGACACCGGCCATGTGAAGTGGACCTACCAGTTCACCCATCACGACCTGTGGGACATGGACGTAGGCGGCCAGCCTACCCTGATGGACCTCAAGACCGCCGATGGCGTTAAGCCGGCCGTGCTGGCCTCGACCAAGCAGGGCAGCATCTACGTGCTGAACCGCTTGACCGGCGAGCCGATCGTGCCGATCCACGAAGTGCCGGTGCCCCAGGGCGCGGTGGAAGGCGACCACACCTCGCCCACTCAACCAAAATCCGACCTCAACTTCATGCCACCGGTCATGCAAGAGAGCGACATGTGGGGTGTGACGCCATTCGACCAGATGCTGTGCCGGATCGACTTCAAGTCGCTGCGCTATGAAGGTCCGTTCACGCCACCTTCGCTGCAGGGCACCTTGGTGTACCCAGGCAACTTCGGCGTGTTTGACTGGGGTGGCCTGTCGGTCGACCCGGTGCGTCAGGTGGCGTTCGTCAACCCAAGCTACATGGCTTTCCGCTCCAAGCTGGTACCTGCTGCAGAAGTGGCCGGCGGCCCTGGTCGCAAGAGCGAAACCGAGGGTGTGCAGCCCAACAAGGGCGCGCCGTACGGGGTAATCCTGGAGGCGCTGCTGTCGCCGATGGGCCTGCCTTGCCAGGCGCCTGCCTGGGGCTACGTGGCTGCGGTCGACTTGACCACTCACCAGACCATCTGGAAACACAAGAACGGTACCGTGCGCGACAGCTCGCCTGTGCCAATCCCGTTGAGCATGGGCGTGCCGAGCCTGGGTGGCGCTTTCACCACGGCCAGCGGCGTGTCGTTCCTCAGCGGTACGCTTGACCAGTACCTGCGTGCCTACGATATCCGCAACGGCAAGCAGCTGTGGGAAGGTCGCCTGCCTGCAGGCGCACAGACCACGCCGATGACCTACACCGGCAAGGATGGCCGTCAGTATGTACTGGTGGTCGCTGGCGGGCATGGCTCGCTGGGTACCAAGCAGGGTGACTACGTGATGGCGTTTGCACTGCCTGAAAACAAGTGATGTCGATGTAATGAAAAACGGCTCCCTCGGGAGCCGTTTTTTTGAGTGTGTCAGTGACGACCATTCACCCCGCTACTTCTCGATCACCTCTCCCCGCTGCGCCGCCAACCGGGCCAGCAGCCGATTCTGCGCCGGCACCGGAACACCCTGGGCTTCCATGGCCTTGATCAGATCCTCCACCAGCGCGTTGAACTCGCTGCGGCTGATCTGCTGGCCCTTGTGCGCTTCGACCATGTCATCCCCGGTGTACTCGCACGGCCCGCCCGCCTCGACACAGAACTTGTCGATCAACTGCACACGCAGCAACTCGATGTTGACGTTGCGAAAGTGCGCCACGATCCGCTCATCCCGAGCCACGTTCAGCAACATCCCCTCCACGATCCGGCTGATCCCCGGTTTGCCACCCAGCGCCTGGTACAGGCTGTCGTCCTTGGCCGGCTGCTGGTGACCCGTGCAGGCACCCAACAGCAGGGCCATGCCCAGCACACACATGCGCATGTCAAAAACTCCCTTGCACGGACAGGTAGGTGCCGTTCTGGTTGTCCAGCGTGGCGATCTCGCCCAGTTTCGCGTAGGCCAGCACGATCGCCAGATGCTTGTTGGGGAAATACCCCAGGAACACATCCGCCCAGTCGCTTTCGCCGGCGAACGACAGGTTGTCCGGCTTCTCTCGGTACTCCACGCCCAACGCCCAGCGCGGGTTGAACAGCACGGCCAGCGAACCCTCCTTGAGCAGGCTGCGGCTGTCGCGGCAATCACCGCCGAAGCCCAACAGGCCCAGTTCGTTGGCGCGGCTGTAGCGCACTCCGCCATTGACCAGCAGGTTGTAGCCAAACGCTGCGCCCATGAACAGGCGACTGGCCGTCAGGTAACCCTCGACATCTTCGTCACGCTTGGCGCCGACCAGGCTGGGAATGAGGAAATCCTTCTGCCGCTTGTAAGCCAGGCCCAGCGCCACCTGCGGCAGTTGGTCGTAGATCAGGTCACCGAACAGGCGCACCTTCACCCCGAAAACGTCCTGGCTGAGGCTGTCTTCGGGCAGTCCCAGCTTGTGCACCAGCGACCCCAGGTCGAAGCGTTGTCGGGCGTAGGAGAATTCGATGCGATTGTCGTAGCTGGCGGCCATGCCTGCCACGTCGAGCCGGTAGTCCGGCAGGTCCACGCGGGTGGCAAATGCCGTGGCGCCCCACTCGCCCTGCTCGCCATAGCCGGAAAGCACGGCCCAGGGCGTGATCCCCCCACCGGCGGCGCCGTCGATACTGCTGGCACCGCCGGTGGCCAACAAACGGCCCTCGTTGGCGTGGAGCGACGGTTGCCAGCACAAGGCCAGCGAGCACAACAACATGGCTTTTCGCATCATGACATCAGTGAACCACAGCAATTGAAATGGGCGAGGACTGCTGCATCCAGGCTTCGAAGGCGACAGCGGTCAGCGGCCGGCTGATCAGATAGCCCTGGGCGGTGTCGCAGTTCCAGCGTTCGAGCAAGCGCAGGCTGTGTTCGTATTCGACGCCCTCGGCCACCACTTTGAGGCCCAGGTTGTGGCTCATTTCGATGGTGGAACGTACGATCACCGCATCCTCGCTGGTTTCGTCGAGGTTGCGCACGAACGACTGGTCGATCTTGAGCTCCTGCACCGGCAGGCGCTTGAGGTGGGCCAGCGACGAATAACCGGTGCCGAAGTCGTCGACAGACAAGCTGATACCGCAGTCGCGCAGGCTGTTGAGCACCTTCAGCGCCTTCTCGGGCTCGCGCATGATCGCGCTTTCGGTGATCTCGAAAATCAACTGCTCGGCCGGCACCTGATGCAGGCCGAGCAGGCGCACGACCCGCTCAGGCAGGTCGGACCCCAGCAGGTCATCCGCCGAGATGTTCAGCGACAACTGCACGACCAGGCCGCGCGTGCTCCATTCGCTCAACTGTCGAATGCCTTCCTCGATCACCCACCGGGTCAGCGTCTGGATACTGCCGGTGCGCTCGGCCAGCTCGATGAATTCACCGGGCGAGACATTGCCCAACTGTGGATGCTGCCAACGCAGCAAGGCTTCGGCCTGGCGTACCTGCTTGTCGCGCAGGTCCAGCTTGGGCTGGTAGTGCAGGGACAACTCGTTGTTCGCGGCGGCCCGACGCAGGTCGCGGATCAGCCGCACCTGACGCTGGTGCGCAAGGTCGCGACCGTGCTGATACACCTGCAGGCGACCCGGCATGTCGGCGGCGTCTTTCATCGCGATTGCCGAACGCGCCAGCAACTCCTCGGCGCTCAGGCCATCGGAGGGAAAGGCCGCGATGCCGATCCGGCAGTCGATGGCAACGTCGTGGCCACCGAAACGGTGGGGTTGCAGCAGCACCTGTTGCAGTTTGTCGGCCACCGCCACGGCGCTGTCGCTGTCGAGGTTTTCCAGCAGCAGGAGGAATTCGTCGGTGATCAGGTGCGCCACCGTGTCGCCGGGTCGCACCAGCTCCAGCAGGGTTTGCGCGACTTGCTGGAGCAGTTTGTCGACGAAGGTCGGTCCACCGCTTTCACTGAGTTCGCGCAGGTTATCGATACCGATGTACAGCAGTGCGATCGGTCGGTCGGCGGCAATGGCGCTGCCCAGGCGCTCCATCGCCAGCGTGCGGTTGGGCAAGCCAGTCAACGCGTCGTGCAAGGCATTGTGAGCCAGCTGCAGCTCGCGCTCGGCGATCCCGGCCTGCATGCGACTGATGGCCTTGGCCAGCACGCCCAGTTCGTCGGTGCGGTCCAGCGGCACGTCGGTCTGGTAGTCGCCATGGCCGATGCGCCCAGCGGCCCGCGCCAGGCTCTGCACCGGCAGCGAGACACTGCGCGCCAGCAGCAAGGCACCCACCAGGGAGGCCAGCAATGCGGCAAAGGCAATGCCGAAGATATTGCGATCCAGGGCGACGAACGCGCGCATCGCTTCATCCAGCGGGCTCTGCAGCAGTGCCATGACCTTTCCGCCCTCCGGGCCACTGCTGCTGGCCAGCAGCAAGGGCTGGCTGAGGTACGTGCGATCGTTGTGTTCGGAAAGGGAAATGTGCTGCGCCGCCGATTCATTGACCTGCATCCATTGACTGATGCTGGCGGATAATTCGGTCGGCTGGGTGCTCACCAGCGTGCCGACCTTGCCGGCCTCGGTAGTCAGGAAGGACACCTGCAAGTTGGTCAGCGAGTGCAATTCCTGGGCAAGGGTCACATCCATGCTGAAACCCATCACCACCCGCGCGATCGGCAGCGGTGCCAGCACTGGCGCTTCCACCAGCAAGTGCGGCAGCCCCTGCAGCGGCACGAACAGCATCGACTGGCTGGTTCGGCGGGCTTCGCGCAGCGCCGTGTCATAGGGAAACACGCTGCCGGTGGGGACCTGGTCCACGGTACTGGCCAGGACACGACCGTCCATGCCCAACACGAACATGTCGGTGGCGCCGATGCGCGCGCCCTGGTTCTGCAGCGCCGAACGGATGGTCGGCGAGTCGCCGCTGGACACCGCATCGCGGAAACCGAAGTCGGCAGCCAGCAACTGCACGCCGTCGCGCAGGCGCCGACCGCGCACATCCAGCAGACGCTCGAACACTCGCGTGCCCACTTGCAGCTGCTCGCGGGCCTGGGCGCGCACGGCATCGTTGGTGGCCACTTTCACGGCCACGGTCAAGGCCCCCACTACCACCGACAGCAGCAGAATGAGTACGCAGGCGATGCGCGCCTGGAAACTATTGCGCAGCTTCACCGGCAGCCTTTTTGAATGCATCGCTGAACGCGCCGGTCGCCGGCTCCTGGGCAGCGTCGTCTGCTGTTGCCTCGACCTTCAGGGTGTAGTTCTGCGTCATGGCCGTCGCCGTCATGTCGATCTCGCCTCCTGGCTGTACTTGCGCATCCACGCTGCGCGGATGCCACAGGCTCACGTGGTAGCGGCCTGCGGGTAATTGATCGAAACGCACGCGCCCTTGCTCGTCGCTGACGGCGAACCAGGGATCATCGGTGACATAGATATAGCCAAGCATCCAGTCGTGAATATTGCAACCCAGGACTACCACACCAGGCTTGTCGAACAGCTCCGGCTTGCTCGGCGTGCCCTCATAGAGCCGCAGCTCGAAGCGCTTGGCGGGCGAAAAGGAATACACCTGATGGCGGATATTATCGCTGTTGGGAAATGAAACCGAGGTACCGGTGGCAACGGCCAGCACGTGCGGCAGGTACTTCTGCGCGCGCTGGTCCATGATCGCCGTGGCCTGCCTGGATCCGGCGGCCGCCGGCCCTCCGGACAGGCTGAACACTGCGTCGGCCAGAGGCTTGCCGTCGGCCTGGGTGATACGTGCCTCGAAGGAGGCCGCGCTGACCCACGTACTGAGGACGAGACTGCCGAGCAAGGCGCCAAACCTGATCATGAAAATTTACCTGACGGATGAAAGTGTCGCCTGCCGCGGCCCACTTGGGCCACAAGCCCGGTTACAACCTTATCGGCAGCCGGCCGCAAAGCTTCAGTGCAACCATTGAAACCAGTCGCACCCTGCCCCATCTAAGCAGCATAGTCATTGACGCAGGTGCCCCATGAGCGACCAGCAGGAATCCAACGAGAATCCGTCCGAAGATCTGGACAACGAGCACATCGAGCACTCGACCCACTCCAGCACCGAGCTGGCCCTGCCTGGGCAGAACCTGCCGGACAAGGTCTACGTCATCCCGATCCACAACCGCCCGTTCTTCCCCGCGCAGGTGCTGCCGGTCATCGTCAACGAAGAGCCCTGGGCGGAAACCCTGGACCTGGTCTCCAACACCGAGCACCACTCGCTGGCGCTGTTCTTCATGGACACCCCGCCCGACGATCATCGCCATTTCGACACTTCCAGCCTGCCGCTGTACGGCACGCTGGTGAAGATCCACCACGCCAGCCGCGAAAACGGCAAGCTGCAATTC
The DNA here is from genome assembly GCF_014841725.1 of Pseudomonas sp. CFBP 8758. NCBI lineage: Bacteria > Pseudomonadati > Pseudomonadota > Gammaproteobacteria > Pseudomonadales > Pseudomonadaceae > Pseudomonas > Pseudomonas sp. CFBP 8758. The sequence goes on along the minus strand of NZ_JACYUK010000001.1, from coordinate 22,800 downwards.
GTCGCGCAGGGGCTGTCGCGCGTGCGTATCCGCACCTGGCTCAAGCACCATCGCCCGCCGTATCTGGTAGAAGTCGAATACCCGCAGCAGCCCATCGAGCCCACCGACGAGGTGAAGGCCTACGGCATGGCGCTGATCAACGCCATCAAGGAGCTGCTGCCGCTCAATCCGCTGTACAGCGAAGAGCTGAAGAATTACCTCAACCGTTTCAGCCCCAACGACCCGTCCCCACTGACCGACTTCGCCGCCGCGCTCACCTCGGCCACGGGCAACGAGCTGCAGGGCGTGCTCGACTGCGTGCCGATGCTGCGGCGCATGGAAAAAGTCCTGCCGATGCTGCGCAAGGAAGTCGAAGTCGCACGGCTGCAGAAAGAAATTTCCGCCGAAGTGAACAAGAAGATCGGCGAGCACCAGCGTGAGTTCTTCCTCAAGGAACAGCTCAAGGTCATCCAGCAGGAGCTGGGCCTGACCAAGGACGATCGCAGCGCCGACGTCGAGCAGTTCCAGCAGCGTCTGCAGGACAAGACCTTGCCGCCCGCCGCGCAGAAGCGCATCGACGAGGAAATGCAGAAGCTGTCGATCCTGGAAACCGGCTCGCCGGAATACGCTGTCACGCGCAACTATCTGGACTGGGCCACGGCCCTGCCGTGGGGTGTGTACGGCAAGGACAAGCTCGATCTGAAGCATGCGCGCAAGGTGCTCGACCAGCACCACGCCGGCCTCGACGACATCAAGACACGCATCATCGAATTTCTCGCGGTGGGCGCCTACAAAGGCGAGATCAGTGGCTCCATCGTGCTGCTGGTGGGCCCGCCGGGCGTGGGCAAGACCAGCGTCGGCAAGTCCATCGCCGAATCCCTGGGTCGTCCGTTCTATCGCTTCAGCGTCGGCGGCATGCGTGACGAAGCCGAGATCAAGGGCCATCGCCGCACTTACATCGGTGCCCAGCCGGGCAAGCTGGTGCAGGCGCTCAAGGACGTCGAGGTGATGAACCCGGTGATCATGCTCGACGAGATCGACAAGATGGGCCAGAGCTTCCAGGGCGACCCGGCGTCGGCGCTGCTGGAGACGTTGGACCCGGAACAGAACGTCGACTTCCTCGATCATTATCTGGATCTGCGTCTGGACCTGTCCAAGGTGCTGTTCGTGTGCACCGCCAACACCTTGGACTCCATCCCCGGCCCGCTGCTCGACCGCATGGAAGTGATCCGCCTGTCCGGGTACATCACCGAAGAGAAAATGGCCATCGCCAAGCGCCATCTGTGGCCCAAGCAACTGGCCAAGGCCGGTGTCGACAAGAATCGCCTGACCATCAGCGACAGTGCGCTGCGCACGGTGATCGAAGGCTATGCCCGCGAGGCCGGCGTGCGCCAGCTGGAAAAACAGCTGGGCAAACTGGTGCGCAAAGCGGTGGTGCAGTTGATCGACAAGCCTGATGTACCGATCAAACTAGTGCCCAAGGACCTCGAAGCTTCCCTGGGGATGCCGGTGTTCCGCAGCGAGCAGGTGCTGTCGGGCAAGGGCGTGATCACCGGCCTGGCCTGGACCAGCATGGGCGGCGCCACCTTGCCGATCGAAGCGACACGTATCCATACACTGAACCGTGGCTTCAAGCTGACCGGGCAATTGGGCGAGGTGATGAAGGAGTCGGCGGAAATTGCCTACAGCTACGTCAGCTCCAATCTGGCGCAGTTCGGCGCGGACTCCAAGTTCTTCGACGAGGCCTTCGTGCACCTGCACGTACCCGAAGGCGCTACGCCCAAGGACGGCCCGAGCGCGGGTGTGACCATGGCCAGCGCGCTGCTGTCCCTGGCCCGCGATCAGGCACCGAAGAAAGGCGTGGCCATGACCGGCGAACTGACCCTGACCGGGCACGTGCTGCCGATCGGTGGCGTGCGCGAAAAAGTCATCGCCGCACGGCGGCAGAAGATCATGGAATTGATCCTGCCCGAGCCAAACCGTGGCAATTTCGAAGAGCTGCCGGATTACCTCAAGCAGGGCATCACCGTGCACTTCGCCAAACGTTTCGCCGACGTCGCCAAGATCCTCTTCTGACCCATCCACCCCCTGTAGCGGCGGCGCAAGCCGCGTCAGGGGGGCATTGCGTCAGGGGGCACCGCGTCCGGTCGGACACACCTCATGTACCGCCGACGCGGCTCGCGCCGCTGCTACAACGGCCCCCATCCGCCACACCCCTTGCGCCCTGACGCGGCTCGCGCCGCTGCTACAACGGCCTGATCCGCCACACCCCTTGCGCCCTGACGCGGCTCGCGCCGCTGCTACGACGGCCCCATCCGCCACACCGTTGCGCGCTGACGCGGCTCGCGCCGCTGCTACGACGGCCCCATCCGCCACACCGTTGCGCGCTGACGTGGCTCGCGCCGCTGCTACAACGGCCTCAGCCGCCATACCCCTTGCGCCCTGACGTGGCTCGGGCGGTGGCTACAACGCCCCGAAACGACACGATCCCCTGTAGCAGCGGCGCGAGCCGCGTCCGGCCCCACCACCGCCCCACCAGACTCACCACAATCTTCCCAAACGCGGTTCATACGCCTCACTCCTGCACATTCGACGAACTGGGTTATGCTTTCCAGATCCTCGTCCGTTCGGAGCCACCATGTCCGTCGTCCGCCTGATCCTTCCCGCCAGCCTTGCCGCGCTTACAGCCTGCGCCCAGCAACCGCTTCACAGCGTCGTGCTGGAAAGTCAGAGCCAATGCCCGGTTTTCCTCAACGTCGACCAGACCGTCACCCTGCAATTGCCGACCAACCCCAGCACCGGCTACCGCTGGCTGGTGCAGAATCCGGGCGCGAGCGTTTTGCGCAGCCTCGGGCCAGAGGTCTACAGCCATCCCGAAGAGGCCGGCGTGGTCGGGGCTGCCGGGCAATCCACCTGGCGCTTCCAGGCGCGCACCCCAGGCAAGGGTCATCTGATGCTCGTGCTGCAGCAACCTTGGGCCCCGGAAATCCCCCCAGCCCAAACCTTCAGCTGCGACATCACCGTAAAATAATCCGTAGGAGCGGTCATCGGCCGCGAAATGGGCACCGCGGTTCACCTGACACACCGCACAAACCCTTCGCGGCCACAGACCGCTCCTACAGCAATCGTCATCCCCCGTAGGAGCGGTCATCGGCCGCGAAACGGGCACCGCGGTTCAACTGCTACACCGCGGGGTCCCTTCGCGGCCACAGACCGCTCCTACAGGAATCGTCATCCCCCCGTAGGAGCGGTCATCGGCCGCGAAACGGGCACCGCGGTTCCACTACCACACCGCACATCCCACAAAAAATGCACCCCCGCCCTACATCCGCTAAAATGCCGCCCCGATTTCCCGCAACCCGCCTGGATCGCCCCGTGAGCAAAGAGCCCGACCGCCTATTCGCCCAGCCCCTGAGCCAGGTCCCCGACTTCGCCTTCAACGAAGACGTGGTGCGCGTGTTCCCGGACATGATCAAACGCTCGGTCCCCGGCTACCCCACCATCGTCGAAAACATCGGCGTGCTCGCGGCGCAATTCGCCCAGCCCAACACCACACTCTACGACCTGGGCAGCTCCCTGGGCGCCGTCACCCAAGCCTTGCGCCGCCACGTGCGCGCCGAAGGCTGCCAGGTGATCGCCATCGACAACTCCCAGGCGATGGTCGAGCGCTGCCGCGAATACCTCAACGCGCAGAACTCCATGTTTCAGGAACTGCTACCGGTCGACGTCATCGAGGGCGACATCCTGGCCCTGGACTTCAAGCCCGCGTCGGTCATCGCGCTCAACTTCACCCTGCAGTTCATCCCCCCCGCCCAGCGCCTGGAACTGCTCACCCGCATCCATCAGGCCCTGGTCCCCGGCGGCGCATTGATCCTTTCAGAAAAATTGCGCTTCGAAGACGACCAACAACACGACCTGCTCACCGACCTGCACATCGCCTTCAAACGCGCCAACGGCTACAGCGACCTGGAAATAGCGCAGAAACGCAGCGCCATTGAAAACGTCATGAAGCCCGACAGCCTCGAAGAAAACCGCGACCGCCTGCTCGCCGCCGGCTTCAGCAAGGTCGTGCCCTGGTTCCAATGCCTCAACTTCGCCTCGATGATCGCCCTGCCATGATTGACCTGTCCCCGCTCGTCCGCCGCCTGGCCAATACCCCGCTGGCCAACTGGGCCAACGGCCTGCAAGCCCAGCTCGACACCAAGATGGAAAAAGGCCACGGCGACCTCCAGCGCTGGCAGAGCTCCCTCGACGCCCTGCCCCCGGTAACCGCCTGCAACATAGACTTGGTCAACGGCTTGCGTCTGGACTGCGAAGACAACCCCGCCACCTACGACCAGATGCGCGCCGCTCTGATGGGTCTGTCCCCGTGGCGCAAAGGACCCTTCGACCTGTTCGGCGTCCACGTCGACACCGAATGGCGCTCGGACTGGAAATGGGACCGCGTCGCCCCCCACCTCGACCTGCGCGGCAAACGCGTGCTCGACGTCGGCTGCGGCAACGGCTACTACCAGTGGCGCATGCTCGGCGCCGGTGCCGACAGCGTCATCGGCGTCGACCCCAACTGGCTGTTCTTCTGCCAGTTCCAGGCCGTGCAACGCTACCTGCCCGACCTCCCCGCCTGGCACCTGCCCTTCGCCCTGGAAGACCTGCCCGCCGGGCTGGAAGGCTTCGACACCGTGTTCTCCATGGGCGTGTTCTACCACCGCCGTTCTCCGATCGAGCACTTGTTGGCGCTCAAGGATTGCCTGGTCAAAGGCGGCGAACTGGTCCTGGAAACACTGGTAGTGCCCGGCGACGAGCACCAAGTGCTGGTCCCCGAAGACCGCTACGCGCAGATGCGCAACGTCTGGTTCCTGCCTTCCGTCCCAGCCTTGGAAAAGTGGGTGCGCCGCGCCGGCTTCACCGACGTGAAATGCGTGGACGTGAGCATCACCACCGTGGCCGAACAACGCGGCACCGAATGGATGAAGTTCCAGTCACTGAGCGACTTCCTCGACCCCGACGACCACAGCAAAACGGTCGAAGGCTTGCCGGCGCCGATGCGCGCGGTGATTACCGCGAAAAAATAGCGTCGACACAGGGTCCTGTAGCAGCGGCGCAAGCCGCGTCGGGACCCAACAACCCCAACTGGCTCACCTCAAACCCACCATTCGTCAGTCCCTCGCCCCCGCCCCATTCCTGCAGCCCCCGTCCCTGCGCCACCAAACCTACTAGCTAGGATCCATGGCAAAACTGTATCCGTTTTTTGCCTTCACAGGATTCTCCAAAAGCTATATCGTGTGCCTCCTGAGCACAGAGGACACTACATAGGCGATTTCCAATGATTTTCGTGCTTACCTACAAAGCCGCTGCCCAGTAGCTTCCTGACTCTGCCAACCAACGTAAATACAGCAACAGTTTTTCCCTTGAACTGATACGTGCCAAGCAAAACTCCGTATAATTCTCGGCCCACGAAGGACACGCACCATGACGACCTGTGCCGCCATTGCCAAAGCCCACATCAAGGCCGGCCGTTGTCAGTCAAGCCCATGCAATACCTGAAACACCCCAAAATTCCACAAGATCCGAGGGTTCGCTCCCTCACCAGAACCGTCGCCTGATGCTGTGCAGCGCACCATCGGCAAAACCACATTTCTAAATTCATCAGCCGCCCACAGCGGCCTCGAGCAGGAGCCTCCCCCATGCTGAGCTGGGACGAATTCGACAAAGAAGACGCAGCCGAACCCGCCAAAGGCGCCAACGCCGGCCACGCCAGCGAAGCTGCGATGGACAAGCTCGACAGCGCCGGCGGCGCCGCCGCCCAAGAAGCCCGCGCCGCCAGCGCCAGCGACTCCGCTGCCGTAGCCCGCGCCAAGGCCGCCTTGAACAAACTCGACATCGCCGAAGGCCTGGCCGAGCTCGAAGGCTCCGCCGCCCGCGTCGCCGTCGACGAAAAGCGCATGATCAACTGCCGCGCCGACCTCAACCAACTCGTACCCTTCAAGTACGACTGGGCCTGGCAGAAGTACCTGGACGGTTGCGCAAACCACTGGATGCCGCAAGAAGTCAACATGAACGCCGACATCGCCCTCTGGAAAAACCCGGAAGGCCTGACCGACGACGAACGCCGCATCGTCATGCGCAACCTGGGCTTCTTCAGCACCGCCGACTCCCTGGTCGCCAACAACCTGGCCCTGGCCGTGTACCGCCTGATCACCAACCCGGAGTGCCGCCAGTACATCCTGCGCCAGGCCTTCGAAGAAGCGATCCACACCCACGCCTACCAGTACTGCATCGAATCCCTGGGCATGGACGAAGGCGAAATCTTCAACATGTACCACGAGATCCCATCGGTCGCGAAAAAAGCCGCCTGGGGCCTCAAGTACACCCGCGCCATCTCCGACCCGGAATTCAACACCGGCACCGTCGAAACCGACAAAGAACTGCTGCGCAACCTGATCGGCTACTACTGCGTACTCGAAGGCATCTTCTTCTACTGCGGCTTCACCCAGATCCTCTCCATGGGCCGCCGCAACAAGATGACCGGCGTCGCCGAGCAGTTCCAATACATCCTGCGCGACGAATCCATGCACCTGAACTTCGGCATCGACGTGATCAACCAGATCAAGATCGAGAACCCACACCTGTGGGACGCCGAACTCAAGGAAGAAGCTTCGCAGATGATTCTGCAAGGCACCCAGCTGGAAATCGAATACGCCCGCGACACCATGCCCCGCGGCGTGCTGGGCATGAACGCGGCGATGATGGAGGACTATCTGAAGTTCATCGCTAACCGTCGGTTGTCGCAGATTGGGTTGAAGGAAGAGTATCCAGGGACTACTAATCCATTCCCTTGGATGAGCGAGATCATGGACTTGAAGAAGGAGAAGAACTTCTTTGAGACTCGGGTTATTGAATATCAGACAGGTGGGGCTTTGAGCTGGGATTGATGGTGGATCCCGCTTAGCACTACTAGGAAGAGGCCGCCTTTGGGCGGCCTTTTTTTGTGCCGGGAATTCAGGGGGTTTTGACCCATCGGCCGCGCAAGATGCTCTTCAGTTCATCGAGGGATAACGTCATATCGCGCTTACGATGGACCACTGCATGGTGTTTATGATTCACATGTCAGCCGGGACATTTTGCTCGCTGGCCTCCATTTCATTGGGCTGACTTAGGAGCGGAGACGGCTGGCCGAACGGGGCACCGTCTGCGGTAACCAGCCGGCCTTTCTCCAGGTCGAAAGGTACCACCCACAGCGCCAATCCAGGGCCGTACTCGAAGACTTCCAATGCCTTCAGGAATATTGAGGTCTTGGGATAGATCAACACCAAATCCCCAGCGGCCTCCAGATATTTATGACCGTAAGCAAACATCTGATAGAGATCTGACTGAACCAAACCATAGTTTTTACCAGTCGTCTCGCTGTCTAAGTGCTTCCACTTCGCATCTAAAATCCATTGCTTCCCAGCAAGCTCAATTATCAAATCAGGCCTCAGCCGAAACAGCCCTCTCTCCCCCTGCGTACAGAGATACTTACCGGTAATTTGAGTACGCAGCGCTGATTCTGGAGCGAGCGAATCGCGCAAACACCCCGCCACATAGCTCTCAAACAATCGTTCCATCGGGAACAACAAACTCAACCCACGCCAATCCCCTGCCACCGCCACCGGCGTCAGGTGCTGAATGATTAACTTGCACCAAGGCTTGATCGGTTGGTAATGAGCCATCAGCCGATCCTCTCGCCACTGCTCAAAATCTCTACCCGTATCACGGCTTCTAGGAAGTTCAAGGAGCATTGTCCGCAGCTTATGCGCTAGCCGCCAGTTAGTCGGCTCCTGGGTCGTCTTACAAACGACATCCAGCGCAGTCCTGAGCAAACGGTTCTCAGGACGATCAGGCAGGAACACATCATGCCGAATTTGAAATCGATGTTGTCGGCTCGCAGGCTGACGCATTTGGCTGGACGCGTTAAGTTGGCCCTTGAGAAACCGCTGCTCTTCCTCTAAGCGCTGGTAGTCGAATCGCAAGCCTAGCTTGATCAGATGATCCAGAGCGTCGAGGAATCGGCTCATCAACCATTCGGTCAACGGCGTATCGAAACGCTGAAGCCCAGTGAAGCCGACTTTACGAGTGGGGAGATTTAGCGACTTTTGAATCATACATTGGAGCAGCGCACGGCTATCTGCAATGCAGTCGCCATCCTCGAAATGCTTGGGCAGTATTTCGATCCGCGTACCGCAGGGGGTTTCCACAACTCCAACGTAGTTATCAAGCTTAAGCCAACGGCGGTCCTGCACCTGCACGATGGCTGCGCCAGCTTGGGTAAATCTGGAATTGAGGTCGCACAGCCAGTCAAATGCAGACGGCGAAACCTGCGCTGTATCGAGGGTCGGTTGTTCGATCCTACTGGTGGTCAGCCGAGCGTACTCACGCACCGTAATCGTGGTTGTCACGCTTGCTGCTCGACTAACGCTTGTATGACTTTACGACCGAGGCGTCGGGTATTGAACTCATTTCCCGTAGCGGTGACCAGAGCTACACCGCATTCAGTTGCTGCCTCGCGTAGTAAAGGCTTCACAGGTGTGATCGATTCGCCATTGCGCATTGCGACGATGGTACCTGATTGGGACTGGCTAAACGTCACGTCGCCCCATTGCACCTGTTTCGCATCGTATTTGTTCGGAGCGTGAGACGACTGCGAGTGGTCAATAATGCCGAGGTATGCATCCACACGCTTGAACGCTGCAGGATTCAACTCCCAACGTTCTTTGCTCTGACCGGCATTCACCCCATCACCGAATAGCGCGTTGAAGTCCTGCGTCGGCTGGAAGAGAAAATGATTTCCAGGCGCCTTGCGTTGATCATTCAAGACCCATTGAATCCGCTGCCAATCATCGAAGAAGTACTCCTGCAACAGGGGGAGTATCTGCTGCTTGAAGATACTCTCTAGCCGCTCCAATGACCGGTCATGCTGGAGCGGCATAAAGTACGCGTGTCCCAGGCAATGATCACGATCCAGCAAAAGCGCAATCCGCTCATTCATCACGCTAAGTAATTCATCAATAGCTATACCTTCGACTTCTACTTCTTCTAGTAACTGAGGGTTAGGCGGCACTTCGATAAAGGTGAAGCGGCGGCGTAAAGCAATATCCATCGAGGCAAGCGAGCGGTCGGCGGTGTTCATCGTTCCGATGATGTGTACGGTGGCGGGGACGCTGAATCTTTCTTTGGAATACGGCAGGATGACTTCTAGTGCCTCTGCTGCGCCTGCACGCTTGGAGGGCTCGATGAGCGTGATGAGCTCACCAAAGATTCGAGAGATATTTCCTCGATTGATTTCATCAATGATCAACACGGTAGGCGCGTCTTGAGCCGCATGCTTATCAGCCGCGAAAAGGCTCAGAGGGGTTTGTCCGATCATATGCTCGACCATCGCAGGTATCAGGTTCTGGTACCCATTGACTGTGAACGGGTCGAACACTGAACCTTCAAGTTTTGAGTCCCATGATTTGTCGCGAATGTCCTGAATCGCAATATCACCCGCCACGACGTGACCAGCGAGACCATTGAGAACATTCATGCCGAACTCAACTTTTTTGCCGTTCGGTTTCTCTATCTCAACGACGTCTGAGGAGGCGTAGCTAACACGATATTTGCCGAATTGGTCACCGACCTTGAATGCCCTGTAGCCTGCCGCTATCTGGCGACATAGACTTTTGAGGACGCCGGGAACGACGGTGTACTGCAGGTGGCCGTTTTCATCGGTATCCGCGCGTAAACCCTCCACAAAATCCTCATAGCTGAAGCTTTGGTGGAAGGTGACGAAGCGCACGTCGCCAGCAGTAACGAAAGCGTCGAAGCGCTGCTTCAGAGCTTGACGGTTCGTGGCGTTGCCTTTGAGGAACGTGGGGTCTAGGATTTCCAAAGCCGCCGCAATGGTCGCATAGGTTTTTCCGGTGCCGGGTGGTCCGAAGAAAATCTGGTTGAGCGCAGGCATTGTGGAACGTCCTTGTAGGAAAATTCGCTCCACAGTATCCAGATTGCCAGTATCGGTAAAGGCCGGCAGACTAAGCGCAACGGGTCAGCCCCAGCCCTCATTGCATTGGATTGGAAACATAGCGCATGGAAGTGGAATCAAATAGTTCGTCAATCGAGAAACCGTTTCAGCTGATCTCCAAAACAAGCCTGACTGTGCTTTTAATACCTATTTTCAGCTTCGTTGGCTACTACGCCCCATATATGACTGGGCTTGCATACCATCAAGCTCTGTTAAAGCACTATGGCATTCCGCAGGGGCTGCTTGACCAAGACACATCATACTTATTCGTTTATGCCTATCAGGCGCTCCTGGACATTTCAGGCAACTGGTGGCCGTTCATTAGTAGGCCCAGTGTCATAGGTGTTGTTTTCTGGGCGCTTCTGCTGTTTGGACTAGAAGTCGCAACCCTTGTGGCATTTGACAGGAAAGGAAAGATCAGCGCGGCGCTTAACAGGCGACTGAAGAAGCCTTGGATTGTGGTTGGCTGCATGATCGCTCTGGTAAGTTTTTGTCTCACAACCCTGGTTGTACTCGTACCGATTATCGCCTTTCCTATACTCAGCGTGCCGAAAAAGCTGGGGGAGTGGGGAGCAGAATTGAAACTGAAGAATCAGGTGTACGTAGGGTGCGAAAACGAAACCGACGTCACTCGTTACTGCAAAGCGCTAGTGCATGACAATGTAATTCAAGACGCTGGCTACGTGGTTATGGTGTCGGACCAGTGGATAGCGCTGTATCGACCTGCTGTCGGGACAGTGGTATTGAGCCTAGGTGAAAACGCTCTCAAACCAATATCACCGGAAGAGTTCAAGCGCTTTGAGATGAATCGGTGAGTACCGACGCGCTCCAGCGAGCGGAGAATACAGCAAACCGGACAACCGCAGCCTCCGACGCTGGCTCAGCCATGAGGTGATCGCGGTGACTCGTGATGGAGTGCTGCCAGTGAGTGATTCGGTGACGAGTTTGAGTGTGATGCAGCGGCCGGGGTTACGGTTGAGTGTGTTGCACTGGCAAAGCGAGAGTTGGATGCGGGATTTGTCGGTGGTGTTGGAGAGTGATGAGATCCAACTCTGCCCTGCGACGAAACCCTCACATGGCGCCATGATCATGTCGTTGAAATGCAAAAATAGCGACATGACATGCCCGCATCGTCTCGAAAGGGCACATATTCATGCGTACCACTCAGCGTCATGCAGCCTCGTGTGTCAGCTGTCGAGTTCGGTGCTGCGAGCTTGAGTTTGTTGTTGTTCCAAGGTGGTTAGCCTTTCGGTGAGGGCGCTGTGAACACGGTCGTAGGCGTCGCTGCCGAGCAACAGGCGTTTAGGCGCTGGGGTTGAGGCGGCTACGAGGATCATCTCGCGCGCCATTTTCTCGGGGTCGCCTTTCAGCGCAAATGCACCACTGGCTACCGCTCGGCGGACGTCCCCGGCTGGAGTCTGCTCATACACTGCCATGGGCGATGGCCTGACCAGTGCAGCGCCGAAGTTGGTGCGGGTCGGGCCTGGCTCGACCAGAGTGAACTGGATACCGAATGGCGCGACTTCCTGGGCAACGGCTTCGACGAAGCCTTCGATGCCCCATTTGCTCGCGTGGTACAGGCTGAAGTTCGGATACGCCAACTGTCCGCCCTCGGATGACACTTGCAGGATCCGTCCACCGCCCTGCTCCCGTAGGTGTGGCAGGCAGGCGCGTATCAGTTGGATGGAGCCGATCAGGTTGGTTTGCAGTTGCTGTTCGATCTGTTCGTCGCTGACTTCCTCGGCGGCGCCAAACAGGGCGTAGCCAGCGCTGCTGACTACTACGTCGATATGGCCGAGGTCGTTGAACGCTTGCTGGACTACGTCGCGAATGGCGGCGGGGTCGTTGACGTCCAGTGCGCCCAGCCACAGTTGTTCGCCGTATTGGGTTTGCAGCTCGCTCAGTACGTCCGGGCGCCGCAAGGTGGCCGCAACTCGATCACCGCGTGCGAGCAACTGCTCGACGAGCGCGCGGCCTATGCCTGATGAACTGCCGGTTATCAGCCATGTGATGCTCATGTTCGTGTCCTCTCATGTTGGCTATCAGAACGTCCACCCTAGCCTTCGAGCACTGCTGTTACTATCCGGTGAATCTCGGATGCGCTGGTGAAATATCCCCATGAATAAACCGTCGCCGTCTCTGGCCGAGCTCAACGCTTTGGCGCTGATCGTGTCCCATCGCAGCTTTCGCAAGGCGGCGAGTGAGTTGGGGCTGTCGGCGTCGACCTTGAGCCACATGATGCGCACGCTGGAGGCGAATCTGGGCGTACGGCTGCTTAACCGCACTACGCGCAGTGTCGCGCCTACGGCGGTGGGTGAGCGGCTGGTGGCGCGTCTCACGCCGTTGATGCGCGGCTTCGCGCTGGCGCTGGAGGAGGTCAACGAGTTCCGTGATTCGCCCAGTGGTGTGCTGCGCATCAGTGCTAGCGCGCCGGCGGCCAGGGTGCTGATGGAGCGCGTGGTGCCAGCGTTTCTGGAGCGTTACCCGAACATGGCGATCGATCTGAAGACCGATGGCCGGCTGATCGATATCGTCGCCGAGGGTTTCGATGCCGGCATTCGCCTTGGCGAGTCGGTGCCGCAGGACATGATTGCGGTGCGGCTGGCGCCGGATACCTGTTTCATGACCGTGGCATCGCCGGGCTATCTGGCTCGGCACACAGCGCCGGTCACGCCGGATGATCTGCGCGAGCATCAGTGCATCTGCATTCGCATGCCCAGCGGCACGCCATATCGCTGGGAGTTCGAGCAGCATGGGCAGCCGATGACGCTGGAGGTGTCGGGCAATCTTACGTTGGATAGTTTGGAGATCATGGCGGACGCGGCAGCACGCGGGCTGGGGATTGCGTATTTGCCCGAGCATACGGCGGGGCGGTATCTGCGGGATGGGCAGCTGGTGCAGGTGCTGGAGGATTGGAGCCCACGGGTGCCGGGGTTGTTTTTGTATTACCCAGGGCATCGACATGTGCCGGGTGGGCTGCGGGCATTGATTGAGGTGGTGCATGAGTTTGCTTGAGAGGCAGTACGCTGGGCGGGGGTGTCAGAAATTTTGTGTTCGGGCATAACATGAGTAAGAGGTGCATGTATGCCAACCAAAAAGAAACCCGAGTTACGGAAGCTACCGAAAATCCCAAAAGAACTGCTTGAGCAGTTCAGCGAAGGGATGATGACCGCGGAAGCCATCGAGGACGCCTCTGCGGCGTTCAAGAAGGCTTTGATCGAGCGAGCTCTGGGTGCCGAACTCGGCCATCACCTGGGCTATCCGCCGGGCGCGCAGCGCCCCGAGGATGAGACCAACCAGCGCAATGGCAAAAGTGGCAAGACGGTTCTGACCGGAGATGGCCCCATCCGACTGGATATTCCGCGCGACCGGGACGGCAGTTTCGCGCCCATCCTGATCCCCAAACACGAGCGCCGTTATACCGGTTTTGACGACAAGATCATCGCCATGTATGCCCGTGGAATGACGGTCAGAGAAATCCGTGCATTCCTCTCCGAGCAGTACGGTACGGACGTTTCGCCCGACTTCATTAGCTCGGTAACCGACGAGGTCATGGCCGAGATCGGCGCATGGCAGCAGCGGCCTCTAGAGCCGATGTATCCGGTGATTTTCTTCGATGCCCTGCGGGTCAAGATCCGTGAAGAAGGGCTAGTTCGCAACAAGGCGATCTACTTGGCCTTAGGCGTTTTGCCCGACGGAACGCGCGATATCCTCGGCATCTGGATAGAAAATACCGAAGGCGCGAAGTTCTGGATGAAGGTTTTTAACGACCTCAAGACACGCGGCGTCGAAGACGTACTAATTGCCGTCACCGATGGCCTCAAAGGCATGCCAGAAGCCCTTGGAGCCGTGTTCCCGGATACGACATTGCAGACCTGTATCGTTCATCTGATCCGCAACAGCCTTGATTACGCGGCTTGGGATAAACGTCGCGAACTGGCGAAGGCGCTCAAACCGATCTATCAGGCGGTCACCGCCGAAGCGGCTGAGCAAGCCCTCGATGCGTTTGAAAACGGGCCATGGGGCAAGCAGTATCCAACAGTGTGGCGGCTTGGCGTCGGGCTTGGGATCGAGTGATTCCGTTCTTTGTTTTCCCGCCAGCGATCCGAAAAGTGATCTACACGACCAACGCCATCGAGAGCATCAACGCTCAGCTGCGCAAGATCATCAAGACCCGCGGCCACTTCCCGACCGATGATGCGGCGACGAAACTGATCTGGCTTGGGCTACGCAACATCACGGCAAACTGGGGCTCAGCGGCCCATGATTGGAAGAGTGCGATGAATCAATTCGCGATTCTGTACGGAGATCGATTTATCAGGCCGACCTGGTAAAAGCACGGCCTGCCTGGCGGCAGGCCGTTAACGCCCCGCACACAAAAAATCTGACAGTCCCCGCTGGGCTAATGACATACCCAACTTACTCCAGCGCCACAGCTCAACGCAGAGGCGCCGAACTAAACCGCCCCTCCCCCAACGATCGCGCATCATTCCCCCTATCATCCCGCGCATCCAAATCCGCGCCCTTCGCCGCCAGCGCCTCGAGAATATCCTTGCGCTGAAACAGCGCCGCATACATCGCCGCCGTCTGCCCTGAGTTATTACGCTCATCCGGCGCACAGTCTGCGCCGAGTAGCCGATGGGCGATGCTGACTTCGCCTTTGAAGATCGCCCCCATCAGCGCAGTGTTCCCGCGCTTATCCTGGCTACACGGGTTGGCGCCCGCTGCGAGCAACTGTTCCACGGCATCTTTATGGCCGTGATAGGCCGCCAGAATCAGTGCGGTGTAGCCGCTTTCATCGCGGGTGTCCAGATCATAATGAGCGTCGATGAACGCGCCCAAACGGTCGGTACTGCCCGTGCGTGCGGCTTCAAAGTACAGTGCTCGAAGTTGCTGCCGGGTATCGGCAGGCGGTGTGTCATCGGCCAAGGCGACCGTTGCAACCATCATCGCCGAGCAGATCCAGGGAATGAAATAGCGCATTAGGTTTTGCTCCTGAAGATCACCGACCGTTGTTGCACGGTCGGTGATCGATACATCAGTCCTGCAGCTTGGCGGCCAACTGCTTGACCTTCTCCAAGTCGCCTTTGGCAACTTTGGTCACGCCTGTGCCATAGGCCGGATCGGCTTTGTACAGATACGACAGCATGATGTTCTTGCTCTCGGTATCAGTGTCAGCCAGGGAACCGCCGAAGCTGTTGATCAGGTCCTGCTGCTCCTTGGGCGAATAGGAGCGGTACAAGTCGCCCGCTTGTTTGAAATTCTGCTCGCGCTGAATCTTCGCCTGTTGGGTAGTACCGCTCAAAGCCGTTTGGCTATAACGCGCACTGTCGTCACTTGGGCGCGGCGCAAGGCGGCTCGGCTCGTAGTTCACCCCGCCGGTGGTATGGCCGCTGTTCAAGGCGCCATCCTGGTTACCGTTGTTGACGGCCACGCGAGGACGGTTGATCGGCAGGCTCATGCCGTTGGCGCCCAGGCGGTACATCTGGGTATCGGCATACGAGAACACACGGCCTTGCAGCAGACGGTCTTCCGACGGTTCGATACCCGGCACCACGTTGGACGGTGCCATGGCAACCTGCTCGGTTTCCTGGAAGAAGTTGTCGACGTTCTTGTTCAGCACCATCTGCCCGATCTTCTGCTCCGGCACGTCTGGCCAGATCTTGGTCGCGTCCAGCGGGTCGAACGCAAACTTGGCCAGGTCTTCAGGCTTGAGCACCTGGATGTACAAGTCCCACTTGGGGAAATCGCCCTTGTTGATTGCGCTGACCAAGTCATGGGTCATGTGCGCGTAGTCTTTGCCCTGGGTTTGCACAACCTGATCCGGGTCCAGATTCTTCAGACCTTGCAGGCTCTTCCAGTGAAACTTCACGTAGTGCACTTCGCCCTTGTCGTTGACGAACTTGTAGGCGTGCACGCCATTGCCGTCCATGAAGCGATAACCCGCAGGCGTGCCTTCATTGGAATACAGCAGCGTGAGGGTACGCGTCGCTTCCGGCACATGGGAGAAGAAATCGAAACGACGGGAGTCGTCGTCGAGGTTGGTGCGCGGATCGGGTTTGAACGCGTGCACCATGTCTGGAAACTTGATCGCGTCACGAATGAAGAAGGTCGGGAAGTTATTGCCGACCAGATCCCAGTTGCCGTCCGCCGTATAGAACTTGGTCGCGAAACCACGTGGGTCGCGCAGCGTTTCCGGCGAGTGGTTGCCGTGGACGACCGACGAGAAGCGCACGAACACCGGTGTGTGGGTTCCTGGCGTGAACACCTTGGCCTTGGTCAACTCACTGATGTTGCTGGACGCGACGAACTCGCCATATACGCCGGTGCCACGGGCATGCACTACGCGCTCCGGAATGCGTTCGCGGTCGAAGCGCTGCAGTTTCTGCAACAGCTGAACGTCTTGAAGCAGCGCCGGCCCGTTGGGTCCGGCCGTCTGGGAATTCTGATTGTCACCAACCGCGGCACCGTTGTCGCGGGTCAAGGTGTCCGCAAAAGCGGATGACGAAAATATGCCGATGGCCAATGCCGTGACCGCGCACCCTGATAAGGTTCTGATTTTCATAGTGAATCCCTCACGCTTCTTATGTTATGAAGAAACCTTGAGGGTAACGGCAGCCAACAGCGTGGCTAAATTGGAAGAGCCTATTGGCCCGATAGGCAAAGATGCCTGCCGGTGTTATCGGACGGACCCGTACCCCTGATTCGGTACCGCCTACGCCCGCAACCCATCCTCCGGCACGAATATCCACCCCTCCACCGGATCGATATCCGCCATCGGTTGAGCCAGCCACTGCGGCCTGTGCTCGAACGCCCACGCCAACAGCGCGCAGGTCAGCGCATCCTGTGCATCGACATGTTCGAACCCCGGCACGAAACTTCGCGGCACACTCGCCTCCTCGACATGGAAAGGCACCCGCAAGGCCTCGATACACGCCGAGCGTTTGCATGCCGAGGGATAGGCTTCGATCGCCCGCAGCATCTGCCCGTCCGTCCATACGCCACAGGCTTCACGAATGGGCGCGAATCGCCCCAGTACATGCATGCCCTTGGTCGCCTGGCTTCCGATCATGTCCTTGATCGGCGACAGCGGATAAAGCCCGCGTTCGAACAGGAAATGCTCGGTGCGGCGGTGCAGGTAGGGATTGCTGGATGATTCGCCAACGGTGGGCACAGCGATGCCACGGGTAATGAGGTCTATGAAAGGCCTGGAGAAGCCGAGCGGAGTGTCGATGCCCATGAGCATGCGCGGCGCCTGGTGAAGTGCTGGATCTATTTCACACAATCTCAACAGCCCATCAACGAATTGCTCGGTCGAACTTGCTTGGTTGATCGTCCGCCGCAGATTACCCCGCCACGGCTTGCCCACGAGTCGGCGCTCGGCGTCCAACACCACCAAGGCATCACGGCTCGCCGGGTTTCGATCGCAATTCCACCCGCCTACGTCCCAGCCTACGAACAGTGTGGTGGGGTTTGGGTAAGTCATGGTGAACACTCACGTAAGTAGATTCGGGTTGCCATCGGGCATACGCGTAGCACGGAGCCTCTCAGCAGGTTCCCCATACGGAACATCAGACGCAAAGTTAAGACAGTCCCCTCAACTCTCCACCCGCGCCAACGCCTGTGCCCGGCAGGTTTCCAGGATCTCGTCAGCCAGCGCGGAGTCATCCGGACAGGCTCTGGAAAGCATCAATGCACCGACCAGATGCGCCAGTGCGTTGATTCGTTCGGCCCGGGCGCTCTGCTGCGTGAGCTTGTCTGCATCGGGGTCAACGGGCGTCGCGTTGGCCAACAGCCGTTCCATTCCCTGCGCGAATACCGCTTTGATCTCTTCGGGCTGCCGTGCGGCATCGGCCGACAATGCGGCAAGGGTGCAGCCATCACCGGGCGCGTCGCGGTGCTCGCGCGACAGGTAGCGCTCGATCAGCGTTGCACGTTCCGCCTCACCGGTACTGGCTTCCATCTGTGCGAAACCACACGCCGCCGCCTCGCTCATGAGGTCTGCCTTGGAGCGAAAATGCTTGTAGAAACCACCGTGGGTAAAGCCAGCGGCTGCCATCAGATCAGCCACGCTCACGCCGTCGTAACCCCGTTCGCGAAACAAGGTGGAGGCGGTTTCAACGATGTGCGCACGGTTGGCCTGCGCCTGTGCCTTGGAGACTTTCATGCCGGTGCCTGTGAAATAGAACCAGGGACAAGCATACATTGATGTTGATCAACATCAAAATGCTTGACCGTTTAGATTTCGATCATCATCATAAAACCGTCACTGCCCATCCTTGCCCCGCGTCTCTCCCAGGAATGCATCCCCATGAGCAATCTCCCTACAGTACTGATCACCGGCGCCTCCAGCGGCATCGGCGCTACCTACGCACGACGCTTCGCCAGTCGTGGCCACGCGCTGGTGCTGGTAGCGCGCAATCGCGAACGCCTGGACGTCCTGGCTGCACAGTTACGCGAAGAAAGCGGCGTGAACGTCGATGTCATCCAGGCTGACCTCACCCGCGCTGAAGACCTTGCGCAAGTAGAACGACGCTTGACCGAAGATGCCAGCATTGGGGTCTTGATCAACAATGCCGGCGTAGGCCAGTCAGGCGGCTTTTTGCAACAGCGCGTCACTGCTCTCGACAGCCTGCTGGCACTGAACGTCACCGCAGTGACCCGCTTGGCGGCAGCCATCGCTCCGCGCCTGATTCAAGCGGGCGCTGGAAGTATCGTCAACGTCGGCTCGGTCGTAGGGCTCGCCCCGGAAATGCAAATGACCGTCTACGGCGCCACCAAAGCCTTCGTATTGTTCCTGTCCCAGGGCCTGCAGGCGGAACTGGGCCCCAAGGGCGTCTACGTGCAAGCCGTACTGCCCGCAACCACCCGCACCGAGATCTGGCAGCACTCCGGGATCGATATTGCAACCTTGCCGGAAATCATGGAGGTGGATGATCTGGTAAACGCCGCCTTGGTGGGCTACGACCGTCGCGAGCTTGTGACCATCCCACCGCTGCACGTGGCCGAGCGTTGGGAAGCGTTGGAAGGTGCCCGTCGCCTTCTGCTTTCGGATCTACGCCAGGCAAGTCCAGCCGAGCGCTACCTGGCTTCTGCCCCTGTCGGGCAGTAACCCATGAAAGCCTTTCTCATTGATCGTTACGGCAAACGTGTCATCGGCCGGATAGCTGACATGCCAGAGCCCACCTTGGCGGCCGACGATGTCCTGGTGCAGGTACACGCGGCGAGCGTCAATGCGCTGGACGTCAAGATTCGCAACGGCGAGTTCAGGCTCATCCTGCCCTACACCCTGCCGCTGATACTGGGCAATGATATGGCAGGCACGGTGCTCGAAGTGGGTAAGAACGTCACCCGCTTCAAACCGGGCGACGATGTGTTCGCCCGGGTCCATCAAGCGCGTATTGGCACGTTCGCCGAACGCATTGCCATTGATCAATCCTGTGTGGCCAACAAACCCGTCAACCTGACCATGGTCCAGGCGGCATCGCTGCCCCTGGTGGCATTGACTGCCTGGCAAGTACTGGTTGAAACCGCAAAACTCACACCCGGCCAGAAGGTTCTGATTCACGCAGGATCCGGCGGTGTGGGCACTGTGGCGATACAGCTCGCCAAACACCTGGGTGCTTATGTCGCCGCTTCCACCAGTACGGCCAATGTCGAGTGGGTGAAGGCCCTCGGCGCTGACCAGGTGATCGACTACACGACTCAGCACTTCGTCGAGCAGTTGCACGATTACGACATTGTGCTCAATAGCTTGGGTCCAGACGTACTGGGCAAGTCAGTGGAGGTCTTGAAGCGGGGCGGCCGACTGATCTCGATCTCAGGCCCACCGACTGCGGAATTCGCTACCAGGCAGGGACTCGGCTGGACCTTGACGCAAGTCCTGCGCGTGTTGAGTTCGCGCATTCGCAGCCAGGTGAGGCAGCGGGGCATGTCCTATGATTTCGTGTTCATGCGTGCGGACGGAGGTCAGCTCGGGGAGATAGCTTCACTCATTGAAGCCGGTGTCATCACGCCCGTGGTCGAGAAGGTCTATCCCTTCGAGGCCACTGCAGATGCCCTCGCCCATGTTCAAAGCGGCCGCGCAAAGGGGGAAGTGGTAATCGAGCTACGGAGTTCCTAGCACCGTTTGGATCAAGTTGCGCATGGATGAAGTTTTTCACAGTCAACGATTTGCATATGGACCCATCAGGTACAACCGCTTAGGCTGACTCGTACCCGTCCCAGTGCATTGGCCGGGCCAGGTTCGATGCTTCTCATCTCATTCAAAGGACTTGAAATCCGTGAAAGCGCTAATCGTCATCGATGTACAACAAGGCCTGTTCCAGGCAGACCCAGCTCCCGCCTTCGCCGCTGAAGTGATAGCGCGCATCAACACACTGACGGCATGTGCCAGAGCTGAAAACGTTCCGGTGATCTTCGTTCAGCACGAACTTACCAATGGCGAGTTTTTGGTGCGCGGCAGTGACAGCTGGAAAGTCGACCATCGGCTTGTGACAGCCGACACCGATCACTACGTCAACAAGACCACGCCGGACTCTTTCCTCAGGACCGATCTTCAGCCGCTATTGCAGCAAGCCGATATTTCACACCTGGTAGTGTGCGGCTATGCGACCGAGTTCTGCGTGGACACGACGGTCCGTCGTGGCGCAGGCTTGGGTTACGAAATCACATTGGTGAGCGACGCCCATACCACCCAGTCCAAGGCGCATGCCGATGCGGCGCAGATCATCGCTCACCATACCGCCACGCTGCCGAGCATCAAAAGCTTCGGTGTACGCATCCAGGCGCAGGAAACCGCAGCGGTCGATTTCGCCAGCTGACTGTGGGCACGTCTGCTGCCTTGGGTAAATAACTCGATCGCAGCCCAGCGGGACGTCCGTGCATTCAATTCGAATGTACGGATGCGCACAGCATCTGTACGAACCCTTCCCTGACCGGATGCCCATCAGTGCGCTTGTGGGTCAGCAGAAAGTTGTCCACGCTGTCGAACTCGAGTGCGTCACAGACAGCCAGTCCTTCGAGGGCGCGGTGGTTGCAGTAGACGCCCCTGGGAACCACCGCCATGCCTATGCCTTGCGCAACGCACGTCAGAATGCCCCCCCAACTTCCACATACCACCCATTCCACCCCTTGCAATGACTCCTCGCACCAAGCCTGCGCAACAGCGTGAAACGGACAACCTTCAGGCCACGCCAGGACTTTTCTATTGTTCAGATTCAAGGGTCCGTGTTGCAACCACGTCTGCGGATAAACCAGCACCGGTCGATCACCGGGTAATCTGCGGCTGACAAGTCTCGGGTTGACCGTGTCCATCGCCACCACTGCTACATCCAGCTTCCCGTCCAGAACGTGTTCTACGAGTTCTGGCCAGGTATCGGTAACGATCTCCAGAATAACCTGCGGATAGTCCCGCTCGAATGCTGCAGCGATGCCCGCAAGCCGCGTACTGACGAAGGAATCTATACCCCCTATCTTCAAAGTCCCGCCAAATGTTTTACTGTCGTTGAAACAAGACTGTGCCTCGCCAAAGGCCTGCAGTACTTTCTCTGCATGCATAAGCAGGTGTTTACCCGCAGCACTTAGTTCCACGCCCTTGTCGCCTCTATTCAACAGGCAACATCCAACTTCGGCTTCCAAAGCCTTCATGCGCGCAGTGACATTCGATGGTACGCAGTGTACGGACTTGGCGGCTTTGACGATGCTTCCCGCTTTGTAGATAGCGGTGAGCATGCGCAATTGCGAAATATCCATATACACCTCGAGTGAATCACTGATTCATTTTTTGTTGGTTGTGCGAGTCCCCTTGCCCGTGGATTCTACTGCCAATGCCAAGCTGATACCAAAAACCAAACGGCAACTTCGAAGCACTAGGTTACAAATAAGGAGCTGCGCATGTCAGGTTATTATGAAGAGATCACTAAACTTGCGACCTCCGTGCATCAGCATGGGGCTCTGAACAATGCATTCTATGAGCGCTGGATGGCAGCACCCCTGTCCTTCGACGAACTGGCCCTGTTTGCCAAGAATTATCTGGTAAGAACTTCGCAAACGCCGACGATGATCGCGTTGTCGCTGCTGCACACCGACAACCTGTGCGCACGCGTCGAAATCGCCAAGAACTTGTACTCGGAGTATGGCTACGGCCAGCCTCAGAAAGCACACATCCATTTGCTGGAGAACTTTCTAACCGATCTACTCAGCCGAGTGGCCGTTGTCTACAAGCCAGTGACCAAGCTGAGTGATGAGTTGATCCTGCCCAGTACTCGTCAATTCATCGAAGAACAGCAAACCCTGTATACCCGTCACCCTGCTGAACGAGGCTGCCAGCGCATCCTGGGTACCCTGTTGGCACAGGAGTGGTTGGCGTTCTCCATGCTCACGCGTTTGTACGAAGGCGTGCGGCACTACCAGCACCTCTACGCTTCAAACGACGAGTTCCACGAACACTGCGAGTACTTTTACGTCCATATCGGTAATGCCGAAAAGGACCACAAGATCCAGGCCATTCACGCAGCCACACTCGAATGCCGCAACGACGATGAATTTGCTGCGTTGGCAGATGGCTTCTACGACTTCATGACCCTTACCGAGCAGTACTGGAATGGCATTGCCCATGCCATGGGGTATCGTCCCCGTTAAGTCGAGGGCTACCCGACAGCCAGGCGTGGAATACCACGCCGGAAAAGACAAAACCCCTACCTGCTCACGCAGATAGGGGTTTCGGAATTGAATCTTGACGATGACCTACTCTCACATGGGGAAACCCCACACTACCATCG